>NZ_JBEZLQ010000004.1:0-412338 GCF_040652235.1 Streptomyces sp. NPDC048277
AATCAGGTGTTGAGTGTAAGTGCACAAGGGAGCTTGACTGTGAGACCGACGGGTCGAGCAGGGACGAAAGTCGGGACTAGTGATCCGGCGGTGGCTTGTGGAAGCGCCGTCGCTCAACGGATAAAAGGTACCCCGGGGATAACAGGCTGATCTTCCCCAAGAGTCCATATCGACGGGATGGTTTGGCACCTCGATGTCGGCTCGTCGCATCCTGGGGCTGGAGTCGGTCCCAAGGGTTGGGCTGTTCGCCCATTAAAGCGGTACGCGAGCTGGGTTTAGAACGTCGTGAGACAGTTCGGTCCCTATCCGCTGTGCGCGTAGGAGTCTTGAGAAGGGCTGTCCCTAGTACGAGAGGACCGGGACGGACGAACCTCTGGTGTGCCAGTTGTTCTGCCAAGGGCATGGCTGGTTGGCTACGTTCGGGAGGGATAACCGCTGAAAGCATCTAAGCGGGAAGCCTGCTTCGAGATGAGGACTCCCACCTCTATAAGAGGGTAAGGCTCCCAGTAGACGACTGGGTTGATAGGCCGGATCTGGAAGCCAGGTAACTGGTGGAGGTGACCGGTACTAATAGGCCGAGGGCTTGTCCTCAGTTGCTCGCGTCCACTGTGTTGGTTCTGAAACCACGAACAGCCCCATGCCATGGTCACGGTGTGGTGCGGCTGGACAGTTTCATAGTGTTTCGGTGGTCATAGCGTGAGGGAAACGCCCGGTTACATTCCGAACCCGGAAGCTAAGCCTCACAGCGCCGATGGTACTGCAGGGGGGACCCTGTGGGAGAGTAGGACGCCGCCGAACAATCTTTGGAGGACCCCTGGTCACCAGCGTTCAGCTGGGACCGGGGGTCCTTTTGTTTTTACAATGCTTGCGGTACCGAAGACAGGAGTCACCATGTCCACCAACTCTCCCGACGAGCGACCGGAGCGCGACCAGCGGCGACGGGACAGTGGTGACCGCGGTGATCGTGGCGGGTACCGCGGAGACCGCAACGACCGTGGAGACCGCGGCGGTTACGCCCGTCGCGACGACAACCGCGGCGGTGGCGGCGGCTACGGTCGCCGTGACGACCGCCGCGATGACAACCGCGGTGGTGGTTACGGCCGGCGTGACGACCGGCGCGATGACCGCCGCGATGACCGCCGTGACGACAACCGGCGTGATGACAGCCGTGGTGGCGGCTATGGCCGGCGTGACGACAACCGCGGCTCTCGCCCGTCGTTCCAGCGCGACGACCGCGGTGACCGCGGCGGTTACGGCCGTCGTGATGACAACCGCGGCGGTGGCGGCGGCTACGGTCGCCGCGATGACCGTGGCGGTGACCGTCCTCCCTTCCGTCGTGACGACCGCCGTGACGACAACCGCGACAACCGCACCGGCGGCGGCTACGGCCGTCGTGACGACAACCGTGCTGGTGGTGGCGGCTACGGTCGCCGCGATGACCGCGGTGGCGACCGTCCTCCCTTCCGCCGCGATGACCGCCGCGACGATCGTGGCGGTGACCGTCCCCCGTTCCGTCGCGACGACCGCCGTGACGATCGTGGCGGTGACCGTCCTCCCTTCCGCCGCGACGACCGTCGTGATGACCGCCGTGACGACAGCCGTGGCGGCGACCGTCCCCCGTTCCGCCGTGACGACAGCCGTGGTGGCGACCGTCCCTCCTTCCGGCGTGACGACAGCCGTGGTGGGGACCGTCCTCCCTTCCGCCGTGACGACCGGGGTGACCGTCCCGCTTTCCGTCGCGACGATCGTGACGACCGCGGCGGGTACGGCCGCCGTGACGACAACCGGCGTGATGACAGCCGTGGTGGCGGCTACGGCCGACGCGACGACAGCCGTGGCGGCGACCGCGACACCCGCGGCGGCGGCTTCCGCGGTCACGACGACCGTGGCCGTGGCCCCCGGCGCGACGACCGGCGTGATGACCGCCCCGGCTTCCGTCGGGACGACAGCCGGGGTGGCGGTTACCGAGGCCGTGACGACCGGCGCGACGACCGGCGTGATGACCGCGGTGGCTACCGTCGGGACGACAACCGCGGCGGCGGCCGCTTCCGTGACGAGCGGGAGCGCGACCGCGACCGCGAGCCGATCAAGCGGCTGCCGATCCCGGAGGACGTCACGGGCGACGAGATCGACAAGGACGTACGGCAGGAGCTGCAGAGCCTGCCCAAGACGCTCGCCGAGGACGTCGCCAAGAACCTGGTGATGGTCGCCCGGCTCATCGACGAGGACCCCGAGGGTGCCTACGGCTACTCCAGGGTGGCCCTGCGGCTGGCGTCCCGTGTCGCCGCCGTACGAGAGGCCGCCGGGTTCGCCGCCTACGCGAACCAGAAGTACTCCGAGGCACTCGCCGAGTTCCGTGCCGCGCGGCGGATGACCGGCACGGTCGAGCTGTGGCCGGTGATGGCCGACTGCGAGCGCGGTCTCGGCCGTCCGGAGAAGGCGCTGGACATGGCCGGCGCCCCCGAGGTGCACAAGCTGGACAAGGCCGGCCAGGTCGAGATGCGGCTGGTCGCCGCCGGCGCCCGGCGTGACATGGGGCAGCTGGACGCGGCGATCGTGACGCTGCAGAGCCCCGAGCTGGCGTCCAGCTCCGTACAGCCGTGGACCGCGCGGCTGCGGTACGCCTACGCCGACGCCCTGCTGGCCGCGGACCGTACCGGCGAGGCGCGGGAGTGGTTCGCGAAGGCCGTCGAGGCCGACCGGGACGGCAGCACCGACGCCTCCGACCGGCTGGCCGAGCTGGACGGGGTCGAGTTCGTCGACGCCCTGGACGAGGACGAGGCCGGGGACGAGAACCAGGTTCAGGACCAGGTCCAGGTCCGAGACCAGGTCGACGTTGAGGACGACGGCGACGACCAGGACGAGGACGAGGAGGACGAGGTCGAGGAGACCTCCGACGAGGCTGCGGCCGCGGCCGAGGCCGACTCCGAGAAGGACTGATCTCGGCGGGTGACACAGAGGGCAGGCTCCGACCGGGGCCTGCCCTCTTCCTTTTGGGCCCTTCCTTTTCGGCCCTTCGCAGGGTGTTCAGACGTCCAGCGCCCGCAGCACCAGCCCTGACGCCGGCTTCGGGCCGAAGGACGTCGACTTGCGGGGCATCGTCACACCCTGGCGGGCCAGGTCGAGGACGACCTCCTCGCGGACCGGGTGCAGCAGGACGGCCGTGCCGCCATGCCGTTCGGCCTTGGCGACCGTCGCCGCCGTGTCGTGGATGTACGCGATGTGCGCGGGCGAGTCCTCGGGGATGCGCCAGACGTGGTCGAGGAGGGTGGCGTGCAGGACGGTGGCGTCCAGGGTGCGCCAGGCGGCCGGGCGGTCGGCGGGGATCGTGCGGGCCAGCAGGTCCGGGTCCGGGCGGTCGATGAGGTGGAAGGTGCCGTCGCCGGCCAGCAGGAAGGCGTTGCCGGCGCAGGCCGCGTCCGCGAGCGCCTCCTGGGCCTTGGGCAGGGGGACGTCGAGCCGTCGTACCCGGAACTGGCCCTCGACGGCCCTCAGGGCGTCCGCGACCGGCAGGCCGTGCAGCAGGCGGTGGATGGCGCGGACACGCAGCGGGTAGCGGGCGGTGTCGACCAGGAGGACCAGACCGTAGTCCCAGGGGCTGGGGGAGGCGTGCTCCGCGCGTAGACGCAAGTAGGTGGCCCAGCGGTGGTGGCCGTCGGCGATCAGGGCCTGGCGGTGGGCCAGGTCGGACTGGACACGTGCCACCTCCGCCGGGTCGGTGATCGACCAGAGGCGGTGGTGGAAGCCGTCCTCCGTGGTGGTGGCGAGGAGCGGGGGGCGGCCGGCGGTCGCTTCGACGACCTCGGCGGCCGTGCCGTTGCCCCGGTAGGTGAGCAGGAGGGGTTCGAGGTTCGCGGCGGTGGCGCGCATCAGGGCCGCGCGGTCGGCGACGACCGGAGGCATGACCTCCTCGTGCGGCAGCACCACGCCCTCCGACGGCTCCGAGACCCGCAGGGCGCCGATGACCCCGCGCTGGAGCATGCCGTTGCCGTCGTGCTGCTCGTAGACGTACAGGCCGGGTTCGGGATCCGCGGCGAGGATGCCCTCGGCCTGCCAGCGGTGCAGGGTGTCGGCGGCCTGTTCGGTGCCGGCGCTGGGGGTGCCGGCCTGGGGCAGGATCAGGCGGACGATGTTGTGCGGGTCGGCGGACTGGAGGTGGTGTACGCCGTCGGGGCGTACCACGACGTCGTACGGCGGGGAGGTGACGGCGGCCAGACTGCCGACCCGGTCGGGGTCGTAGCGAAGGCCTCGGAACGGGGTGAGTTCCAGGCCCCGGCGCTCCGTTGCTTCCGAGTGACCTGCAGTGTTCATCCAGGCATCGTACGTGTGTCAGTGGCGTGCGGGATGATCGGTGGGGAAAGGCGGGTCAACAAAGAGTGACGAGGAGCGATGGGGAATGAGCCAGGGCGCCAGGACTGGTCCCGAGGGCAGCGGACAGGCCCTGAGCACGGCGTACGACACGGCGCTGCTCGATCTGGACGGGGTGGTGTACGCGGGCGGCAGTGCCATTGCGCACGCCGTGGAGTCACTGGAGGTGGCGCGCGCGGGTGGCATGCATCTGGCGTACGTCACCAACAACGCGCTGCGGACGCCGGACGCGGTGGCCGAGCATCTCACGGAGCTGGGGATCCCGACGGGCGCCGGTGATGTCATCACCTCGGCGCAGGCGGTCGCGCGGCTGATCAGCGAGCAGGTGCCGGAGGGGGCCCGGGTGCTCGTCATCGGCGGGGAGGGGCTGCGGGTCGCGCTGCGGGAGCGCGGGCTCGAGCCGGTGGAGTCCGCCGACGACGATCCGGCGGCCGTGGTGCAGGGGTTCGGCGGCCCGGATCTGACGTGGGGGCGGTTCGCCGAGGCGTCGTACGCCGTCGCGCGCGGGGTGCCGTGGTTCGCGTCCAACACCGATCTGACGATTCCCAGCGGGCGCGGGATCGCGCCGGGCAACGGCGCGGCGGTGGAGGTGGTCCGGATCGCGACGGGGGCCGAGCCGCAGGTGGCCGGCAAGCCGCTGCCGCCGATGCACAAGGAGACGATCCTGCGGACGGGCGCGAAGCGGCCGTTGGTGGTCGGGGACCGGCTGGACACCGACATCGAGGGCGCGTTCAACGGCGGGGTCGACTCGCTGCTCGTGCTGACCGGTGTCACCGACGGGCGTCAGCTGCTCGCCGCGCCGCCGCAGCACCGGCCGACCTATGTCGACGCCGATCTGCGCGGGCTGCTCACCGGCCAGCCGGAGGTCACGCCGGACGGGGCCGGGTTCCGGTGCGGTGGCTGGACGGCGACGGCGGGTGCGGACCGGCTGGAACTCAACGGCGAAGGAGAACCGCTGGACGGGCTGCGGGCGCTGTGCGCGGCGGCCTGGACGGCGGCCGGGGAGGGCTCCTGCGAGCTGGACGGGGGCAAGGCGCTGGCGCGGCTCGGACTCTGAATCGCCGAGTTCTCCGAATCCGTGGGGCTGATGGAGAGCGGTTCACAGGGACAGGGCATCGAGATCGAATGCGAGGGTAGGCTAACCTAACCTCGTGTTGGTCGACAGTCCTCCCGAACAGCGCGCGGAGACCGCCCCCGCGCCCCCAACCCGCCGGGCGATACGGGCCCTTGGGCTCCTCGGCTCCGTCGTGATCCTGGTGCTCGTCGCTCTGGCGAGCATCGCGATCGGGGCGAAAGAGCTGCCGTTGGACCAGGTCTGGCACGGTCTGTTCCACGACACGGGGACCTACGGCGACGTGGTCGTCGGGGAGCGGCTGTCGCGGACCGTCCTCGGACTGCTCGCCGGGGCCGCCCTCGGCCTGTCCGGAGCGGTGCTCCAGGCGCTCACCCGCAACCCGCTGGCCGACCCCGGCCTGCTCGGCATCAACGCGGGCGCGTCGGCCGCCGTCGTCACCGCCATCACCTTCTTCGGCGTCACGACCCTCGACGGCTATGTGTGGTTCGCCTTCTTCGGCGCGGCCGCGGTGGGCGCGCTGGTGTGGTTCCTGGGCGGCAGCCGGGGCGCCACGCCGGTGCGGCTCGCGCTGGCCGGTACGGCGATCAGCGCCGCGCTCTACGGCTACCTCCAGGCCGTGATGATCACGGACGACGCGGCGCTCGGCAAGATGCGTTTCTGGACGGTCGGTTCGCTGGCCTCGGCCTCCAACTCCACGATCCTCCAAGTGCTGCCCTTCCTCGCGGTCGGCACCCTGCTCGCCCTGGGCCTCGCCCGGCCGCTGAACGCGGTGGCGATGGGTGACGACACCGCCCGCGCCCTCGGCGCGAACCTCACCCGCACCCGGGGCCTGGCCATGCTCGCCGCCACCGTGCTGTGCGGCGCGGCCACCGCCGCCTGCGGCCCGATCGCCTTCGTCGGCCTCATGGTCCCGCACGTCGTGCGCTCCTTCACCGGCCCCGACCTGCGCTGGATCCTGCCGTACGCGACGGTCCTGTCACCCGTGCTGCTGCTCGGCGCCGATGTCATCGGCCGGGTCGTCGCCCGCCCCTCGGAGCTCCAGGTCGGCATCGTCACCGCGGTCATCGGCGGGCCGGTCTTCATTCTTCTCGTACGACGGCGGAGGACGGCCCAGCTGTGAGGAACACGCGTACCCTGCGCACCCCCGGCGGGCTCTCCCTGCGGACCGACGTGCGCGCGCTGACCGTCGTGGCCGTGCTGCTGCTGGCCGCGTCCGCCGCGAGCGTGGTGCTGATCGGTACCGGCGACTTCCCGATCTCCTTCGGAGACGTGCTGAAGACCCTGGCCGGCAACGGCACGGCCGGTCAGGACTTCATCGTCAACGAACTGCGGCTGCCGCGCGTCCTGGTCGGCCTGCTGGTCGGCGCCTCGCTGGGCCTCGGCGGCGCCCTGTTCCAGGCCATCTCCCGCAACCCGCTGGGCAGCCCGGACGTGCTGGGTCTCTCGCAGGGCTCGACCTCGGGCGCGCTCGTCGTCATCGTGCTGATGTCCGGGAGCGCCACCCAGGTCACCGTCGGCGCGTTGATCGGCGGCCTGCTGACCGGCCTGGCCATCTACCTCCTCGCCTGGAAGCAGGGCGTGCACGGCTATCGCCTGGTCCTCGCCGGTATCGGCGTCTCCGCGATCGTCACCGCCGTCAACGGCTATCTGCTCACCAAGGCCGATCTGGTCGACGCGACCCGCGCGGTCGTCTGGATGACCGGCTCCCTCAACGGCCGTGACTGGAGCCAGGTCTGGCCGCTGCTCGCGCTGTGCGCCGTCCTCGTGCCGTTGGTCCTCGCCAACGCCCGCGGCCTGCGCATGATGGAGATGGGCGACGACGTGTCGTACGCGCTCGGGGTACGCGTGGAGCGGGTGCGGATGCTGCTCATGGTGTCCGCTGTCCTGCTGACCGCGGCCGCCACCGCCGCCGCGGGACCCGTCAGTTTCGTGGCGCTCACCGCCCCCCAGCTGGCCCGGCGCCTCACCCGCTCGCCCGGCCCCAACCTGGTGCCCTCCCTCTGCATGGGCGCCACCCTGCTCGTCACCGCCGACTGGGCCTCGCAGCGTGCCTTCGGCGCCGACCAGCTGCCCGTGGGCGTGGTCACCGGCGTGCTCGGCGGTGTCTATCTGCTGTGGCTGCTCGTCACCGAGCGCAAGGCGGGCCGGATATGACACCGCGAAGCGGGCCGGACACGACCACGACCGCCACCGGCGCGACGAACAACCCGAGGAGCACTGTGAACCGCCTGTCCGCCGAGAACGTCACCCTCGCCTACGACCAGCGGGTCATCGCCGAGCAGCTGTCGGTGGAGATCCCCGACAACTCCTTCACGGTGATCGTCGGCCCCAACGCCTGCGGCAAGTCGACGCTCCTGCGCGCGCTGTCCCGGATGCTCAGGCCCAGCCAGGGCCGGGTGCTGCTCGACGGGCAGGTCATCCAGTCGATGCCCGCGAAGAAGGTCGCCCGCGTCCTCGGCCTGCTGCCCCAGTCGTCCATCGCGCCCGACGGCATCACCGTCGGCGACCTGGTCGGCCGCGGCCGCTACCCGCACCAGGGCATCCTGCGCCAGTGGTCCGCCGAGGACGAGCGGGTCGTCCAGGAGTCGATGGCGCGGACCGGGGTCGCGGAGCTCGCCGAGCGGTACGTCGACGAGCTGTCCGGCGGTCAGCGGCAGCGCGTCTGGATCGCCATGGCGCTCGCCCAGCAGACCCCGCTGCTGCTCCTCGACGAGCCGACCACCTACCTGGACATCCAGCACCAGATAGACGTCCTCGACCTGTGCGCCGAACTCCACGAGGAGCAGGGGCGCACGCTGGTCGCCGTGCTGCACGACCTCAACCACGCGGCCCGGTACGCCACTCACCTGATCGCGCTCAAGGGCGGCCGGGTCATCGCCGAGGGCGCCCCGAACGACATCGTCACCGCAGAGCTGGTCGAGGAGGTGTTCGGGCTGCGCTGCCAGGTCATCGACGATCCGGAGACGGGCACTCCGCTGGTGGTGCCGGCCGCCCGGAAGGCACGGGTCGCAACGACGGTGGTCACAACAGCTTCCTGAGCCGGAACAGGTCCAGCAGGTTCGCCTCCAGCCTCACCCTGCCCTGGCCCCAGGCCCCGGCGAAGTTCAGCTCGCCGTCGACCAGCGCCACCAGGTCGTCGCCGGCCATCGCCAGTCTGATCTGCGCCTTCTCCCGAGGCGGTCCGGGAAACGTCTCCTCCACCTCGATCCGGCCGCCGGTGAGACGGCCGGCGAAGGTGACCTCCAGGTCGGTGATGTGGCAGCTCACCGTGCGGTCCATCGCGGCGGCCGCGCGGACGTCGCCCTCGGCGCCGCCCATGGTGTGCGAGAGCTTGTCGAGTGCGGCGCGGCACTCCTCGGTCGTGGCCATCGCGATCGACGGTACCCCAGTGGTTCGGGGTAGCGTCGGGGCATGACCGACTCCGTACCCGCGGGCCCGGCGGCGGAGGCGCAGGAAAACGCCGAGGTCGAACCCGAGTACGACCCCGCCGCCCCCGCCCCGATCGACGCCCCCCGCACCCCCACCGGCAATGCCGACGTCGACGCCCAGCTCGACCGCCTCGCCGACGCCGACCACCTCGCCACGGACGGCCATCTGGAGGTGTACGAGGATGTACACAGGGGGCTGCGCGACGCGCTGACCGCGCTCGACGCCCGCCCCGGACCTCCGGCGCCCGCACCGCCGCCGTACGGCGACAGGACGCCGTCACCGTCGTACCACCAGAGCAGGAGCTGAACCCACCGTGGCAGGAGTCGCACGTCGCCGTCTGGACGCGGAGCTGGTCCGCCGGAAGCTCGCGCGCTCGCGCGAGCACGCCAGCCAGCTGATCGCCGACGGGCGGGTCTCCGTCGGCAAGACCGTCGCGACCAAACCGGCCACCCAGGTGGAGACCGCCGCGGCCATCGTCGTGCAGGCCGACGAGGGCGATCCCGAGTACGTGTCGCGGGGCGGGCACAAGCTCGCCGGCGCGCTCGCGGCCTTCGTACCGCAGGGGCTGGTGGTCGAGGGGCGGCGGGCGCTGGACGCCGGGGCGTCCACCGGCGGCTTCACCGATGTGCTGCTGCGCGCGGGGGCCGCGCACGTCGTCGCCGTCGACGTCGGATACGGCCAACTCGCGTGGTCTCTGCAGAGCGATGAACGCGTCACCGTCAAGGACCGTACGAACGTACGCGAGTTGACGCTTGAAGCGATCGATGGGGAGCCTGTGGATCTTGTCGTGGGTGATCTGTCCTTCATCCCGCTCGGGCTGGTGCTGCCGGCCCTGGCGCGGTGTGTGAAGCCGGACGCCGACCTGGTGATGATGGTCAAGCCGCAGTTCGAGGTGGGCAAGGAACGACTGGGCAGTGGTGGTGTCGTACGGAGTCCGCAGCTGCGGGCGGAGGCCGTGCGGGGGGTTGCCGGGAAGGCGTGGGAGCTGGGACTCGGGGTGAAGGATGTCACCGCCAGTCCGCTGCCCGGGCCGTCCGGCAATGTCGAGTACTTTCTGTGGCTGCGGGCCGGCGCACCCGAGTTGGATCCGGCCGACGTTGACCGTGCAGTGGCGGAGGGGCCGCGTTGACACAGAACCGAGCTCGTACTGTTTTCCTCCTCGCTCACACCGGGCGGCCTGCCGCGATCCGCAGCGCCGAGCTCGTGGTGAAGGGGCTGCTGGCGGCGGGGGTCGGGGTCCGGGTCCTGGACTTCGAGGCCCGCGACCTGCCGCTGCCCGACGAGGTCGAGCTGGTCGAGGAGGCCTCGCCGCACAGCCTCGACGGCTGCGAGCTGCTGATCGTCCTCGGCGGTGACGGCACGCTGCTGCGCGGCGCCGAGTTCGCGCGCGCCTCCGGGGTGCCGATGCTCGGCGTCAACCTCGGGAGCGTCGGGTTCCTCGCGGAGGCCGAGCGGGACGACCTCGACAAGGTCGTCGACCGGGTGGTGAGCAAGGCGTACGAGGTCGAGGAGCGGATGACCGTCGACGTCGTCGTGCACCGCAACGGGGACATCGTGCACACGGACTGGGCGCTGAACGAGGCGGCCGTGCAGAAGGCGGGCGCCGAGAAGCTCCTCGAAGTCGTGCTGGAGATCGACGGGCGGCCGGTGACGGGGTTCGGCTGCGACGGCATCGTGCTGTCGACGCCGACCGGGTCCACCGCCTACGCCTTCTCCGCCGGTGGGCCCGTGGTGTGGCCGGAGGTGGAGGCGCTGCTGATGGTGCCGATCTCCGCGCACGCGCTGTTCGCGAAGCCGCTGGTGACGTCGCCGGACTCGGTGCTGGCGGTGGAGGTGCTGCCGCACATCCAGCCGGGCGTCCTGTGGTGCGACGGGCGCCGGACCGTCGAGCTGCCGCCGGGGGCTCGGGTCGAGGTGCGGCGGGGGGCGGTGCCGGTGCGGCTGGCGCGGCTGCATCACGCGTCGTTCACGGACCGGCTGGTGGCGAAGTTCGCGCTGCCCGTTTCCGGATGGCGGGGGGCGCCGCACTAGCGGTTCGAAGGGGGTGGCGGGGAGCGTCGGCGAGTGCGGGTGGTTCGTGGCTTGTCGCGCAGTTCCCCGCGCCCCTTTGGGTAGGGACACTCGTCGGTGTATCGACGCGGCCGCGCGTCCCTGGGGAGGTCCACTCGCCCGGGTGACAGGGTGCCTCGCGCTTTTCCTGCCCTACCTCGTAAGGTCTTCCCCGTGCTGGAAGAAATGCGGATACGGTCCCTCGGAGTCATCGACGACGCCGTCGTCGAGTTGTCGCCGGGGTTCACGGCCGTCACCGGTGAGACCGGTGCGGGCAAGACCATGGTGGTCACCAGCCTGGGGCTGCTGCTCGGCGGGCGGGCCGATCCCGCGCTCGTGCGGATCGGCTCCGAGAAGGCGGTCGTCGAGGGACGGGTGACCGTGCCTCCGGGCACCTCCGCGGTCGTACGGGCCGAGGAGGCCGGTGCCGAGCTGGACGACGGGGCGCTGCTGATCAGCCGTACCGTTTCCGCCGAGGGGCGCTCCCGGGCGCACCTGGGCGGGCGGAGCGTGCCCGTGGGGCTGCTCGCCGAGCTCGCCGACGACCTGGTGGCCGTGCACGGGCAGACCGACCAGCAGGGCCTGCTGAAGCTGAACCGGCAGCGCCAGGCCCTCGACCGGTACGCGGGCGACGGGGTCGCCGTACCGCTCGCCAAGTACGGCGAGGCCTACCGGCGGCTGCGGGCCGTGGCGGTGGAGCTGGAGGAGATCGTCACCCGCGCGCGTGAACGGGCTCAGGAAGCCGACATGCTGCGCTACGGGCTCGACGAGATCGCGGGCGTGGAGCCGAGGGCCGGCGAGGACGTCGAGCTCGCCGAGGAGGCCGAGCGGCTCGGGCACGCCGAGGCGCTGTCGTCGGCCGCGACCGCCGCGCACTCCGCGCTCGCCGGCAACCCCGAGGACCCCGAGGGCATCGACGCGGTCACCCTCGTCGCGGGCGCGAACCGGGCCCTGGAGGCCGTACGGTCGCACGACCCGGCGCTGGCCGCGCTGGCCGACCGGATCGGCGAGGTCGGGATCCTGCTGGGCGATGTGGCGGGGGAACTGGCCGGGTACGCCGACGACCTGGACGCCGATCCGCTGCGGTTGGCGGCCGTGGAGGAGCGGCGCGCCGCGCTCACCGCGCTCACCCGCAAGTACGGCCAGTACGGCGACAGGATCGATGCCGTGCTGGCGTGGGCCGAGCAGGGTGCCGCCCGGCTCACCGAACTCGACGGCGACGACGAGCGGATCGACGAACTCACCGCCGAGCGGGATGCCCTCCGTACGGAACTGGGCGGGCTCGCCCAGGCGTTGACGGACGCGCGCACCGAGGCCGCCGACCGGTTCGCGGCCGCCGTCACCGCCGAGCTGGGCTCCCTCGCGATGCCGCACGCGCGCGTGTCCTTCGCCATCCGGCAGACCGAGGACCCGGAGGGCGTGGAGGTCGGCGGGCGGACGGTGGCGTACGGGCCGTCCGGCGCCGACGAGGTCGAGCTGCTGCTCGCACCCCACCCCGGTGCCCCGCCCCGCCCGATCGCCAAGGGCGCCTCCGGCGGTGAGCTGTCCCGTGTGATGCTCGCCGTGGAGGTGGTCTTCGCGGGCACCGACCCGGTCCCGACGTATCTCTTCGACGAGGTCGACGCGGGCGTGGGCGGCAAGGCGGCGGTCGAGATCGGGCGCCGGCTTGCCAAGCTCGCCAAGTCGGCCCAGGTGGTCGTCGTCACCCATCTTCCGCAGGTCGCCGCGTTCGCCGACCGTCAGTTGCTGGTCGAGAAGACCAACGACGGCACGGTCACACGGTCGGGCGTGAAGGTCCTGGAGGGCGAGGAACGGGTCCGCGAGCTGTCCCGGATGCTGGCGGGCCAGGAGGACTCGGAGACGGCACGGGCACACGCGGAAGAACTGCTGGCGGCTGCAAGAGCGGACGGCTGAACCACGCGCCCCGTCAGGGGCGCGGGGAACTGCGCGAGCGACCACGAATCACCCGCACCCGCCGACGCTCCGAAACCACCCCCCACGGCGGCCCCCCACCGCACTCATCTCAGCATTTTCATCACTCTCTCGGGTGACACACTCCGGCGCATGCCCCGCCCCGCCCCGGTATGCCCCACCCGGAGCTCCGCACTGCGCCCCTCGGCCCGATACCTTCTGTACGTACCCTCGTACCCATCCCGAAGCCGAACCAGGAGCCCGGCCGCGTGAGCCCCGTGAGCAGCACCGCACCGCTCGGTCAGTCGCCCCTGCGCACCGTTCAGGTGCTCGGCGGCGGCAACGCCGGCAGCAGCGCGCACGTGCGTTCGCTCGCCGCCGGCCTCGTCGCGAGGGGCGTGCGCGTCACGGTGTGCGCCCCCGTTGAGGCCGACCGCGCCTACGACTTCTCCGGCGTCGGCGCCGACCATGTGCACGTGCCGCGCAGCAGCGACCCGGGGTCGGTCGCCGCGCTGCGGGCGGCCTGCACCGGCGCCGACCTGGTGCACGCCCACGGCCTGCACGCCTCCTTCCGCGCGGTGCTGGCCCTGAGCGGCCGCAGCACCCCGCTCATCGTCACCTGGCACGGCCGCGCGCAGGCCGAGGGCGCCCGGGCGCATCTGCTGAGGATGCTGGAGCGGCGGGTGGTGCGGACGGCCGCCGTGGTGCTGGGGACGACCTCCGACCTGGTGGACCGGGCCCGCCGTACCGGCGCCCGGGACGCCCGGCTCGCGGCGGTCGCGCTGCCCGGACTGCGGCGGCCCGCGGAGCAGGAGGAGGCGGAGCGGCTGCGGCCCAAGGTGCGGGCCGAACTCGGCGCCATGGGGCGGCCGTTGCTCATCGCCGTCGGCTCCCTCGACCGGCACCGGGGGTATGACGTCCTGCTGGACGCGGCGCGTACCTGGCGTCGGCTCGATCCGGTACCGCTGCTCGTCGTCGCGGGGGAGGGGCCGCTGCGCACGGAGTTGCAGCGGCGGATCGAGGACGAGGAGCTGCCCGTCCGGCTCATCGGGCGCCGCGACGACGTCGCCGAGTTGCTCGCCGCCGCCGATCTGGCGCTGCTGCCCAGCAGTTGGGAGTCCCGTTCGGTCCTCGCCCAGGAGGCCCTGCACGCGGGCGTGCCCCTTGTCGCGACCGCCGTCGGCGGTGTCCCCGACCTCGTCGGCGACGCGGCCGAACTCGTCCCGTACGGCGACGCGACCGCCCTCGCCGACACCGTCGTACGACTGCTCGGCGACCCCGAGCGCTGCGAGGAGCTGCGCGAGAGGGGCACCCGGCAGGCGGCGAGCTGGCCGACGGAGGACGAGACCGTGGCCCAAGTGCTCAGCGTGTACGACGAGTTGACCCAGCCCAGGCCGCTGCCGTAACTAGGGCGTGTGCCGGCGCGCCCGCAGTGCCAGGCTCAACGCCAGGACCACCTGCGGGTCGTCGAGGTCGGTGCCCAGCAACTCCCCGATGCGGGCGAGGCGGTTGTAGAGGGTCTGGCGGTTGAGATGGAGTTCCCGGGCCGTCTCCGCCTTGCGGCCGGCGTGGGCCAGGTAGGTCTCCAGGGTGGGTAGCAGCGGCGGCTTGGAGCGGTTGTCGTGGTCGCGGAGCGGGCCGATCGCGCGCTCGACGAAGGCCGCGAGGTCGGGGTGGTCGCGCAGCCGCCACAGGAGGAGGTCGATGTCGAGGCGGCGGGCGTCGTACCAGGGGCGGTCGGAGAGGCCCTGGGCGGCCGTCGCCGTCTCGGCCGCGTGCCGCAGCCCTGCCGAGGCCGCCGCCCAGCCGCCCGCCATGCCGACCACCACCACGGGCGGCGCGGATCCGGGGCGCTGCATCCCGGCGCGCTCCACCCCCGACCGCAGCGTCGCCGCGACCCGGTCCGCGACCGTCGCCCGCTCCGCCTCCGAACGCAGGCCCAGCAGGAGGGGAACGCGGCCCTCGACCGGTCGTACGCCCAGCAGGACCGGGACGCCCACGGCCGCCAGCTCCTCGCCGACCGCGCGGGCCAGCACCGCCCAACCCCCGCCCGGGGAAAGGGAGTCGCCCACCCGCATGACCACCGGCAGCAGCGGGCTGTTGCCGGGCTTGAAGCCGAGGACACGGGCCTGGGCCGGGGCGTCCTCCGCGCTGATGCGGCCCTCGGCGAGGTCGGTCAGGAAGTCACCGCGTCCGCGGGCCGCCAGCTCCTCCTCCTGGCGGGCCTGCATCAGGACGACGGCCAGGATGCCCGCGGCCCGCTCGGCGGCGATGCGGTGGACGGGGGCGAGGGGACCGCGCACGGGAAGCAGAACCAACCGGGCGCGCACGGAACCCGTGCCCGGCCCGCCGCCCGGCACGTCCACCAGGACCGCCCCGGTCGGCGGCGGCGCGTCCCCCCGCTGGCCGCGCAGCCCCTCCCACACCTGGAGCGGATCCGCGCCCTCGGGCCCCGACCCGGCGGCGTACAGCAGCTGGCCGTCGGTCGTCTCCAGGAAGACCGGGTTGCCGCTGAAGTCGGCCAGGATGGCGAGCACCTGGGGGACCCCGCCGCCGCCCAGCAGGGCCTCGGTACAGCGGCGGTGCACTTCCTCGGCGCGCTGCAGAAGCGCGAAGTGGTGGTTGACGATCTCGGTGTGGATCTCCTCCGTCACCGTCACGAAGGGCACCTCGCGGTGCAGCACGACGAGCGGCAGCCCGGTCGTCCGGGCGGTGTCGACGAGGGTGGCGGGCAGCCGGGAGAAACGCGCGCCCAGCTCCACCACCAGGGCGGCGATGCCCCGTTCGGCGAGCGTGCGCACGAACGCCCGCTGGTCGGAGGGCCGGGTGCCCAGGCCGTAGCCGGTGGTGAGCAGCAGCTCGCCGCCCTTCAGCAGCGAGGCGATGTTCGGCACCTCGCCCGCGTGCACCCAGCGCACGGTCCGGCCCAGCCGGTCGGCGCCCGCCAGGATCTCCGGGAGCCCGCTGCGCAGCCCGGGCAGCTCCAGCGCCCGCTGCACGGTGATCCCGGCGCCCTGAGAGTCGAATCCGCTGCCCGTACCGCTGTCCATGGGGCGGACGCTACCTGGGCGGACGCCTTCACGGCACCTTCGGTCACAGCGGTTCGATGTTGTGGTTGAAACGGAACACGTTGTCCGGGTCGTACCGCCGCTTCACCTTGGCGAGCCGCAGCGCGTTCTCCGCGCCCAGCCCGGCCCGCACCCGCTCGGGGCCCTCGTCGCCGATGTAGTTGAGGTAGACCGCGCCGGTGGACCAGGGCCGGACACCGGCGCGGACGCCCCGCACCCAGGCGATCGCCCGCTCGTCGTCGGCCGGGTCCGCCCAGATGCCGAAGGGGTGCACCACCCAGGACGCGCCCCGGTACGGCACCGGGTACCCCGAGGACGCGGCCGGTTCCGAGGCGATCGCGCCGCCCTGCGGGAACAGCACATGCTGGCTGCCGGACGGCAGCGGCATGCCCTCCGCGTGGCCGCAGTAGGCGTCCACCGCCTCGTCGGGCAGCGCGGTCAGGTACTCGGCCGACCAGTAGTTCCGCAGCCCGGCCGGCAGGTCGAGCATGCACTGCACCTCGCTGTACGGCATCGGGCCGACGACCTCCGCCTCGTGCGGCAGCGCGAGCATCGGCCCGGCGGTCCCGCGCAGGTCCTCCGCGCCGCCCACGTAGGTCACCAGCGCGGCGCACACCGGCCGGCCCACCAGGTGCCCGGGCACGAACGGCAGCGGCGGGCCGGTCAGGTACAGCACCGCGCCGCTCGCCTCGTCGGGGCCGGCGCGGATCACCTCGCGGAAGGCGCGGACCGCGTCCGGGCCGAACCGCGGCAGGTACAGCAGCAGCGCGACGCAGAACTCCGGCAGTTCGTGCAGGGCGAGGGTGAGCGAGGTGGCGACGCCGAAGTTCCCGCCGCCGCCGTGCAGGGCCCAGAACAGCTCCGGGTTCTCGTCGGCGTTGGCGTGGACGCGCTCGCCGTCGGCGGTGACCAGCTCGACGGCGATCAGGTTGTCGACGGCCAGCCCGAAGACGCGGTCCAGCCAGCCCGAGCCACCGCCCAGCACGAACCCGCCGACTCCGGTGGTGGAGGCCCGGCCACCGGTGGTGGCGAGGCCGTAGGGCTGGGTCGCCCGGTCCAGATGGCCCATGGTGGCCCCGCCCTGCACCCGTACCGCCTCCGCCGCCGGGTCGACGGTCACCTCGTGCATCCGGCGCAGGTCCACCACGAGCGCGCCGTCGGCGGTCGCCGAGCCCGCCACGCCGTGGCCGCCGCCGCGCACCGCGATCTTCAGGTCCAGCTCCCGGCCGAACCGCACGGCGCGGACCACGTCGGCGTCGTCCGCGCACCGGGCGATCACGGCCGGACGCCGGTCGATCCTGCCGTTGAAGACGGCGCGGGCCTCGTCGTACCCCGCGTCCCCCGGGGCGAACACCTCGCCGACGAGATCCTCGCGGAGCGCGGCGAGGGCCGCGCCCGCCTTCGAGGAGGGAGCCATGGCCGCCCCTTCCGCCAAGGCGGACCTGCTCCGTCAGTCCTGACCGGTTCCCAGGGCGTTGCGCAGGAACAGGGTGGCCTGGTCGATGGCTCCACGGGCGGCCTTGGACTGGCTGAGCGAGTTGAGCATCATGAAGTCGTGGACCGTGCCGTCGTAGCGCACCGTGGTCACCGGAACGCCGGCCGCCCGGAGCTTGGCGGCGTAGGCCTCACCCTCGTCGCGCAGGACGTCGGCCTCGTCGACGATCAGCAGGGCGGGCGGCAGGCCGGCGAGCTGCTCGACGGTGGCCTGGTTGGGGGACGCGGTGATCTCCGCGCGCTGGTCCGGGTCGGTCGTGTAGGCGTCCCAGAACCACTCCATCAGCTTGCGGCTCAGGTAGTAGCCGGTGGCGAACTCGTCGTAGGAACCGGTGTTCATCGCCGCGTCGGTGACCGGGTAGTACATCGACTGCTGGACGAACTCGACGTCACCGCGCTCCTTGGCCATGAGGGCGAGCGCGGCGGTCATGTTCCCGCCGACCGATTCGCCGGCCACCGCCATGCGCCGCGCGTCCAGTCCCCTGGACGCTCCCTCGCGGGCGATCCACTGGGCGGTGGCATAGCCCTGCTCGATGGCCACGGGGTAGTGCGCCTCGGGCGACGGCGTGTACTCCACGAAGGCCACTGCCGTCTGCGCGCCGACCGCCAGCTCCCGTACCAGGCGGTCGTGGGTGCCGGCGTTGCCCAGCACCCAGCCGCCGCCGTGCATGTACAGCACCACGGGCAACGTCCCGGTGGCGCCCTGCGGCCGGACGATGCGTACCCGTACATCGCCCACGGCGGCCGGTACGGTGACCCACTCCTCGTCGACCGGCAGCTTGTCGACCGGGGCGGCCTGGAGGTCGTCGAGGACCTTGCGCGCCGCGGTCGGATCCAGCTCGTACAGGAACGGGTGGTGCGAGGTCGCCTCGGCCAGTTCCTGTGCCTCGGACTCAAGGACGATTGACGCGGTCTGAGCAGCCATGGGAATGCTCCCTGGAAAGTGCGAGAAGGGTGCGCCCTGGTCAAAGCCCCCGAGGAACAGGCATATCCAGGATAGTCACGCAACCGCCGCCGCTGCATGCCAGGCGGCGCCCCGCCCTTCTCGCCGCCGGTGCGGAAGGGCGGGACGCCGCGGGCCTTGGCCTACCCTCCGTACGCCCCCGACGCCGTCAGCCGCAGCGCCGTGTCGATCAGCGGCACATGGCTGAACGCCTGCGGGAAGTTCCCCACCTGCCGCTTCAGCCGCGGGTCCCACTCCTCGGCGAGCAGCCCGAGGTCGTTCCGCAGTGCGAGCAGCTTCTCGAACAGCTTGCGGGCCTCGTCGACACGGCCGATCATCGCCAGGTCGTCGGCCATCCAGAACGAACAGGCCAGGAAGGCCCCCTCGTCGCCGGGCAGGCCGTCCACGCCCTCGTCGCCGCCCGAGGTCGGGTAGCGCAGGATGAAGCCGTCCGGCGTGGACAGCTCGCGCTGGATCGCCTCGATGGTGCCGATGACCCGCTTGTCGTCCGGCGGCAGGAAGCCCATCTGGGGGATCAGCAGCAGCGACGCGTCCAGCTCCTGCGAGCCGTAGGACTGCGTGAAGGTGTTGCGTTCCTTGTCGTAGCCCTTCTCGCAGACGTCCCGGTGGATGTCGTCGCGCAGTTCCTTCCAGCGCTCCAGCGGGCCGTCCGCGTCCCCGGACTCGATCAGCTTGATGGTGCGGTCCACCGCGACCCAGGCCATCACCTTGGAGTGGACGAAGTGCCGGCGCGGGCCGCGGACCTCCCAGATGCCCTCGTCGGGCTCGTCCCAGTGGTCCTCCAGATAGCGGATGAGCTTGAGCTGGAGCAGGGAGGCGTAGTCGTTGCGGGCGAGGCCGGTCATATGGGCCAGGTGCAGGGCCTCGGTGACCTCGCCGTAGACGTCCAGCTGGAGCTGGTGGGCCGCGCCGTTGCCGACCCGGACCGGCGCGGAGTTCTCGTAGCCGGGCAGCCAGTCCAGCTCGGCCTCGCCCAGCTCGCGCTCGCCCGCGATGCCGTACATGATCTGCAGGTTCTCGGGGTCGCCGGCCACCGCGCGCAGCAGCCACTCGCGCCAGGCGCGGGCCTCCTCGCGGTAGCCGGTGCGCAGCAGCGAGGAGAGGGTGATCGCGGCGTCGCGGAGCCAGGTGTAGCGGTAGTCCCAGTTGCGGACGCCGCCGATGTCCTCCGGGAGGGAGGTGGTGGGGGCCGCGACGATCCCGCCGGTCGGGGCGTACGTCAGCGCCTTCAGCGTGATCAGGGAGCGGATCACCGCCTCGCGGTACGGGCCGTGGTACGTGCAGTGCTCGACCCACTCCCGCCAGAACTCCTCCGTCGCCTCCAGCGACTGCTCCGGCTCCGGCAGCGGCGGCGGCTCCTTGTGCGAGGGCTGCCAGGAGATGGTGAACGCGATGCGGTCGCCGGGGGCCACCGTGAAGTCCGCGTAGGTGGTCAGCGACTTGCCGTAGGTCTCCGCCGAGGTGTCGAACCACACCGAGTCGGGGCCCGCGACGGCGACCGTGCGGCCGTCGTGCTTGTGCACCCAGGGGACCACCCGGCCGTAGGAGAACCGCATCCGCAGGACCGAGCGCATCGGCACCCGGCCGGTGACGCCCTCGACGATGCGGATCAGCTGGGGGGCGCCGTCACGCGGCGGCATGAAGTCGGTGACCCGGACCGTGCCGCGCGGGGTGTCCCACTCCGACTCCAGGATGAGCGAGTCGCCCCGGTAGGTGCGGCGGGCCGCGGTCGGCGGCTGGGAGTCGGCCGCGTGCGCCGGGCCCAGCCGCCAGAAACCGTGTTCCTCGGTGCCGAGCAGACCGGCGAAGATGGCATGCGAGTCGAAGCGGGGCAGGCACAGCCAGTCGACTGTGCCGTCCCGGCAGACCAGCGCAGCAGTCTGCATGTCTCCGATGAGTGCGTAATCTTCGATGCGCCCGGCCACGTGCAACTCCAGTCGAACGGCCACGTCACCCCCCAGGCAAAAAAGGGGGGCTGTCGCTAGTGCGGTCAAGGGGGGTTGTTGTTGTACGTCGTTGAGCGGTGAAGCAAAGCAGCCCGCCGTGCCCTGAGGCAAAACGACAGTCATAGCTCAACGAACTGCCTAGCTCTCGTTGTTCCGGTAAGTGACGGGCGGGGGTGTGCCGTGTTTCCGGCCGGGCTCGGCAGCGAGTGTCCGAGCAGGATACGACGCACGTAGATGATCTGCGTGCCGCTCCGGGCAACCCGTGTGGGCCGAACGAGTGAGCTGTGAGTGAGATCCACGTAAAGCGTGAGCGTCTGTGTGCCGATATGTGCACGGAGCGTGGCCGGGAGCCATCTCTCCGGGGCGCTGATACCCTGGTAGCCCGTGGACCGGTGGGCACGAAACCCCCGAACCGCAGCGACGGCACCACCCCGGAAACTCCAGGACGGGAGCCGTACCGCACGACAGATCGCGACCACGGGAGCCCCCTCTTGGCCATGCCGCCGAAAGCCACGACGACCAAGCACATCTTCGTCACCGGGGGTGTCGCCTCCTCGCTCGGCAAGGGCCTGACGGCCTCCAGCCTGGGCATGCTGCTCAAGGCCCGGGGTCTGCGCGTCGTGATGCAGAAGCTCGACCCGTACCTGAACGTCGACCCGGGCACGATGAACCCCTTCCAGCACGGTGAGGTGTTCGTCACCAACGACGGCGCCGAGACCGACCTGGACATCGGCCACTACGAGCGTTTCCTCGACCGCGACCTGGACGGCTCCGCCAACGTCACCACAGGTCAGGTCTACTCCACGGTGATCGCCAAGGAACGGCGTGGCGAGTACCTGGGCGACACCGTCCAGGTCATCCCGCACATCACCAACGAGATCAAGCACCGCATCCGGCGGATGGCCACCGACGAGGTCGACGTCGTCATCACCGAGGTCGGCGGTACGGTCGGCGACATCGAGTCGCTGCCGTTCCTGGAGACGGTCCGCCAGGTCCGGCACGAGGTCGGCCGGGACAACGTCTTCGTGGTGCACATCTCGCTCCTGCCGTACATCGGCCCGTCCGGCGAGCTGAAGACCAAGCCCACCCAGCACTCCGTGGCCGCCCTGCGGAACATCGGTATCCAGCCCGACGCGATCGTGCTGCGCTGCGACCGCGAGGTCCCCACCGCCATCAAGCGCAAGATCTCGCTGATGTGCGACGTCGACGAGGCCGCGGTCGTGGCCTGCCCCGACGCCCGCTCGATCTACGACATCCCGAAGACCGTGCACGGCGAGGGCCTGGACGCCTATGTCGTCCGCAAGCTGGACCTGCCGTTCCGCGATGTGGACTGGCGGACCTGGGACGACCTGCTCGACCGCGTCCACAACCCCGACCACGAGATCACCCTCGCGCTGGTCGGCAAGTACATCGACCTGCCCGACGCCTACCTCTCGGTCACCGAGGCGCTGCGCGCCGGCGGCTTCGCCAACAAGGCCCGCGTGAAGATCAAGTGGGTGACGTCGGACGACTGCAGGACCCCGGCCGGTGCCGCCGCCCAGCTCGGTGACGTCGACGGCATCTGCATCCCCGGCGGCTTCGGCGACCGCGGGGTGCTCGGCAAGGTCGGCGCCATCCGTTTCGCCCGTGAGAACCGGATCCCGCTGCTCGGCCTCTGCCTGGGCCTGCAGTGCATCGTGATCGAGGCCGCGCGCAACCTGGCCGACATCCCGGACGCCAACTCCACCGAGTTCGACTCCGCCACCGGCCACCCGGTCATCTCCACCATGGCCGAGCAGCTCGACATCGTGGCCGGCGAGGGCGACATGGGCGGCACCATGCGGCTCGGCATGTACCCGGCGAAGCTGGCCGAGGGCTCCATCGTGCGCGAGGTCTACGACGGCAAGGAGTACGTCGAGGAGCGGCACCGCCACCGCTACGAGGTCAACAACGCGTACCGCGCGGAGCTGGAGAAGAAGGCCGGCATCCAGTTCTCCGGCACCTCCCCGGACGGCAAGCTCGTCGAGTACGTCGAGTACCCCCGTGACGTCCACCCCTACCTGGTCGCCACCCAGGCCCACCCGGAGCTGCGCTCCCGCCCGACCCGCCCGCACCCGCTGTTCGCGGGCCTGGTGAAGGCGGCGGTCGCGCGTCAGCAGGCCTAGGTCGAGCAGACGAATTCGAAGTAACACACCAGTTGTACGGTGGCCGGGGTGCATACCTTCAAAGGGTGGGCACCCCGGTTTCATCTGTGCACGTGGAAGGGCGGCAGGGCATGACGATCAAGGACACCCCCGAGGAGTGGGAGATCCGGGCCACGGAGACCCCCTTCGTGGGCAACAAGACCTCCGTCCGCACCGACGAGGTGGTCATGCCCGACGGCACGGTGGTCCGCCGCGACTACCAGGTCCACCCCGGCTCGGTCGCCGTCCTCGCCCTCGACGAGGAGGACCGCGTGCTGCTCATCCGCCAGTACCGGCACCCGGTCCGCCAGAAGCTCTGGGAGATCCCCGCCGGCCTGCTCGACATCCCCGGCGAGAACCCGCTGCACGCCGCCCAGCGCGAGCTGTACGAGGAGGCGCACGTCAAGGCCGAGGACTGGCGGGTGCTGACCGACCTGTACACCACCCCCGGCGGCTGCGACGAGGCCGTACGGATCTTCCTCGCCCGCGATCTGTCCGAGGCCGAGGGCGAGCGCTTCGAGACGGAGCACGAGGAGATCGACCTGGAGTACGCGCGCGTGCCGGTCGGCGAACTGGTGCGCCTGGTCCTCGCCGGCGATGTGCACAACAACTGCCTGGTGACCGGCGTCCTCTCCCTGGTCGCCGCCCGCACCGGCGACGGCATCGACGCGCTGCGCCCGGCCGACGCACCGTGGCCGGCCCGGCCCTTCGAGTCCTGAACCACCGATCGGGCGACCCGGTGTGACCATCGCCTGATCCGATCGGGCGATGTGCCCGCCGTGCTCCGCCCGGAACGTCCTCGCACGTGAACTAGGCTCGACGCGATTGAGCCGAAACGCCCGAACCGGAGTCCCGGCGGGCATGCGTGTGCGGTGGGACGGGAGTGTGGCCCGTGACGGATCAGGCGGTGGACACAGGCGGTGCACGACTCGCGGCGCCCGCGGCCACGGAGGACCAGTTCCTGGGCCGTACAAGGGAGTTGAAGGAACTGCGCGCCGACATCGAGCGCGCGGGCCTGGACACCATCGCCGGCCGCAAGGCCCCCCGCGCCCGGGTCCTGCTGATCGCGGGCAGACCCGGATCCGGACGCACCGCCCTCGCCGGGGAACTCGTCCGGCGGGTCGCCGCCGACTACCCCGACGGGGTGCTGCGCGCCCGCCTCGCCGAGCCCGACGGCACCCCCGTCCCCGTCGAGCGCACCGCCCGCGACCTCCTCGCCGCCCTGCGCCTGCCCACCCCGGCCGGCGCCGCCGAGGACGACCTCACCCACGCCCTGCGCACCGCCCTCGCCGAGCGCCGGATGCTGCTCCTGCTGGACGACGCACCCGGCGCCGAAGAGGTCGACGCGCTGCTCCCGGACACCCCCGACTGCCTGGCCGTGGCCGTCTCCGCCCGCCCGCTCACCGGGATCCCGGACGTCCGCCCCTGCACCCTGGGCGGCCTCGACACCAAGTCGGCCGTGGAACTGCTGACCCGCTACACCGGCTCGGTCCGCATCACCGTGGACCCGCGGTCCGCCGAGTCGCTGGTCGAGGTGTGCCAGGCGCATCCCGCCGCGCTCACCCTGGCCGGTGGCTGGCTCGCCGCCCGCCCCCAGATGGCCGTCTCCGACCTCGCGAAACGCCTGCACGCCGACACCGAGGACGGCTCCGCCCTGTCCCGGGTCTTCCGGTTCGTGCACGACCAGCTGCCCGGCCGGGCGGCCCGGATACTGCGACTCCTGTGCCTGGCCCCGGCCGGCCTGGTCGACCCGCACACCGCCTCGTCCCTCGCCGGCTGCTCGGTCGACACCGCCCGCACCACCCTGGACGAATTGGTCCGCCTCGGCCTGCTGCGCCCCGTGGACTCCCCGCTGCCCCAGTACGAGCTCCCCGGCTGCCTCCACCCGCTGCTCCGGGCGCTGGCCGAGTCCCAGGAACGGGCCGGAGAGCTCCAACTGGCCCGCGCCCGGATGCTGGAGCGCACGGTACGGCTGCTGCAGTCGTGCCGCGCGATCACCGAGACCGACAACCCGCAGGCCCGCGAGAAGCTCCAGGCCCTGCCCCGCGAGCTGCGCTTCCCCACCCCCCGGGCCGCCGCCGACTGGCTGAGCATCCGGCGCCCGGCCCTGCTGGCCGCCGCCCGCGCGGCCGTCGCCGACGGCGAGCTCGACACGCTGGCCAGGCGCCTGATGTCCCAGCTGGTCAAGGCCATGGTGGCGCACTTCGGTACCCGGGCCGCGGCCCCCGACCTGTACGGCATCCACCGGCTCGTCCTCGACGTGGCCGAGCGCCGCCGGCTGCCCCGCGAGCAGGCCGCCGCGCTGCTGAACCTGGGCGACCTGGACGCGCAGACCGGGCGTACGGCGGACGCGCTGGTGCGCTATCGGGCCGCGCTGGACGCCGGACGCATCGCAAATGACCCGTACGCGACCGGTCGCGCAATGGAATCCGTAGGCGGTGCGCACCAGGAGCTGGGGGACTACGACCGGGCCGCCGACTGGTTCGGCCGCGCCCTCGCCCAGCGGCTGGCCCGCGACGAGCGCGCCGAGGCCGCCCGGCTCTACGGCCGTATCGCGGGGGCGCACACCTACGCGGGCCGCTACGGCGAGGCGCTCAGGGCCTGGCGGGCGGCTGTTTCCGGCCACCGCAAGAACGGCGATGTGCCCGCACAGGCACGGGCGTTGAGCGAGCTGGCGCGGGTCCAGGAGTACGCCGGGCGGCCCGAGGAATCACTGCGCACCTGCCAGGAGGCGGTCGAGTGGGCGCGCCGCGCCGACGACACGCGACTGCAGGCCGCGCTCCAGCTGCGCCTCGCCGACACGCTGGAGCGGCTCGGCGACTCCACCGCCGCGAGCCTGCACCGTTCCGCCGCCGAGCGCATGCTGAGTGAGGAGCCGCAGGACGCCTCGGACCCCGACTCCGACCCGGAACATGGCGCTAACACCTGCGAAATCCGTAGCGCATCCAGCGAAGATTGATGCAATGAAAGGCTAGACAGCCGGAACGCCTTCATTAAACTGGCTCTGCCGTCGGTTCTCCTGCGGTGTCTCCTGGTGTATCCCATATGCCGGGTATGTGCAGCTATGCCCCCACACCCTCTGAGCCAAGGACCGTGATCGACGTGAAGGTCGGCATCCCCCGCGAGGTCAAGAACAACGAGTTCCGGGTGGCCATCACCCCCGCCGGCGTGCACGAGCTGGTGCGTAACGGCCACCAGGTCGTCATCGAGCGCGGCGCCGGTGTCGGCTCGTCGATCCCGGACGACGAGTACGTCGCCGCCGGTGCCACGATCCTGGACACCGCCGACGAGGTGTGGGCCACCGCCGACCTGCTGCTGAAGGTCAAGGAGCCGATCGCGGAGGAGTACCACCGCCTCCGCAAGGACCAGACCCTCTTCACGTACCTGCACCTGGCCGCGTCCAAGGAGTGCACCGACGCCCTCCTGGAGTCCGGCACCACGGCCATCGCCTACGAGACCGTCGAGCTGCCCAACCGCGCCCTCCCGCTGCTCGCCCCGATGTCCGAGGTCGCCGGCCGCCTCGCCCCGCAGGTCGGCGCCTACCACCTGATGCGCGCCAACGGCGGCCGCGGTGTGCTGCCCGGCGGTGTCCCGGGCGTGCTGGCCGCCAAGGCCGTCGTCATCGGCGGTGGCGTCTCCGGCTGGAACGCCGCCCAGATCGCCATCGGCATGGGCTTCCATGTGACCCTGCTCGACAAGGACATCAACAAGCTCAAGGAGGCCGACAAGGTCTTCGGCACCAAGATCCAGACCGTCGTCTCCAACTCCTTCGAGCTGGAGAAGGCCTGCCTGGAGGCCGACCTCGTGATCGGCGCGGTGCTCATCCCGGGCGCCAAGGCCCCCAAGCTCGTCACCAACGAGCTGGTCTCCCGCATGAAGCAGGGAAGTGTCCTTGTCGACATCGCGATCGACCAGGGCGGCTGCTTCGAGGACTCCCGCCCCACCACGCACGCCGAGCCGACCTTCAAGGTCCACGAGTCGGTCTTCTACTGCGTCGCCAACATGCCCGGCGCGGTGCCCAACACCTCCACCTACGCGCTCACCAACGCCACGCTGCCCTACATCGTGTCGCTCGCGAACAACGGCTGGGCCGAGGCGCTGCGCCGCGACGCCGCGCTCGCCAAGGGTCTCAACACCCATGACGGCAAGGTTGTTTACCGGGAGGTCGCCGAGGCGCACGGCCTGGAGCACCTGGACATCGCCACGCTGATCGGCTGAGCTAAGTCACCTTTTCGTAAAGGCGATACGTCAACAAGCCGCGTCAATCGCCTGCACCCGGCCGGACCTTGCCCCACAAGGTCCGGCCAGATGTGTGTATGGTCACTTTGCGACTCTCGGTCAACTCGCCTCGAACGTAACCCTTCGACCGATTCGCACACCCGTGAAACCTGCCGTGCGACGGCCGTACGCCCTTGACAGCGAGATGTTTCATTGCCGACACATCCTGCCGGGTCCGGCGGATTGTGTTGCTGCGGACGCCCGACACGCCATAGAGTCGCCAACCGTCGGCATGGTGCCACGCCGACCTGTCTAGAAGTTTCCTGGTCACCAAGGAGGTAAGACGACTTGTGAATGAGTCGACATTTTCTCCCGGGGGTGGTCAACCAGGAATGCCGGTACGGGACCAGGGTCCCGCGGGGTTCGAGGCTGTCGGCTCCGTCGCGGTGCGCACCTTCACAGCAGCCCGGAGTCCGCGGACCACGCGGACAGCACACCAGAGCATGGATGGCCATCACGTGAACGCCCTGGCCGGCGACGGAAGTGGCGCGCCCCACAACCAATTCGCCGTCTACGACGAACTGCCCGACGGGCACTTCTACGACCCCGACGCCGAGTACGAGCCGGATCCGGAGTACGCGGCCACGCTCGCGCCCGACGCGGCCCGCCAGCGCCGTGAGCGCGTCGGTCCGACCGGGCGCCCGCTGCCGTACTTCCCGATCCCGGGCCCGCTGACCGACCACGGCCCCGCGAAGATCATCGCGATGTGCAACCAGAAGGGCGGCGTCGGCAAGACGACGTCCACCATCAACCTGGGTGCCGCGCTCGCGGAGTACGGCCGGCGTGTGCTGCTCGTGGACTTCGACCCGCAGGGCGCGCTGTCGGTGGGTCTCGGCGTCAACCCGATGGAGCTCGACCTCACCGTCTACAACCTGCTCATGGAGCGGGGCATGTCGGCCGACGAGGTCCTCCTGAAGACCGCGGTCCCCAACATGGACCTGCTGCCCTCCAACATCGACCTGTCGGCCGCCGAGGTCCAGCTGGTCTCCGAGGTCGCCCGCGAGTCGACCCTGCAGCGGGCGCTGAAGCCGCTGATGGACGACTACGACTACATCGTGATCGACTGCCAGCCCTCGCTCGGCCTGCTCACGGTCAACGCGCTGACGGCCGCTCACAAGGTGATCGTGCCCCTGGAGTGCGAGTTCTTCGCCCTGCGCGGTGTCGCCCTGCTGACCGAGACCATCGAGAAGGTCCAGGAGCGGCTCAACCCGGAGCTGGAGCTCGACGGCATCCTCGCCACGATGTACGACTCCCGCACCGTGCACAGCCGTGAGGTGCTCGCGCGTGTCGTCGAGGCGTTCGACGACCACGTCTACCACACGGTCATCGGCCGCACGGTCCGCTTCCCGGAGACCACGGTCGCCGGCGAGCCGATCACCACGTACGCCTCGAACTCCGTCGGTGCCGCCGCCTATCGCCAGCTCGCCAGGGAGGTGCTCGCCCGGTGTCACGCCGAGTGAGTCTGCCGGGGGCCGACGAACTGTTCCGTACGACCGGGGGGATGGCGCTGCAGCCGTCCACTCCCAGGCGCCCGGCCAACGGCGAGGCCCGGGTGCCGTCCCCCGCGACTCCCGCGGGGGAGAACGACGACCGGGCGGCCGAGGCCGCCGAGGACGCGCCGCACGCGGTGCCCGTGCAGGGCGGCGACGGCGAGGGCGCGGAGCACGTGGCGGCGGACGCCGAGCCGACCGACGCCGGGGAGTCCCGCAACCGCGCCGTGCAGTCCGCCACGATCGCGCCGTCGGCCGAGCGGGTCGCGCGGCAGCAGGCGGCGCAGGAAGGTTCTGGCGGGTCCGCCGCACAGGCCCAGCCCCGTAAGCGCGGTGGCAGGGCGCCCGCCCGGCGGCCCAGCGGACGCGAGCGGCACGACGAGAAGATCACCGTCTATGTCTCCGCCGAGGAACTGATGGACCTGGAGCACGCACGGCTCGTGCTCCGCGGCGAACACGGACTGGCCGTCGACCGGGGCCGGATCGTCCGCGAGGCGGTCGCCGTGGTGCTGGCGGACCTGGAGTCCCGGGGAGACGCGAGCATCCTCGTACGACGGCTGCGCGGCCGGTAGAGGTAGCCTGCGGGGGCTATGACCTCGACCGACGCTCCCCACCCCGGTGCCTCCGGCGGCCGTCGCCGTGTGCTGGGGCGGGGACCGGGCGCGGCGCCGCCGGCGGTTGCGCCGGAGCCGGAGCCCGAGGTCGTCGTACCGGAGCCGGAGCCGGTTTCTCACGAACCTGTTCCTCAAGAACCTGCTCCTGTGCCCCAGGACATTCCCGACGGTGTGTTCAAGGTCCGTCTCGCCAACTTCGAGGGGCCCTTCGACCTCCTCCTCCAGCTGATCTCCAAGCACAAGCTGGACGTCACCGAGGTCGCCCTCTCCAAGGTCACCGACGAGTTCATGGCGCACATCCGGGCCATGGGGCCGGACTGGGACCTGGACCAGACGACCGAGTTCCTCGTCGTGGCCGCCACGCTGCTCGACCTGAAGGCCGCCCGGCTGCTGCCCGCCGCCGAGGTCGAGGACGAGGCCGACCTGGCGCTCCTCGAAGCCCGTGACCTCCTCTTCGCGCGGCTGCTGCAGTACCGCGCGTACAAACAGATCGCCGACATCTTCAACCGGCGCCTGGACGACGAGGCCCGCCGCTGGCCCCGTACCGTCGGCCTCGAACCGCACCTCGCCGAGCTGCTGCCCGAGGTCGTCATCAGCATCGGGCCGGAAGGATTCGCCAGGCTCGCGGTCAAGGCGATGCAGCCCAGGCCCAAGCCGCAGGTGTACGTCGACCACATCCACGCCCCGCTGGTCAGCGTGCAGGAGCAGGCCGGGATCGTGGTGGCGCGGCTGCGGGAGCTGGGGGAGGCCAGCTTCCAGGTGCTGGTGGCGGACACCGAGGACACGCTCACCGTCGTGGCCCGGTTCCTGGCTCTCCTGGAGCTGTACCGGGAGAAGGCCGTCGCCCTGGACCAGGAGACCGCGCTCGGCGACCTGATCGTGCGCTGGACCGGCGGGGACGGCGCGGCCCGGCCGATGGTGACCGACGAGTTCGACCGACCGCCCGAGCCGCCCAAGGGCAAGGAGGACAAGGCGTGAGCGAGGACACCACGGAGCTCCCGGCCGGGCTGCGCCCGGTCGCCGAACTCGACCTCAAGCCGGCCCTGGAAGCGGTCCTCATGGTCGTCGACGAGCCCGCCACCGCGGAGCACCTGTCCAAGATCCTGGAGCGGCCCAAGCGGACGATCACGAAGGCGCTGCGCGAGCTGGCCGACGAGTACACCGTGCAGGGCCGCGGCTTCGAGCTGCGGTTCGTCGCGGGCGGCTGGCGTTTCTACACCCGCGGCGAGTTCGCGCCCGCCGTCGAGCGGCTGGTCCTGGAGGGCCAGACCGCGCGGCTCACCCAGGCCGCCCTGGAGACCCTCGCGGTCGTCGCGTACCGCCAGCCGGTGAGCCGCAGCCGCGTCTCGGTCGTCCGCGGAGTCAACTGCGACGGTGTGATGCGCACCCTGCTCCAGCGCGGTCTGGTCGAGGAGGCGGGCGCGGAACCCGAAACAGGTGCGATCCTGTACAGGACGACGAACTACTTCCTGGAGCGGATGGGCCTGCGCGGCCTGGACGAGCTCCCGGAGCTCGCGCCCTTCCTCCCGGAGGCCGAGGCGATCGAGGCCGAGACCCAGGAGGGCGTGCCGTCGTTCGATCCGGACGCACCCGATGCGCCGGATTCCGAGGACGCAGACGACTAGACGGAAATTTGATGCGAAGCAGCAGCGGCAGGAACAGCAGCGGAAACAACGGCGGGAGCCGTGGTGGCAACAGCGGCGGCCGCGGCGGGAGCAGCGGTGGGCGCGGTAACTACCGCGGCGCCGGCAACGCCCGCGACGACAAGCAGGGCGCCGGCCGGCCGAAGAAGCCGCGCCCGGAGGAGCGGCGCTACGACGTAGGACCGGGCGCCACCCAGGACGGTCCGAAGTCGGGCCGCGGCGCCTCGGCGCGCGGCGGCGCCAAGGGCGGGCCCCGGCAGGGGCAGGGCACCGGGCGCGGCCGTACGGCCCCGGCCAGTTCCCGTGAGTACGACGCCCGCGCGGAGGAGCGCAACCGGGAGCGGTACGCCGGCAAGCCGGACGTGAAGCTCCCCAAGACCTTCCCGGGCGCCGAGCAGGAGGGCGAGCGGCTGCAGAAGGTCCTCGCCCGCGCGGGCTACGGCTCCCGGCGCGCCTGCGAGGAGCTGATCGAGCAGGCCCGGGTCGAGGTCAACGGCGAGATCGTGCTGGAGCAGGGCAAGCGGGTCGACCCGGAGAAGGACGAGGTCAGGGTCGACGGGCTGACCGTGGCCACGCAGTCGTACCAGTTCTTCTCGCTGAACAAGCCGGCCGGTGTCGTCTCCACGATGGAGGACCCGGACGGGCGGCAGTGCCTCGGCGACTACGTCACCAACCGGGAGACCCGGCTCTTCCACGTGGGGCGCCTGGACACCGAGACCGAGGGTGTGATCCTGCTCACCAACCACGGAGAGCTGGCGCACCGGCTGACCCACCCCAAGTACGGCGTGAAGAAGACCTACCTCGCGCACATCGTGGGCCCCATCCCGCGCGACCTCGGCAAGAAGCTCAAGGACGGCATCCAGCTGGAGGACGGCTACGCCCGCGCCGACCACTTCCGGGTCGTCGAGCAGACCGGCAAGAACTACCTCGTCGAGGTCACCCTGCACGAGGGCCGCAAGCACATCGTGCGCCGCATGCTGGCCGAGGCGGGCTTCCCGGTCGACAAGCTGGTGCGGGTCGCCTTCGGCCCGATCACCCTCGGCGACCAGAAGTCGGGCTGGCTGCGCCGCCTGTCCAACACCGAGGTCGGGATGCTCATGAAGGAAGTCGACCTCTAAGACCCCGCAAACCCCGCGAAGGGGCTTGTACGGCTTCGTGACGGCCGGTTCCGGGCACTCCGGGACCGGCCGCCGTCGTCCCCGGGAAAAGGGCCCCAGCGGCCACTGAGGGGCTTGCGCGGCCGGACGCGCACTCTTTATAGTCGTAACGACTATTAGTAAGGGGGTGGCCGGTCATGCAGGGCTACGACAAGTACGCCTACGAACCCTTCGCCGTCACCGTCGACCTCGCCGTCCTCACCCTCCGCGCGGGGGCCCTGCACGTGCTGCTCGTGGAGCGCGGACAGGAGCCGTTCGCCGGCCGGTGGGCGCTGCCGGGCGGCTTCGTGCTGCCCCGGGAGTCGGCCGAGACGGCGGCCCGGCGTGAACTCGCCGAGGAGACCGGTCTGTCGGACGTGTCCGGGCTGCACCTGGAGCAGCTGCGCACCTACAGCGACCCGGACCGCGACCCGAGGATGCGGGTCGTCTCCGTCGCCTTCACCGCGCTGCTGCCCGACCCGCCCGAACCGCACGGCGGCGGTGACGCGGCGCAGGCGCGCTGGCTGCCGTACGACACGGCCCGGCCGCTCGCCTTCGACCACGACCGGATCCTCGCCGACGCGCACGAACGCGTGGGCGCGAAGCTGGAGTACAGCTGCCTCGCCACTGCCTTCTGCCCGCCCGAGTTCACGCTCGGCGAGCTGCAGAACGTCTACGAGACCGTCTGGGGCGTCGAGCTGGACCGCCCCAACTTCCGCCGCAAGGTGCTCGCCACGCCCGGCTTCGTCGAACCCGTCCCCGGCGCCGCCCGGTTGACCGGCGGCCGCGGCAAACCCGCCGCGCTCCACCGCGCGGGCACCGCCACCGCGCTCCACCCGCCCCTGCTCCGCCCGTCCCGGGAAGGACGCCCCGCATGACCATGACCAGAGTGCAGAAGCGCGCCGCCACCGGCTCCCTGATCGGACTCGCCCTCGGGGACGCGCTCGGCTTCCCGACCGAGTTCAACGACGTGCCCTCGATCCTCGCCAAGTGCGGGCCGTGGCGGGAGATGGAGCTGCCCGCGCGTGCCTTCGTCTCCGACGACACGCAGATGACGATCGCGGTCGGACGCGGGCTGCGGACCGCCATGGACCGCGGGGTGCTCGCGCCCGAGCGGCTGGCGCGGCCGCTGCGGGCGGAGTTCGTGGACTGGTACCGGTCGCCCGAGAACAACCGGGCGCCGGGCCGGACCTGTCTGCGGGCGTGCGAGCTGCTGGAGGAGGAGGGGCGGGTCTGGCAGGACGCCAGCCAGATCGGCTCCAAGGGGTGCGGGGCCAACATGCGGGTCGCGCCCGTCGGACTCGCACCCGGGCTGAGCGACGAACAGCGCGCCGGAGCCGCCCAGTTGCAGTCCGCCCTCACCCACGGCCACCCCACCGCCCTCGCCGCCTCCGACCTCACCGCGCACGCCGTACGGCTGCTCGCGCAGGGGACCGAACCGGCGGACCTGGTCGGCCGGCTGAGGTCGTACGCCGTCGAGAACCGCACCCGCTACCACCGCACCTGGCTCGGCGACCTGTGGACCCGCAGCCAGGACCCCGACCCCGAGCACTTCATCGCACGCGGCTGGGACGAGTGCCTGGCTATCCTCGACCGCCTCCGGGACGCCGTGCGGAACGCCTCCCCGGAGGCCGACCCCTGCCTGGCCACCGGCGCCGGCTGGATCGCCGAGGAGGCCCTGGCGACCGGTCTGCTCTGCTTCCTGCTCTTCCCCGACGAGCCGCTGCTCGCCCTGCGCCGGGCCGCCTGCTCCTCCGGCGACTCGGACTCCGTCGCCTGCCTGGCCGGGGCCTTCGCGGGGGCCCGGCTGGGCGAGGACGCCTGGCCGGCCGAGTGGGCCGACCGGATCGAATACCGGGGGGACCTGATGACCCTGGGCGCGCTCTGGGACGCTTAGCCCCATGATCGACGAGCCGGACATCGACCTGACACCCGTAATCGACCTGACGCCCATAGTCGAGGAACAGCCCTACCCCCTGCTGTTCGCGACCGTCTCCGGGGCGCACCTGTACGGCTTCCCGTCCCGGGACTCCGACGTGGACCTGCGGGGCGTCCATCTGCTGCCCGCCGCCGACCTGCTGGGGCTGCGCGAGCCCGAGGAGACCCGCTCGCGGATCTGGGTGCACTACGGCGTCGAGATGGACCTCGTCACCCACGACCTGCGCAAGTTCGTCCGGCTGATGCTGCGCCGCAACGGCTATGTGCTGGAACAGCTCCTGTCGCCGCTCGTCGCGCACACCAGCGACACGCACCGCGAACTGGCCGCGCTCGCCCCGGGCGTCCTCACCAGCCACCACGCCCACCACTACCGGGGCTTCGCGGTCACCCAGTGGCGGCTGTTCGAGAAGACCGGCGAACTCAAACCGCTGCTGTACACGTTCCGCGTGCTGCTCACCGGCATCCGGCTGATGCGCGCCGGCGAGGTACAGGCCCATCTGCCCACCCTCGTCGGCGAGGTCGCCGAGGCGCCCTCCTACCTGCCCGAGCTGATCGCCGCCAAGGCCGAGCGGGAGCACGGCAGCGCAGATGTCGAGCACGCGTGCGTGGCGGCCGACGTGGAGCGGCTGCACGCCCTGCTCGACGACGCGCAGAACACCTCAGTGCTGCCCGAGGCCCCCTCCGCGTACGACGCCCTGCACGACCTCGTGGTCCGGGCGCGCCTCAAGGGCTGAGGCGCGGCGGACCCGGAACAGGAAGTCGGCCACGCGCGCGTGGTCCGGCTCCGCCGGCAGGGGGCTGCCGCGCAGGGCCAGGTCGGTCTCCTCGCCGAGCCGGGCCATCCGGGACTCGATCTCCGCCCAGGAGACCTCGCCCCGCTTCACCGCCAGGAACTCCGCGCGCCGGTCGCCGACGTCGACCGTCAGCTCACCGGTGCGCAGCAGATCGCGGGCGCTCGTCAGCAGCCGCAGCAGATGCATCGCGTGCTTCCAGCGCGGGGCGCCGTGCGTACGGACGTCGGCGTCGAGCTTCCTGCGCTGGCCGAGGGCGTAGCGGGTGAAGGTGCCGTACGTCTGCCGGGAGAGGAAGGCGCCGCGCAGCGAGAGGAGCTCGCGGCCCGTGTCGTCGACGTGCTCGACCAGGGGCGAGTGCAGGCACTCCAGGATGTTCGGGTTGCCCCGCAGCGCCAGCTCGCAGAACCGCTCCAGCTCCCAGGAGAACCGCTCCTCGCCCGGTCCCTCCACATGCGTCGGCGGCTTCTCGAAGCTCCAGAACAGGGGAGTGGGGGCGAGGAACACCCCCCGGCGGTCGGTGTCGCTGTCCTCCGTGGCCAGACCGAAGGCCCGCGACCCCATGACACAGGCGTAGATCGTGTGGTCGCGTACCAGGTCCTCGGGCTGCATGCCCGGGAGCGTACGCGGCGGCTCACGTCAGGGTGATCGAATTTCCGCTCACGCTGATGGACTTGGGCGGCAGCGGCTTCGTCGCCGGGCCGTGCGCCACCGAGCCGTCGGCGATGTGGTACTTGCTGCCGTGGCAGGGGCAGTCGATGGTGCCGTCCGCCACCTGGTTCACCGTGCAGCCCATGTGGGTGCAGATCGCCGAGAAAGCCTTGAACTCGCCGGACTTCGGCTGCGTCACCACGACCTTCTGCTCCTTGAAGATCGTGCCGCCGCCCTCGGGAATCTCGCTCGTCTTCGCCAGCGCCTGTCCGCCGGCGGCGGTCGGCGACTCGGACGTCGGCCCGGTCGTCGACCCCGAGCTGCTGTTGCTGGAGTAGTTGCTGCATCCCGCGCAGCCCACGGCGAGCGCCGCCGCGCCCGTCGCGAGAACCGTGCGCCGAGTGGAGCCGTCGGTCATGTCGTCACTCCGAACGTGCGGAAGAACCAGAAGGCGGACGTCAGCCAGATGAGCGTGAGCACGGCGAACACCAGTCCACCGATGAACGGCAGCAACCAGCCTGGGAGTCGCTCCGAGCGGAGCAGAAGCATCTTGGCACTGAAAACACCGAAGAAGAAGCAACCCAGGACGGAATGCCACAAAACGCGTGTCTCGTACGTCTGAAAGCCAAACGCATACAAGCAGTGCACCGCAACCGGAACGGCGACGAGGAAGGCGATCCGCCCCGACCAGCGGTGCAGCGCCGACGCCCAGCGCGGCCCGGGCAGCCTGCCGTACATCATCAGAGCGGAGAGCAGCTGGACGAGCGCGAAGAAGAACGCCGTCGAGGCGAGCCAGGACTTCACCGCGCCCGTGCTGCTGAAACCGGCCAGGTCGAAGGCGGTCCCGGTCGGATGGTGGACCCTGCCGTACACGCCGAGGGCGACCGCCACGGCGGCCGCCACCAGGGCGGGGACCAGATAGCGGGCGGGGTGCGGACGGTTTCGGTCCGGCTCGGGCGACGGCCAGCTCTGGGTGGCGGCGTTCGGGTCGACGGGCATGGTCGGCTCCCTCGGGTCACGGCCGGGTGTCAGGGGACGACTGGGTTCGCCGTCAGGTGCTCTCCGTCGACCGTCACGGCGCCGGTCGCCGGGTCGATGCGGGGTGCGGCCGAGGGACTGCCGTCGCGGTCGACGACGCCGACCTGGCTGCCGTCGGCCAGCACGATCCAGCCGCCGTCGATCCTCGCGCCGCGCACGGTCGCCGTGGCCCGGTACAGGGCCGTCCCCGTGACGGCCTTCCGGGCGGTGAAGGCGTAGTGGCCGCCGTCCAGGTCGACGGTGCCGCGGATCCGCTCGGCGTCCTCCAACGTGCCGTTCAGCACGGCACCGTGGCCGCCGGTCAGCTTCATGCCGCCGTCGGCCTTCACATCGCCCTTCAGCCAGGACTCCTTGCTGTGCCCGTCGCAGAAGTACGCGATCGCCCTGCCGTCACGGACCGAGACGGCGACGGCGGAGGAGCCGTCGTCGGTCCGGCCGGAGTAGGAGGCGTCGGGGATCCGCGACGAGGTCGGGGACGCCGTGGTCCCCGTCGCGGTGGGGGCCGGGGACGCCGTGGCCCCCGTCGGCGTCGGGCTCGGTGACTTCCGGTACGTGGACGAGCCCGTCTTCGTGCCCGTCGTCATGTTGAGCGTCAGCATGAACAGGCCGAGCAGCAGACCCGCGAGCAGGGTCAGCAAGGGACCGGGACGTTTCATGGTGGGGCCTCCCCCGAGGCGGGTCTGCCTGTCATCAGAGCGGACCGGCGGGTCCGGCGTAAAGAGGCGCACCGGGGTGTTCCGCTCCAAGTAGCGGAATGGGGTCATACGCATGACATTGGGGCCATGGCAGGCAACGATCTCGAAAGCATGCTCGGCAGCCTCCTCGGCGACGAGGGCAAGGACGAGGGCAAGGGGGCCGGACTCCTCACCGCGCTGATCGGCGCGATGAGCCACGGCCAGGGCGGCGGCTCGCTCGGCGGGCTCCTGGAGACCCTCGCGAGGTCCGGCCTGACCGCGCAGCAGGACTCCTGGGTCGGCACCGGTGCCAACCAGCCCGTCACCGGCGACCAGCTCCGGCAGGCCCTGCCCGACGACGCCCTCCAGCAGGTCGCCGAGGAGACCGGGACGACCCCGCAGAAGGCCGCGGACCAGCTCGCCCGGGTGCTGCCCGACGCCGTCGACAGGCTCACCCCCCAGGGGCAGGTGCCGCAGGCCCCGATCGAGGACCTGGTCCGGCGGCAGACCCCGTGACGCGCCGTCTCAGCGGGCGGGCGCCGCGCACGGGGCGAGGTCCGGTCTGACTAGGCTGGACGGAGCAAGAGACCGACATCAGAACAGGAGCAGCGCCGTGGCGGTACGAGCGGTCCGGGGAGCCGTCCAACTGGAACGGGACGATGCCGGTCACATGGACGAGCAGGTCGGAGCGCTGCTCACCGCCGTCCTGGAGCGGAACGACCTGACCGCCGACGACCTGATCAGCATCTGGTTCACGGCCACGCCCGACCTGCACAGCGACTTCCCGGCGGCCGCCGCGCGCAAGCTCGGCATCGTCGACGTACCGCTGATCTGCGCCCAGGAGCTGGACATCGCGGGCGCCATGCCCCGGGTCGTGCGGATCCTCGCGCACATCGAGTCGGACCGCCCCCGCGCCGAGATCACCCATGTCTACCTCGGCGCCGCGGCCGCCCTGCGCAAGGACATCGCCCAGTGAGAACCGCGCTCGTCATCGGTACCGGTCTCATCGGCACGTCCGCCGCGCTCGCCCTCTCCCAGCGGGGCGTCGTCGTCCACCTCGCCGACCACGACCCGGAGCAGGCCCGCACCGCGGCCGCGCTCGGCGCCGGCACCGACCAGGCCCCCGAGGGCCCGGTCGACCTGGCGCTCGTCGCCGCCCCGCCCGCCCATGTGGCGTCCGTGCTCGCGGACGCGATGAACAGGCGCCTGGCGCGTGGCTACGCCGACGTGGCCAGCGTCAAGGGCGGCCCGCGCCGCGAGCTGGAGGCGCGCGGCCTGGACCTGTCCTCGTACATCGGCACGCATCCCATGTCCGGCCGGGAGAAGTCCGGGCCGCTGGCGGCCACCGCCGACCTCTTCGAGGGCCGCCCCTGGGTGCTCACCCCGACCCGGGACACCGACACCGAGGTGCTGAACCTCGCCCTGGAGCTGGTCTCGCACTGCCGGGCCGTCCCGGTGGTCATGGACGCCGACGCCCACGACCGCGCGGTCGCCTTGGTCTCCCACATGCCCCACCTGGTCTCCAGCATGGTCGCCGCCCGCCTGGAGCACGCCGAGGAGGCCGCCGTACGACTGTGCGGGCAGGGCATCCGGGACGTCACCCGGATCGCCGCCTCCGACCCCGGGATGTGGATCGACATCCTCTCCGCCAACCCCGGCCCGGTCGCCGACCTGCTCGCGGACGTCTCCGCCGACCTCGACGAGACGGTCAGCGCGCTGCGCGCCCTGCAGTCCTCCGACGAGGACAAGCGCCGCGAGGGCGGGGCAGGCATCGAGGACGTGCTGCGGCGCGGCAACGCCGGTCAGGTCCGGGTACCCGGCAAGCACGGGTCGGCGCCCCGGGTGTACGAGGTCGTGGCGGTGCTCATCGACGACCAGCCCGGCCAGCTGGCCCGGATCTTCGCGGACGCCGGCGCGGCCGGGGTCAACATCGAGGACGTGCGCATCGAGCACGCGACCGGGCAGCAGGCCGGTCTCGTCCAGCTGTGGGTGGAGCCGAAGGCGGTGCCGGTCCTGACGTCGGCGCTGCGGGACCGGGGCTGGGCGCTGCGGCAATAGCGCTGAATCCGGCGGTCCCGGGGGCCGGTAACCTTGTGCGGGGCGCGTCGGCGTCCCGCACACCACTCCCACCCTGCACCCGGAAGGTGTCCCCCCGTGGAAAACGGCGCCGCAAAGCCCGTGATTGTCGCCATCGACGGCCCCTCGGGCACCGGCAAGTCGAGCACCTCCAAGGCCGTGGCCGGCCAGCTCGGCCTCAGCTACCTGGACACCGGTGCCCAGTACCGGGCGATCACCTGGTGGATGGTGAACAACGGCATCGACCTCACCGACCCGACCGCGATCGCGGCGGTCGCCGGCAAGCCGGAGATCGTCTCCGGGACCGACCCGGTCAACCCGACGATCACGGTCGACGGGGTCGACGTGGCCGGCCCGATCCGCACCCAGGACGTCACCTCCAAGGTCAGCGCCGTGAGCGCGGTCCCCGAGGTCCGGGAGCGGATCACCGAGCTGCAGCGGTCGCTGGCCTCCGCCACCGAGGTCGGGATCGTCGTGGAGGGCCGGGACATCGGTACCACCGTGCTGCCCGACGCCGACCTCAAGATCTTCCTCACCGCCTCGCCGGAGGCCCGCGCGGCCCGGCGCAGCGGTGAGCTCAAGGGCGTCGACGTCAACGCCACCCGCGAGGCCCTGATCAAGCGGGACGCGGCCGACTCCTCCCGCAAGACCTCGCCGCTCGCCAAGGCGGACGACGCGGTCGAGGTGGACACCACCGAGCTGACCCTCGCGCAGGTCATCGAGTGCGTCGTCACCCTCGTCGAGGAGAAGCGGGCCGGGAAGTGAGCCTTCCGTCGCAGCGGGGCGCCGAGACCGGACGGCGTATCGGGGTCGGCCTGATGTACGGGCTGTGGAAGCCGCGCGTGCTCGGTTCCTGGAAGGTGCCCGCGCACGGCCCGGCGATCCTCGCCGTGAACCACTCCCACAACATCGACGGCCCGATGGTCATGGGCGTGTCGCCCCGGCCGACGCACTTCCTCATCAAGAAGGAGGCGTTCGTCGGGCCCCTCGACCCGTTCCTGACCCGGATCGGCCAGCTGAAGGTGGACCGCCAGTCCGCCGACCGCACGGCGATCACCCGGGCGCTCGGCGTCCTGGAGGCCGGGGGAGTGCTCGGCATCTTCCCGGAGGGCAGCCGGGGCGACGGCGACTTCGCCGCGCTGCGCGCCGGGCTCGCCTACTTCGCGGTGCGCTCCGGGGCGCCGATCGTCCCGGTGGCCGTACTGGGAAGCTCCGAGCGGCAGGGACGGTTGATAAAGGGGCTGCCTCCGCTGCGCTCCCGCGTCGACGTCGTCTTCGGCGACCCCTTCGAGGCGGGCGACGGCAGCGGCCGGCGCACCCGCAGGGCCCTGGACGAGGCCACCGAACGCATCCAGAAGCAGCTCAGCGGCCACCTGGAAAACGCCAGGCGTCTGACCGGACGCTAGGCGACACTAAGTAGTGGATCGGCCCAAATGCGGCTGATCCACCGATCACCACGATGAACGACGAGGTACGGACTTCATGAACGACCACAGCCAGCCCGGCGACTCGGCTGAGCACGAGTACGACCACGGGGCGCTCGGTGACACCGAGTACGCGGAGTTCATGGAGCTCGCCGCCGAAGAGGGCTTCGACATCGAGGACGTCGAGGGCGCCATCGAGGCGGCGGGCCACGGCCCGCTGCCCGTCCTCGCCGTCGTCGGCCGCCCGAACGTCGGCAAGTCGACTCTCGTGAACCGCATCATCGGCCGGCGCGAGGCCGTCGTCGAGGACAAGCCCGGCGTCACCCGCGACCGCGTGACCTACGAGGCCGAGTGGGCGGGCCGCCGCTTCAAGGTCGTCGACACCGGTGGCTGGGAGCAGGACGTCCTCGGCATCGACGCCTCCGTGGCCGCCCAGGCCGAGTACGCGATCGAGGCCGCCGACGCGGTCGTCTTCGTCGTCGACGCCAAGGTCGGCGCCACCGACACCGACGAGGCGGTCGTACGCCTGCTGCGCAAGGCCGGCAAGCCGGTCGTGCTGGCCGCCAACAAGGTCGACGGCCCCAGCGGCGAGGCCGACGCCTCCTACCTCTGGTCCCTCGGCCTCGGCGAGCCGCACCCGGTCTCCGCCCTGCACGGCCGCGGCACCGGCGACATGCTCGACGCCGTCCTGGAGGCCCTCCCCGAGGCCCCCGAGCAGACCTTCGGCGGCCCCGGCGTCGGCGGCCCCCGCCGGATCGCCCTCATCGGCCGCCCGAACGTCGGCAAGTCCTCCCTCCTCAACAAGGTGGCGAACGAGGAGCGGGTCGTCGTCAACGAGCTCGCCGGCACCACCCGCGACCCGGTCGACGAGCTCATCGAGCTCGGCGGTGTCACCTGGAAGTTCGTCGACACGGCCGGTATCCGCAAGCGCGTCCACCTCCAGCAGGGCGCCGACTACTACGCCTCGCTGCGCACCGCGGCCGCCGTCGAGAAGGCCGAGGTGGCGGTCATCCTGATCGACGCCTCCGAGTCCATCTCGGTCCAGGACCAGCGGATCGTCACCATGGCCGTCGAGGCGGGCCGCGCGGTCGTCATGGCCTTCAACAAGTGGGACACCCTCGACGAGGAGCGCCGCTACTACCTGGAGCGCGAGATCGAGACCGAGCTCGGCCAGGTCGCCTGGGCGCCCCGGGTCAACGTCTCCGCGCGCACCGGCCGCCACATGGAGAAGCTGGTCCCCGCCATCGAGACCGCCCTCGCCGGCTGGGAGACCCGCGTCCCCACGGGTCGCCTCAACGCCTTCCTCGGCGAGCTGGTCTCGGCCCACCCGCACCCGGTCCGGGGCGGCAAGCAGCCGCGCATCCTGTTCGGCACCCAGGCCGGCACCAAGCCGCCGCGGTTCGTCCTCTTCGCCTCCGGCTTCATCGAGGCCGGCTACCGCCGCTTCATCGAGCGCCGGCTGCGTGAGGAGTTCGGCTTCGAGGGCACCCCGATCCATATCTCCGTGCGGGTCCGCGAGAAGCGCGGCGCGAAGAAGAAGTAGGCGCACGCCCGAGGGGCGGCCACCGTCCGCGGTGGCCGCCCCTCGGGCGTGTGTCACATACCCCGCCGCGGGCCCGGCGGAAGCGCCGCCGGGACGGGGGCCATCCCGGCGTCCTGGGACCGCCCGAGCGTCCCGATCCGCTGCCACTGCGGCGGTTGCGGCTGCTCGCCGCCGTTCCGGGCGCTGTAGGCGCCCGCGCTGTACGCGCTGTACGAACTCCCCCCGTACGCCCCCAGACCGTAGGTACCGGTACTGAACGGGGTGTTCCCGAAGGCGACGAACCCCAGCTCCTCCTCACCGGCGCGGTCACCCGGCAGCGTACGGAAGGTCTTGACCCACTCCGCGTAGAGCGAGTCGTAGATCGGCGTGGCCGAGTGCCCACCGGGGCCCTCCTGAGCCACCCGAGCGGATGGAACGGAGAAGGACGGCCGGCGAGGAGGAAGGTCGTATGCGTGCACGTATGTCCAAACGACCGGATTCGTGAAGAGATGCGGTCGTTATGCGCCCCTTTGGGGGCGCCTCTCAAACCCCCGCAAGAGGCAACGCCGCCGCCACCAGCTTCCCGTTCGCCGCGGCCTTGTCGATCGCGTCCCGCAGCAGATCCTCCCGGGGCTGCCGCCCGATGGACCCCACCGGCGCCGCGAACATGAGCACCTGCTGGTGCTTGTTCGCCGCCGCCCGCCACCCGTCGGTCACCTGCAACGGCTGATGCGCCTGCCACCAGGCGACCGGCTGCCCGCCGTTCGGCCCCGGCTGCAGCACCGCGTGCAGCTGACCCACCGCCAGCAGCACCGACCACCCGTGCAGCACCGGCGGCACCGCGGCCAGCTGTGTCATCGGCATGAAACCCTGTTCGATGAGGAGCGGCAGGAAGTCGTCGCCGACCCCGTCCGTGCCCGGCCGCGCGATCGGCGAGGTCGGCTCGACCACGAGCGCGGGGTGCAACTCCCCGGCGATCAGGACGAGTCCGCTGGTCACCCCGAGCACCGCCTGCTCGGGGACGGACTTCCGCGGCCCGCCGGGCGCGCTGTCGCCGCTGATGGAGCGGACCGCGCCCTGCAGCTGCTCCTCGGTGACCTGGACGACCTGCGAGGGCAGGCAGCTGGCGTGGGCGAAGGCGAGGACGGCGGTCTCGTCCCCGATGAACAGGACGGTGCTGGTGCGCTCCTGTTCGGAGTCGCCCGGGGTGCGGCACGACGTGCAGTCGTAACTGCCGGGGGCGTTGTCTCCGGCGAGCAGCCGGTCGGCTTCTTCGTCGCCGATCTCGGCGCGTACCTCGTCGCTGACGTCGAGCATGCGCGGCACGGTGGCTCCCTCGGGATGCGGTGCGGGTAGGCCCGGGTGGCTCCCGGTCCGTGAGCCCCAGGGGGTTGCGGGCTCATGAAGAAGACAACGGGTGATCTGTGGTGGGGGTCACGCACCGAGGGGGTCGGGATCGAACCATCCGCTGCGCAGGGTCACGTTCGGTGCGGAATTCGGCACTCATCGTCAACTCTTTGCAAGCCAAAGGGATTTGACGCGGTGAAGTGAATCACAGATCCATCGAACCCATGGTCGACAAATCATGAAATCAGGGAATGAAGTGGGTGGCCGAAAAACGATGCTACCGCTGGTAACGCGGAACTGGCCTGGCCTGACGGGCAGTTGGTTGATTTCGGGCGTTCCCGATCTCTAGATTCCTCCGCCGTGTGCAACGAGCACCGCTCGGGTACGTCCGCCGGCCGACACCAGGCAGAGCACCACCGCAGGCATCGGCCGCGGCGGACGGGGCGAGCGCGACCGACCGCGTCCATGCGCGGGGGCCGCGGCTCGCCCGGGGGAGCCCGGGTACGTGGAGAGGGAAATACATGTCCGAGTGTGCCGATACCACCCGTGAGACCGCCGCGAAGAACGGCTCCCGCAAGGGCCGTACGACGGCCGCCCTGGCCGGAGCGGCGCTGCTCGCCCCGCTGGGCCTGCTGGCCGCGACCGGCAGCGCCGCGGCGGCGGACAACGGAGTGTGGGACCGCATCGCCCAGTGCGAGAGCGGCGGCAACTGGCATATCAACACCGGCAACGGCTACTACGGCGGACTCCAGTTCTCCGCCTCCACCTGGCGCGCGTACGGCGGCACCGCCTACGCGGCGACGGCCGACCAGGCCTCCAGGGAAGCGCAGATAGCCGTCGCCACCAAGGTCCAGCACGCCCAGGGCTGGGGCGCGTGGCCGGTCTGCTCGGGGCGGGCCGGAGCGACCGGCTCGGCGCCCGAGAGCGCGTCGGTGACCACGAAGAGCAGCACGGAGTCGGCGACGAGGTCGACGACGACCACCAGGAAGTCGACCCCCGCGGCGAAGGCGCCGCAGCGCTCGACGACCCCCACCGGCCGCGCCTCCGCCAAGGGCGACTACACCGTCCGCGAGGGCGACACCCTCAGCGAGATCGCCGAGCGGCACGGCACCACCTGGCAGCGCCTCTACGCCGCCAACAAGGCCGTCATCGGCGACGACCCGAACCTCATCGTGCCCGGGCAGCGCCTCGCGCTCTGACGCGCGCCCCTGCCCGGCGTCACGACGCACCACCACGCCCCGCCCGGTCCGACCGGGCGGGGCGCGGTGCGTTTCGGGGCATGTGCATGCCCGCATCGGAGGGCCGGCGTCGAGATGTGATGCCGATTCACGGGGGGTTCTGTGGCGAAGCGGTGAACTCTTATGCGGTGTCAGGTTCCGTGGAAGCCTGCGGATTCGGAAAGGAATGGGGGGTTCCCGCGGGGGCCCTTGAAGCCTGCTTCAGGTGCTTTCCGGCGGGCTTTTCCGAAGACCCTGCCGCAGTGGGGAATTGCGTTCGAATGCGCCAGGAAGGCGTACGGAACCGCTCGTACGTGTGACTCGGTTCGGCACAAACGCGTGTCGTGATTCTGTGACAGAAGTGTGACCGAGGCCGGAACTCGGGATAGCGTGGCCGCATGGCACCGAATCCCACTCCGCCGGCGGAGCCCCAGGACAGCCCGCAAGGGTACGTAGGCCTCGACGCGGGCGATGCGGAACGGCTCGCCCGGGCGCGGGGGTGGACGACGGTGCGCTCACTGCCGCCGGGCGCGATCATCACCATGGAGTACCGGGCGGGGCGGCTCAACTTCGAGGTGCGGGACGGCGTCGTGGCGCGCGCCTGGAAGGGCTGACCGCACCGCGGACTTCGTCCCGTACGACGGCGAAGGCCCCGGTTCCCGCAGAGGGGAACCGGGGCCTTTCGCTGTGCGGGGGTCGGCTGTGCGTACCGGACCCCGCCGTGGTGCCGTCAGCCGCCCGTCAGCGGGCGGGCCGCCGGGGTGGCGGTGCCGCGCGGCAGGCGGTCGGAGTGCGGCGGGCGACGGCTGCCCACCGGGGTCACCGGGGTGCGCTCCGAGCGGGCCGTGTGCGGGCCGGGCGCGAGATGGATCGGGGCCCGGGGCTGGCGGCCCGAGGCGACCGGCTCGCGCTCCGGAGCCGGTGTGTCCCCGGCGGGCGCCGTACGCGGCTTGAGCGGCACCGGTACCGGGACCGGCGCGGGCAGCGGGCGGCCACGGCGGTCGCGCAGCCGGTCGCGCAGGTCGAAGAGCCAGGTCTCGGCGCGGGCGATGAACGGCTCGCACCACGGCAGCGCCAGCAGGATCAGCAGCCCCGCGGCCCAGCCCAGCAACACGTCGCTCAGCCAGTGCGTACCGAGGTAGACGGTGGACATGCCGACGCCGAGGGAGGTGACCGCCGATGCGGCGGAGAGCCAGCGGCGGGCTCTCGGGGTGGAGGCCAGATACGCCAGAATTCCCCAGGTCACGACCGCGTTGGCGGTGTGGCCGCTGGGGAATATATCGCCGCCAAGGCCCATCTCGTTCGAGCCGATCACGGTCGCGTAGTGCGGTCCGAGGCGCCCCATGCCGAGCTTGGCGGCGCCGACCGTGATGTTGAGCAGCAGCAGGGAGGCGCCGAGCGTGAGCAACGGGCGCAGGGTGTGCTGCCGCCACGAACGCCAGCCCAGCCAGGCCGCGACCATCACGGCGGTCGGGCCGCGCTGGCCGAGGACCACGTAGTAGTCGACGAACCAGTGGATTCCCGCCCACTGCTGGTACGGCCGGAAGAACATGACCTGCCAGTCGAGCCGGACCAGCCACGACGTGATCACGACGGCCCACACGATCGCCAGGTAGAAGGCGAGGGTCGCGGTGAACAACACGACCCGGTGCCGGCTCATCTTCGGCACATCAATGTGGGCCGGCCGTTCCGGCTCACGGTCCAGCCTGGCGAACACCCGGTCCAGACGGGTGAGGTTTCGTTCGGTACGCACCCAATCGACGTTACAGCGAGTGAGCTCTGTTCCCGGTCGAAACAGCGGCTTTGTGATGACGATGTGATGTGGGAAACCTCTCAGGAGGTCCCAGAATTCTAAGGATTCCGTAATCCGCGGTGTGTCTGCCCTTCAATTCCTTTGATCATGCTAGGCGGCTGTTTTATGCCGCTTATGAATTCGTTAACCAAAGCATGGGGTGGAATTCTCCGGCCGCTCACCGTCCCGACTGAGATGATCATGGTGGCCCGGAACCGTTCAGCCAGAACGCGCCATACACGGCCGACGTCACCGCGACACCGGCTGTGACCAGCAACGATCTTCCGGTGCGGGTCCGCGCGAGGGCCCGGGCGAGCGGCAGCAGCACCGGGAAGGCCGGCAGCAGCAGCCGCGGCTTGGATCCGAAGTAGCTCGACGCGCACAGCGCGAGCGCGACGACGACACCCGTGTAGACCAGCAGCGGAAGCGGCTGCCGCTGCCGGACGCCGATCACGTAGAGCCACAGCAGCAGGCCGACGCCCACGACCAAACCCGCTCCGGCCAGAGCGGACGGAAATGACGTGAACTTGTCGGCGACGAAGCGCGCGAACGCATAGCCGCCGTCGAACCCGTTGCGCCAGCCCGCCTGGACGTCCAGATAACCGAGCGGACCCCTGCCGGTGTGGCGGCCGACCCACAGCACATAGGCGGCGGCGCCGAGGGGGGCGAGGAGCATGCCGAGGGCGCGCCGCCAGGGCGGTGCGCCGGGAGTGGCGATCCGAGGGGCGTGGGTCGCGTGGTGCGCGCCGCACGCATCATCCGCACCCGGGTCTCGCGCGCCCCCGCTCCGGTCTCGCGCGCCCCTGCTCCGGTCTCGCACGAACGAGACCGCTCCCGCCGTCCACACCGCCACCACCACGGCGAGCCCCACCGGCCGGGTCAGCCCCGCCAGTGCGGCCAGCGCGCCCGCGGTCACCCAGCGGCCGGTCAGCACGGCGTACAGCGACCACGCGGCCAGCGCCGTGAACAGCGACTCGCTGTACGCCATCGACTGGACGATCCCGACGGGCAGGACGGCCCACAGCAGCACCGCGCACACGCCCACCCGACGGCCGTACACGAGGTCCCCGACCGCGAAGATCCCCCAGGCCGCGGCGAGGGAGGCGAGCAGGCTGACGACGAACCCAGCGCCGGCGTACGACAGGGGCGTGAGCGCGTGCAGCAGGCGCTCCAGCCAGGGCAGCAGCGGGAAGAAGGCCAGGTCGGAGTGGATGTCGCCGTTCGGCAGCCGCACCTGGTAGCCGTATCCGAGCTCGGCGACCCGCACGTACCACAGCGAGTCCCAGCGCGCCGTCAGCAAGGTGTAGGCGCTCTTGCCGCGCGCCGCGCTCCACACGGCCAGCACGACCAGGCCCAGGGCGCGCACGGCCGCGTATCCGAGCAGGGCGGGCGCCGCCCGGCGCAGGACCGGGGCGCACGGTCCCGCCACAGGCGTTTCAAGATCGGTCACGGGCTCGATTATCGACGGGACGCGGAACCGGAGGCCTCCCCGGGACGTGGTGCACAGCGGGACCAGTGGCGTACGCCACATGAGTTCTGTGGAGAGTGTGAGAGGTCCGCCACGTGCCCCGTGAACGAACTCGCGTACGCTGACATGTCACTCGCGTTCGTATGCGCGGGCCGGAGACCCCGCTCCTCTCCGGCCGTACGACGGGGAGTCCCCACCCCGTCCGTCCGCCGCACGCGAGGGACCATCTGGGAGGTACGTACATGTCCGGGACGACCACGGCTGCCGTAGGGCCGCACCGTCGGGCGTCCGGTACCGGTGCCGGTGCCAACCGCTGGGTCGTCCTCGTCGTCCTCTGCGTCAGCCTGCTGCTGGTCGCCCTCGACGCGACCGTGCTGCATGTCGCGGTGCCCGCCGTCACCGAGGACCTCAAGCCCGGTGCCGTGGAGCTGCTCTGGATCGTCGACGTCTACCCGCTGGTCTGCGCCTCGCTGCTGATCCTCTTCGGCACGCTCGGCGACCGCGTGGGCCGGCGGCGCGTCCTGCTCCTCGGATACGCCCTGTTCGGCGTCGCCTCCGCGGCGGCCGCGGTCGCGCCGAGCGCCGCCGCGCTGATCCTGGCGCGGGCGCTGCTCGGCGTCGGCGGTGCGATGATCATGCCCGCGACGCTGTCGATCCTCCGGCAGGTCTTCCCCGGCCGGCGTGAGCGGGCCCTGGCCATCGGCATCTGGAGCGCGGTGGCGGCGGTCGGCGCGGCCGTCGGCCCCCTCCTCGGCGGTTTCCTCCTCGAACACTTCTGGTGGGGCTCCGTCTTCCTGGTCAACATCCCGCTGATGCTGATCAGCCTCCCGGTGGGCCGCCTGCTCCTCCCCGAGTCCCGCGGCGACCGCGACGGGCCCTGGGACGTGGTCGGCGCGCTGATGGCGGCGGCCGGTCTGTTCGGCGTGGTCTTCGCGGTGAAGCGGCTGGGCGGCGGCGAGCCGGCCGGCAGTGCGCTGACGGTGGTGCCGCTGCTGCTGGGCGCGCTGCTCCTGATCCTCTTCGTACGACGGCAACGGCGTCGTGCGTTCCCGCTGGTGGACCTGAAGATGTTCGCGCGGCCGGCGTTCAGTACGGCGGTGGGCTGCATCGTGCTGGCGATGCTCGCGCTGGTGGGGCTCGAGCTGATCGCCGCGCAGTATCTGCAACTGGTGCTGGGCCTGTCCCCGCTGCAGACGGGCCTGCGACTGCTGCCGCTGACGCTGGCCGCGATGGCGGCGGGGCTGGCCGGGGCGCGGATGCTGCGGCGCTTCGGGCCGCGCCGCATGGTGTGCTTCGGGTTCTGCCTCACCGCGGCGGCGGTGCTGACACTGACGGCGATGGGCGGCGCGGACAACGCGCCGCTCCTGCTGATCGGCTTCCTGCTGCTCGGCTTCGGCCTGGAGACCACGCTCTTCGGGGCGTACGAGTCGATGCTGAGCGAGGCGCCGGCGGCGCAGGCCGGCGGGGCGGCGGCGATCGGCGAGACGTCGTACCAGCTGGGGGCGGGGATCGGGATCGCGCTCCTCGGCAGTGTGATGAACGCGGCGTACGCGCCGGGGCTGGCCGGGGTGCCGGGCGTACCCGAGTCGGCGTCGGCCGCGGCGGGGCACTCGCTGGGCGAGGCCTACCAGGTGGCCGGCCGGCTGGGCGGAGCCGCGGGCTCGGCGCTGCGCCGGGCGGCGCGGGATTCCTTCGTGCACGGTCTGCATGTGACGTTGCTGGTGAGCGCGGGTCTGCTGCTCCTGGGGGCGGTGATGGCACTGCGGCTGCCGCGGGCCATGCAGTGCGAGGAGGCACCGGTGGAGGTCCCCGCACCCCGGGAACCCCAGCGGTCCCGCGTCTCGGCCTGACGCGACACCCCGGGGCGTGGGTGGGAGAACGGGGAGACTGCGCGTAGCCTGTTCTAACTAGCGGTGCTAGTTTTGGGAGGGTTCTCATGTCCGCGTCCGTGAAGTTGCCTCCGTTCGATCCCGGGGACCCCCTCGGCATCGACGATCTCCTGGAGCCGGAGGATCTCGCCGTACGGGACACCGTGCGGCGCTGGGCGGCGGATCGTGTGCTGCCGTACGTCGCCGAGTGGTACGAGAGCGGGGAGCTGCCCGGCATCAGGGAGCTCGCCAAGGAGCTCGGGTCGATCGGGGCCCTCGGGATGTCGCTCGACGGGTACGGCTGCGCCGGCGCGTCCGCCGTGCAGTACGGGCTCGCCTGTCTGGAGCTGGAGGCCGCCGACTCGGGCATCCGGTCGCTCGTCTCCGTACAGGGGTCGCTCGCCATGTACGCCATCCACCGGTTCGGGAGCGAGGCGCAGAAGCAGCGGTGGCTGCCGGGGATGGCCGCGGGTGACGTCATCGGCTGCTTCGGGCTCACCGAACCCGACCACGGTTCCGACCCGGCCGCCATGCGGACGTACGCCAAGCGCGACGCCGGCGGCGACTGGGTGCTCAGCGGGCGGAAGATGTGGATCACCAACGGGTCGGTGGCGGGCGTCGCCGTCGTGTGGGCGCAGACCGACAACGGGATCCGGGGATTCGTCGTACCCACCGACACGCCCGGGTTCTCGGCGCCCGAGATCAAGCACAAGTGGTCGCTGCGGGCGAGTGTGACGAGCGAACTGGTGCTCGACGACGTGCGGTTGCCCGCCGATGCCGTACTGCCGGAGGTCACCGGGCTCAAGGGGCCGCTCAGCTGCCTGTCGCACGCCCGGTACGGGATCGTGTGGGGTGCCATGGGCGCCGCGCGCAGCTGCTTCGACGCCGCCGTCGACTACGCGAAGTCGCGGGAGCAGTTCGGTCGGCCCATCGGCGGCTTCCAGCTCACCCAGGCCAAACTCGCCGACATGGCGGTCGAACTGCACAAGGGGATCCTGCTCGCCCATCACCTGGGGCGGCGGATGGATGCCGGCCGCCTGCGTCCCGAGCAGGTCAGCTTCGGCAAGCTCAACAACGTACGGGAGGCGATCGAGATCTGCCGTACGGCGCGGACGATCCTCGGGGCGAACGGAATCTCGCTGGAGTACCCCGTGATGCGGCACGCGACGAACCTCGAGTCGGTGCTCACCTACGAGGGCACCGTCGAGATGCACCAGCTCGTGCTGGGCAAGGCGCTCACCGGACTCGACGCCTTCCGGTGAACCCTGCGCGGGGCAGGGCCGGTGAGCGGCCCTGCCTCAGCTCTGGTTGAAGAACCCGTCCTCCCGGCGCGAGGCCGGCTCACCGCTGATGATCTCCGTGTTGGCGGGCGTCAGCAGGAAGACCCTGGTGGCGACCCGCTCGATGGTGCCGCGCAGGCCGAAGGTCAGCCCGGCCGCGAAGTCGACGACACGCTTGGCGTCGCCCGGCTCCATGGCCGTGAGGTTCACGATGACCGGCACGCCCTCGCGGAACAGCTCGCCGATCGCACGGGCGTCCCGGAAGCTGGCCGGGGTGACCGTGCCGATCCGGCGGCCCTTCTCCTCGGCGGTGTCCGAGGCCACCTTGACCCGAGGGTCGGTGACCCAGGCATCCCCGGGCTGCTCGGTCCCTTCGGAGTAGTCGTCGTCGTAGTAGCGCTCGTCATCGTTGTCGTCGACGAGGCCAAGCCAGGCACTCGCCTTGCGTACCGATCCCATGGACGCCTCCTCTCACAGCGGTCTTTCATGCTTCCGCATCCCTATGGTCGTCCATGATGCGGATGGCGCGCCAAGTGGATAGACGCCGCGCGGGGGGTTTGTGACGGTACTGGTGCAGAGCGAATACGTCGAGAGCCCAGGTGTGCCAAGGGCCGTAGCTCACACGTCTGCTGACTGGGAGTGAAATATGATTGTTCCGGGCGTATGGGTGACGAACCGTACGTCCGGGTGAACGGATCGGGGGGAATCCGAGTCCGTCCGGGGCGGCCGGACCGTGTGGTCATCGGCTCGGCGAGGGGGTCAGGGACCAGTGGCCGGCGTACCCGTGCGGGCTGTGTCCCGCATCGCGCGGCGACCACGGACAGTGGGCACGGCTCGTCACCGGCCACGACAGGCCGCCGACCTCCGTTTTGACGGAGACTCAGGCACCACGGCCGGGGGCGTCAACCCGCGGACGCCCCGGTCACCGTATACGGGGAGGGCGGGCGCGACGGTTCACCTCGGGATTCTCCGGGATCCTGTTTCCGGGACGTAAAACAAAAACATGATCGGGTGACCGCTGCCCCGAGAGGTTCGTTGGCCGGGCGCAGAACCATTTCGCCTCGGCTCTGCGTTTCCGCCAACTCGCCTCCTCATTAAGGCACTTCCGTGCACGCAGCCACCATTCGAACAAGGCTTCTGAGGATTCTGGTCCTCGCCCTCGCCGTCCTGCTGACGCTGCTGGGCGTCGCCGCCGCCGAGCAGGTCTCCGCCTACAGCAACGCCTCCGCCACCGCGGACAACGCCCGCCTGGAGATCACCCTCCAGGGCCTCATCCACGAACTCCAGAAGGAGCGCGGTCTCACCACCGGATACGTCGGCGGGGTGAAGGAGTTCGCCGGCAAGCTGCCCGCACAGCGCAAGGCCACCGACACCGCCCGTACCGCACTGGACAAGGCGCTCCAGGGACGCGACGACACGGCCGCCGGCTCCGTGCGCGAGTCCCTCGGACGGCTCGACGGGCTCGCCGGGATCCGCAAGCAGGCGGACGACCACACCGGCGTGGTGAAGGACACCTTCGACTACTTCACCACCACCATCACCGTCCTCGACCGGCTCGACCTCGGCCTGAGCGACGTCCACGACGCCACCCTGCGCGACGCCTACCAGGCGCTGCAGATCCTCGGCAACGCCAAGGAGTTCACCGGCGAGGAGCGCGCCATCGTGCTCGGCTCGGTGCGCGCCGGGCAGTTCAAGGACGACGACTACAGCCGGTTCATGGAGATCCGGGCCGGCCGCCTCGCCGCCCTCGACGCCTTCCCCCGCTCGGCCACCGACGCCCAGCAGCGGCGCCTGGACGCGGCCATGAGCACCCCGGACGCGGAGCGCATGCTGGCGTACGAGAGCACGGCCGTACAGGGCGGCGGCAGGCTGAAGTGGAACGACATCCCGCCCATGCAGTGGTGGGACGCGACGACCTCCACCATCAACGGGCTGCGGGACGTCCAGGTCTCCCTCGGCGCCGACGTCGAGAACCGGGCCGCCGCCCTGGAGGGCACCGCCCAGCGCGACCTGCTCCTCTTCCTGCTGCTCGCGCTCGGCACCGTCGCCGCGCTCGGCGCCCTCGCCCTCGACTGCGTACGGTCCGTCTCCGCACCGCTCGCCGAACTCGCCCAGCAGGCCCGGGAGACCGCCGGGAAGCGGCTGCCCGAGGCCGTCGCCGCCGTCCAGGACGGCTCCTCGGGCGAGAGCCCCGAGCCGCCCGCCCCGCTCGCCGTCTCCACCCGGGCGGGCGCCGAGGTCAAGGAGGTCGCCGAGGCCTTCGACCGGGTGCAGCGCGCCGCCTACGACCTCGCCACCGAGCAGGCCGTGCTGCGCCGCAACGCCACCGACTCGCTGGTCAGCCTCGGCCGCCGCAACCAGAACCTGGTGCGCCGCCAGATCGGCTTCATCAACAAGCTGGAGCACGAGGACGCCGACCCCGCGACCCTCGCCAACCTCTTCGAACTGGATCACCTCGCCACCCGTATGCGCCGCAACGCCGAGAGCCTCCTCGTCCTCGCCGGGGAGTCCAGCCCCCGCCCCTGGTCCACCCCGCTGACCATCACGGACGTCCTGCGCGCCTCGCTCGCCGAGGTCGAGGAGTACCGCCGGGTCACCCTGCGCCGGGTCGAGCCGGCCCACCTCACCGGCTCGGTCGTCGCCGAGATCGCCCACCTCCTCGCCGAGCTGATCGAGAACGCGCTCAGCTTCTCGCCGCCGGACTCGGACGTGGAGATCGAGGGCCGCCGCACCAGCGCCGGCTACCTGGTCGCCATCGTCGACCACGGCCTGGGCATGGACGCGCAGTCGATCGCCGAGGCCAACGTACGGCTCTCCGGCACCGCCAGCTTCATGGCCGAACCCACCCGGTTCCTCGGCCACTTCGTGGTCGGCGCGCTCGCCCGCAAGTGCGGGATCGAGGTACGGCTGGGCGAGGCACCGGCCGCCGGTGTGGTCGCCCGGGTCCTCATCCCGGTCAACCTGCTCACGGAGCCCACGGCGACCCCCAAGCAGGCCGCCGCCGTCGCCGAGCAGCGGGCCGTACCCGCCCCGCGCAAGGAGCCCGACGAGGCACAGCTCGTCGCCGTCGCCACCGAGGCCAGGCCCGAGCAGCAGCAGAAGAAGGGGACCTCGGCCGCCCGCACCCGCAACGGGCTCGTCAAACGGCCCCAGCGCAGCGCGATCTCGGAGGCCGTCAGCGAGACCGACCGGACCGGCCGGCCCGCGCCCGCCGACCCCATGCCCCAGCGCAGCCCCGAGGAGATCTCCGGAATGCTCTCCACACTGCGCAGCGCGCACATGCGGGGCGGGATCAGCGTGGAGAAGGAGAAAGAGAAAGAGAAAGAGAGGGAGAAGGAGAAGGAGAAGGGGAAGGGGAAACGGGAGACGAGGACGGACCACGAGGGTGATGTGACGGGAGAGGGTGACGCCAAGTGACCACCGTCGACACCCCCAACGACTCGCGGACCTTCAACTGGCTGCTCGCGAACTTCGTCAAGTCCACCGACGGGGTACGGGACGCCGTCGCCGTCTCCTCCGACGGGCTGCTCATCGCCGTGTCGGACGGGCTCGGGCGCACCGAGGCCGACCATCTCGCGGCGATCGTCTCCGGCCTGTCGTCGCTGGCGCGCAGCGCGTCCAAGCGGTACAGCTTCGACGGGGTCAAGCTCATCATGATCGAGATGGGGCGCGGCTTCCTGCTGGTCTCCGCGATCCGGGACGGCAGCTGTCTCGGCGTCCTCGCCGACTCCAGCGGCGAACTCGGCCTCGTCGGCTACGAGATGGCCGTGCTCGCCGAACGGGCCGGGGACCTGCTGACGCCGACGCTCATCGCCGATCTGCGGCAGGCGTTGCCACGATGAGTGCGCAGGAACCCGGCGACTCCCCCGAGCCCGTCGAGGACACGTCCTTCGTACGGCCGTTCATCATCACCGGCGGGCGGGCCGAGCCGCTCCAGGCCGATCTGCGGCTGGAGACGCTGGTGGTGGCCGTCGGCACGCCGGACGAGTCGCTCGCGTTCGAACGGCGGCACATCGTGGCGGTGTGCGCACAGCCGACGACGGTCGCCGAGGTGGCGCACCGGGTCGGCGTACCCCTCGGAGTCGCCAAGGTGCTGATCTCCGACCTCGTCGTCGCCGGGCAGCTCGCCTGCCGGCAACCCGCGGAGCTGCCGCTCCAGATGCTCGAAAGGATCAGGGACCATGTCCGGGCGCTCTGACAGGATCGTGCCGCTCGCCGTGAAGATCGTGGTGAGCGGGGGACTGGGCGTCGGCAAGACGACGTTCATCGGGGCGATCTCGGAGATCGAACCACTGGACACGGAGGCGGCGATCACCCAGGTGTCGGTGGGCGTCGACTCGCTCGTCGGCGTCGAGTCCAAGACGACGACCACCGTGGCCCTCGACTTCGGCCGGATCACGCTGGATCCGTCCCTCGCGCTGTACCTGTTCGGGACGCCCGGGCAGGACCGGTTCTCGTTCCTGTGGGACGACCTGGTGGAGGGCGCGCTGGGCACGGTGGTCCTCGCGGACACGCGCCGGATCGAGGACTGCTTTCCCGCGGTCGACTACTTCGAGGCGCACGGTGCGCCCTTCGTCCTCGCGGTGAACCGGTTCGACGGCGCCGAGCGGTTCGAACTGGAGGAGGTCCGGGAGGCGTTGGGGCTGGGGGCCGATGTTCCGGTGCTGGAGTGCGATGCGCGGGAGCGGGGGGCGGTGCGGGATGTGCTGGGTGCGTTGATGGACCGGGTGATCGGGGTGCGGTCCGTGCCGAGGAGGAGGGCGGTGGCGGTGCGCTAGTCGCCGTGGGGGTGTGGGGCGTGTCGCGAGTGCGGGTTGTGTGTGGGTTGCTCGCGCAGTTCCCCGCGCCCCTACGGGGCGCGTGAATCTGGCGTCGGTTTTGAGGGGAGGGGTGTGCGTGTGAAGGCTGAGGGTGGGGCGCGAGGGAGAACGCGAGAAGTCCCCGCCGGGGCGGGGCGCGCAGGGGGTCAGCTCAACAGGAACAGGACCACACGCGACCGAAGTCGATGTGGGAGCGGGTGACCAGCCACTGCTGCGGATGCATGGGCCAAGTGGAACAGGTCTCCGGTTTTCCGTCAACTGAGCTGAGACGCCCTGCTCACACTCTGGACACCCTTGACAGTGAGGGGAAACGGAGCCGTAGAGTCGGCGGACGGCCCTGCTGAGGGGCTCGGCCGTAAGAGCGCCGTACGGCGTTCCGTGTGAAGGCACCCGCCGCACCACCGTGTGCGCGTCCACCGTGTTCGATCTCTTCCGCCACGGAGCCTTCGCATGCCATCCGTCACCCTCGCCACAGCCCCCGCCGCCCCCGGCATACCCGAGCGCGCGGACGTCCTCGGGACCGCCCCGGAGACGGCCCGATGAAGCCTCAGCTCGTGATCGTCGGGGCCGGGCCGCGGGGGACCGGTCTCCTGGAGCGCATCGCCGCCAACGCGCCCGAGCTGTACGCCGGTTCGGGGCTCGACATCCATCTGGTCGACCCGCATCCGCCGGGCGCGGGACGCATCTGGCGGGCCGCCCAGTCGCCGCTGCTGTGGATGAACTCGCACGCCGAGGACGTCACCATGTTCACGGACGAGACCGTGGCCATGGACGGCCCGGTGCGCGAGGGTCCCACCCTGCACGAGTGGGCGGGCCTGGACGGCCGTACCTTCGTCGACCGCCAGATCCAGGGCCACTACCTGCGTCACGTATACGACCGCGCGCTCGCCGACCTGCCGGACGGCATCACCGTCCACCACCACCCGCGCCGCGCCCTGCGGGTGAGCGGGCCGCGCGAGGGACGCCAGCAGGTGTGGCTGGAGGGCCGTCCGCGCCCGCTCCTCGCCGACCTCGTCGTTCTCGCCCTCGGTCACCTGGACGCCGAACTCGACCCTGAGCAGGCCGAGTTGGCCGCGTACGCCGAGACGCACGGCCTGGTCCACCTGCCGCCCGACTTCACCGCGGACAGTGACCTGTCGGCCCTGCGGCCCGGCGAACCGGTGCTCGTCCGCGGCTTCGGACTCGCCTTCGTCGACCTGATGGTGCTCCTCACCGAGGGGCGGGGCGGGCGGTACGACGGTGACACCTATGTGCCGTCCGGGCGGGAGCCGGTGCTGTACGTCGGATCGCGGCGCGGAGTGCCGTACCACTCGAAGATCGGGTACGACTGGACCGGTGAACGCCCGCCGCTGCCCCGCTTCTTCGGGCCCGACGAGGTCGGCGAACTGCTCGCCCGGCCGGGCGGTTTCGACTTCCGGCGGGATGTGTGGCCGCTGGTGGCGAAGGAGCTGGGGTTCGCGCACTACCACCGGCTGTTCACCGTCCATCCCGAGCGGACGGCCGTCGCCTGGCGGGACTTCGAGGAGAAGTACGCCGCCGCCGGGAGCGACGCCGAGGTGCGGGCGCTGGTGGCGGCCGCCGTGCCGGATCCGGCCGACCGGCTCGACCTCGCGGCGCTGGACCGTCCGCTGGACGGGCTGCGGTACGGCTCGCACGAGGAGTTCCAGGACGCCCTGCGGGCGTATGTCGAGGGAGACCTGAGCCGTCGGCACGATCCGCGCTTCAGCGCCGACCTGGCGGTGTTCCTCGGACTGCTCTCCGTCTACGGGCAGTTGGTCCGGCTCGGGAACATCGGGCCCTGGTGGCACGGGTTCTTCAGCTACCTGGCGTCCGGGCCGCCCGGGCCCCGGCTGCGGCAGCTGCTCGCGCTGTCCCGGGCGGGGCTGCTGAAGTTCGTCGGCGCCGGGATGACCGTGGCGGCGGAGGACAGGGTGTTCCGGGCGTCCGCCGCCACCGTGCCCGGGTTCGCCGTGGAGGCGCGGGCCCTCGTCGAGGCGCGGCTGCCCGAACCGTCCGTGGGACGGGCCCGGGACGCGCTGCTGCGCGAGTTGCGGACCGACGGGGCCGCGGAGACGCCCGACGGGCTGCTCCGGGTGGACCCCGCCGACGGGCGGATCCTCGACGGGGGCGGACGGCCGCATCCTCGGCGGTTCGCGCTCGGGCCGTTCACCGACGGCCGTACGCCCGGCGCGTTCACCCGGCCGCGCACCGGAGGGCCCGCGTTCCGGCAGAACGACGCCACGGCGCGCACGGCACTGGCCTTCCTGCGCGGCCTGGCCGGCCGGGCCGCCGCGTAGTCCGTCTGTCGAAGGTGCTGTGAGGAGGAGGAGTTCTGTGGTGCTTTTCGGAGAGGCTGGTGGCTTATGACCGGCTCGTACGGCCGGGGGCTCCTGCACCTGGCCGCCGCCGTGGACCAGGCCGGCGTGTTCGACGCGGAGCGTTACGTCGAACTGGTGCGGCTGGCCGAGAGCGGGGGACTGGACTTCGTGACGCTCGACGGCCGGTTCGGGTGGGCGGAGACCGACGCGCTCACCGTGCTGGCGCAGGTGGCCCCGCACACCCGGCGGATCGGGCTGGTGCCGATGGCGACCGCCCCGCAGGACGCCGTCGCCCACCTCGACCGGGTCAGCCAGGGCCGGGCCGGCTGGTGGAGCGACACACCGGAGCCCGCGTGGCCGCACCCGGTCCGGGTGGCCGACGCCACCGAGGGGTCCGCCCGGCGGGCCGCCGCCCGGTACGCCGATGTCGCCCTGGTGCGGGCCGCGAGCTCCGCGCAGGCTGCCGCCGTACGGGACGAACTGCGGTCACACGCGCGGGAGTCCGGGCGGGAGCCGGATGCGTTGCGGGTGCTGGTGAGCCTGCTGGTGGATCTGGGGGACGGGGAGTGCGCGGCCGAGCCGGGGCACGGCGGCGGTGGCCCCCGGCAGACCGTGCGGGGGCCGTTGTACCGGGGCGGTCCGGTGGATCTGGCGGAGCTGATCGCCGGCTGGCACGGCGAGGGGGCCGCCGACGGCTTCCACCTCGTCCCCGCCGAGCCGCGCCGTGACCTGGAACGCCTGGTCAACGGCACCGTGGCGGTGCTCCAGCACCGCGGCCTGTTCCGCACCTTCTACCCGGGCAGCACCCTGCGCGAGCACCTCGGCCTCGCCCGGCCCGCGGGCCAGTTCGCGGCGCCGTGAAACACCCCGGGCCCTCCGGTTGTTATGGACGGGCCGGACACCCCTGAGAGCACACGATGCGGGACATGACGAGACCGACGGAAGGGCTGATCGTATGACCGTGGACGCGTCCGACGACTGGAAGCGCTGGCACGAACAGCGCGTGGAGCAGGTGTCGGCTCCCTACGGGCCGCTCGCGCTGACCGGCACCCACTGGATCGAGGACCATCCGGACGGCCGCCTTCCGGGCGTCCCCGGGGTCTGGGCGGCCGACGGCGACGGCGTCGTCCTCACCGCGACGGAGACCGACGGCCTGGCCGTGGACGGTGCGCCCTTCGCCGGTGAGATCCGGCTCGCGGCCGACCGCGAACCCGCGGCCCGGGTCACGCTCGGCGAGCGCCGGCTGGTCGTGCTGATCCGCGAGGGCGTCTGGGGCGTACGGGACTACGACCCGGCCGCCGGGACGCGCCGCGCCTTCCGGGGTATCGACGCCACCCCCTACGACCCGAACTGGTCGGTGCCGGGGCACTTCACGCCGTACGGCGACTGGCGCACCGCCCGTGTCGAGACCGCGGACGGAGTCGAGCGCCTCCTCGTGCTCGCCGGGGAACTCGCCTTCACCCTGGCGGGCGAGGACCTGACACTCAAGGTCGCCGAACAGGCCGACGGGCGGCTCTGGGCGGTGTTCGCCGACACCACCAGCGGCGACAGCAGCTACCGGTTCAGGTTCCTCTATTCGGCCGCCCCGGACACCGACGGCTCCACCACCGTCGACTTCAACCGGGCGCAACTGCCGCCGTGCGCCTTCGCGGACCACTTCATCTGCCCCTTCCCCCCGCCGGGGAACAGGCTGGACCTCGCGGTCGAGGCGGGAGAGCGCCGACTGGTCTGAGGGACAGGAGGGGTCACGACAGGGGCGAGATCGCACAAAGTCGCCACAGTTCACACACAGCCGCACGGCCGAAAGGCGCCCTTGCGGCTACCGGTCGTTCGCCCGAATACTCCCCCACAGCGCTTGTCAGGGGCATTGCGTGTTCGGAATCCGGGCACGACCCCTGGCTGCGCCTCACGGGCCCCGACCCCACGCGGGCCCCCGACTTCCCCTGGGAGGGAACGAAAAGTGAGGATCAAGCGCACGACCCCCCGCAGTGGCATCACGAGACGGACCCGGCTGATCGCCGTCGGCACCGGCTTCCTGGCCGCGGCGGCGTTCGCCGTCCCCACCGCGAGCGCGAGCGACGTCCACACCTTCAGCACCAGCCAGTTGAAGGCCGTGAACAGCTCTGTTCTGAAGGCGGACATCCCCGGCACCGCCTGGTCCGTCGACAGCAAGACCAACCGTGTCGTCGTCACCGCCGACTCCACGGTGTCCAACGCCGAGATCGCGAAGATCAAGCGGCAGGCGGGCGCCGACTCCGGCGCGCTCACCATCAAGCGCACCCCCGGCACCTTCAAGAAGCTGATCACCGGCGGCGACGCCATCTACGGCGGCGCCTACCGCTGCTCGCTCGGCTTCAACGTGCACAGCGGCAGCACGTACTACTTCCTGACCGCCGGACACTGCGGTGAGGTGGCCTCGACCTGGTACAGCAACTCCGGTCACACCACGGTCCTGGGCACCAACGTCAGCTACAGCTTCCCGACGAACGACTTCGCGCTGGTGCAGTACACCAACAGCTCGATCGCGCACCCGAGCGCGGTCGGCAGCCAGACCATCTCCAGCGCGGCCACGCCCAGCGTCGGGACCACGGTGTACCGCCGCGGCTCGACCACCGGCACCCACAGCGGCCGGGTCACCGCGCTCAACGCCACCGTCAACTACGGCAGCGGTGACATCGTCTACGGCATGATCCAGACCACGGTCTGCGCCGAGGGCGGCGACAGCGGCGGCCCGCTCTACGCGGGTTCCGTGGCCTACGGTCTGACCTCCGGCGGCAGCGGCGACTGCACCTCCGGCGGTACGACCTTCTTCCAGCCCGTCACCGAGGCGCTGAGCTACTACGGCGTGAGCGTCGGCTGACGATCCGTACGGATCCGCTCCCGGCGGTGGCCCCCGCACGCAACCGGCGTGCGGGGGCTCCCTTTTGCCCGGGGTGCGGGGTTACCGTCGTAGGACCTTAGAAGTCACCCCTTGGGGGCCGGCATGGTCGAGGCGCTGGTGGCGGCCGGAGCCGCTCTCGTGTCCGTCGGAGCGGTCTACGCGCTGGCCGCGGCACGGGTCGTCAGACAGTACGAGCGGGGCGTGGTGTTCCGCCTGGGCCGGCTCCGACCGGAGGTGCGCGCACCGGGGTTCACCATGATCGTCCCGTTCGTGGACCGGCTCCAGAAGGTCAACATGCAGATCGTCACGATGCCCGTGCCCGCACAGGAGGGCATCACCCGGGACAACGTGACCGTACGCGTGGACGCCGTCGTCTACTTCAGGGTGACCGCGCCCGCCGAGGCGGTCGTCCGGGTCGAGGACTACCGGTTCGCGGTCTCGCAGATGGCACAGACCTCGCTCAGGTCCATCATCGGCAAGAGCGAGCTGGACGACCTGCTGTCGAACCGCGAAAAGCTCAACCAGGGGCTGGAGTTGATGATCGACAGTCCGGCCGTGGAGTGGGGCGTCACCATCGACCGCGTCGACATCAAGGACGTCTCGCTGCCCGAGACCATGAAGCGGTCCATGGCCCGGCAGGCCGAGGCCGACCGCGAGCGCCGGGCCCGGGTCATCAACGCCGACGCCGAGCTCCAGGCCTCGAAGAAGCTCGCGGAGGCCGCCAAGGAGATGTCGGAGCAGCCGGCCGCGCTCCAACTGCGGCTGCTGCAGACGGTGGTGGCGGTCGCCGCCGAGAAGAACTCGACGCTGGTGCTGCCGTTCCCGGTGGAGCTGCTGCGGTTCCTGGAGCGGGCGCAGCAGCCCCTGCCCCCGGCGGCAGGGGCTGATGGTGCCGGCGGGTCGGCAGGGGCGAGTTCCGGCCAGGAGTAGGTGTCACTGTCCGCCGCCCGTTACTCGCGCGTGGTGTTTGCAGTGGGAATCCTCCTGCGGCGACTGTGAACGGTTCGGGCACCGGGGGCGCACAACATCCGCGCACGCGCGTCCTGAAGTCGACCTTGTGTGCTCCCTGTGGGTCTCGGAATAGTGGGCGCCCGTCAACCAGCCTTCCGGCCCTTGAGGTCCCCACAACCTTACGGGCCGCCCCCCCCCACAGGAGGACGTGAGTTGAAGCACCGACGCATACCCGGGCACCGGGCGGCCGTCGCCGGCGCGGGCGTGGCCGCGCTCGTCGCCGCCGGCGTGACCTTCCAGAGTGCGAACGCCAGCGAGCCCGCCAAGTCCGCCGTACCGCAGATCCTGTCCGCCCCGGCGGCCGGAAAGCTCGCCTCGACGCTCGCCGCCGACCTCGGCACCGACTCGGCCGGCACGTACTACGACGCCCGGTCGAAGAACCTCGTCGTCAACGTGCTCGACGACACCGCCGCGCAGGCCGTCGAGGCGGCCGGGGCCAAGGCGAGACTCGTCGCCAACTCCCTCGCCGAACTCGACGGCGCGCGGACCGCGCTGAAGCAGGACGCGACCATCCCCGGCACCTCGTGGGCGACCGACCCGGTCAGCAACAAGGTCGTCGTCACCGCGGACAAGACCGTCACCGGGGCCGACCTGACCAAGCTCGCCAAGGTCGTCGACGGGCTCGGCGAGAAGGTCGAACTGCGGCACTCGAAGGGGGAGTTCAAGACCTTCATCGCCGGCGGTGACGCGATCGGCGGCTCGGGCGGGCGCTGCTCGCTCGGCTTCAACGTGGTCAAGGGCGGCGAGCCGTACTTCCTGACCGCGGGGCACTGCACCCAGGCCATCTCCACCTGGTCGGACTCCGCCGGCGACGTGATCGGCCAGAACGCCCAGTCCAGCTTCCCGGGCAACGACTTCGGCCTGGTCAAGTACACCTCGGCGGTGGACCACCCGAGCGAGGTCGACCTCTACGACGGCACCACCCGGAAGATCACCGGCGCCGCCGAGGCGACCGTGGGCATGAAGGTCACCCGCAGCGGCTCCACGACCCAGGTCCACGACGGCACGGTCACCGGTCTCAACGCCACCGTGAACTACTCGGAGGGCACGGTGAGCGGGCTCATCCAGACCGACGTGTGCGCCGAGCCCGGCGACAGCGGCGGCTCGCTCTTCTCGGGCAGCAACGCGATCGGCCTGACCTCCGGCGGCAGCGGCGACTGCACCTCCGGCGGGGAGACGTTCTTCCAGCCGGTGACGGAGGCGCTGTCGGCCACCGGCACCCGGATCGGCTGACGCACGCCGTATCCCTTAGAGGCCCCGCCCCTCCGGCGAATTCCGGGAGGGCGGGGCCTTCGTGCGTGCCCTCGCGCGCGGGCACGGTACGGCGTCTTCCGGCCGTCGCTCACCCAGTCAAAGAATCGATGTTGTGTTCGAATGTGGGTCGCTGACCGGGGCTGATGGGGTTAGAGTAATCGAACGCGAGTACGATGAACATATCGGATGTATGGCTGAAAAGGGGTGGAGTGATGGAGGTGCGGCATGACGGGCTTCGCCCATCTGCACGTCGCGTCCGGTTACTCCGCCCGCTACGGCGCATCCCACCCCGAGCAACTGGTCCGGCGGGCGGCCGAGCGGGGCATGTCCGCGCTCGCGCTCACCGACCGGGACACGGTCACCGGAGCTGTTCGATTCGCCCAGGCGTGCATGAAGGAAGGGGTCCGGCCGGTCTTCGGCATCGACCTGGCGGTCCAGGCCCTGGCGCCCCCACCGCCGACCCGGCGGCGCCGTACCCCGGCGCACGGCGGTGCGCACGTGATCGAGCCGCCGCTGCGGTTCGTGCTGCTCGCCCAGGACCGGGCGGGCTGGGCGCGGCTGTGCCGCATCACCTCGGCCGCCCATGTCGGCGCCGTCTCCGGTACGCCGCCGGTGGTGCCCTGGGAGGCGCTGCGCGAGTACGGCGGTCCGGGGCTGACCGTCCTGCTCGGACCGCTCTCGGAGCCGGTGCGGGCGCTGTCGGTGGGCCGGGAGGACGTCGCGATGAGGCTGCTGGCGCCCTGGAAGGAGATCTTCGGGAGTGGGGTCCGGTTGGAGATCGTTGCGCAGAAACGTTTCGGCGTCGGGGCGGGATCGCTACGACTGGCCGCCCGCACCCTCGCCCTGGCCGACCGCACCCGCACCACCGCGGTCCTCTCCAACGCCGTCCGCTACGCCGACCCCGACCAGCACCGCCTCGCCGACGTCCTGGACGCCGCCCGGCTGCTCAGACCGATCGACCGGCGCCGGCTGGACAGCGGACAGCGCTGGCTCAAGGGCGAGAGGGAGATGACGGCCGTCGCGCGGCTGGTCGCCGAATGCGCCGGAACGGATGCCCGGCGGGCCCGCCGGCTGCTGGCGGACACCGTCGCCACGGCGGCCGCCTGCACCGTCGATCCCCGGGCGGACCTCGGACTGGGCACGCACCACTTCCCGGAACCGTCGCTCTTCGGCGCCACGCCCGGAACGGGCGGAGCCGCACGGCTGCTGCGCCGGCAGTGCGAGGCAGGCCTGGCCCGACGCGGCCTCGACCGCGATCGAACGGCACTCGACAGGCTGGACGAAGAGCTCGACGTGATCTCCGCGCTGCGCTACGACTCGTACTTCCTCGCCGTCGGCCAGGTCGTGGCCGACATCCGGGCCAAGGGCATCCGGGTCGCGGCCCGAGGCTCGGGCGCCGGGTCGATGGTCTGCCACACGCTGGACATCGCCACCGCCAACCCGCTCGACCACCGTCTGCTGTTCGAACGCTTCCTGAGCGCCCGCCGGGCCTCGCTGCCCGACATCGACATCGACGTGGAGTCCGCCCGCCGCCTGGAGTGCTACGACACGATCTTCGAACGCTTCGGCAAGGAACGGGTGGCGGTCACCGCCATGCCCGAGACCTACCGTGCCCGCCGGGCCCTGCGGGACACCGGCCTCGCCCTCGGCATCGCCCCGGCCGAGGTCGACCGGATCGCCAAGAGCTTCCCGCACCTGAGGGCATCGGACATCACCGGCGCGCTCGCCGAACTGCCCGAGCTACGGCAGCTGGCGGCCGAGGCTCACCGCTACGGCCCTCTGTGGGAGCTTGCCGAAGGTCTCGACTCCCTGGTCCACGGCATGGCCATGCACCCCTGCGGCGTGGTCATCAGCGACGCCACCCTCCTGGACCGGCTGCCGGTGCAGCCCACACCGCAGGGCGACTACCCCATGGCCATGGCCGCGAAGGAGGAGATCGAGGCGCTCGGCAACATCAAACTCGACGTCCTGGGAGTCCGGATGTTGTCCTCAATGGCTCATGCGATCACCGAGATCGAACGGGCGACCGGAAACCATATCGACCTGGACGACCCGAAGCAGGTGCCGCTCGATGACGTCTTCGCGTTCAAGCTCATCCAGGCCAGTCAGACCCTGGGGTTGTTCCAGCTGGAGTCGCCCGGGCAGCAGGACCTGTTGTCCCGGTTGCAGCCGCGCGACGTGCAGGATGTCATCGCCGACATCAGTCTTTTCCGTCCCGGTCCGGTCGCCGGCGGCATGCCCGAGCGGTACATCGCCGCCCGCCACGGCGGCGCACCCTCGTACGCCCATCCGGACCTGGAACCGGTGCTCTCGGACACCTACGGCGTGACCATCTGGCACGAGCAGATCATCGAGACGCTGCGGGTGCTGACCGGCTGCGACCGGGCCTTCGGGGAGATCACCCGGCGGGCGCTCGGCGACAAGGAGCAACTGCCCAGGATCAGGGACTGGTTCCACGAGCGGGCCCGTGGGCGCGGTTACAGCGCGGCCGTGCGGGAGGAGGTGTGGAAGACGGTCGAGGCGTTCGGGGCGTACGGCTTCTGCCGCGCCCACGCGGTCGCCTTCGCCGTGCCCGCCCTGCAGAGTGCCTGGCTCAAGGCGCACTACCCGGCGTTCCTGCTGGCGGGCCTGCTCGAACACGACCCCGGGATGTGGCCCAAGCGGGTCCTGGTCGCCGACGCCCGCCGGGGCGGTGTCCCCGTCCTGCCCGTCGACGTCAACGACTCCCGGGTGCGGCACACCGTGGAGAAGACCGACGGAGACCGGTGGGGGGTACGGCTCGCCCTGTCCGGGGTGCGCGGCATCAGCGGGGAGGAGTGTGCCCGGATCGAGGAGGGGCAGCCGTACGGATCGCTGTCGGACTTCTGGCAGCGGGCCCGTCCCAGCAGACCGGTCGCCGAACGCCTCGCCGAGATCGGCGCCCTGGACTGCCTCCACGACGGCCGGCTCACCCGGCGTGATCTGCTGCTTCAGATCGCGGAGTTGCACCGGCAGTCCCGCAACCGGTCCGCGGGCGCGGGCCAACTGCCCATCGACGCGGGCGCCGTCGGCGGGGCGGAACCGAGCGGGCTGCCGGAGCTGACCGGACGTGAAGCCCTGAGCGCCGAGTTGAACACCCTCGGCATCGACGTCTCCAGGCATCTGATGGAGCACCACCACCGGCTGCTGCGGGAGATCGGCGCGACCGACGCGGCCCACCTGGCCGGGATGCGCGCCGGTCAGCAGGTCCTGGTCGCCGGGGTGCGGGCCTCTACGCAGACCCCGCCGATCGCGAGCGGCAAGCGGATCATCTTCGTCACCCTGGAGGACGGGTCCGGGCTGGTCGACCTGGCGTTCTTCGAGGACTCCCACCCGGCCTGCGCGCACACGGTCTTCCACAGCGGGCTGCTGCTGGTGCGCGGCACGGTCCAGGTGCGCGGCACCCGTCGTACCGTCGTCGGCACGATGGCCTGGGATCTGGACGAGATCGCCGCCGCGCGTCGGGACGACGGCCCCGAGGCCGCGCTCGCCCTCCTCGGCCGGAGCCGCCCGCACCCGACCCCCGCCCAGCCGCGGCGCACCCTGGTCGACGGCACCGCGGGTGCCCGGCTGCATCCGTACGCCGACCTCCAGCCGGCCGGCACCCGCTCGGCCGACCTGAAGAAGTTCGGCCACCGCAGCCCAGGGAGTGCGGGATGAACGGGACGACCACGCGTCAGCGGTATATCGCCCACCTCCACCTGCACGCGGCGCTGACCGAGGATCAGTACGGTGATGTAATCGAACTGATGTCTGGTATCACGCCTCACGTCCACGCCGTTCCGCCCGACGCCGTTCAGCTGGACCTGACGTCGGCGCTCCGATATTTCGATCTGTCCCCTTACGACGTCGTGCAGTTGGCGAAGATGAGACTGAAGGCCCACTACGGCATCGACAGCAGCGCCGGGCTCGCGGGCAACCGCATGCTGGCGGCTATGGCCGCCGACGCGTCCGCGCCCGGGGACACCACCTGGGTTCGGGCCGGGCAGGTGGCCGACTGGCTGTATCCGCGGCCGGTCACCGCGCTGCCCGGGATCGGCCGCGCCACGGCGGAGACGCTGCGCAGGTACGGCCTGCACACCGTCGGCCAGATCGTCGACCTGCCCGCGGGAACCCTGCAGCGACTGCTCGGTACGGGCCCCGCCCGGCTGCTGGCCGAGCGCGCCCGCGGCCACGACCCCCGCCCGGTCACTCCCTCGGAACCGGCGGCGCACCTGGCCGCCGACCTCGTGCTGGAACGGGACTGTCTCGACCCGGCGCGGCAGCATCGAGCGGTCCTGGAACTCGCCGAACGGCTCGGCCAACGCCTGCGCGTCGAACACCAGGTCGCCGGTCGGCTCGCCCTCACGGTGCGGTACGCCGACCGCAGCTCCACCACGCGCACGCGGGCTCTGCCGGAGCCGACCGACCACTCACCCGCCCTCGCGGCAGCGGCCCTGGGGCTGCTGAACACCCTCGGACTGCAGCGGGCGAGAGTGCGCGCCTTCCTGCTCCGCGCCGATGTCCTGCTGCCGGCCGACAACGCCTACCGCCAGCTCTCCCTGGACCCCGGTGACGATCGCGCCCGAGCGGCCGAGGCCGCCGCCGGCCGCGCCCGCCGACGCTTCGGCCTGAAGGCCGTACGGCCGGCGACCCTGGCCGACTGAGGATTTCTCGAAGGTGCCCGACCTGGGCGCCGTCCGCCGTCAGTTGGCCCAGGGCGGTGTGATCGTCGTGCCGTCCGCCAGCTCCGCTGTGAGGCCGACGGACGTGGTGACCCAGGAGAGCGCGGTGTGATCGGTCGGGTTCTCGACGGCGAGGGTGGCGCCGGCGTTGACGATGACGGTGTCGCCGGCGCGGATGCGGTCGGTGCGGCCGTCGAGGGTGATCAGGAGTTCACCGACGAGCAGGTGGAAGATCTCCTCGTGGGTGACGGTATGGGCGGGGGCCCTGGTCCCGGCCGGTATCTCTCCTCGCCATGCGCACAGCTCCTTGCTGCCGGTGCGGGGAGTGGCGTACGAGACGAAGCGGGCGCCGTGGATCTCATGGGTGGTGGCCTCGGAGGAGCGGACGACGGGCATGGAGCCCCCTGGCGATTTGGTCAAGCAGGTTGACTACTTCGCCTATGGTCAAGCTGCTTGACCATCCCGTCAAGGGTGTTTGAATGCCTCCGTGCAGAACTCCGAGGCCATGGCCCTGTCCGCAACCCTGCTCGCCGCAGCCGGTGAGCTGACCCGGCGCATCAATGAAGGGGTCGTCGCCCGCGGCTTCGAGGGGATCAGGCCCGCCCATGGCTTCGCCTTCGCGCGGCTCGCCCCGGACGGGGCCACCGTCACCGAGGTCGCCCTGCACCTCGGGGTGACCAAGCAGGCGGCGAGTCAGCTCGTCGACGAGATCGTACGCAAGGGCTATGCCGAGCGGCGGGCGCATCCCGGGGACGCGCGGGCGCGGCTGGTCGTGCTCACCGAGTCGGGGTGGGCCTGTACCCGTGCCGCGGAGGAGGCTGCCGCCGAGGTCGCGGGGGAGTGGGCCGAACTGCTGGGCGAGGGTGAAGTGCGCGTGTTGGGGCGGAGTTTGGCGCGGATCGCTCCTTATGGTCCGATCAGGCCGACCTGGTGATGATCCGTCAGGGTTTCGTGAGGCGCTGGGATATTACTGGAAAGTTTTACTGACGCGTAACTTCACGCTTGCACTACCCGTCCGTAACTTGATGAGTGAACAGCATCCTCGTGATCCGGATCACAGGGCGTAAGGCCGTCGCACCTCCCTTGAGCCGCAAGGAGATCACACGATGCTGCCCTGGAAGCGAGTGCTCAGACCGCTGACCGCACTGCTCGTCGCCGCCGCGGTCGCCACCGTTCCCGCCGCCACCGCCCATGCGTCGAGTGCCCCCAGCACCGGCTGGAACGACTACTCCTGCCACCCCTCCGCCGCCCACCCCCGCCCCGTGATCCTGGTCCACGGCACGCTGGGCAACTCCGTCGACAACTGGCTCTCCCTCGCCCCGTACCTGGAGGACCGCGGTTACTGCGTCTTCTCCCTCGACTACGGCCAACTGGACGGCGTCCCCGTCTTCTACGGCCTCGGCCCCATCGACAAGTCGGCAGAGCAGCTCTCCGCCTTCGTCGACAAAGTGCTCGGCGCGACCGGCGCCGCCAAGGCCGACCTCGTCGGCCACTCCCAGGGCGGCATGATGCCCCGCTACTACCTGAAGTACCTCGGCGGCGCCGCCAAGGTGAACGCCCTCGTCGGCCTCGCCCCCGACAACCACGGCGCCACCCTCAGCGGCCTCACCAACCTGCTGCCGTACTTCCCCGGCGCCGAGGACCTGATCAAGGCCACCACCCCCGGCCTCGCCGACCAGCTCCCCGGCTCCGACTTCCTCACCAAGCTCAACGCGGGCGGCGACACCGTCCCCGGAGTGCACTACACGGTCATCGCCACCAAGTACGACGAGGTGGCCACGCCCTGGCAGAGCCAGTACCTGAGCGGTTCGGACGTCGACAACGTCCTGCTCCAGGACCTGTGCCCGCTCGACCTCTCCGAGCACGTGGCGATCGGGCTCTTCGACCGGATCGCCTTCCACGAGGTGGCCAACGCGCTCGACCCGGCGCACGCCACCGCCACCACCTGCGCGTCGGCGTTCAGCTGAGCCGCTGACCGGGTGAGCACCGCCGGGGCCTGTCCGGCCTGAGCCGCCGATCAGGCCCCGGAGCCAGTGATCAGAAGCTATCCCCAAGAAACCGCCGAATCACCTGCTGAGGGCGGTGCGAGGAGATCCTTATGCTCCCGTTAAGGGAGTGCTGAGACAGGGATCAGGTAGGTACCGTGCGCGGCATGGGAGAGGACGAGATCAGGCCGGCCGTCGCCGCGGACGCGGCCGCCGTGAAAGCCGTGACCGATGCCGCCTACCGGCCCTACGTCGAGCGCATCGGGGTGGTGCCGGTGCCCATGACGGCGGACCACGCGGCGAACGTGGCCGCGGGGAAGGTGTTCGTGACGGGGGACCCCGTCGTCGGGCTCGTCGTCCTCGAAGAGCACGACGACCATCTGTTCCTCGACAGCATCGCCGTCCATCCCGACACCCACGGCAGGGGTGTCGGGCGACGGCTGCTGCACTTCGTGGACGCACGCGCGCGTGCGCTCGGCCTGCCCGAGGTCAGGCTCTACACGAATGCGCTGATGGTCGAGAACCGGAAGATCTACCCGAAGTACGGCTACGAGGTCGTGGAACGGCGCCTGGAAGGGCCGTACGACCGCATCCACTACCGCAAGCGGCTGGACTGACCGCGGTCAGCCGTCCGGCCACCAGGTGCGTGCGATGTCCTTGCGCACCTCGGGGCGTCCGGCGGGGCGCTCGTCCGCCTCGTCGCGGATTCGGCGGCTGTCCGTCTTCTTCAGGGGCCTCTGCACGGTTGTGCGGCGCATGGCTGCCTCCTTCAGTGCCTACCCAGTTCCGTGATGTCACGGCGGTAGACCCTTTCGGCGAGAGTTCCTCATCGATGCCGGTCTGTCAGTGGTCGCAGTCACATGGACCGGCTGTCAGTGGTGGGTGTCACTCTTGGGGGCATGACGAACCAGAGTGATCGGGCGGTTGCGGTGAGTGTCGACTGGGATGCGGAGGCCGCCGGCTTCGACGAGGAGCCGGATCATGGGCTGCGTGATCCCGATGTGCGGCTGGCCTGGGCGGGACGGCTCCGTACCTGGCTGCCCGAACGCCCCGCCGACGTGCTCGACCTCGGCTGCGGGACCGGCAGCCTGGCCCTCCTCGCCGCCGAGCAGGGCCACCGTGTCACCGGGGTCGACAGCTCCCCGGCGATGGTGGAGCGGGCCCGCGCGAAGCTCGCCGGCCGGGACGCGGTGTTCCTGATCGGCGACGCGGCGGCACCGCCGGTGGGCGAGCGGCTCTACGACGTCGTCCTCGTACGGCATGTGCTGTGGGCGCTGCCCGACCCCGCGCGCGTGCTGCGGCGGTGGCGCGGGCTGCTGCGGCCCGGAGGCCGGTTCGTGCTGGTGGAGGGGGTGTGGGGGACCGTCACCCCGGTCGGTGTACCGGCCGACCGGCTCACCGCTCTCCTCACGCCCCTCGCCGGGCACGTGCGCGTGGAGGGGCTGTCGGCGGAGACGGCGCTGTGGGGGAAGGAGGTGGACGACGAGCGGTACGCGGTGGTGGCGACGGTGTAGAGGGGTGCTTCAGGACAGCAGGGCCTCGAAACCGCCCTCGTGGGCCAGGGTCTCCAGCGTGTCGAGTGCCTTCACGGCTGCTTCGGCTGCCGCCGGGTCCCGCTCCGCCAGCCCGCTCTCCGCGAACTCGTCCTCGTCCAGGCGCCGTACGTCCGTGCCGTCGGCGGAGCGCCACAGGTCCAGGTCGAGATCCTCGACGACGAGTCCGTCGCCGGTGAGCGTCGCGGGGCGGGTGATGTCGCAGTACCAGCCCTTTAGCGTGCCGTCGGCGGCGCGGACCTCCTTCACGGCGTACCAGCGGTCGCGCCAGTAGAACTCGGTGAAGACATCGCCCTGTTCGAAGCGGACGAAGCCGAAGTCGCGGGTCACGTCACCGGCCCAGGGGGCGCGTACGGCGATCCGGGTGCCGTCGTCGTGCAGCAGCTCGGCGGGGTAACGGATCTTCGTGCGGCCCGCCTTGACCAGGACGACCTCCACCGTGGCCGTCGGTTCAGCCGAGTTCGCGGACATATCTGACCTCCGTTGCGCAGATTTCGTATCCGAACCACTTGTTGATCGCGAGCATCGGGCCGTTGCCGCTGTCGTTGCCCGTGAACGCCTCCGTGCAGCCGGCGGCGCGGGCGCGGTGCAGGGAGTTGTTCTTGGCGAGCTTGGCCAGGCCCCGGCCGCGGAAGGCGCGGGCCGTGCCGGTCATGACGGTGCCGTAGCGGGTGGCGCCGTCCGTGCGGGCCGCGCTGAACGCCGCGGGGCGGCCGTCGACCAGGACGACCGAGGTCAGCTCGTGGCTGAACAGCGGATGCCGCCAGGTTCCGTCCAGCCAGGTCTCGTAGTCGGCGAATTCGTAGCCGATGTCGCTCGGCTCGTCCGTCATCGTCTCCGCGTCGAGGGCGAAGAACGGCCGCGGATCGTCGGCGAAGTCCGCGCCGGTGCGCAGTTCGACGCCCGGGGGCGGGGTCCGCAGCGGGGGGAGCGTGCCGTGCGCGAGATCCAGGCGCAGGAAGTGGGCGGAGCGGCTCGCGGTGTAGCCGCGGCGCTCCGCGAAGGCGCGGTTGGACGGGGCGTCCAGGACCCAGGCGTACGACGTGGTCGCGCCGACGGCCGACAGGTGCTCCTCCGCCGTACGGGCGAGCAGGGCGCCGGCGCCCCGGCCGGTGCGCCGCGGATGCACGTACACGTTGGCGAAGCCCTGGCCCGGCTCCGTGCTCTCGTGGGCGAGACCGACCTGGGCCGTGCCGACGACCTCACCGTCCTCCTCCGCGATCAGCTGGCGGAAGCGGGCGTCGGGGTGGGTGTGGGTCAGGTCGTGGACCAGGGACTCCGGGGTGAACAGCATGAAAGGGAGGGCGAGCTGCCGGACCCGGGCGAAGCCCTCGGCGTCGGACCGGACGTCGGGGCGCAGGTCGCGCACGATCACTGTCATGCGGCGCACGCTATGCGGGACGTGTACGGGATGCCTCTCATTTTCCGGCGGGTACGGGAGAATCGGGCCGTGACCTTGAAGATCCACATCGATGACAGCGCGCCGCCGTACGAGCAGGTGCGGGCGCAGATTTCCGAGCAGGCGCGGGGCGGGGTGCTGCCGGTGGGGTACCGGCTGCCGACGGTCAGGGGACTGGCCGAGTCGCTGGGCCTGGCGGTGAACACGGTGGCCAAGGCGTACCGGGCGCTGGAGACGGACGGGGTGATCGAGACACGGGGGCGCAACGGAACGTTCGTCGCCGCGGCGGGCTCGGCCGCGGAACGTGAGGCGTCGTCGGCCGCACAGGCGTACGCGGAGCGGGTACGGCGGCTGGGGCTGGGGGAGCAGGAAGCGCTGGCCGCGGTACGAGACGCGCTGCGCGCGGCCTACGGCGAGGGCTGAGGGGAGTTCGGCACCGCAGGGATGCGCCGGGTGCGCCGGGATGCGCCGTGGTGGCTGAGCGGCGTTGCGGCGGAAAAGCGAGATCCATACGGCCGCGCGGTCAGCTGCTCGTGCTCGGTTCCGGTGTCCTCGTCACCCGCAGTCCCGCACGCTCCGCCGCCCTCCCGAACGCCACCGCGTCCCGTACCGCGGCTCCGCCCGGGTCGTTGTTGAAGTACGTGTAGACGTCGGCCTTCTCGGGGTACGTCGTGGCGATGCGGTCGATCCAGGTCTCCAGGGAGCGGCGGCCGTAGCGGGGCCAGGGGGTGGCCCGGCCCTCGTGGAAGCGGACGTAGGCCCAGTCGGTGGTGCGCCAGAGCGGGGTCATGGGGTGGGCCTGGACGTCGGCCCAGCACAGGGCCGCTCCCCGGGACCGCAGTACCTCGCGCGTTTCGCGCGTCCACCAGGAGTCGTGGCGGGGTTCCACCGCCACCCTCGTGCCGCGCGGGAAGCAGGACAGGCACGCGTCCAGCAGGGGCGGGTCCGCCCTGAGCGTCGGGGGGAGTTGGAGGAGGACCGGTCCCAGCCGGTCGCCCAGGCCCGCCGCGTGGGTCATCAGACGGCCGACCGGCTCCTCGGGGTCCTTGAGGCGTTTGATGTGCGTGAGGTAGCGGCTCGCCTTGACCGCGATCACGAAGTCAGGGGGGACCCGGTCCCGCCAGGACTCGAAGTTCTCGCGACTCGGCAGCCGGTAGAACGCGTTGTTCAGCTCCACTGTGGTGAAACGCGCCGCGTACTCCTCCAGCCACCGCCGCATGGGCACCTCGGCCGGGTACAGGACGCCTCGCCAGTCCTTGTACTGCCAGCCCGACGTTCCGACGAAGAAGGGCATATCCCCATCAAAGCACTACAGGTAAAGGCCCGCGTCCGCGCCCTCCCGCGCCCCCGGCACCGACGTCGGTGATGTGCCCCGGCGCAGTGCGTACAGCTCCGCCAGGGTCGCCCCCTCGCGGCCCACGCCCTCCTCCGTACCGAGCCAGTTCACCGCCTCGCGGTGGGTCAGCGGGCCCACCTCGATCCGGGCCAGGCAGCGGCCGGGGCGGACGACGGCGGGGTGCAGCCGCTCCAGGTCCTCGTTGGTGGTGACACCGACCAGGACGTTGCGGCCCTGGCCGAGCAGGCCGTCCGTGAGGTTCAGCAGCCTGGACAGCGCCTGGCCCGCCGTGTGCTTGGCCTCGCCGCGGATCAGTTCGTCGCAGTCCTCCAGCAGGAGCAGCCGCCAGCGGCCCTTGCCCGCGCCGTCCTCCTCGCCGATCGCGATGTCCATCAGATAGCCGACGTCGGAGAAGAGCCGTTCGGGGTCGAGGACGCAGTCCACCTGGCACCAGTCCCGCCAGGAGCGGGCGAGGGTGCGCAGTGCGGAGGTCTTGCCGGTGCCCGGCGGGCCGTGCAGCAGCAGGAGCCGGCCCGCGATGTCCTCCGGGGTCGTCTTCATCAGACGGTCCATCGCGTCCGCCACCGGCGCCGTGTAGTTGGCGCGGACCTCGTCCCAGGTGCCGGCGGAGATCTGCCGGGTGGTGCGGTGCGGACCCCGGCGCGGCGAGACGTACCAGAAGCCCATCGTCACGTTCTCCGGCTGCGGTTCCGGCTCGTCGGCCGCGCCGTCCGTCGCCTCGTTCAGCACCTTCGAGGCCAGCTCGGCGGTGGTCGCGGTGACCGTCACGTCCGCGCCCCGGTTCCACCGGGAGACCAGGAGGGTCCAGCCGTCGCCCTCCGCGAGGGTCGCGCTGCGGTCGTCGTCGCGGGCCACCCGCAGTACCCGCGCCTCCTTCGGCAGCAGGGTCGCCCCGGAGCGCACCCGGTCGATGTTGGCCGCGTGCGAGTACGGCTGCTCGCCCGTCGCGAAACGGCCGAGGAACAGCGCGTCGACGACATCGGACGGGGAGTCGGAGTCGTCGACGTTGAGCCGGATCGGCAGCGTCTCGTGCGGCTTGGCAGACATGCCGCCATGATCCGTCACCGGGGCCCGCGGCGCACCCGTTTTCCGAAGTGGGCGGGGAGTGTCGGGTGTGCGCCGGGCTTCCGGAGTGTCCGAAGTGCCCCCCGGCCCTGTTACACAGCTGTCGATAGCCGATACCTGCCCCCGGGGCGATTTCCGCCACTACTGTTGTCCTTGATGGGACGTCATGGGTGGAATTCGGGGGCTCGGCGGTGGCGGCTCACCGCCCTGCTCGGGGTGGGTGTGGCCGCTCTCGCCCTGATCGTGACACTGATCAACACGCTGCCCGGGGGCGGCGGTGGCACCGCGGGCACCACCCGCGACGGCGACAAGGTGCACGGCACCCCCGCCACCCCGCCGTACGCGACCGAGCCGTACGTGGGCTGGGGCTTCACGCACACCCAGTACAGCGCCGACGAGGGCAGTACGACCGCCACCGAGCGGGTCGAGGGAATGCTGGCCAAGGCTTCCGGGATGCCACAGGACCAGGCCGTCATGGGCTGGGGCGCCGACAACCCCGAGCCGGTGAAGGGCCGTTACGACTTCGGCGCCCTCGACCGCCGCGTGGACTTCATGCGCAGGTCGGGCGGTACCCCGGTGATCACCCTGTGCTGCTCGCCGGACTGGATGAAGGGCGGCAAGGCCGGCGTCGACAACACGAACTGGAGCCAGGCCGCCCTGGAGACCGCGCCCACCCCGGACCACTACCAGGACTACGCGGACCTCGCCGCGACCGTCGCCAAGCGCTATCCGGACGTACGGCACTTCATCGTCTGGAACGAGTTCAAGGGCTTCTGGAACAACGCGAAGGGCCGCTGGGACTACGAGGGCTACACCGAGCTCTACAACCTCGTCTACAAGGCGTTGAAGGCCGTGAACAAGGACATCATGGTCGGCGGGCCGTACCTCGTCATGGACAGTTTCGACCCGCGCCAGACGGAGAACGCCTCGGCCACCCTCAAGGGCCCCTGGGGCGTCATGGACCAGCGGGTGATCGACGCCTTCGACTACTGGAACACCCACAAGGCGGGCGCCGACTTCGTGGTCGTCGACGGGTCCAGCTACACCAACGACGACGACATGCTGCCCGACGAGTTCGCGGCCACCGAGAAGCTGACGTACGTCAGCGAGTGGGTACGCAAGCAGACGCACGACCTGCCGCTGTGGTGGGCCGAGTACTACGTCGAGCCCGCCGACGGCAACGACCGGCGCGACGGCTGGACCGAGGAGCACCGGGTCGCCGTCCAGGCCACCGGCATGATCGCCCTGGTCGAGGGCGGCGCCGACTCCGGCTTCTACTGGAACCCGGAGGACGAGAAGGGCGGCGACTGCCCCGGCTGCCTGTGGACGACGACCGACAGCGGTGACGGCGGGCAGGAACTGCCCATGTACGACCTGGTGTCCCGGTTCGGCGAGGCCTTCCCGCCGGGAACCAGGTACGAGAACGTCTCCGTCGCCAAGGACGACGCGCCCAACGTCCGCGTCCTGGCCAGCGACAGGACGGTCCTGGTCGTCAACACCCTCGACCGGGCGATCAGCGCCCAGGTGGACGGGAAGCGGTTCGACATGAAGGCGTACGAGGTGAAGTGGCTCACCCGGTGAGCCCTGTGAGCCGGATGAGCCGGGTGAGCCACTTCGGATCCCTCAGTTGAGGGTCAGGAAACGCTGTACCAACGAGGCCAGCAGCACCGCGAGCAGCGGCAGCGAGAACCAGAAACTGCTCTGCAACCAGTGCAGTCGACGCACCCCGGGCCGTGCCGCGACCCGGACCACCTCGCGTGCCGTCAGCAGCAGGATCAGCGCCACGGCGGCGAGACCGCCGATCACCGACCACGGCGTCCAGGTGATCCGCGGCCCGATCGGGCCCGGATCCGGCTTCGGGACCGCGCCCGCGGGCTGCTTGCGCAGCCCGTACATGGTCACGTCGTCGTTGACCAGGACCTTCGTCAGATCCTGCCGGTTGTCCAGGTTCTGGACCAGCCGGCTCTCCCAGGTCGCCGAGTAGCCGGCGTCCATCCGGAGATAGGTGACCTGACTCCTGTTGATCATCAGATACGAGTTCGGTCCGGCGTCCCTGAGTGCCTTGACCAGGCTCGACACCAGCACCGGGTCGGTCGGCGCGAGCGTCGGCACATAGTCGACCCGCTCCATGTCCTTCGCGCCCCACGGGATCGCCGGGGTCACGTCGTTGGCCGTGTCGTTGCTCAGCCACAGCAGCCGTACCGTCGGCTTGTCGTGGGCGTAGACGTAGTCCATGGCGGCGACCTCGCCGGGGCGGACCCGCTCGAAGGTCTCGTTGCCCCACCGGGCCACCAGGAAGCCGCCCATGAGCAGCAGGCCCGCCATCAGCGCCGCCACCGGGGCCAGACTGACCCGGTCCTTCTCGCGCTCCTTCGCCGTGGCGCCGGTGCGCGGGAACAGGGCGAGGCCGGCCAGCAGGGCCGCGCCCGGCACGGCGAACATGAAGACGCGCAGCGCCATCTCGCCGCCGTACGACTGCATGCCGAAGCCCAGGAACGGGACGAAGGTCAGGACCAGCAGGGAACGCTCGCGGTACCGGTGGAAGCGGCGGCGCCACCAGCCCCAGACGGCGAACGCCATCATGCTCCCGGCGAGCAGGACCCTGATGTACAGGACCAGCTTGTGGGTCGAATCACCGCCCTGGATACGGCCGGAGACGGACGTGGTGACATTGCTGCCGACCCCGCCGACCCCGCCGAACAGCTCGTTGAAGTGACCGGACCAGTACGGCTCGGCCATGAAGCCCAGCCAGACGGCCGCGACCACCCCGAACAGGATGGGCAGGCCGCGCAGTTCGGACCTGCCGACCAGCACCAGGGCCGCCAGCACGCCCAGCATCACGAACGGGGTGAGCTGGTGCGCCGGGACGGTCGCCGCGTACAGGCCGATCAACACCATGAGGAGGACGGCCTGCTGGCGGCGGTCGGCCGGTTCGACCTCCGCCTCGCCCGGGCGGTACTTCGTCCAGATGACGTGCGGGGCACGGAACCAGACGAGCAGGATCGCCACGAACATCAGATAGAGCAGATAGGTGAACCCCTGCGGGGAGAAGTAGTCCTGGCCGACCCAGCCGCACAGCACGAAGATCCAGATGCCGGTCCACTTCGCCCGCCAGCTCGCCCGCAGCGACCGTACGAGCAGGAACATCGGCGCCAGATAGGCCAGTTGGATGAACGTCGGCCACCAGCGGATGACCTCGGTGAAGTCCGTGACCCCGCAGGCCCTGCCGATGAACGCGGCCGCCGCGAAGAAGCCCGGCCAGCTCCAGCGGGCGTCCAGGTCGGGTACGGCGGACCCGGTGCGGTCGATGTAGTCGATGAACCCGAGGTGCTGCCAGGCGGTCGGGAAGCGTGGCTCCGTCTCGATGACCGCCGGCAGCGCGTGCAGCGAGACGACCGTCGCGAGCAGGGTGACCAGCAGCAGCGCCTTGTGCTCCCGGCGCAGCCAGAGCAGCGCGGCGAACACCGTGACCAGCAGCGCCGCCCCGACCAGCGTCGGCAGCGGCAGCACCGAGATCAGCCCGAGGCCGCCCATCCGGTCCAGGTCGGAGTCGTCGAGCCGGGCCGCGGGCACCCAGTAGAGGAGAAGGGCGGCGACCAGGAGACAGCCCAGGACGACTCCCGGGCGGGTCGGGGTCAGCCGCTCCCGCAGCGGGCGCGCGGGCGCGGACTCCTCGGGAGCCTCGGCCGCCACCTCACCCGCTTCCTCCGGTACGACCGCGGGTACGACGGCTTCCCCGAACGGCGCGTCGACCTCCGCCTCCTTCAGCAGCGAGGCCTCGGCAGGACCGAGCGAGGCCTCGGAGCCCGGTTCGCGTTCTTCCACCGGCAACCCCAGGTTCCGCGGCGGGCGCAGAGCCCACGTCGGCCGATCGTCCGGTCGGACAACGGGCGTACCCGTGGGCGGAGTTCCCGGCCCGGGGCGGACGTCCGGCCGTCGTTCCACATGGTCGAAGTCGACGTGGATGCCGAGGGCGAGGGTGTCGCTGTCCAGTGCCCAGGCCGGGCCCCGCCTGCGCGGTGCCGCGGTCGGCGGGACCTCGCTCGCCCCCAGGTCGGCGAGGTCCCCGTCCGGTGCCGTGCCCTCCGGGATCTCGGCCGGGGCCGCCCGGAGGGTCTTCCAGAGCCTCGGCGCGGCGATCGTCACGATCACCGCGAGGCTGGAGATCTCGGCCACGCCCGCGCCGGTCAGTCCCATCCGGGGCAGGAGCAGCAGGGTCAGGCCGAGGACCAGCAGGCACAACAGCCCCTGCAGCCAGGCCAGTCCACCGGTGCGGCTCTGCGCGCGCAGCACCGCGAAGTACGTCTCCATCACGACCCTCAGCAGCGCGCCGACCGCGAACCAGCGCAGCAGCGGGGTCGCCGCGTCCGCGTAGCCGGGGCCGAACACGCCGAGGATCCAGGGCGCTCCGAAGAACAGCAGCGCGCAGATGGGGATCATGATCCGGGCCATCCGCTTCAGCGCTGCCCGGGTGTTGGCCGCGAGCCGGGCCGGGTCGTGCGAGCCCTCGACGGTCAGCGAGGCACCCATGTTGATGGCGAGCAGGTTGGTGGTGCCGCCGATGGTGGTGGTGATGTAGAAGTACGCGTTGTCCTCGGAGCTGACCTGCGAGGCGATGATCACCGGGACCAGGTAGACCACGGCGAGCGAGAACAGCGAGCCGGTGTAGTCGCCGGCCAGGAACCGGCCGATCTCCTTCAGCGTGGGCGGTTTCGCGTGGTCCTCGGTCGCCTTGATGTGCCGGGGCACCAGGCGCCGGAACACCAGCCAGCCCAGCGGTACGAACGAGGTGGCGATCGCGGCGACCCAGGAGACGAAGACACCGGCCATCGGGATCGCCGCCGCGAAGGCGACGAGGAGCGCCAGCTTCACGGCGGAGAACACGGTGTTGCCGACGGGCACCCAGGGCGCGCTGCGCAGCCCGGTCAGCACCCCGTCCTGGAGCGTGAGCAGGTTCCAGGCGATCACCGCCCCGATGAACCCGAGCCCGGGCAGCGGCCCGTGCAGGAAGTGGTACGACGGCCCCCACACGCCCAGCGTCGTCAGGAAGACGCCGGCGGCCAGCGCCACGATCAGCGAGCTGCCCGCGTAGGTACGGAAGATGAGTCGGCCGGTGTGCTTGCCGGCCACCGGTATGAAGCGGGCCAGGGCGCCGGTCAGGGTCACCGCGGTCAGGCCCGCGAGGAGCTTCATGGCGGCGATCGCGGCGGAGCCCTGGCCGACCACGGACTCCGAGTAGTAGCGGGCCGCGGCCAGCCAGAAACCGAGGCCCAGCACGGCGGAGATGCCGGTGTTGAGCATCAGCGCGTAGGCGTTCCGGAAGAGCGGGCTGCCGCCGGACGAACCGCGTCCGGGCAGGCGAAGACGGCGCCCCGACTGCTCGGGCGCCGACGTCCGGGTGGTCGCGGCCTCTGTTGTGGTGGTCGTGTCAGACACGGGAACGGATGGCCTTCCGGCGGACCTGGCGGGCTCTGCGGAGAACGGCGTACCCCTTGGTGAGGGCACGGTCCTTGGCGAAGTTGCGGGCGATCGCTCGGCCTTCGAGCAGGCGCGCGAACTCCTCGGCGTCGGTGCTGCGGTGCACGGTGACGCGGTGCAGCGCGTACGGACCCTGACGGCGGCGGGCGAGACCGTTGCCCACGGCGAGCGCCTGGGCGTAGCCGGACTCGCGCACGGCCTGCCGGACCCGGCGGCTGGAGTAGCCGTACGGGTAGGCGAACGAGACGGGCAGGGCGCCCAGTTCCTCGGTGAGGATCTCCCGGCACCCCACCAGCTCCGTGCGCAGCCGGTCGTCGTCGAGCTGGTCGAGCTGCGGATGGGTGTGGCTGTGGGCGCCGATCTCGCAGCCGGCGCCCGCGAGTTCGCGGATCTGGTCCCAGTCGAGCATGGTGTCCAGGCCGCCTCCGGTGTCGTACGCGCCCCTGATCCAGCCTGTGGAGACGAACAGGGTGTACGCGAAACCGTGCTTGGCCAGGACGGGCAGGGCGTGCCGGTGCACGCCCTCGTAGCCGTCGTCGAAGGTGATCAGGACGGGGCGGTCGGGGAGCGGGCCCCCCGAGCGCCAGCCGGCCGCCAGGTCGGCCGTGGTGACCGGGGTCAGGCCCAGGTCGCCGATGAGCGCCATCTGCGCGGCGAACGCCTCCGGCGCCACCGACAGGGCGCGGGTGGCCGCGTTCGGCGCGGTCGCCACCGAGTGGTACATGAGGATCGGGACCGGTGCCTCAGCCATCGGATCTCCCCTCGATCTCGGCGACGGAGAAGGCCGCCCCGCCCCGCCGCGCCCGCACGCTGCCCACCACATAGCCGCCGGCCGCCGTCAGCACCCCGGCGACGATCGCGCCCGCCCGGCCCGCGCCGCCCGGCCGGGCCAGCAGTGCGTCCCGCAGGCCACGAGCGACCCCGGCGGGCAGCACACGCGTGGTGTACCGGCGTTCGGACTCCAGGCCCTTGCCGGCGCCGACACTCCGGGCGACCAGGGCCTTGGAGAGGCCCTCGGCGTAGGCGCGGGTGCGGAAGTAGCCGAAGTGCTCCCGGACTTCCGGGACCCGGTGGTGGATCACCGCGCGGTCGTCGATGAGGAGCACGGCGTCCGGGCGGGCCCGGGTGAGGCGGATGCACAGCTCCGTCTCCTCGCAGCCCAGCGGGCGTTTGTCGCCGTCGCGGCCGATGCCGGTGGCGAAGCCGCCCGCCGCGTCGAAGGCCGTACGCCGGAAAGAAGCGTTTCCGCCGAGGACGTTACGGACCCGGACGCGACCCGGGGGCAGGCCCCGGTAGGTGCAGCCGACGACCCAGTCGAACTCCTCCGGGAACCAGTCCGGGCGGCGGCCGGAGGCCCAGACGGGCATGGTCCGGCCGCCCACCGCCATCACCTTCGGGTCGGCGTACCCCTCGGCGAAGCGGCGCAGCCAGTCCCGCTCGGCCACGGCGTCGTCGTCGAGGAAGGCGATCACCTCGCCGTAGGAGGAGGCGATGCCCGTGTTGCGGCCCGCGGACAGGCCGCGGGGGCCCGCGTTGGCGAGCACCCGCACCTCCGTGACCTCCTTGTACTCCTTCGTGAGCCGTTCCAGGAGCGCCGGGTTGTGGTCGACGACCAGCAGGGTCTCCAGCGCCGGGTACGACTGGGCGCGCACCGAGGAGACCGCCGCGAGGATGTCCTCCCAGCGGTCCTCGGTGTAGACGCAGATCACGACGGAGATGTCGGGATCGCTCAAGACGACTCTCCCCGGCCCGTGGTGAGCATCGGGGAGCGCCGCACCTGCCGGCGCAGGTCACGCCGGTTGGAACGCTCCCTGAGGATCACCTTGAGGACGCGGAGTCCGTCGCGTACGGCGCGCAGGTTGCTGGTGCCGTGGATGCGGAGGTACTCGTAGCTGGGTATCTCCTGCACCTTCAGGCCCGCCTTGACCACCCTGATGTTGATCAGGGTCTCGATCTCGAAGCCGGTGCAGTCGAGGTCGATCTTGTCGAGGCAGTGCCGCCAGAACGCGTTGTATCCGTAGCAGAGGTCGGTGTAGCGGGCGCCGAACTTGCGGTTGACGACCGTGCACAGCGCCCAGTTGCCGAGCTTGCGGATGAAGGTCATGTCGTCCGTGCCGCCGCCGTTGGCGAAGCGCGAGCCCTTGGCGAAGTCGGCGCCCGAGACCAGGGCGGAGACGTACGACACGATCTCGTGGCCGTCGGCCGAGCCGTCCGCGTCCACCATGACGATGATGTCGCCGGTGCACGCCTCGAACCCGGTGATCAGGGCATCCCCCTTGCCCCTGCCACTCTGTTCGACGACTTTCACTCCTGGCCACAACTCCCGCGCGACTTCGACGGTGTTGTCGGTGGAATTGCCGTCGACAAGGACCACTTCGTGTATCCAGTCCGGAAGTGTCTTGAAGACGTAGGGGAGATTCTCCGCCTCATTCATGGCGGGGATCACCACGCTCACCGGCGGTGTGATCGCCAGGTGGGAGGAGATCGGGCGGTATTCGGCCGACATTAACGGATCTTGGCCCGAAGTCGGCTGGTGCAGAACAGAACTCATGAGTCTTGTCCCTCTCGTCCGGTGGACCGCCCGCCCCTGGGCGGCCCGGCTTGGTATCCGGTTCGAAAGGGGGGTTCTCACCCGTGGTGCGGCGAACGGATCTCCGTACCCGCAGGTGAGCTGGCAAAGCTGGCCGGTCTGCCGGAAAACGGCAGCCGGTCGCGCGGCACGACTCGGAAACGACAGTGGTCATACGCATTGCGGTCACCGAGCACGGCACCCCCCTACCGCGCCCCGCCCGGAACGTCGCGGTCCTTGAGCCCTCCCCTAGAGCCGCGTAGTGACGATCCGATGCGGGTGAGATGTACGACGGTATTGATGATTGGACCAGTATGGCAAGGCCTGGAACTAGCCCTCACGTTTTTGTTGGTTTGGCCGTTACACAACTTTGGCCGACCTTGTTCATTGCCTCGAACGAATTTTCCTGACCTGTTCGAGAATTCGCTCCACCGGTCGCATTCGCACCAGCAGAAGCAGAAGAAGACTGACCGCGGCCACGGCGACGATTCCGCCGCGCCAGGACCAGCGGTGTGTGGCGAGCATGCCCTGGGCGATCAGCATGTCCAGGGTGACGGCGCCCGCCACTGCGGTGAGCGCCCGGGCGAACGGGTCGAGTCCGCGCAGCGCCACTCCGATCGCCGCGGCCGGCGCGGCGAGCAGAAAGAACAGCGCGAACGGCCCGCGTAACGGCGAGCCGGAGTCGGACAGCGCGAGCAGCGCGCCGATCCCGGCGACGGCCGTCGCGGCCCCCGCGAGAAGGGGTGTCAGATCCCTCCCGGGTCCTGGCCGTGCCCGCTCTTCGCCCTCTGATGATGGTGTCTTGAGCCGTATGGTCTGCATGACCGACTTTGCCCCCCAAGGCGTCGGATGCCGGGCTTCAATGTCGCGCAGCCCAACGGGGGGCGTCAAGCAGGTCTCCGGACATGACCGTTCCCCGGAGACACCTGTTGCCTCCGGGGAACAAGTCGCTCGATTTCGGTCTGTATCAGTGATCAGTTACGACATGGACCTCAGGTGAATGTTTTGGCATGGACACTTCCCGTCAACACGCGTAGTTGCTACGACAGTTGTGGCAGAGATCCTGCTAAAGGGAGGTTCCATGAGACGTTCCCGAATTACGGCATACGTGACTTCACTCCTCCTCGCCACCGGCCTCGCCCTCACCGGGGCCGCAACCGAAGCGCAGGCCGCGACCGGGGGCTATGTGGCGCTCGGTGACTCGTACTCCTCGGGCGTCGGCGCCGGGAGTTACATCAGCTCCAGCGGCAACTGCGACCGCAGCACCAACGCCTACCCCTACCTGTGGAACGCCGCCCACAGCCCGTCCTCGTTCTCGTTCCTCGCCTGCTCGGGCGCCACCACCGACGACGTGCTCTCCGGCCAGCTCGGCACGCTCAGCTCGTCGACCGCCCTGGTCTCCATCACCATCGGCGGCAACGACGCGGGCTTCGCCGACGTCATGACGACCTGTGTGCTCAGCTCCGACAGCACCTGCCTGTCCCGGATCGCCACCGCCGAGGCCTACGTCGACTCCACACTCCCCGGCAAGCTCGACACCGTGTACGACGCGATCAGCACCAAGGCCCCCAACGCCAAGGTGGTCGTGCTCAGTTACCCCCGCTTCTACCTGCTGGGCACCACCTGCCTCGGCCTCTCCGCGACCAAGCGCTCCGCCATCAACGGCGCCGCCGACTACATCGACACCGCGATCGCCAAGCGCGCCGCCGACCACGGCTTCGTCTTCGGCGACGTCCGCAGCGCGTTCTCCAGCCACGAGATCTGCTCAAGCAGCTCCTGGCTGCACAGCGTCAACTGGCTGGACATCACCGAGTCGTACCACCCCACCGCGGCCGGCCAGTCCGGCGGCTACCTGCCGGTCCTGACCAGCAACGCGTCCTGAGCCTCACTGCGAGTTCGAGGGCGAAGGCGATGCGGAGGCCCCGCCGGTCGGGGTCTCCGTCGTCGTGGTGCAGGTCACGGAGAACGGCACCGAGTTGGACGTGGTCTCCACCGGGCTGCGCACCTCGACGGCGATCGCGTCGTTCAGCGTCCCGCTGTCGGACCAGGTCGTCACGGTCACCCTGGACTGCCGGGTCTTCCCGCCGCCGTCCGGGAAGGACAGCGTCTTCCAACCCTGGTCGTCCAGCGACCCGTTCTTCAGCACCCACCGGTACTGCACGTTCGCGGGCACGCTCCCGACCGTGAACGTCGCCGTGAACGAGGGCGCCTGCGCGGTCGGCGGCGGACAGGTCCCCGAGTAGTCGGTACCTGACCCGGCCACGCCGACCTTCACGCTCTGCGCCGGCGCGCTGCTGCTGTTCGCGGACGGCGACGGCGACGCGGACTGCGTACTGCTGCTCCTGCTGGGCGCCGGGGAACTGAGGTTGCTCGCCGACTGACTGGCACTCGCGTTGCCACCGTTGCCGCCGCCGTTGTCGTGGTTGAGCAGGACGTACGTCAGCCCGCCCAGCGCGAGGGCGGCCAGCACCAGGCCGACGAGCAGGACGGTACCGGCCCTGCGGTTGCCGCCGCGGTCGTCGGCGTCCGTCCGTCCGTCCGCCGCGGTGGGCCACGGCGGTGTCGGCAGCGGAGGTGGGGGGGAGGGCCGGCGCGGCTGGTGGGCGACGAGCGTCGGGGTCTCGTACGGCGCCGGGACCGGGACCGTGGCGGCCGTGCCGGGGGTGCCGCCCGCCGCGACCAACCGCAGGTCCCGCTCGGCCTGTTCGGCCGGCAGCCGGGCGGCCGGGTCCTTGCGGAGCAGCCCCTCGATGACGGGGGCGAGCGGCCCGGCGCGGTAGGGCGGCGGCAACTCCTCGTCCACCACGGCCCGCAGGGTGCTCAGCGGGGTGTCCTGCCGGAACGGGGAGGTGCCCTCCACCGCCGCGTACAGCAGCACACCGAGCGACCACAGGTCGGACTCGGGGCCGAACGCCCGCCCCAACGCCCGCTCCGGGGCGAGGAACTCGGGCGAGCCGATCACCTCGCCGGTCATGGTCAGCGCCGAACTGCCCTCGACCGTGGCGATCCCGAAGTCGGTGAGCACCACCCGGCCGTCGTTCGACAGCAGCACATTGCCGGGCTTCACGTCCCGGTGCAGCACCCCGGCGCCGTGCGCGGCGCGCAGCGCGGACAGCACCTCGGCGCCGATGCCCGCGGCCCGCTGCGGAGACATCGGCCCTTCCGCCTCCAGGACGTCCGCCAGGGACACCCCCGGGATCAACTCCATGACGATCCAGGGCCGTCCGCCCTCCATCGCCACGTCGTACACCGTCACCACGTTGCGGTTCGCGACCCGGGCCGCGGCCCAGGCCTCGCGCTCCAGACGGGCGTACATCCGCTCGACGTCCGGCCCGGGCAGCCCGGCCGGCGCCCGCACCTCCTTGACGGCGACGTCACGGCCCAGCACCTCGTCCCGGGCCCGCCACACGGTGCCCATGCCGCCCTCGCCGAGCGGGGACAGCAGTCGGTAGCGGCCCGCGATCACTCGCTCACGGCCCGGCTCTTCGGTCACGGGTGCTCCCCACGGCAGCTCGCGCGAATTCATCACAAACGTAACTCAAAGGAGTGCGGATGCGGCCCCCTTGAGCACCAATCCGGCACCCAGGGCCACGACGACCAGTGCCGACGCCAGCGGGATGGTCCTGCGGACCAGGGCGGCCGTGGGATGGGTGGTCCAGCGAGGCCGTTTGTCCATCACCCGCGTCATTCCCGTACCCAGCTTGACGACGGCGAATCCGGCGGCGGTCAGCGTCAGCGCGAGACCGACGCCGTAGGCGACGACGAGAAGGAGCCCGAACCAGGCCTGCCCGAGGGCCGCGGCACCGACGAGGACGACGACGGCGGAGGGGCTGGGGACCAGACCGCCGGCGAACCCGAGGAGGATCGTGCCGCGCAGGGTCGGGGCGGTGCTGTGCGTGTGCGTGAAGCCGCCGTGGGAGTGGGTGTGGCCGTGGGCATCGCCGTGGTCGTGGTCGTGGCCGTGCGTGTGGCCATGGTCGTGGTCGTGGGTGTGCCCGTGGTCGTGGTCGTGTTCATGCGTGTTGTGCGCGTGCCCGTGGTCGTGGGTGTGCGCCTCGGCGTGGTTGTGGGCGTGCCCGTCGCTGTGGCCGTGGCCGTGGTCGTGCGTGTGCGCCGTGCCGACCAGGGCCAGTTGGCGGTCCTCGGTCTCCGCGTGTGCGTGGTCGTGGCCGTGGTGATGGGCGTGCTGGGGGATCCTGTTCCGCCAGGCGCGCCGCGTCAGGTTCACGCCCGCCGCCAGGACCATGACCCCGCTCGCGATGCCCAGCCAGGCGATCACCGACGGCGTGGCCGCCGAGCCCGCCGTGACCAGGATGCCCAGGGCCACCACGCCCAGCGTGTGCGTGACCGTCACCGACGCGGCCAGCGGGAGGACGTCGCGGAGGCGGGCGCGGCCGCCGCGGGCCGCCGCCGTCGCCGCCATCAGGGTCTTGCCGTGGCCCGGGGCGAGGGCGTGCATCGCGCCGAGGGCGATCGAGATGAACAGCGCGAGCGTGGCGAAGCCGAAGGTGAGGTGGTTGCGGGCGACCAGATCGGTCAGGGCCTGGGTCCAGCGGTCGATGCCGCGGGGGAGGATCGCGGCGCCCGGGGTGTCCTGCCGTTCCGCGGTGAGGGCCGGGCCGCCGGGGCGTACGTGCACGGCGGCCGTCGTGATGTCCGCCGGGGAGGACAGCAGGTCCTTGGGATAGCTGGTGAGCTCGTGGGAGAGGGACGCCTTCGGCACGTCCGACTTCGTCAGCGTCATCCGGTCGCCGCGCGCCGTGATCTCCCGCCAGCCGGGGCCGCTGTCGGTACCCGCGCTGTGGAAGCCGAGGGTGACGGTGGCGCCCTTCCGGAGCGGCGCGGTGAACCGGCACTCGACCCGGAGGGTGTTCAACCCGGCCTGACCGGGCCGCAGTTCGGCGTGACTGGTCTGCACGGTCAGGGGGGTCGCACGGCCGTCGACCGTGAGCCTGCTGCCGTCCGCCGCCGCCGTGCAGCGCTGCTCGGCCCACTTGGCCGTGCCCAGCCGCTTCAGGTCGGGCTTGGCCTGGGTCGCCGGGATCTCGGCGAGGTCCTCGAAGTGGTCGACGCGGAGCTGTCCGGGGGCGGCGACCAGACCGTCGTACTTGTTGACGGTGAAGTTGCCGAGCGGGTGGGCGCTCGCGGCGGCGGCCGGGAGGAGGGCCAGGGCACAGGCGGCGGTGAGGACGGCGGCGGCGCGGCGGAGGTTCACTTGGACGCCTCCAGCGCCTTGCGGGCCGCGCGGGCGCCCAGCGGGGAGAAGCCGGGGTTGAGCTTGAGGGCCTTGGTGAGGGCGGCACGGCCGGCGGTCTTCTCACCGTTGGCCAGCTCGATCATGCCCTGGTGGTAGAAGAAGGAGGCGTTGCGGTAGCCGGTGGCGGTGGCCTGCCGGGCGTACGGCAGCGCTTCCTTGTCCTTGCCGTTGACGTGCAGGGCCCAGGCCAGCGCGTCCGCCGTGTGCACGGTGTGGCGGCGGGCCCACTCGGCGCGCGCGGCCTTCAGCGCCTCGGCCTTGTTGCCGTGGTCGGCGGCGGCGAGGGCGGTGTCCAGGTCGGCGTTGACGCCGTTGGCGCGGGCGAGCGCGATCCAGGCCTCGACGAGCGCGTACTGGTCCTCGGCCTTCGCCTTGTCGCCCTTGGCGTTCCGGTCCTCGTACAACTCGCCGAGCTCGACGAGCGGCTGGGGCAGCGGATAGCGGGAGACGACCAGTTCCATGCCCTTGATGGCGTCGGCCCGGTCGCCGCTCGCCGCCTGGGCGCGGGCCCGGCCCTCCAGCGCGGGGAGGTAGTTCTCGTCGGCGGTCAGAGCGCGGGCGTAGTAGTCGAGTGCGCTCTTGTAGTCGCCCTGGTTCCAGGCGAGCAGACCGAGCTGCGCGGCCACGTAGGAGATGTCGCCCTTCGAGGTGGCCGTGGACAGCGCCTGTTGCAGCACGCGTTGCGCGCCGGCCACGTCGCCCCGCAGTTCCCGCACATACGCGTACCGCGTGAACACCGGTACGCCCGGCTTGCGTTGGTCGGCGAGGTCGGCCGCCTCGGCCGCGTCGTCGTACCGGCCGAGTTCGACCAGGGCGTCGATGCGGGAGGCCAGGGCGTTCGCGCTGTACGGGTTCTGCTTGAGGGCCTGGTCGGCGTAGGTGAGAGCCTGGGCGAACTGGTGCCGGGCGGCGGCGAGCGCGGCCTCGGCGGCCAGCGCCTGGTCGTTGTCCGGGGTGATCTGCAGCGCGCGCTTCAGGACCTTCTCGGCCTGCGGGTAGCGGGACGGGTCGCCCTTGGTGCGGGCCTGCTCGACATAGGCGAGGCCGAGGGTGGCCCAGCTGTCGGAGTCCTTCGGCTGGGTGCGGAGATGGGCCTGGAGAGCGGCGATGCTCGCGTCGAGGCTTCCGCTCGCGAGCAGCGCCGGGTCCATGGCACTCGACGTGGCCACCGGTGCCGTACCGCCGTCCCGGGAGGCCCCGAAGGCGATCGCGCCGCCGGTCAGCGCGATCGCCAACAGCACGGCGGAACCGGCGAGTCGAGCCCGACGCCAGTTGCGCCCGGCGGCGGCGAAGCGCCGTACGGCGGCGATCCGCTCGTCGTCCTTGGCCACCGTGTCCTTGGCCTCTGTGGGCTGCTTGTCGTTCGTACCCGGGGCCATGCCCTCTCCTAGTAGACGTCGCATGGGGCGGCGCGGCCCGCTGCCGTGGGGGATTGGGTGGGAGCGGGCCGCGCCAGTTTGTGAGGTGGGGGGAAGGGGTTGTGTGGGGGGAAAGGGGTGGGGGGAAGGCGAGCCCTTAGTACGGACGCTGCATCCGGCGGCGCCACCGGCCGAACACCGTGCCGAGCACCAGCACACCCGCCGCGCCCGCCGCCGCGGAACCGGCGATCAGCATCGTGTTGTTGCCGCTGGAGCCGGACAGCGCATCACCCAGCGCGCTCTTCGTGGTGCTCCCGGAAGCCGTGCCCTTGGCGATCGGGCCGCGCGAACCGGACGTCGGCTCGGCCACGTACGGGAAGGACTTCTCGAAGTTCTTGTCGTTCTTGTCGACCGCGTCGCCCAGGTCGTTCTTGGAACCGACCAGCTCGCCCTCCATGACCTGGAGCGCCTCGTCGATCACGTCGTCGGTGAGCCGGCGGCCGTTCGGGAAGCCCGCGTTGTCGCCGTCCAGCACACCGAGCCGCTTCGGCTTGGCGGTGGGCTTGATGGACGTGTTCAGGCGGAGCATCTCCGACGCCTTCGCGTACGGCTGCAGCGTGTTGAGGCCCTTGACGCCCGTGAGGAACACCTGGACGAGGTCGTTGCGGGGCTCGGAGGGCGCCTTGATGTGGTAGATCGCCTCGATGAGCTTCGGCAGTTCCGGGTTGGTGACGTTCTTCAGGAACTGCGCGTCGTCCTTGGGCTGGGACGCGTTGAACTTGTCCTTGTCCTTCTGCGGGTTGACGACCTCGTTGACCAGCGGGTTGCCGAGGCGCGAGACCTGCGTGAAGCGGCCCTGCGCGTTCTTGCGCTGGGTCGTTGCGTAGATGCCGACGGTCGGGTGCTTCGCCGACTGCCGGATCAGGTCGTTCGGCACCTGGAGGGCCATCGTGTTGACGTTGTAGCCCTTGAGGGTGTCGTTGCCGACCTCGGAGAGGTTGCCGCCGTACAGCAGGTCGAAGACGCGCAGGTCGGCGAAGAACGGGTCGTCGGCCTGGCCGGCGAAGGTCGCGCCGCCGTTGCTCGTCTTGTAGATGGCCTGGGAACGCAGCTTCGCGTAGTCCGGCATCGACGCCTTGCCGACGTCCGACGGCGCCACCGGGATGTCGCTGGCGATCCTCGTCGTGTACTGCTGCTTGCCGTTCTTGAACTTGATGAGGTCGAGGTTGTACGACTGCGTGACGTTCAGGTCCGGGTCGGTCAGGTTGTCGACCACACCCGTGTTGTAGAGGAACGTCTTCTTGTTCTTGATCTGGGTGCGGAAGGTGTAACGGAAGATCAGGTCGTCCTTCGCGTCACCGTTGTTGTCGATGTGGATGTCGTACTGTGCGTCGTCCGCGAACTGGTAGAAGTTCGGCCCGCCGGCCGGCTCCTCGAAGGGGATGACGTTCGACACGATCGTCGTGGTGTCGGGCTTGTCCGGGCTGACGAACGCGTACAGGTCGGTGTTGTCGTACTGCGGGGTCCCCGAGATGAGGGGGGCTTCCCGGTGGGAGGAGGCGGAGGCCACCCCCGGTACCAGCGCGGCGACGCTGGCGGCTGTGATCCCGCCGGTGGCCAGTGCCCCACAGATGAGTGTGACAAGGCCCTTGCGCCCCGCACCGCTCCTGGAGATTAGAGGTGTCATGCCGTCCGTCCCTCGGTCCCAACTTGCTTGACGGACGGGTATACGGAGCCGGAGGGCCGTTTGGATTGGTCCGAAGAAAAAAATCTTTTCTTCCTGCTCGACCCGCGTTTTTGCCTTCCGCATACGTACTTCTGCCGGAGGTGCGTCCAGTTGCGAATGCCTGGTGTGGGAGGACGGGCCGGGTGCGGCCGGAGGAAGGGGGACGGGGTGGAGGCGGACGAACTGCTGGTGCTCGTCGCGGCCGGCGACCAGAAAGCGTTCGAGGACCTCTACGCTCTGGTGTCCGGGCCGGTGTTCGGGCTCGTACGACGTGTGGTCCGCGACCCCGCCCAGTCCGAGGAGGTGTCCCAGGAGGTGCTCCTCGAACTCTGGCGCTCCGCGCCCAAGTTCGACCCCTCCCGGGGCAGTGCCCTCTCCTGGATCCTCACCCTCGCCCACCGCCGCGCCGTGGACCGGGTGCGCAGCGCCCGCGCGGCCGGCGAACGCGAGCAGCGCGAGGCCCTGCGCGCGGGCGAACCCGCTTTCGACCAGGTCGCCGAAACGGTGGAGGCCGGCCTGGAGCGCGAATGGGTACGCCGCTGCCTGGACCGGCTCACCGCCCTCCAGCGCCAGTCCGTCACCCTCGCCTACTACGACGGCTACACGTACCGTGAGGTCGCCGAGCGGCTGAAGCTGCCGCTGGGCACGGTCAAGACACGGATGCGCGACGGACTCACCCGGCTGCGTGACTGCCTGGGAGGTGTGGCATGAGCCTGGTCGGCCGCCTGCTGCACCGAGAGGACCTGCACTCCCTGGCCGCGCCCTATGCCCTGGACGCCCTGGAGCCCGGTGAGCGGCGCCGCTTCGAGAAGCACCTCAAGGACTGCGACCGGTGCGCCGCCGAGGTACGGGCGCTGACCGAGGACGCGGTACGGCTCGCCTGGTCCACGGCCGCCCCGCCGCCCCTCGCCTTGCGCGACCGGGTGCTGGCCGCCGTCCGCGCCACCCCGCAGGAGCCGGCCCCCGGCCACGAGCACGTCCCCAACCTGCCGCCGCACGTCTGGGGCATACAGCCCCCGCCGGCCCGCGTCCGCCAGCGGGCGCGCCGCCCTCTGTTCATGCCGTTCGCCACCGCCACCGCGGCCGCCGCGCTGGTCGTGGCCTCGCTCTTCGGGGTGCAGGCCAACCGGACGCAGGATCAGCTCGACGCCGAGCGGGCCCAGTCGCGTGAGATCGCCCACGTTCTGGCCGCGACCGACGCCCGCGCGACCAGCGCGAAGGACGCCGAGGGCCGAAGTATCGGAGCGGTGACCTCCCTGTCGGAGGGGCAGGCCGTCGTCACGCTCAGCGGATACGGCACCCCGTCCGGCGGACGGGTGCATCAGCTCTGGCTCATGCGCCCCCATGTGCAACCGCGCTCCCTCGGTCTTTTCAAGGACGACACGCCCCTGGTCGCCACGGGTCTGAGCAGATCCGCGACGTCACTCGCGGTGACCGTGGAGCCCGCGGGGGGATCGGCGCAGCCCACCAGCCAGCCAGTTGTCCAACTCGCCCTGAAATCAGTTGGATTCGGAGAGTAATCAAACAAGCGTTGTCAACACCCTTGCGGGGAAGGTGAATCCTGTGACCGCGATACACGAGTGCCCCATCGGGGCGATAGGGTTACCCTGCCCGGGCCGGGTGGACTCGTACGGGTGGGGAGTGACATGGATCAGATAACACGCAGCAGGGCGAGGGTCCCTGCGATCACCTGCGGGAGCAGCGCGACAAGTTCGCGCCTCGACCGCCATCTGTCGGTGCTGGCGGGTCCCGCCATACCGCAGCAGCAGGCGGTCGAGGCGACGTCACTGATGCGTGAGCTGACCGCGCGTGAACCCGCGCAGCGCAGCGACCGGGGTGCACGGGTCAGCCGTGTCTCCCTCTTCGCACCGCTGCGTCGGCTGCGCCGTTCGCTGTTCGGCGGCAACAAGCACTGACCGCCGGGTCCGCGCTCAGACAGTCACGCCGTCCCGGCGTAGCGCTGCCATCTCCGCGTCCGTCATCCCCACGGCACGCAGCAGCGCCTCGGTGTGTTGTCCGAGCGCGGGCACATCCCCCATCCGCGCCTCGTCCCCGCCCGGCAGCGTGATGGGCGGCAGCAGTGCACGCAGCGGCCCGACCGGCGACCCCACTTCCCGCCACCGCTCCCGGGCCGCCAGCTGCGGATGCCCGGCCAGCTCATGCAGATCCCGAAGCCGCGCGCACGCGATGCCCGCGGCTTCGAGGCGTGCCACCGCCTCGTCGGTGCCGAGCGCCCCGAGGGCCTTCCCGACCAGCTCATCGGTCCGCGCCCGGTTCGCCACCCGCGCCGCGTTCGTCGCGAACGCCGGATCCGAACCCAGTTCCGGCCGCCCGACGACCTGTTCGGCCAGCCGCCGCCACTCCCGGTCGTTCTGCACCGACAGCAGCACCCGCCCGCCGTCCCCCGTCGGATAGGCGTCGTACGGCGCGATCACCGCGTGCGCCAGCCCGGTGCGCTCCGGAGGTTTACCGCCGTGGATCGTGTGATGCAGCGGATGCCCCAGCCACTCGGCGAGGGCGTCCAGCATCGACACCTCCACCGGCCCGCCCCGCCCGGTCGTCCCGCGCCGCACCAGCGCCGCGAGGACGCCCGAGAAGGCGTACATGGCCGCCGCGATGTCCGCCGCCGGGATTCCGGCCTTCACGGGCTGCTCCGGCGTCCCGGTGACCGACACCAGGCCCGCCTCGCACTGCACGAGCATGTCGTACGCGCGTTTGCCGGCGTACGGCCCCGACGCGCCGTATCCGGAGATGTCCACGGCGACCAGCCGCGGGTGTTCGGCGCACAGCGTGGCCGCGTCGAGGCCGAGCCGGGCGGCGGCCCCGTGCGCCAGGTTCTGCACGAAGACGTCCGCGTCCGCGACGAGCCTCTTCACGATCTCCAGGCCCCGCGGGTCCTTCAGGTCCAGCGCGATGGACTCCTTGCCCCGGTTGCACCACACGAAGTGCGAGGCGAGGCCGCGGGCGGCGGTGTCGTAACCGCGTGCGAAGTCGCCGCCGTCGGTCCGTTCGACCTTGATGACCCGGGCGCCGAGATCGGCCAGCTGCCGGGTGGCGAAGGGCGCGGCCACGGCCTGTTCGACGGCGACGACGGTGATGCCCTCCAGGGGCAGCGGGAGACGGTCCATGAGCGGATCATGTCCCGCGACCGGCGGGTCTGTCAGCAGCGCCGGTACGACCGGACAGGTCAGCGGCGCCCGTACCGGCGTACCGCGAGCGGCAGGAAGACGGCGGTCAGCAGCGCGCACCAGGCGAGCGAGCCCGCGACCGGGTGGGCCACCGGCCAGGCCGCGCCCTCGGGGACGGGCGCGTTGCCGAAGAGCTCGCGCAGGGCCGTCGTCACCGCGCTGATCGGGTTCCACTCGGCGAGCGTGCGCAGCCAGCCCGGGAGATTGTCGGTGGGGATGTAGGCGTTGGACAGCAACGGCAGCACGAAGGAGGAGGCGCCGAGCTGACCGGCCGCGTCCTCGCTGCGGGTGAGCAGGCCGAGGTGGATGCCGACGGTCGTGCAGGCGAACCGGAAGAGGAGCAACAGCCCGACGGCGCCGAGGGCCCCGCCGACCGAACCCTCGACACGCCAGCCCACGGCGAGGCCCACCAGGAGCAGCGGCACGGTACCGATCGCCGTCACGACCAGGTCGGCGACCGCTTGCCCCAGCGGTACGGCGGCCCGGCTCACCGGCATGGTCCGGAAGCGGTCCATCACACCCCGGTGCGTGTCGGCGGCGGCCTGGAACATCCCGGTCATGACCCCGCCGGCCGCGGTCGCCACCAGCAGCCCCGGGACGAGGTAGGCGCGGTACTGCGGGCCGGGCATCGCCAGCGCGCTGCCGAAGACATAGCCGAAGAACAGCAGCATGTTGACCGGCATCAGCTGGGTGAGGACCGCGAGGCCCGGGCTGTTGCGGACCCGGCGCAGCTGCCTGCCCGCCATCGCGGCACCGTCGTGGGCGAGCGCGCTCATACGGCACCTCCCGTCAGCCGGAGGAAGACGTCGTCCAGGGTCGGCTGTCTGACACTCGCGTCGAGCAACGGCACACCCGCCGCGTCGAGTTCGCGGACCAGGCGGGGGAGGGTGAGCGTCGGATCCGTGGTGAGGGCACCGACGGTGTGCCGCTCGTGGTCGAACCGGGGCTCGGTCCCGGTGAGTTGATCGAGCACGGCGGCCGCCTTCGGCAGCGCGTCCGGGTCGGCGACCACCGCCTCCACGTGCCGGCCGACGACCGCCTTCAGTTCGGCGGGCGAGCCGGTCTGCGCCACCCGGCCCCGGTCCATCAGCACGATGTCGTCGGCGAGCCGGTCGGCCTCCTCCAGGTACTGCGTGGTCAGCAGCACGGTCGTGCCGTCCGCCGTCAGCTCCCGGACCGCGTCCCATATGCCGTTCCTGCTGACCGGGTCCAGACCGGTGGTGGGCTCGTCGAGGAACAGTACGTCGGGGCGCCGGACCAGGCTCGCCGCGAGGTCGAGCCGGCGGCGCATGCCGCCCGAGTAGGTCGCCGCCCTGCGGTCGGCGGCCTCGGCGAGGCCGAAACGGTCGAGGAGTTCGGCCGCGCGGTCGTTCGGGCCCCGCACCCGGTGCAGCCGGGCGAAGAGCCGGAGGTTCTCACGGCCGGTGAGATCGCCGTCGACGGAGGCGTACTGGCCCGTGACGGAGATGCTGCGGCGGACGGCCGCCGCGTCCCGGACGAGGTCGTGCCCCGCGATACGGGCGGAGCCCGCGTCGGGCCGGAGCAGGGTGGTCAGCACCCGTACGGCCGTCGTCTTCCCCGCCCCGTTCGGCCCGAGCAGTCCGCAGACCGAGCCCTGCCGGACGGCCAGATCGAGACCGCGCAGCGCGTGCACGGCACCGAAGCGTTTCTCCAGACCCTCACTAAGTACAGCGTACGTAGTCGTCATGGGGCGACCATAGCGCACTACGTACGGCGTACGTAACTAGCATGGTGGGCGAGGTGATGATCGATGTCAGTCCGAGGGGCCGAACCCGAGGTGATCTGGGCACGCCCCGAGCGGGCGGGGCGGGGGCCGAAGCCGGCGTTCACACGCACCGACATCGCGACGGTCGCGGTGCGGATCGCCGACGCGGAGGGGCTGGACGCCGTGTCGATGCGGCATGTGGCGGCCGGGGTGGGGTGCGGGACGATGTCCCTGTACAACTACGTCCCCCGCAAGGAGGACTTGTACGAGTTGATGGTTGACGCGGTCAGCTCGGAACACGAGTTGTGGGAGCCGACGGGGGACTGGCGGGCCGACATGATGCGGGTCGCCGAGCAGACGCGGGGGTTGATGCACCGGCATCCCTGGGTGCCGCGGCTGATGTCACCGGTGTACGGGTTCAGCCCCCATGCGCTGCGGTATCTGGAGCACTGTCTGGCGTGCCTGGATCCGATGGACGCGTCGTACGGTACGAAGCTCGAGCTCATCGCCATGGTGAACGGTGTGGTGACGACCTTCGTGCGGAACGAGATCGACAGCGCCGAGCGGGTGCGGAATCTGCCGTGGTCGGAGGAGCGGGAGAACGCGATGCGGACCGCCTATCTCGCGGGGCGGGTTGCCTCGGGGGCGTATCCGCGAATGGCGGAGGCGTTTGCGGAGGGGCCGGGGGCGGTTGACATGGAGGCCGTTTTCAGGCGGATGGTGGAGAGGGTTCTGGGTGGGTTCGCGGCGTTGTGATGTGCGGGGCGGTGGGGGCTTGTCGCGCAGTTCCCCGCGTCCCCGAACAGGTCGGTCACAGCAGCGTGAGCTGGCCCGCGGGGCCCTCTTCCGTGTGTTCCAGGATTGACGCTGGTTTGCGGGACGTCTCCGGGAGTGGGAGTACGTTCGCTGTCCTCAGGTCTGTCGTCGTGATCGGGGAGTTGATCTCCAACTCGGTCTGCCGGGACCGTACTTCCGACAGCAGGGCCAGGACCGTGATCAGCTCCAGCAGTTCCGACGTCCATGACTGGGACCAGGCCGCGGGGGCGATCGCCGCCAGGGTTCCCGGTTCCGCCGTCTCTGCCGTCCGTGCTGCGAACCACGCCTCCAGGACCCGTACCTCACCCATTCTGAAGTCCCATGCCTCCGGCGGGACCGGGGAGACGCGGCCTTCGTCGAGGTGGAGGGTCTCCTCCTCCGGGTCGTAGACGGCCGTGAGGGGGCGGGAGGGGAGCGGGGCCCGGACGTAGGGGCGGCGGCCGCCGGGGAGCTTCGGGCGTTCGCCGTCCCGGCGTAGCAGCCACAGGGCCCGGTGGCCCAGTTCCACGCCCTGGGACCAGAGGCCGGGGTCCTCGGTGAGGGGGACGGTGTGGTCCGGGCGGATGGCCGTCAGGGTCCAGGCGAGGACGTCCGGGGGAGTGGGCGTCAGGCCCAGCCGGTCGGCGAGGTGCTCCAGCAGGCCCGGAGCCAGGTTCGGTTCCCTGCCGCCGGGGCGGCGGTAGAGGGGGCGGATGCGGCCCGCGCGCAGGGCGGGGAGGAGCGAGGTCGCCAGCAGCGGCAGGCCCTCCGCCGACTCCACCGCGAAGATCTGGTGGGCGTCCGCCACCCGCCACAACTCCGGGCGGGCCGTGTCGATCAGACGGTGGTCCGGGATCAGCCACTGTTCGTCGAAGGGGGCGGCGAGGACGCGGACCGGGTCCGCGTACGGGCCCGAGGCCTGCTCCAGCCGCTCCGTGCCGGTCGGCTGGCCCGGGAGCTGGGGTACCGCCGAGTGGATCGTCCGGGAGCGCGTCGGCTCGAACAAGGTCTCCCGGGCGGGGCCCTCCGCCCTGAGGAGGGCGTCCCAGCGGGCCTTCAGGGTCGCCGGGTCGGGGGCCGTCGGCCACCCCCGGCCGAGCCGTAGTGGTGCGACGGACCACGGCATGAGGTCCGCCAGCAGCGGAGCGTCGTCGCGCGTCACGCCCGGCATCGTACGACGAGTTCAGGTTGCGTCGAGTGTGACCGTGAAGGAGAAACGGTCTCCCCGGTAGTGGATGACCGCCAGGTCCAGGACCCGGCCGGCGGTGTCGTAGGTGACGCCGGTGTAGTGCAGGATCGGGCTGAGGAGGGGGACTTGGAGGAGACGGGCGGTCTCCGGGTCGGCCAGCCTCGCCTCCACCGTGTCCGTGATGCGGCTGATGTCCGCGCCGACGACATCGCGGAGCACCTTCGTCATCGGCCAGCGGGCCAGGTCCTCCGGGTCGATGCGCTCGGCCAGTTCGGGGCGGACGTGGTTGTAGGCATGGTTGGTGGGCTCGCCCGTCTGCTCGTCGCTGCGCAGGCGGTGGTACGTCGACACCTCGGCGAGATCAGGGAAGAACTCGGTGAGTTCGCCGGTCACCGGGGCTGTGCCGTGGTCCAGCAGCTCTGCCGTCATGCCCGACTGCTGGGCCACGATCGCGTCCACCGAGCCGAGCAGCCGTACCGGGGTGCCCCGGCGGGCGTCCGGCTCGATGAAGGTGCCCCGGCGGCGGTGCCGGCTGATCAGACCCTCGTCCTCCAGCTCCTTCAGCGCCTGCCGCATGGTCAGCACGCTCACGCCGTAGTGCTCCGCCAGCTGTTCCTCGGTGGGCAGCCGGAGCGGGTCCCGGGGCGAGCGGCCGAGTATCGAGGCGCGCAGCGACTGCGACACCTGGTACCAGAGCGGCAGCTTGCGGTTCAGGACGATCGAGTCCGGGGCGAAGGAGGTCACGGGCCATCCGTACCGTCGGGGGATCTTCAGTGCAAGGGGCGGAAGTGGCGTTCCAGGCCCTGCCAGACGTCGTCGTACCGCAGCTGGAGGTGCTCGGCGGTCGCGGCCTGGGGGGTGAGCGTCACCGGCCAGCGGGTCTCGAACATGAACGCCAGGCCGTCGTCGATCCTCTGGGGCTTCAGCTCGGCCGCGCTCGCCCGGTCGAACGTCTCCCGGTCCGGACCGTGCGCCGACATCATGTTGTGCAACGAGCCGCCGCCCGGCACGAACCCCTCCGCCTTGGCGTCGTACGCCCCCTCGACGAGCCCCATGTATTCGCTCATCACATTCCGGTGGAAGTACGGCGGCCGGAAGGTGTTCTCGCCCACCAGCCAGCGCGGCGCGAAGACGACGAAGTCGACACCGGCCAGGCCGGGGGTGTCGGACGGGGACGTCAGCACGGTGAAGATCGACGGGTCGGGATGGTCGTACGAGATGGTGCCGATCACATTGAAACGGCGGAGATCGTAGACGTAGGGCACATGTGTGCCGTGCCAGGCGACCACGTCCAGTGGGGAGTGGTCATATGTGGCGGTCCACAGGTTGCCGCAGAACTTGTTGACCACCTCCACCGGGCCCTCGATGTCCTCGTAGGCTGCGACGGGGGCCCGGAAATCCCGGGCGTTGGCGAGGCCGTTGGCGCCGATCGGGCCCAGGTCGGGGAGGCGGAAGGGCGCGCCGTAGTTCTCGCACACATAGCCACGGGCGGAGGCCTCCAGCAGGTCCACACGGAAGCGGACCCCACGCGGGATCAGCGCCACATGTCCCGGCTCCATATGCAGCAGGCCGAACTCCGTGCGCAGCAGCAGCCCGCCGCGCTCCGGGACGATCAGCAGCTCGCCGTCCGCGTCGGAGAGGACCCGCTCCATCGAGGTGTTCGCGTGATAGAGGTGCACGGCCATGCCGGTGCGCTGGGTCGCGTCGCCGTTGCCGCCCAGGGTCCACAGGCCCGCGAGGAAGTCCGTGCCGGGCGGCGGCTCCGGCAGGGGGTTCCAGCGGAGCCGGTTCGGGTCCGGGGCGATGTCGGTGAAGGGGCCGGTGCGCAGCCCGCCGTCGTCGGCGGCGCGGGTGAACGCCGGGTGGGCGGCCGAGGGGCGGATCCGGTACAGCCAGGAGCGGCGGTTGTGGGCCCGCGGCTCGGTGAAGGCCGTACCGCTGAGCTGCTCCGCGTACAGGCCGAGGGGGGCGCGCTGCGGGGAGTTCCGGCCCTCGGGCAGGGCGCCGGGTACCGCCTCCGAGGAGTGCTCGTTGCCGAACCCCGAGAGGTACGCCAGTGCCTCGGCGGTCTTCCGCACGTCCCCGCTCATGATCGCTCCCTGAACCTGTGAGTCCCTGAGTGCCCGAGTCCTGATTCCTATGTATCACCGTAGGATTGCGCGGGGGTGGGTGCAAGGGGGGCGCGATGCGTCCCGGTCGTCCCGGCCTGCTCGTCCCGGCCTGCTCGTCCCGGTCGTCCTCGCGGGGTAGGGGAGAACCCGACTCCAGGGGGATCCGGTCTTCGCGGCGCTGTTCTACGCTCCCGGGCATGTCGTGGACGCGGGGACTGCCGAGCGCGCTGGCGGCCTGCGTGCTGCTGCTGGTCGCGGCGGCGGGCTGCGGGACGGGGGAGGCGCACGGGCGGCGGGATGCGGGGTCCCCCTCACCGGTGGGCAAGATCCTGGACGACACGGACGAGGGCGGGCGCCACTACCGGGAGATCGACAAGAAGCTGGCGCCCGACATCGGCACGGAGGTCACCCCCGACGCGGCCGGCGGCTGGGACGTCCGGCTCGACGTGCACCGCTTCCGGTTCTCCCCGGCCGGCAGCGCGGCGCGGGCGGTCGCCGGACGCGGCCTCGCCTACCTCTTCGTCGACGGCGACCTGGTGACCCGGCTGCGCAGCCCCGCGTACCACCTCCCCGCGAGGCTCGTCCCGCACGGCACCCACCACATCACCGCCCGGCTCTACGCGGACGACGGCACGGTGTGGGCCGTGCACGGCAAACCGGTCGAGAGCACGGCGGACGTCACGGCGTCCGGCACGGAGACGGCGACACCGACGGCGTCGGCCGCGGCGGCCGGATGAGTGCATGTGCCATCCGTCTCCGTACTGGGGGGCGAGGTTCACCTGATCCCGGCGGAAAGGCATCATGAAGCCCGTGTCCCAAGCGACCTCGCTTCGCAAAGCGCCCGTGCAGCGCCGTAGCGCCGAACGACTGACCAGGATCCTCGATGCCTGTGCCGACCTCCTGGACGAGGTGGGCTACGACGAGCTGAGCACCCGGGCCGTCGCGGCCCGGGCCGGGGTGCCCATCGGCTCGGTCTACCGTTTCTTCGGCAACAAGCGGCAGATGGCCGACGCCCTCGCCCAGCGCAACCTGGAGCGCTACACGGAGCGGGTCACCGAGCGGCTGAAGGACGCGCCGAAGGGCGAATGGCGGGCCGCGATGGACGCGGTGCTCGACGAGTACCTGGCCATGAAGCGCACCGCCCCCGGCTTCTCGCTCGTCGACTTCGGCAACCAGATCCCGGTCGGCGCGCGCTCCGAACCCAACCGCAGGGTCGCCGACCGCCTCACCGACCTGCTCTCCGACTACATCGGCCGCACCCCGGACGAGAACCTGCGCCGCACGTTCCTCGTGGCCGTGGAGACCGCCGACACCCTGGTCCACCTGTCCTTCCGGATGGCCCCGGAGGGCGACGAGACGATCATCGCGGAGACACGGGAGCTGCTGAGGGCCTATCTGGCCCGAGTTCTGGACTGACAGCGGGGAAACCGCCCCGTCAGGGGCGCGGGCCGTATTTGATATGCGGCTCCGCCGCGTGGGCGCGACCAGCCACGGACAACCCGCATCCGAACAACTCGACCTGTACCCGGGGTGCAACAGACCTCCCATCCCGGCATACCGCTCGGTATGCTCGGCCCGAGTTCCACGACTCCCGGGAGGCCCCGCATGTCCCGCACCGCCCTGCGTATCTGCCCCCTCTGCGAGGCGACCTGCGGGCTGACCCTCACCATCGAGGGCACCCGCGTCACCGGCGCCCGCGGCGACCGTGACGACGTCTTCAGCAGGGGGTTCATCTGCCCGAAGGGCGCCTCCTTCGGGGCCGTCGACGGCGACCCCGACCGGCTGCGCACCCCCCTCGTCCGCAGGGACGGCGAGCTGCGCGAGGCCACCTGGGCGGAGGCCTTCGACGCGGTCGCGGCCGGGATCCGGCCCGTCGTGGAGCGGTACGGCGCCAACTCCGTGGGCGTCGTTCTCGGCAACCCCAACGTCCACACCATGGCCGGCGCCCTCTACCCGCCGGTGCTGCTCGCGGCCCTCGGCACCCGCAGCGTCTTCACCGCGTCCACGGTCGACCAGATGCCCAAGCACGTCTCCAGCGGACTGCTCTTCGGCGACGCCAACGCGATACCGGTGCCCGACCTCGACCACACCGACCACCTCCTGCTCATCGGCGCCAACCCCCTGGAGTCCAACGGGAGTCTGTGCACCGCCCCCGACTTTCCCGGCAAGCTCAAGGCGCTCAAGGCCCGCGGCGGCACCCTCACCGTCATCGACCCGCGCCGCACCCGCACCGCGAAGCTCGCCGACCGGCACATCGCCATCCGGCCCGGTGCCGATGCCCTGTTGCTCGCCGCGATGGCCCAAGTCCTCTTCGAGGAGGGCCTGGTGGACCTCGGCGACCTCGCCCCGCACGTCCAGGGCCTCGACGAACTCCGTGCCGAACTGGGGGACTTCACCCCGGACGCGGTCGCCCGTGCCGCGGACGTGGACGCCGGTACGATCCGGGAACTCGCCCGCGAGCTCGCCGCCGCCCCCACCGCCGCCGTATACGCCCGCATCGGCAGCTGCACCGTCCCGCACGGCACCCTCGCCAGCTGGCTCGTCGACGTCCTCAACATCCTCACCGGCAACCTCGACCGGCCCGGCGGCGCCCTCTTCCCGCAGGCCGCCACCGACAAGACCCCGCGCCCCGCCGGTCCCGGCCGGGGCTTCGCGCTCGCGCGCTGGCACTCCCGGGTCAGCCGGCACCCGGAGGCGAAGGGAGAGTTGCCGCTCTCCGCGCTCGCCGAGGAGATCGACACCGCGACCGCCGAGGGCGAGCCGATCCGCGCGCTCATCGCGATCGCCACCAACCCCGTGCTCTCCGCCCCGGACGGTGCCCGGCTCGACAAGGCCCTGGACTCCCTCGACTTCATGGTCAGCGTCGACCCCTACCTCAACGAGACCGCGCGCCACGCCGACGTCGTCCTGCCCCCGCCGCCGCCCTCGCAGAGCCCGCACCACGACTTCGCCTTCAACACCCTCGCCGTCCGCAACCAGGTCCGCTACACCCGTCCCGCCGTCCCGCTGGAGCCCGGCCGGATGGCGGAGACCGAGATCCTGGCCCGGCTGGTGCTGGCGGCCGGCGGCATGCACGGCGCCGAACCGTCCGCCGTGGACGACATGGTCATCGGCCAGACCCTGGGCAAGGCGGTCACGGAGCTCCACTCGCCCGTGCACGGCCGGGACCCGCGGGAACTCGCCGGGCAGCTCACCGGGGACACCGGCCCCGAGCGCCGACTCGACATGATGCTGCGCCTCGGCCCGTACGGCGACGGCTTCGGCGCCCGGCCCGACGGGCTCACCCTGGAGCAGCTGCTCGCCCACCCGCACGGCATCGACCTCGGGCCCCTCGGGTCCCGCCTGCCGCAGCCGCTGAAGACCAGGAGCGGCCAGGTCGAACTGCTGCCGCGGCCGATCGCCGACGACCTGCCCCGGCTGCGCGCGGCCCTCGACACCAGCCCCGCGGCCCTCGTCCTCGTCGGCCGCCGGCATCTGCGCTCCAACAACAGCTGGATGCACAACGTGCCCGCCCTCACCGGCGGCTCCAACCGCTGCACCCTGCACATCCACCCCGAGGACGCCGAACGGCTCGGCGTGCGCGACGGCGCCGACGTCCGCGTCAAGGGCGCCGGGGGAGAGGTGGTCACCCCCGCCGAGGTCACCGACGGCGTCCGGCCCGGGGTCGTCAGCCTCCCGCACGGCTGGGGCCACGACCGCCCCGGCACCCGCCTCAGCCACGCCCAGGCCGCCCCCGGCGTCAACGTCAACCAGCTCCTCGACGGCAGCCTGCTCGACCCGCTGTCCGGCAACGCCGTCCTCAACGGCATCCCCATCGAGGTGACCGCAACCCTGTGACCTGGAGTTTTGCGCTTATTGCTCGCGTGTCAACGTCTTGTTAACGACGTTTGGCGCGACCTAACGTCATCGCATCGCCGGCCCTGGTGGGAGTTCAAGGGCGAACGTTAGGTAATCCATTCATGCTGACCATCCTCGGCTTCACCATGATCGCGACCTTCCTGGTCCTGATCATGCTGAAGAAGATGTCGCCGATCGCGGCGCTCGTGCTGATCCCCGCGCTGTTCTGCGTGTTCGTCGGCAAGGGCGCCCACCTCGGCGACTACGTCATCGACGGCGTCACCAGCCTCGCGCCCACCGCGGCGATGCTCATGTTCGCGATCGTCTACTTCGGTGTGATGATCGACGTCGGCCTCTTCGACCCGGTCGTCAAGGGCATCCTGCGGTTCTGCAAGGCCGACCCGCTGCGGATCGTCGTCGGTACGGCCCTGCTCGCCGCGATCGTCTCCCTCGACGGCGACGGCTCCACCACCTTCATGATCACCGTCTCGGCGATGTACCCGCTGTACAAGCGCCTGAAGATGAGCCTGGTCGTGATGACCGGTGTCGCCGCGATGGCCAACGGCGTGATGAACACCCTGCCCTGGGGCGGCCCCACCGCCCGGGCCGCGACCGCGCTCAAGCTCGACGCCAGTGACATCTTCGTGCCGATGATCCCGGCGCTCGCCATGGGCCTGCTCTTCGTCCTCGCCCTCGCGTACGTCCTCGGCCGCCGCGAGCGCAAGCGGCTCGGCGTGCTGACGCTGGACGAGGTGCTGGTCGAGGAGCAGGAGACGGTCCTCGTGGGGGCCGGCAAGTCCCCGGCGCGCGCCGGCGCTCCGCGCCCCGGCCTTCCCGGGACCCCCGACGGCGAGCACGGCGGCGAGGACGGCGGTGAGCACGGCGGCGAGGACGACGGCTTCCAGGGACTCGACCCGCACCGCGAGACCCTGCGTCCCAAGCTCTACTGGTTCAACGCGGCGCTCACGGTCGCCCTGCTCACCGCCATGATCATGGAGTGGCTGCCGATCCCGGTGCTCTTCCTGCTCGGCGCGGCCCTCGCCCTGACCGTCAACTACCCGCAGATGCCCGCCCAGCGGGCCCGCCTCGCCGCCCACGCCGAGAACGTGCTCAACGTCTCCGGCATGGTCTTCGCCGCCGCCGTCTTCACCGGCGTCCTCCAGGGCACCGGCATGGTCGACCACATGGCCGAGTGGCTTGTCGGCAACATCCCCGACGGCATGGGCCCGCACATGGCCCTCGTCACCGGCGTGCTGAGCATCCCGCTCACGTACTTCATGTCCAACGACGGCTTCTACTTCGGCATCCTCCCGGTCCTCGCCGAGGCCGGCCAGGCCCACGGTGTCCCCGCCGTGGAGATCGCCCGCGCCTCGATCGTCGGCCAGCCGCTGCACATGTCCAGCCCGCTCGTGCCGGCCGTCTACGTCCTGGTCGGCATGGCCAAGGTCGAGTTCGGCGACCACACGCGCTTCGTGGTCAAGTGGGCCGCGCTGACATCGCTGGTGGTGCTCGGGGCAGGAATCCTCTTCGGAATCATCTGACATAGCGCAAGGAGGCCTCACCATGGCGCCCGGCAGGAACCGCGGCTGGCTGCTCCGTCTCGTCATCGCCTTCGGCTTCGCGCAGGGGGCGGTGTCGATGGCCCGGCCCGCCGTCTCCTACCGGGCGCTCGCGCTCGGCGCGGACGAGCGGGCGATCGGTGTCATCGCGGGCGTCTACGCCCTGCTCCCGCTCTTCGCCGCCGTACCGCTCGGCCGCCGCACCGACCACGGGCGCTGCGCGCCCCTGCTGCCCGTCGGTGTGGTGCTGATATCCGGCGGCTGCGCGCTCAGCGGACTCGCGGACTCCCTCTGGACGATGGCCCTGTGGAGCGGGGTGATGGGCCTCGGCCACCTCTGCTTCGTGATCGGCGCCCAGTCCCTGGTGGCCCGCCAGTCCGCCCCGCACGAACAGGACCGCAACTTCGGGCACTTCACCATCGGGGCGTCACTGGGCCAGCTGATCGGCCCGGTCGCGGCCGGTGCGCTGATCGGCGGTCCCGACATGGCGGGCACGAGTGCGCTCGCGCTGGTGGTGGCGGGTGCGGGGGCCGCGGTCGCGTTCACGTCGCTGTGGCGCATCGAGGACCGTACGGCGGTCACGTCCCGCACGGCGGAGGGGGACCGCGTGCCGGTGGGCCGCATCCTGCGCGCCCGGGGAGTGCCGGCCGGCATGCTGATCAGCCTGTCCGTGCTGTCCGCGACCGACATCCTGACCGCGTACCTCCCGGTGGTCGGCCAGCACCGGGGTATCGCGCCCGCGGTGATCGGCGTGCTGCTCAGCGTGCGGGCGGGGGCGACGATCGCCTGCCGGCTGGTTCTCACGCCGTTGCTACGACTGCTGGGCCGGCCGGTGCTGCTGACGGTGACGTGTCTGCTGGCGGCCGTGCTGTGCGCGGGGATCGCGCTGCCGGTGCCGGTGTGGGGGCTCGGGCTGATGCTCGCGGTGCTGGGGTTCTGTCTGGGGGTGGGGCAGCCGTTGTCCATGACGACGGTCGTGCAGGCCGCGCCGGAGGGGGCGCGGTCGACTGCGCTGGCGTTGCGGTTGACGGGGAATCGGCTGGGGCAGGTGGCTGCGCCGGCCGCGGCGGGGTTGGTGGCGGGGGTTGCGGGGGTGGCGGCTCCGTTTGTGATGCTCGGGGGGCTGTTGCTCCTGTCTTCCGGAGTGGCGTTGCGGTCGCAGGAAAGTACGCCCAGTGGGGTGGGGGCGGATGTGCGTTCGCGGCTGCTGCGCCGTCGTGGCTTGTCGCGCAGTTCCCCGCGCCCCTAAGGGGGTTGCCCTGCCGCATGCTGAACAGATCCGTCCGTTTTTTGGCTTGCCTGGTCGCTTTCTGAGTATCTCGGTATGTGTCTTCCCCCTCCCCCACACATTCCGTTAACTTCCGTGACCCACAGGCCCGTACGTCCCGCACGCGGCCTTCGGCCACGGAGCAGCCATGACACGCGCCATCTCCCTGCACAACGTCAGCAAGGCCTTCGCGCGAGGCGTTCGCGTGGTGGACCGGTTATCGCTGGACATCGCTCCCGGGGAGTTCCTCGTGCTGCTCGGTCCGTCCGGTTGTGGCAAGTCGACCGTGCTGAGAATGATCGCGGGACTGGAGGAGATCGACGAGGGAGAGCTGTTCCTCGACGGCGAGTACGGCAACGACCTCCTGCCGTCCGACCGGGACATCGCGATGGTGTTCCAGAACTTCGCCCTCTACCCGAGCATGACCAGCCGCGACAACATCGGCTTCCCGCTGCGCATCGAGACGCCCGGCTCGGACCCGCGCCCCCGGGTGGACGCCACCGCCCGCATGCTGGGCATCGAGGACCTCCTGGACCGCTTCCCCGGCCAGCTCTCCGGCGGTGAACGCCAGCGCGTCGCGATGGGACGGGCCATCGCCCGGCATCCGTCGGCCTTCCTGATGGACGAGCCGCTCTCCAACCTCGACGCCAAGCTCCGCAGCCATCTACGTGCCGAGATATCGAAGCTGACCCGGGAACTGGGCGTCACCACGGTCTACGTCACCCACGACCAGGCCGAGGCCATGTCGCTCGGCGACCGGGTCGCCGTCCTGCGCGGCGGGGTCCTCCAGCAGGTGGACACCCCGCGGGCGGTCTACGCCCTGCCCCGCAACGTCTTCGTCGCCGCCTTCATCGGCACCCCGCGCATCAACCTCCTGCGAGGGGTGATCCGCGCCCCGCTCGACGGCGCGATGACGGTCAACCTGGGCAAACAGGCTCTGCCGCTGCCCGAACCCCTCTCCCTGGACCACCGGTTGCTGCGGGTGCAGCAGGGCCGGGAGGTGATCGTCGGGCTGCGTTCGGAGGCGGTGCGGATCGCCAAGCACTCCACCGCCCGGCCCGGGGAGGTGCCGCTCACCGGTCTGGTGGAGCATGTCGAGTTCCAGGGGCACGAGGTGCTCGTCCACTTCGACACCGGCTCCCGGCCCGCCGTCGTACCGGAGCTGGAGGCCCCGCGCCCGACCGGCCGGCCGTCCCGGCGCCGGCGGCGGGAGGGGGCGGTGACGGTGCTGGACCGCCTTCGGGACCGGGCGAGTTCGAAGCGGGCGGGACCGGTCGTCGTACTGGAGGATCCGCCGGAAGCCCGACCCGTGCCCCCGGAGGGGCGGCTGCCCGGCGATCTGGTCGTGCGCACCACGCCCGATCTCCAGCTCCGGCACGGTATGCAGATCCCGCTCCTGGTCGACCTCGCCCACCTGTTCGTCTTCGACCAGCACGGCGAACGGATCTGCCCGTCCCCGGCACGGCTGCCCGACCTGGACGAGTGAATCACTCCGGGAATCCCGGTCCGGAGAGGGGGAAATCGCCTAGGAATGGGGCATGCGCACTCATTCCCTCCGTAACCGGTCGGCTCTCGCCGTCGCCGGGCTGCTGCTCGCCGGTGCCCCGACCGCCTACACGGCGTTGGCCGACGGCCGGCCGCCGGCCGCGCCGACGCGTGGAAAGCCGTATGTCGAGACCCGGCTGTTCTTCGGTACCGCCCGCCCCGACGGCGGGCCCGCCGTCACCGACCGGCAGTTCATGGCCTTCGTCGACAAGGAGGTCACCCCGGACTTCCCCGACGGACTCACCGTGCAGAGCGGGCGCGGGCAGTGGCGGGACGCGCACGGCACGATCGAGAAGGAGCGGTCGTACGAGCTGATCCTGCTGTATCCGGTGTCGGCGGCGCCGGGCGGCGACCGGAAGATCGAGGAGATCCGGCGGGCCTACGAGAAGGCCTTCGCGCAGGAGAGCGTGGGGCGGGTCGACGAGCGGGCCCAGGTCGACTTCTGATCGTGCCCGGGTCGGTTTCTGACCGTGTCGACTCCTGATGTCGGCGGGGCATGTCTGGCGCACTAAAACTATCGTCGCTAGTTTGTGTTTCGGACGACGAGGACACAGCTCCGCCGGGAGGAAGCAGCATGAAGGCACACGACGGCCTGTACATCGACGGCGCCTGGCGCGCCGCCGAGAGCCGGGATGTGATCGAGGTCGTGAACCCGGTCGACGAGCAGGTCATCGGCCGGGTCCCGGCGGGCGGCGCGCTGGACGTCGACACCGCCGTACGCGCCGCTCGTGCCGCCCTCCCGGCCTGGGCCGCCACCCCGCCCGCCGAGCGGGCCGCCCGCCTCCGCGAGCTGCGTGACGTCCTGGTGGCCCGCAAGGACGAGATCGCCGAGACGGTGAGCGCGGAGCTGGGCGCGCCGCTGCAGTTCTCCCAGATCGTCCACGCGGGCGTGCCGATCGCGGTCGCGGGCTCGTACGCCGAGCTGGCGGGTAACCATCCCTTCGAGGAGAAGGTCGGCAACTCGACCGTCTACCAGGAGCCGGTGGGCGTGGTCGGCGCGATCACGCCCTGGAACTACCCGCTGCACCAGATCGTCGCCAAGGTCGCCCCGGCGCTCGCCGCCGGCTGCACGGTCGTCCTGAAGCCCGCCGAGGACACCCCGCTCACCGCCCAGCTGTTCGCGGAGGCCGTGCACGAAGCGGGCCTCCCCGCCGGTGTGTTCAACCTGGTCACCGGCCTCGGCCCGATCGCCGGGCAGGCCCTCGCCGAGCACCCCGGGGTCGACCTGGTCTCCTTCACCGGCTCCACGGCCGTCGGCAGGCAGATCGGCGCGACCGCCGGGGCGGCCGTCAAGAAGGTGGCCCTGGAGCTGGGCGGCAAGTCCGCGAACGTCATCCTGCCGAGCGCCGATCTCGCCAAGGCCGTGAACGTCGGCGTGGCCAACGTGATGTCCAACTCCGGCCAGACGTGCAGTGCCTGGACCCGGATGCTGGTGCACGCCGACCAGTACGAGGAGGCGGTGGAGCTGGCGGCCACGGCCGCCGCCAAGTACGGCGAGCGGATCGGTCCTGTCGTCAGCGCCAAGCAGCGGGCGAGGGTGCGGGGTTACATCGAGAAGGGCATCGCGGAGGGGGCCCGGCTGATCGCGGGCGGTCCCGAATCCCCGCGTGAGCAGGGCTACTTCGTCAGCCCGACCGTCTTCGCCGACGTCACCCCCGAGATGACGATCGCGCAGGAGGAGATCTTCGGCCCGGTGCTGTCGATCCTGCGCTACGAGGACGAGGCGGACGCGCTCCGCATCGCCAACGGCACGGTCTACGGGCTCGCGGGCGCCGTCTGGGCCGGGGACGAGACGGAGGCGGTGGCCTTCGCCCGGCGCATGGACACCGGGCAGGTCGACATCAACGGGGGCCGGTTCAACCCCCGTGCCCCGTTCGGCGGTTACAAGCAGTCGGGGGTCGGCCGCGAGCTCGGCGCGCACGGCCTCGCCGAGTACCTCCAGACCAAGTCCCTGCAGTTCTGAGGAGGGTTGAGCCATGGCCGTCCGTGCCGCCGTACTGCCCGCCGTGGGCGCCCCGCTGTCCGTCACCGGGATCGAACTCCCGGACCCCGGCCCCGGCCAGGTCCGGGTGCGCCTGGCCGCCGCCGGTGTCTGCCACTCCGACCTCTCCCTCTCCGACGGCACCATGCGGGTGCCGGTCCCGGCGGTCCTCGGCCACGAGGGCGCGGGTACCGTGGTGGAGGTCGGGGAGGGCGTCACCCGCCTGGCACCGGGTGACCCGGTCGTCCTCAACTGGGCGCCCTCCTGCGGGCGTTGCCACGCCTGTTCGCTCGGCGAGGTGTGGCTGTGCGCCGACGCGCTGTCCGGTGCCGCCGACGTCTACGCCCGTACGGCGGACGGCACCGACCTCCACCCCGGCCTGAACGTCGCCGCGTTCGCCGAGGAGACGGTGGTCGCCGAGTCCTGCGTCCTGCCGCTCCCCGCCGGCATCCCCCTCACGGACGCGGCCCTCCTCGGCTGCGCGGTCCTCACCGGGTACGGCGCCGTCCACCACTCGGCGCGGGTCCGCGAGGGCGAGACGGTGGCGGTGTTCGGCGTCGGCGGGGTCGGCCTCGCCACCGTCCAGGCCGCCCGGATCGCGGGCGCGTCCCGGATCATCGCCGTGGACGTCTCCGCGGCGAAGGAGGAGCTCGCGCGAGCGGCGGGCGCCACGGACTACGTCGTGGCCTCCGACACCACACCCCGCGCGATCCGCTCCCTCACCGCCAAACAGGGCGTGGACGTCTCCGTCGAATGCGCCGGCCGCGCGGTCAGCATCCGCGCGGCCTGGGAGTCCACCCGCCGGGGCGGCCGTACGACCGTGGTCGGCATCGGCGCCAAGACCGAACAGGTCACCTTCAACGCCCTGGAGCTCTTCCACTGGGGCCGCACCCTCTCCGGCTGCGTCTACGGCAACTCGGACCCGGCCCGCGACCTGCCGCTGCTCGCCGAACACGTCCGGGCGGGCCGCCTGGACCTCGGCGCGCTGGTGACGGAACGGATCACTCTGGAGGACATTCCGGCGGCGTTCGAGAACATGGTGGCGGGCAAGGGCGGCCGGGCGCTGGTGGTGTTCTGAGCGGGCGGTGTCCGCATGGCCGTCACGCCGACTCCCGCGCCTCCTCGGGCCGGGTCCCGGTCGCGGCCACGACCCGGGAGGTCCGCGCCCGCGACCGGGAGACCGCCACACCGGCCAGGCACAGCACCCCGCCCGCGAGTGTCAGCGTCCCGGGCACCTCGCCGAGCGCCAGCCACGACATCAGCACGACCAGCGCGGGCACCGCGTAGGTGGTCGCGCCCATCCGGCTGGCGGTCGTGCGGGCGAGCGCGTACGCCCAGGTGGTGAAGGCCAGGGCCAGCGGGAACACGCCCAGGTACAGCATGTCGAGGGTCGCGGAGAGCGGGGCGTCGGCGGCCTCGCCGACGAGCTGCCCGGCGAACGGCAGACAGGCGACGGCGCCGACGAGACACCCGTACGTCGTCACCTGGAGGGCGCTCGCCTGCCCGAGCGCCGGCTTCTGCGCGACGACCCCGCCGGCGTACGCGACGGCCGCGAGCAGGCACAGCACCACGCCGAGCACCGAGGAACCGCCCTCGCCCGACATCGACAGGCCGACGGTCACCGCGCCCGCGAACGACACGGCCATCCCCGCGAGCAGCCGCGGGGGCATCGGATCGCCGAGCAGCCGGGCGCCGAGCAGCGCGATGAGGATCGGGCCGATGTTCACGACGAGGGCGGCGGTGCCGGCGTCGACCTGCTGCTCGCCCCAGTTGAGGACGACGCTGTAGAAGCCGAACCAGAGAAGGCCCGATATCGCGATGCCGCGCCAGGCGGACCTGGGCGGCAGGCCTTCGCGCCGCACGACACAGAGCAGCCCGAGCACGAGGGACCCGGACAGCAGCCGGCCGAGGGCGAGAGCGCCGGGGGAGTAGGAGTCGCCCGCGCTCCGGATGGCCACGAAGGCGGAGGCCCAGAGCACGACGGTGACGGCGGCGGCTGCGGTGGGGAGGAGGTGGTGGCGGGGTGCGGTGGGCGTCGTCTTCATGTGGCCGAGGGTAGGGAGTGGGGGAGGGCGGGGGCTGGCGGATTTCGGACAGGTGGCTATGGCGCCCCTTCAGGGGCGCGGGGAACTGCGCGACCAGCCCCCACCGGCCCGCACCCACCCTCCGGCCGAAGCTCCCCTACGCCGTCTCCTTCACCACCGCGAACTGTTCACTCAGCCCGTCCAGCAACGCCCGCAACCCCGTCTCGAACGCCCGCTCGTCGATCTTCTCCTGGCGTTCCAGAAGAAGGTGCGCCTGCCCCAGATGCGGATAGTCGGCCGGATCGTACGCGCTCGCGTCGTCCACGAACCCCCCGGCGAACGACCCCAGCGCCGACCCCATGATGAAGTACCGCATCAGCGCCCCGATCGACGTCGCCTGCGCCGGCGGCCACCCCGCGCCCACCATCGCGCCGTAGACCGCGTCCGCGAGCCGTAGTCCGGCCGGGCGCCGGCCGGGCCCGCGGGCGAGGACCGGGACGATGTTCGGGTGGTCGCGGAGTGCGGCGCGGTACGACACCGCCCAGTCGTGCAGGGCCGTCCGCCAGTCCCTCCCGTTCCCCTCCTCGAACATCGACAGGTCGACCTGCGCGCTCACCGAGTCCGCGACCGCCTCCAGGATCTCGTCCTTCGTGCGGAAGTGGTTGTAGAGCGACGGTCCGCTCACCCCCAGCTCGGCCGCGAGCCGTCGCGTGGAGACGGCCGCCAGACCCTCCGCGTCCACGAGTTCCCGTGCCGTCGCGACGATCCGGTCGGTGCTGAGGAGGGGCTTGCGCGGTCGGGCCATGGCGCACATAGTAGGGCTGCACAACAGAAACTAGCAGTGCTAATTTAAATGGGTGGGGTGATCGCATGGTGAACCTGGGGCTCAGCGAGGAGCAGACCGCCGTTCGGCAGCTGGCCAGGGACTTCGTGGAGCGTGAGGTCACCCCGAACGCGATCGCCTGGGACCGTGCCGAGGACGTCGACCGGGGCATCGTGAAGAAGCTCGGCGAGGTCGGCTTCCTGGGGCTGACGATCGACGAGGAGTACGGCGGCTCGGGCGGCGACCATCTGTCGTACTGCCTGGTCACGGAGGAGCTGGGGCGCGGGGACTCCTCCGTGCGCGGGATCGTGTCGGTCTCCCTCGGGCTGGTGGCCAAGACCGTCGCCGCCTGGGGGACCGAGGAGCAGAAGCGGCGCTGGCTGCCGGGGCTGACCTCCGGCGCGTACGTCGGCTGCTTCGGCCTGACCGAACCCGGCACCGGCTCCGACGCGGGCAACCTCACCACCCACGCCGTTCGCGAAGGCGACGAGTACGTCGTCAACGGCACCAAGATGTTCATCACCAACGGCACCTGGGCCGACGTCGTCCTCCTCTTCGCCCGCTCCACCGACGCGCCCGGCCACAAGGGCGTCTCCGCCTTCCTCGTGCCGACCGACACGCCCGGTCTGACCCGCCGCGCCATCCACGGCAAGCTCGGCCTGCGCGGCCAGGCCACCGCCGAGCTGGTCCTGGAGGACGTCCGGGTGCCGGCGTCCGCGATGCTCGGGCCCGAGGGCAAGGGCTTCTCGGTCGCCATGTCGGCGCTGGCCAAGGGGCGGATGTCGGTCGCGGCCGGGTGCGTCGGCATAGCCCAGGCGGCGCTGGACGCGGCCGTGCGGTACGCGGGAGAACGCGAGCAGTTCGGGACGCCGATAGCGGGCCACCAACTGGTCCAAGAGCTGATCAGCGACATCGCGGTGGACGTCGACGCGGCCCGGCTGCTGACCTGGCGGGTCGCCGATCTGATCGACCGCGGACTGCCGTTCGCCACCGAGTCCTCCAAGGCCAAGCTCTTCGCCTCCGAGGCCGCCGTACGCGCCGCCAACAACGCCCTCCAGGTCTTCGGCGGCTACGGCTACATCGACGAGTACCCGGCCGGCAAACTCCTGCGCGACGCCCGGGTGATGACCCTCTACGAGGGCACCAGCCAGATCCAGAAGCTGCTCATCGGGCGGGCGCTGACGGGGGTTTCGGCGTTCTGACCACCACCGGGCGGCGCACTTGAGTACCTCCTGAGTACGTCGGCGGATGTGGCGCCGCCCGCGTTCGCCGATGCTCGACCCATGAGCGACACACCGGTCAGACAGCAGAACACGGCCGCCTTCTACGGCCAGGCCGTCCTCTCCTTCGGCATCGCCATGGCGGCCACCGTCATCGGCATCTTCCGGCTGCACGCCGACGCCTGGGTGCGCGGCTTCCTCGGCATCGCCGTGCTCTATCTCGTCACCTCCGCCTTCACGCTCGCGAAGGTGATCCGGGACCGGCAGGAGGCCGGGCAGATCGTCAGCCGGGTCGACCAGGCCAGGCTGGAGAAGCTGCTCGCCGCACACGACCCCTTCGAGAAGCTCTAGCCGCCGTGAAGGCCGCCGTGAAGGCGTCGCGAAAAGCTCTGAGCGGGCACACTAAGCGCTCGCTCAGCTTCGGCGGTATGGTGGAGCTCCTGTATCGAGAGGGGCGAGCGAGCGATGAGTACGGCGGAGGACACGACCGGCGGCGAGATCGAGCCGTGGGAAGAGGTCACCCCTGACGCGGCCCGGCGCCTGCTGGTCGCCGCCGTGGAGGCCTTCGCCGAGCGCGGCTACCACGCCACCACCACCCGCGACATCGCGGGCCGCGCCGGCATGAGCCCCGCCGCGCTCTACATCCACTACAAGACCAAGGAAGAGCTGCTCCACCGGATCAGCCGGATCGGCCACGACAAGGCCCTGGAGATCCTCCGGACCGCCGCCCGGGGCGAGGGCACCGCCGCCGAGCGGCTCGCCGACGCCATCAGCTCCTTCGTCCGCTGGCACGCCGGGCGGCGCACCACCGCCCGGGTCGTGCAGTACGAACTCGACGCCCTCGGCCCCGACGCCCGCGCCGAGATCCTCGCGCTGCGCCGCCAGGTCGACGCCGAGGTGCGCGGGATCGTCCAGGAGGGCGTCGAGACCGGCGAGTTCGACGTCCCCGACGTGCACGGCACCACCCTTGCGGTGCTCTCCCTCTGCATCGACGTCGCCCGCTGGTTCAACGTGGACGGCCCCCGGACCCCGGAGGAGGTCGGCGCGCTCTACGCCGACCTCGTGCTCCGGATGGTGGGGGCCAATTGACGCCCTCTCCTGCCCGAGGGCAGGAGATTCCGGTCCGTACCGCTACGCGGTACCACCTCGGGTTCCTGTTTCACGGGCCACTGCCGACCGGTGAAGATCGGTCTTACACGGCCTCCGCAGGCCTGGCTTCCCGCCCGTCCGGCGGTAGGCCCGACAACTCCGTTGTCGGGCAAGGCGATCCTGTCATGGCGCCGCGCCCCTTTGGGCGGGATGCCCGACACTTCCACTCTGAGGGTGGAGATGCCGGGCAGGTGTTCGGTAGCCGGCGGCCGCTCAGAGGTAGTAGCGGGCCACCGACTCCGCGACGCAGACCGGCTTGTCGCCGCCCTCGCGCTCCACGCTGAACGCGACGGTCACCTGGACGCCGCCCGTGACCTCCTCCACGCCGGTGATCGTCGCGGTGGCGCGCAGCCGGGAGCCGACCGGGACGGGGGAGGGGAAACGGACCTTGTTGGTGCCGTAGTTCACACCCATCTTCACGCCCTCGACCTTGATCAGCTGGGGGCCGAAGAGCGGCAGCAGCGACAGGGTCAGATAGCCGTGCGCGATGGTCGTCCCGAACGGGCCCGCGGCCGCCTTCTCCGGGTCGACGTGGATCCACTGGTGGTCGCCCGTCGCGTCCGCGAACAGATCGATCCGCTTCTGGTCGACCTCCAGCCAGTCGGTGTAACCCAGCTGCTCGCCCACGGCCGCCTTCAGCTCGTCGGGGGAGGTGAAGATCCTCGGTTCTGCCATGTCGCCGGCCCTCTCGCAGTCGCACAGTCACGCTTGCATTCTCTAAGCAACTGCTTAGCATGGTCGGGTGTGGGCCCCCTGTCAACGGACCGCGGTCCGGGCGGGTCGGTAGGCTCTGAGGGGTGCCGCAGATTCCCGAGAAGATCCAAGAGCTGAGCGTCGGCCAGTTGTCCGCGCGCAGCGGGGCCGCCGTCTCCGCGCTGCACTTCTACGAGGCCAAGGGCCTCATCAGCAGCCGGCGGACCTCCGGAAACCAGCGCCGCTACAGCCGCGACACGCTGCGCCGCGTGGCGTTCGTCCGGGCGGCACAGCGCGTCGGCATCCCGCTGGCCACGATCCGCGAGGCGCTCTCGGAACTCCCCGAGGAACGCACCCCGACCCGGGAGGACTGGGCCCGCCTGTCGGAGGCGTGGCGCGCGGAACTCGACGAACGCATCCGGCAACTCAACCGGCTGCGCGACCACTTGACCGACTGCATCGGGTGCGGGTGCCTGTCGCTGGCCACGTGCGTCCTGTCCAACCCGGACGACGTGTTCGGCGAACGCCGGGTGGGGTCCCGGCTGTTGCCGGAAGCGGTGAAGAAGGAGCCGTAGTTCTGCTGCGGGCCGGTGGGGGCTGGGCGCGCAGTTCCCCGCGCCCCTGACGGGGCGCCCTACGACGCCCACTCCCAGCGGATGCCGAAGCGGCACGGCCCGGCCGCCAGTGCCACCGCGTGTACCGAGCCCGAGGTGTCCAGGCGCAGCGGATGGGTGCGGGGGCGGGTGTCGAGGGCCGTGGTGCGGAAGGAGTGGCAGGCGGCCGGGAGGGTCTGCGGGGCGAAGCGGACCTCCAGGAGGTGCTCGCGCATCGGGACGTGGATGGCGGTCTCCAGGCACTCGGAGTACGGCCGGGGTTCGCGGTGTTCGAGGGTGTAGTCGACGATCACCGTCTCGCCGCGGGCGAGGGGGCGGTCGAAGAGCATCTCCGCCACCACCAGGCCGTCCTCGGGGATCTCCAGGACGCTGCCCAGCCGGCAGGGCGGGGCGAGCCGCACCCGGGGCGGCGGGCCGGGGGAGTCGAGCCGGTACAGGGCGATCCAGCGGTCGGCGCCGTCGGCCTCGGCGCGCAGCAGCCGGCGGCTGGTCAGTGCGGTCGGACGGCGGTCGGGGCCGATGTCGAGGCGGTTGTGGCAGCTGAGCCGGGTCAGCGTGTCGTCCCAGCGGGTGTCGATCGCGTCCAGGGCGGAGCTGATGTCCCGGCGGCCGGACCAGGTCTCCGCGAGCCCGGGGTGATCGGGCGGCGGTGGGAGCCAGCGGCCGCGCGGGCGGGGCGGACCGAGCAGGGCGCTGAGCGCGGCCGGGGGGAGGTGCAGGACGTCCTCCAGGGCGGCCAGCGCGGCCAGCGACTGTTTGCGCTCGGGGCGGTAGCGCCCGGACTGCCAGGAGCTGAGCGTCGCCGGTGCCACCGGGGTGCCCAGTCGCCGGAGCCGGTACTGGATCCGGTCGAGGCTCAGCCCGCTGTCGGCGATGGCCGCCCGCAGCGCCTCGTGGAACGGGCCCTCCCGCAGCAGCCGCGACAACCGCCCCTGCTCTGCGGGCAGGTGCGGTGACGCGGCCGCCTCGGGTCTGGATGTCACATGCACCAGTCTTGGCGGGGCAGCACGGTTCGGCGGAAGGCCGTTGCCCCGATGTTTGATCAGAGTTGCCCGACATTTGGTCGAACCTGGGTGAACCGGTTCGCGGCCGGTTGGATTTCGTATCCGTTTCCGCGTCAAATCCCTCAAGACTGAACGGCCTTGATGGCCTTGCCATGTTCATGAAGGCAAGCGGAAGCTGCTGTCCGTGCCCGGCGGAAGATCGCTTCGGCCGCCGGGGGCATCCCCCACTCCCTCACCTGACGGAGAATCATGTCAGCGAGAGCTTCCGCCAGCATCGTCGTCGCCATCGCAGCCGCCCTCGGCACCGTCCTCGCCACCCCGGCGCTCGCGGCCGCGCCCGCCGCCTCCCCCGCGCACACCCCGGCCCAGCTCACCCAGTCCGTGGCGAGCCACGAGAGCCACGCCCTGCGCGGTCTGTCGAAGGCCGGCAAGGTCAAGGCCAGCGTCTCCTCCACCAACTGGTCCGGTTACGCGGCCACCGGCTCCTCGGGCGCCTACACCTCGGTGACCTCCTCCTGGACCCAGCCGTCCGTCACCTGCGGCTCGGCCACCACGTACTCCTCGTTCTGGGTCGGCCTGGACGGCTACAGCAACTCCGCGCTGGAACAGACCGGCACCGAGGCCGACTGCATCGGCGGCACGGCCGTCTACGGCGCCTGGTGGGAGGTGCTGCCCGCCTCCGAGAGCGCCTACTCCGGTGTCACCGTCAAGGGCGGCGACAAGTTCACGGCCACCGTGACCTACAACGGCAGCACCTTCGCGATGACCCTCACGGACTCCACGCAGGGCTGGACGAAGACCACCACGCACGCCGGCTCGTCCGGCTTCAAGAACGCCTCCGCCGAGGTCGTCGCGGAGGCCCCCGAGGTCGGCGGCTCGGTCGCGAGCCTCGCCAACTTCGGCACCGTGACCTTCACGGGCGCGAAGGCGAACGGCTCCAACCTCGACACCTTCTCGCCGACCGAGATCGTGATGACCAAGAGCAACGGCTCCACCGTGCGCGCCCAGCCGGGATCGATATCCGGTGGCAGCTTCTCGGACGTCTGGAAGGCCAGCTGATCGCCACTCCATGAGGAGTTGGGGGGTGCGGCATCCCCGGCGCACCCCCGGGTGGTCAGGCCGACATCAGCAGCCGCCCGCGCCTGGCGTAGGCCAGGGCTTCGGGGGTGAGTACCGGACGCGGTACCAGAATCCCGCAGTCCACGCAGACCGGGCCGGCAGAGGGCTCGTGGTCCAGGTCGTACTTCCAGATGAGGCGCTCCCCTTCGCACACCGGGCAGGCCGTGCCCGGTTCGCGCTCCAGGGCGGCGATCAGCCGTCGCAGCACCTCGGCGAGTGGTTCGTCGGGATGGACCCGGGGGTCGTCGCACCAGGCCACTCCGAATCCGCCCCAGGTGAGCCGGTGCCAGTCGTCCACGCTGCCCGGGCGGCGCAGACCGTCGTGCTTCTCCTTCTTGCGACGCTCGGCGAACTCGACCTCATAGGCCAGCCAGACCGCCCGCGCCTCCTCCAGCTCCTCCAGCGCGCCCACGAGACGCACCGGATCGGGGGACCTGTCCTCGGGACCGAACCCGGCCCGCGCACACAGATGGTCCCAGGTCGCGCGGTGCCCGTAAGGAGCGAACCGCTCCAGGCACTTGCGCAGCGAATAACGCCGTAGCGCCAGATCGCACCGTGGGTCTCGCACCTGTCTCGCCAGACTCCGGAAACCGGCCATCGCCCTGCACCTCCGTCACACCTGCACCTGTACTTCGGTCACTTCGGCGTCGTCGCACGGGCTTCGCACGACGTTGCCGTATAGACGTATCGACACTCGAATCGGCTCCATCCGATTTCCGATGCCGCCCATAAGGCCGCCCGCCTTGACCGACGTCCCCTAGGGCCTGTCCGGCGGATCCAGCCGCAGACGCGAGGCTTGGTACGCCCATCTGCGGCGTTGTCGTCGGTCGCCGACGCTCCGCGTCGACTCCCTCCTCCGCCTTGCAGCTGCACGCACCAAGCCTCGCTCACCAGTGTTGATGAGTCGCCGCTACTTCCCTGCGACTCGACCCGCCGGACAGGCCCTAGTGCCGGGCCCGTTGGGGACCACTCCAAAACTTGACGCATGTTCATCTTCAATCCCGGGGATACCGGCGGTAACGTCCGGCCCACCCCCGTCGTGAGGAGCTGCCATGCCACGGCGCACCAGACATCACGCGTTGTTCGACAGACTGAGAACTCCCCGCAAGCTCCCCGGGTTCCTGAAAGCCGCATCCGTATGCGCGCTGATAGCCGGGCTGCTCTCCCCGCTGGCCCAGGCCCCCGCCGCGGCGGCGGCCTCCAACGACTACTGCGGCGGACAGTGTTCCGACATCCTGCCGCCCGGCGAGAACGGCAACGCCACCCTCGCCCAGATCCTGCTCAACCAGGCCTTCGGCACCGAGCCCGACCACGCCGAGGACCAGCTCGGCCCCTACGCCAACCTGGCCACGGGCGCTTCCACCCTCACCGACGCGAAGATCAACACGTTCTTCAACGACGCGTCGTTCGGGGTCGCTTCGAGTCAAGTCGCCTCCACGGAAAGTCCGGCCGGCCGCACCGACGTCACGATCGTCCGTGACAAGGCGACCGGGGTGCCCCATATCACTGGTACCACCAGATACGGCACGGAGTTCGGCGCGGGATATGCCGCCGCTGAGGACCGGCTGTGGCTCATGGACGTGTTCCGTCACGTCGGCCGCGGCCAGCTGACCACCTTCGCCGGTGGCGCCGCCTCCAACCAGGGCCTTGAACAGGAGTTCTACCGCAACGCCCCGTACTCCGAGGCCGACCTCCAGGCGCAGATCGACACCGCCGTCGCCAACAACGGCACCCGCGGCCAGCAGGCCCTCGCCGACGCCGACGCCTACCTCGACGGCATCAACTCCTACATCGACGCCTCCGACAGCGGGCGCTACTTCCCCGGCGAGTACGTCCTGACCGGACACAAGGACTCGATCACCAACGCCGGCACCATCGACCACTTCAAGATCACCGACCTGGTCGCACTGGCCTCCGTGATCGGCTCGCTGTTCGGCTCCGGCGGCGGTGGCGAGGTCAACAACGCCATCTCCCTGCTCGCCGCCCAGGAGCAGTACGGCGTGACGGAGGGCACCAAGGTCTGGGAGTCGTTCCGCGAACGCAACGACCCCGAGGCCGTGCTCACCGTCCACGACGGCACGAGCTTCCCCTACGGCACCAAGCCGGACAGCCCGCAGGGCGAGGCGCTCCCCGACGCCGGATCGGTGACCACCGAGCCCCTGGTCTACAACGCCACCGGCACCGGCGCCGACCAGAGCGCCAGCGCCGCCTCCGCCGCGGCGACCGCGACCGCGCTCAGCTCGGCCAAGCGCGGGATGTCCAACGCCCTGGTCGTCAGCGGCAAGTACACCGCGAGCGGGCATCCGATCGCCGTCTTCGGACCGCAGACCGGCTACTTCGCCCCGCAGCTGCTCATGCTCCAGGAGATCCAGGGCCCGGGCATCAGCGCCCGCGGCGCCTCGTTCGCCGGCCTGAGCATGTACGTCGAACTGGGCCGCGGCCAGGACTACTCGTGGTCCGCCACGACCTCCGGCCAGGACATCATCGACTCCTACGCCGTCGAGCTCTGCCAGGACGACTACCACTACCTGTACCACGGCACCTGCACCGCCATGGACGAGGTCGACCAGACGAACTCCTGGAAGCCGACCACGGCGGACAGCACGGCCGCGGGCTCGTACACGATGAAGGTCTACAAGACCAAGTACGGACCCGTCGAATACCGGGCCACCGTCGGCGGGGTGAAGGTCGCCTACACCACCCTGCGCTCCTCCTACATGCACGAGGTCGACTCGATCATCGGTTTCCAGATGCTCAACGACCCGAGCTATGTGAGCAGCCCGCAGACCTTCCAGAGCGCGGTGCAGCACATCAACTTCACCTTCAACTGGTTCTACGCCGACTCCTCGCACACCGCGTACTACAACAGCGGCAACAACCCGGTGCGGGCGAGCGGTGTCGACCCCGAGTTCCCGGTCTGGGGCCGGGCCGCCTACGAGTGGCAGAACTGGGACCCGGCCACCAACACGGCCGACTACACCCCGGCCTCCGCGCACCCCCAGTCCATCGACCAGGACTACTACATCTCCTGGAACAACAAACAGGCGCTGAACTACACGACCGCCAGCTGGGGTGACGGTTCGGTCCATCGCGCCAACCTCCTCAACGACCGGGTGAAGAAACTCGTCGCCGCGGGCGGGGTCACGCGCTCCGCGCTTGTCAAGGCCATGTCGGATGCATCGCTGACGGATCTGCGGGCCGAGGACGTGCTGCCCAATCTGCTGAAGGTGATCAACAGCAGTACGGTGACCGACTCCACGGCCGCCGCGGCCGTCACCAAGCTCCAGACCTGGCTGACGGCGGGCGGCAAGCGGACGGAGACGTCGGCGGGTTCGAAGACGTACGCCAACTCCGACGCCATCCGGATCCTGGACGCCTGGTGGCCGTTGCTGGTGAAGGCCGAGTTCCAGCCCGGCCTCGGTTCCGACCTGTACACCGCGATGACCGCCAACCTGCCGATCGACGAGGCCCCGTGGGCCGCGCACGGGCCCACCGGCGCGCACGCGGGAAGCTCCTTCCAGTACGGCTGGTGGAGCTATGTCGACAAGGACATCCGGTCGGTGCTGGGCCAGACCGTGTCCGGGCCGCTGGCCGAGCAGTACTGCGGCGGCGGCAGCCTCAGCTCCTGCCGGAGCATCCTGATCAGCACGCTGGACACGGCGGCCGGCACGAGCGCGTCCACCGTCTACCCCGGGGACTCGCTGTGCTCGGCGGGCGACCAGTGGTGCGCCGACTCGATCGTCCAGCGCACCCTGGGCGGCATCAAGCACTACAACATCAGCTGGCAGAACCGGCCGACCTACCAGCAGGTGGTGGAGTTCACGTCCCACCGGTGACGTACCGGGGGCGGCGGGTCACACGATGCGGCCCGCCGCCAGCACCACCCGTGCCAGTTCGGGGTGCACGATGTCGCTGTGCGCCCCGGACGGCGGGTCGCCGTTCTTCACGACCGCCGCCGCGTCGACGTTCACACACCCCGACGCGGCGAGCGGGCCGCGCAACGCGCCCGCCAGGTCCAGCGACTGGGTGCCGGGCACCGCCTGGACCCCGTCGTGGCCCATCGCACCCCACTCCGGACCGAGCTGCTCGACCAGGTCGAGCAGCGGGCGGGGCCCGCCGTCCTCGTCCAGCAGCGAGTTGTTCGTGTCCGCCATCCGTGAGGCCAGCGGGTACATCGTGCCGAGCGCCTCGTCGAAGCGGGAGTAGCAGGACACCAGCGGACCGTCGATCCGGTTCTGCTGACCCTGCAACACCCCGGCCGTGCGCGGGTCCTCGGGCACCCGGCCCGCGAACGCGTAGTGCGAGAAGGCCCCTTGGAGCAGCGTCACCGACTTCACCGTGCGCACCCCGTCGGGCAGCCCGCGCAGCGCGAACGACACCAGCCGGCCGCCGAAGCTGTGCCCGACCAGATGCACCCGGACGTCCGGTGCCACCCCGGCCAACTGCCCGATCAACGGCCCGAGTCCGCGCTCCCCGATGGTCCCCGCGCGCCGCTTCATCGCGTAGTACGACGCCTGCCGCAGCAGTTCCTTCGCCCCGTCCCAGGGGTTCGGCAGCGCGAACTCCGGTGCGTCGGCGCCGTGTTCGAGGGCGGCCAGGGCCTGCGCGAACTGCGCGCACACGGTCGCCGTGTCCTCGGTGAACAGCGCGGGCTCGCTCTGCGGGACGCCCTCCGCGAGCGTGTCCGCCGCGAACAGCGGCTGCGGGCCGCCGGGTACGACCTCGACGAGCTGCCGTACCAGGCGCCCGAACTCCTCCAACTCGTTGGCCGGCCGCTGGTCCAGCAGCCGGGCGAGCTGGTCGACCACGGTGGCCCGCCCCGGGAACGTCTCCAGGAGCGCGTGCCGGGCGTCCAGGTCGAGGGCGGGTGCCGGTGCCGCCACCGGCTCCGGAGCGGCCGTGGACCTCGGGAAGTCGGGGATCGGCTCGTCGGAGAACCGCATCGACGGCCAGATCACCCCGACATACCCGATCCTCGCCCTCGGCGCGAGCTTCGGAATCGGTGCGAAGAAGTGCCGGTACAGGGCGGTCGCGCCCGAACGGTCGTTGTTCCAGCCGTGCGCGAAGACGATCAGGTCATGGACGCCATGACCGGTCACCTCGCCGAGGAACCGGTCGCGTTCGGCCCCGTCCGGGTCCCCGTCCGCGTCGAAGGTCAGCTCCCAGTAGGGAGTCACGCTCATCACAGGATCGGCCATGTCAGGCTCCTCGTCCCCCGAACCGGTGCGATGTGCGCGCATCGTCCCGCCGCCGGGCGACATTGGCCATACAACGCGCCTCACCTGTAGAGCAGAAACTCCTTTCGGATGCGGCGGAACGCGGTCAGTTCGTCCTGCCAGGCGCCGACGATCCCGTCCGTGTCCGCGCCGGCGTCGATCATCGTGCGCACGGTCGTGGATCCGGTGAGCTTGTCGATCCAGTCGTCCGAGCGCCAGGCGAAGCCGCTCCACACCTTCTTCGCGGTGACGAGAAGGGCGATGCCGGTGCGTACGGGGTCGTAGACGGCCCGGTCGTGGACATGGATCTGCACCCCGCCGACGGTCCTGCCCTGGAACTTCGAGAAGGTCGGCGCGAAGTACGCCTCCCTGAACCGCACGCCCGGCAGCGCGAGTTCGTTGGCCGCGGCCGCCCAGCGGGCGTCGATGCCCTCCGCGCCGAGCAGTTCGAAGGGGCGGGTCGTGCCCCGGCCCTCCGACAGGTTCGTGCCCTCGAAGAGACAGGTCCCCGAGTACACCAGTGCGGTGTCCGGGGTCGGCATGTTGGGGCTCGGCGGCACCCACGGCAGGCCGTGGGCGTCGTAGAAGAGGGAGCGGTGCCAGCCCGTCATCGGTACGACGTCCAGTGCGACCGGTGCGGTCAGGAACTCCGCGTTGAACAGCCGGGCCAGCTCGGCGACCGTCATGCCGTGCGCCTGGGCGATCGGCCGGCGGCCGACGAAACTGGCGAACTCCTGGTGCAGGACCGGGCCCCGCGCGTCGCGGCCGGTCACCGGGTTCGGGCGGTCCAGGACGACGAAGCGCCTGCCGGCCAGCTGGGCGGCCTCCATGCAGTCGTACAGCGTCCAGATGTACGTGTAGAAACGGGCGCCGACGTCCTGGATGTCGAAGACGACGGTGTCCACGCCGGAAGCGGTGAAGACGTCGGCGAGGGGCCGGCCGCTCTTGAGGTAGGTGTCGTAGACGGGGAGGCCGGTGGCCGGGTCGTCGTAACGGCCCTCGGAGCCGCCGGCCTGGGCGGTGCCGCGGAACCCGTGCTCCGGGCCGAAGACCGCCGTCAGCCGGACCCGGGGGTCGGTGTGCATGACGTCGACGATGTGGCGGGCGTCCTGGGTGATGCCGGTGGGGTTGGTGACGATGCCGGTCTTCTGGCCGTGGAGGAGGGAGTAGCCGTCGGTGGAGAGGCGGTCGAAACCGGTGCGGAGGGGGCCGGGGGCGTCCGCCGGGGTGGCTGTGGGTAGGGGTGTCACGGCTGCTGCCGTGGCCGCTGCGAGCAGACTTCGTCTGGAAGGGCGCCGCATGGGGGTGGCCTCCGTCGTCGTCCGGGTGCGGGTGGTGTGTGGCTGGTCGCGCAGTTCCCCGCGCCCCCAGGGGGTTGCGGTGGTCGCGTCTCGAAGCGTGGTCCTGCGCCCTTAGGGGGTGTGACTGTCGCCCTTTTCTCAAACATACCGACCGGTTAGTGTGTCGGTGCTGAGCCGAGTCTGGTCGCGTCGTGTCGAAGGAGACCGATGGTGGGAGCCGTGCAAGATGCCCGAGTCGTCGTCACCGGGGCGGGAGGTGGCATCGGGGCTGCCCTGGCCCGTCGGTTCGCCGCCGAAGGCGCCCGCGTCGTCGTGAACGACCTGGACGGTGACAAGGCGGCCGCCGTCGCCGAGGAGATCGGCGGGATCGCCGTGCCGGGGGACGCGTCCGGCATCGTCGGCGCCGCCCGGGACGCGCTCGGCGGGACCGTCGACGTCTACTGCGCCAACGCCGGTCTCGGCTCCGGCGGCTCCGAGGCGGCCGACGCGGCCGTGTGGGACTCGGCCTGGGACGTCAACGTCATGGCTCATGTGCGGGCCGCCCAGGAGCTGGTGCCCGAGTGGCTGGAGCGCGGGAGCGGGCGGTTCGTGTCCACCGTGTCCGCCGCCGGGCTGCTCACCATGATCGGGGCGGCGCCCTACAGCGTCACGAAGCACGCCGCGTACGCCTTCGCCGAGTGGCTGTCGCTGACGTACCGGCACCGGGGGCTCAAGGTGCACGCGATCTGCCCGCAGGGGGTGCGCACCGACATGCTGGCCGCCACCGGCAGCGCGGGCGATCTGGTGCTCCAGCCGACCGCGATCGAACCGGAGGGTGTGGCGGACGCGTTGTTCGAGGGGATGGCGCAGGACCGGTTCCTGATCCTGCCGCATCCCGAGGTCGCCGAGTTCTACCGGGCGCGGGCCGCAGCCCCGGACCGCTGGCTGACCAACATGAACCACATCCAGCAGAAGTGGGAGACCACCCGGTGACGCAGTCCGAGACCGAGTCCCTCTACGCCGCCAAACCCTGGGTGGCGCTGCTCAACGAAGCCCAGCGCGGGCCGGTCGATCCCCCCGACTCCCTGGTGCACGCCCTGCGCGCCGCCGTCGCCGAGGCGCCCGACCGCGCCTTCCTCGCCTACTTCGACGCCCGGCTCAGCTTCCGCGAGGTCGACGAGCTGAGCGACTCCGTCGCCGCGTACCTCGCCGGGCGCGGCCTGGAGCGCGGCGACCGGGTCGCCGTCGTCCTGCAGAACTCGCCGCACTTCGTGCTGGCGCTGCTCGGCGCCTGGAAGGCGGGCGCGACCGTCGTGCCGGTCAACCCGATGTACAAGTCGGGGGAGGTCTCCCACGTCCTGCGGGACGGCGAGGTGGCCGCGCTGGTCTGCTCGCAGCGGGCCTGGGAGTCGTATCTGCGCGAGACGGCCGCCGACTCGCCGGTGCGGATCGTGCTCACCGCGAGCGAGCTGGACTTCCAGACGCGCGACGACGCGCGCGTGCTGGCCTTCGAGCGGCTGCCGCAGGCCGAGGACGCCGAGGACCTGGTCGCCGTCGCGCGCAGGGGCGGGAAGGCGCCCGCAGGACGGGACCCGGAGCCCTCCGACATCGCGCTGATCAGCTACACCTCGGGGACGAGCGGCACCCCCAAGGGCGCCACCAACCTGCACAGCAACATCATGTACAACGCCGAGCGGCAGCGGACCGGGCTCGCGCTGCCCGACGCGCCGGTCTACTACGCCCTCGCGCCCCTCTTCCACATCACCGGCATGGTCTGCCAGCTCGGCGCCTGCCTGACCAGCGCGGGCACGCTCGTGCTGACCTACCGCTTCGAGCCGGGCCTGGTCCTGGAGGCGTTCGCCGAGCACCGCCCGCAGTACACGGTCGGCCCGTCCACGGCGTTCATGGCCCTCGCCGCCCACCCGGACGTCACCCCGGAGCACTTCGCCTCCTTCGTGAACATCTCCTCGGGCGGCGCGCCGGTCCCGCCGGCCCTGGTGGAGAAGTTCCGGGCGGGCTACGGGCCGTACATCAGGAACGGCTACGGACTGACCGAGTGCACCGCGCCGTGCGCCTCCGTGCCGCCGGGGCTGGAGGCGCCCGTCGACCCCGCCTCGGGGACGCTGGCCGTCGGACTGCCCGGCCCCGACACCGTCGTCCGCATCATCGACGACGAGGGCCGCGAGGTGCCCTTCGGCGAGCAGGGCGAGATCGTGGTGCGCGGGCCGCAGGTCGTGCCGGGGTACTGGCGGCGCCCCGAGGCCACCGCCGAGACCTTCCCGGACGGCGAACTGCGCACCGGCGACATCGGTTTCGTGGACGCCGAGGGCTGGCTGTACGTCGTCGACCGCAAGAAGGACATGATCAACGCGTCCGGCTTCAAGGTGTGGCCGCGCGAGGTCGAGGACGTGCTGTACACCCATCCGGCCGTACGCGAGGCGGCCGTCGTCGGGATCCCGGACGGGTACCGCGGGGAGACCGTCAAGGCGTACATCAGTCTTCGCCCGGGAACCGCAACCGACCCGGACGATCTCGCCCTCTATTGCAAGGAGAGACTGGCGGCCTACAAATATCCGCGGCAGGTGGAGATCCTGCCCGACCTGCCGAAGACGGCAAGTGGGAAGATCCTCCGGCGGGAACTTCGTTCCCGACCGCAACAGAGTTAGCGGACATACGAGAAAGGCAGGTGGCGGCAGTGCCCAGGACGACGGACGGAGACGGGGCTCCTGTTCCGCAGCGGCTTCTCGCCGCCGCCACCCGGCTCTTCGCGGAGCAGGGCTACGACCGCACCTCAGTGCAGGAGATCGTGGAGGCGGCAGGCGTCACCAAGGGGGCGCTCTACCACTACTTCGGCTCCAAGGACGACCTCCTGCACGAGGTGTACGCGCGCGTGCTGCGCGTCCAGCAGGAGCGGCTCGACGCCTTCGCGAACGCGGACGAGCCGATCGAGAAGCGGCTGCGGGGCGCGGCCGCCGATGTCGTCGTGACGACGATCGAGAACCTCGACGACGCGATGATCTTCTTCCGGTCCATGCACCATCTGAGCCCGGAGAAGAACAAGCAGGTGCGCGCCGAGCGCCGGCGCTACCACGAACGCTTCCGCGCGCTCATCGAGGAGGGCCAGCGCGAGGGCGTCTTCTCCACCGCGACCCCGGCCGACCTGGTCGTCGACTACCACTTCGGCTCGGTGCACCACCTGTCGACCTGGTACCGCCCGGACGGCCCCATGGCCCCCCAGGAGGTCGCCGACCACCTGGCCGACCTGCTGCTGCGGGCGCTCCGCCCCTAGCCCTGGCCGTCGTGGTCGTCGGGAGCGGTTCCGAGGCCCGCCTCGCGGGCCCAGGCGGCGGCCTCGGCGCGGTCCGCGACGCCGAGTTTGGCCAGGACCGTGGACATATGGTTGCTGACCGTCTTGGGGGAGAGGCCGAGGCGGGCGGCGACCGTCGCGTTGGAGCTGCCCCGTGCGATCAGCGTGAGCACATCGCGCTCGCGCGGGGTCAGTTCCGGGCCGAGCGCGGGCTGCGGGTGCGGGTGGCTCAGCCGGCCGAGCACCCGCCGCGCCACGCCCGGCCCGAAGATCGCCTCCCCGGCGGCCACCGCCCGGATGGCGCGGACGATCTCGTCCTGCCCGGCGCCCTTGAGGACATAGCCGCGGGCGCCTGCGCGCATCGCCGCGAACACCGAGTCGTCCTCCTCGACCATGGTGAGCATCAGCACCGCCACCGAGGGCGCCACCCGGCCGATCTCCCGGGTCGCCTCGATGCCGTTGAGGTCCGGCATCCGGATGTCCATCACGACGACATGCGGCCGCAGCGTGACGGCCGCGCGTACGGCCTCCCGTCCGCTCGCCGCGACCCCGACCACCCGTACGGCCGGGGTGCCACCCTCCCGCACCGACTCCAGCAGCGCCGACAGCCCGGTGCGTACGACCGGGTGGTCGTCGGCGAGGACGACCCGCAGCGCGTCGTCCTCGGGCGCGGCCGTCATGCCGTCCCTCCCAGGGGCAGCAGCGCCACCACCCGGCCGCCGCCCGCCACACAACTGCCGCCCAGCTCGGCCGCCCGCTCCTGCATCGAGGTGATGCCCACGCCCGGCCGCCACTCCGTCTCCTCCTCGGCCGGCGCCCCGTCGTCGCGCACTTCGAGCCGCAGCCCCTCGCCGATCTCGATCCGCAGATCCACGTGCGAGGCGCGGGCGTGCCGGGCCGCGTTGGTGAGGGCCTCGGTGGCGATCCGGTACGCGGCGACCTCGACGGCGGCCGGCAGGGGCGGCAGGGACTCCGGGGCGTCGACGCGGACGTGCAGGGGCGCGCCGTCCGCCCGCCAGGACATCCGCACCGAGCGCTCCCGCAGGGCGCCCAGGAGACCCAGCTGGTCCAGGTCCGGCGGCCGCAGCCCGTCCACGAGGCGCCGTACCTCCGCCACCGCCCCGCCGATCTCCGACCGCAGCTCGCCCAGCAGCCCGGCCGCACGCTCCGCGTCGAACGCCAGCAGATTGCGCACCGCGTCCGCCTGGAACGCGGCCCCCGCGAGCGTCGGCCCGAGCCCGTCGTGCAGATCCCGCCGGATCCGCCGCCGCTCCTCCTCCCGCGCCCCCACGATCCGCTCCCGCGAGTGCTGCAACTGCCGGGACAGATCGGTCGCGTGCAGGGCGGCGGCCAGGGGGACGGCGAGCAGTTCGAGGACGGCGAGATCGGCGGGCGCGGGCTGCTGCTCACCGGGTCGCAGCCCGATGACCAGCTCGCCGACGGCACGGCCGTCGTAGAGCAGGGGAAGGGCGTGCCGGCGTTCGCAGGGGGTGCCCCAACTCCCGTCGGCCGTGCCGGACGTCGAGAGGACGCAGACGTACGGCAGGCGCAGACCCTCGCCCACCGCCTCCGGCACCGCGCCGACGCCGGTCCCGGCCAGCCGCTCCCCGATCCGGGAGACCGCGCGCACCGGGTCGTGCCGGTCGCCGTACAGCCCCCGGTCGACCGCGCGCTGGAGACGGCGGCGGGCCGGTTCGAAGGCGAGCGCGAGGACCACGGTGATCAGGGCGGGCCCGAGGAGTTCGGGGCGGGGATCGAGGAGCGACTGGAGGAAGGTGACCAGACCGGCGTACGCGGTGATCACCGCCAGGGTGAGCAGGACGTACAGGACTCCGCGCGACAACACCAGGCGGATGTCCAGGAGTTCGTGGCGCAGCACCGCGATGGCGATGGCGACGGGCAGCAGCAGGGCCACGTACGAGGTGTACGGCAGCGGCATTCCCAGGGCCAGCAGCGCCGTTTCGAGGGCCATGGGCAGGATTCCGGCGATCAGCCACAGCAGTTGACGGCGCTCCCGCTCCCCGCCCCGCCGGTAGCGCAGGCCGAGCGAGACGAGGGCCGCCCCGAGCACCAGGGCGGACTTGACCAGGGCGACGGTGAAGATCAGGGGCATCCGGTCGGACGGCAGCGGCACATACAGGGGTGCGGCCCGGGTGCCGTGGAACAGCCCCCAGTCCCAGCGGGACCAGACCACCACGTCCAGCGGGGCGGTCGCGAACTGCGCGAGGAGGACCGCCCGCCAGCGCCGGCCGGGCAGTCCCCCGTCGGGGAACAGGAAGATCGCGGCCATGAACACCGTCGCCGAGCCCGCGATCCAGCTGTGGCGGCCCACGGTGGTGAGGGTGCGCAGCAGCACGGTCGGCCATCCGGCCACGAGGCCCTCGGCCGCCAGACCGGTCGAGAGCCCGGTGAAGCCGTGGCCCAGGCCGAAGAGGACCAGCAGCCAGCCGAGCGGATTGCGCGGCCGGCACAGGGCGATGAGCGTGCCGCAGACGGGATAGGCGAGCCCCATGCCCAGGTCGATGACCATGTCGTACCGGGTGAGCGTGGAGAGGGAGACCCCGGCCATCGCCAACGCCCCGGCCCCCACCGCCACTTGGCCGAGGGCCAGCCCCAGAAGAGCGTGCGCCGCGCGCCGACGGGCCGGCCGGTGGATGTCCTCCATGAGGCCTATCGTCCTGGTTCGCCCACCCGGGTGTCATGGGAACCGTTCCCGGTTCACCCGGGACGGTTTCCGGGCTCCGCCCGACCGCTTCCCCTCAACACCCGGTCCGCGGCGGGGAGATGCTCGTGGTGGCCAGACAACGGCGGTCGCGAGGCGGCCGAACCGCACTACAGGGGGATTCCATGCGCACACTCAACCGGCGGCTGCTCGGCGGCGCCCTCGGCTCGCTCCTCGCCCTCGGCGGCCTCGCCGCCGTGCCGGCCGCCGCGCACACCGCGGCCACGACCGCCCGAGGGACCTCCGCCCGGCTCTGCTACGGCGGCCACCCGATCGCCAACAACTTCATCTACCGGCGCTGGAAGGACCTCGGCGGCTCCGGCGGCTACCTGGGCTGCCCGACCGGCGACAACCGCCGTCTGTCCAACGGCGCCGAACGGCAGAGCTTCCAGAACGGCCAGCTCGCCTGGTCGCCCGACCAGGGGCACCGGATGGTCGTCGCGGCGTTCGAGTACAACGGCCGGGCGTACTTCAACTGGGGGCCGACCGACCCCTTCCACTACGACCGCTTCCTGGTCCGCTGGACCAGCGCCGCCGACCCGTACGGCACCCAGCGCGAGCTCACCGGGGGCAACAGCGGCTGGAAGTCCGTCGTGAAGGAGACCAGCGGCGCCTACACCTTCACGGTCGAGGGCTGTGACCTCGGCAGCTTCGGCCACACCTGCCGGCAGGGCTGGACCGTGCCGGTGACGACCGACTGACCGCCGCCTCGGGGGAGAAGGGGCCGGCGCGCGCATGGGGGACGCGCGCACCGGCCCCGACGGCGTCCCGCCTACAGGTACTTCTTCAGCTCCCGGCGCGCCAGCGACCGCTGGTGCACCTCGTCCGGGCCGTCGGCGATCATCAACGTCCGCGCGCTGGCGTACAGTTCGGCCAGCGGGAAGTCCTGGCTGACCCCGCCCGCGCCGTGCAGCTGGATCGCCCGGTCGATGATGTCGACGACCGAACGCGGCGTGGCGATCTTGATGGCCTGGATCTCGCTGTGAGCGCCCCGGTTGCCGACGGTGTCCATCAGCCAGGCCGTCTTGAGGACCAGCAGCCGGAGCTGCTCGACGGTCACCCGCGCGTCGGCGATCCAGTTGTGCACCACGCCCTGCTGGGCCAGCGCCTTCCCGAAGGCCGTCCGGGAGACGGCCCGCCTGCACATCAGCTCGATCGCCCGCTCGGCCATGCCGATCAGCCGCATGCAGTGGTGGATCCGGCCCGGGCCGAGGCGGGCCTGGGCGATGGCGAAGCCGCCGCCCTCCTCGCCGACCAGGTTGGCGGCCGGCACGCGCGCGTGGTCGAAGATCACCTCGGCGTGGCCGCCGTGGGAGTGGTCCTCGTAGCCGAACACCTGCATCGCGCGCTTCACGGTGACACCCGGGGTGTCACGCGGGACCAGCACCATGGACTGCTGGCGGCGGATGTCGGCGCCGTCCGGGTCGCTCTTGCCCATCACGATGAAGATCTTGCAGTCCGGGTTCATCGCCCCGGAGATGTACCACTTGCGCCCGGTGATGACGTAGTCGTCGCCGTCCCGCTCGATGTGGGTGGTGATGTTGGTGGCGTCGGAGGAGGCCACCTCCGGCTCGGTCATGGCGAACGCGGACCGGATCTCCCCGGCGAGCAGCGGCTCCAGCCACTGCTTCTTCTGCGCCTCGTCGCCGAACTGGGCGAGCACCTCCATGTTGCCGGTGTCCGGGGCCGCGCAGTTCAGCGCGGTGGGCGCCAGGTGCGGGGAGCGGCCGGTGATCTCGGCGAGGGGCGCGTACTGGAGGTTGGTGAGACCGGCGCCGTACTCGGCGTCGGGCAGGAAGAGGTTCCACAGGCCCTGCCTGCGGGCCTCGGCCTTCAGCTCCCCGACCACGGCCGGGGTGTCCCACGGCGAGGCCAGCGCGGCGCGCTGCTCCTCCGCCACCGCCTCGGCCGGGTAGACGTACTCGTCCATGAAGGCGAGCAGCTTGGCGCGCAGTTCCTCGGTGCGCGCGTCGAACGCGAAGTCCATGGCCGGTCAGCCTTCCTGGAGAGTGGTCAGTCCGTGGTCGATGAAGACGGGGACGAGCTCGCCGATGCGGTCGAAGCCCTGCCCGAGCGTCTGGCCCAGCGTGTAGCGGTAGTGGATGCCCTCCAGGATCACGGCGAGCTTGAACCAGGCGAACGCCGTGTACCAGGAGACGGCCGAGACGTCCCGCCCGGAGCGGTCGGCGTAGCGCTCGACCAGCTCCTGCGGGGACGGGTGGCCGGGCGCCTCCGCCGTCGTCGACACCGGTGAGTCCGGGGCCCCGAGCGGCTGGCTGTACATCACCAGCAGGCCCAGGTCGGTCAGCGGGTCGCCGAGCGTGGACATCTCCCAGTCGAGGATCGCCCTGATCCGGTCGTCGTCGCCGATCAGGACGTTGTCGAGGCGGTAGTCGCCGTGGATCACGGCGGGCGCGGGGGAGTCGGGCAGCCGGCGGCCCAGGGTCGCGTGCAGCTCGTCGATGCCGGCCAGCTCGCGGTTGCGGGAGGCGTCCAGCTGCTTGCCCCAGCGGCGCAGCTGCCGGTCCAGGAAGCCCTCCGGGCGCCCGAAGTCGGCCAGGCCGACCTCCGCCGGGTCCACGGCGTGCAGCTCGACGAGGGTGTCCACGAGGGACAGCACGGCGTTGCGGGTGCGCTCCGCGCCGAGCGGGACCAGCTGGTCGGAGGTGCGGTACGGGGTGCCCTCCACGAACTCCATGACGTAGAAGGGCGCGCCGAGGACCTCCTCGTCCTCGCACAGCAGCACCGGGCGCGGCACCGGCACCTCGGTCGGGTGCAGCGCGCTGATCACCCGGTGCTCGCGCTTCATGTCGTGCGCGGTGGCCAGCACATGGCCCAGCGGCGGCCGCCGTACGACCCACTTCGAGGTGCCGTCGGAGACCGCGTAGGTGAGGTTCGACCGTCCGCCCTCGATCAGCCTTCCGGTCAGCGGACCGGTCACCAGGCCGGGGCGCTCGTGGTCGAGCAGTCCGCGCAGCCGGTCGAGATCCAGTCCGGGCGGGTGGTCGGGGCTCATGCATCGCTCCTACGAACGAGTGAACAGGACCCGACTCATGATGCCGACCAGTCGGTATGTCGTCCAGCCGGTGAGCCAAACGTGACCGGGACCACCCTACGACCCCACCACGAGCCGACGGCTCCCCGCGCGCGCAGTGCGGGGAGCCGTCGTCGGGGCCGGGACCGTCTCAGTGATCGTCCCAGTGGCCGTTGTGCTCGGCGTGCCGGTGGCCGTCGTGCAGATAGTCGATGTGGTCGCCGTGCAGCACACCGGTGTGTCCGCAGCCGTCGCCGTGCCGGTGGTCGTGGCTGTCGTGGGTGACATGCCCGGCGGGCTCGCACTCGTCCCAGTGGCCGCCGTGCTCGCGGTGCAGATGCCCGTTGTGCGCGTAGTCGACGTGGTCGCCGTGCGGCACCTGGTCGTGCCCGCAGTCCGGTCCGTGGCTGTGGCCGTGCGCGGTGTGTTCCTGATGAAGGGTGGTCATGCTGCTCACCTTCAGGGGTGCGTGGTTCAGGAGTGTGGCGTGACGCCGACGGACAGGCTGCCACGCAAACAGTGCATATACGGGCATCCCGGTTGCGTGGCGTCCGAGTACCCCGGAGTGTCGTCTGCATGAAGGGCATCAGCTACAGCCGGTACGGCGGACCCGAGGTACTGGAGTACGGCGAGGTCAGGGACCCGAAGGTGGGCCCCGACACGGTGCTGGTGAAGGTCCGGGCGGCGGCCGTGAACCCGGTCGACTGGAAGTGCCGCGAGGGTCACCTGCACGGCGTCCTGGACGCGGTCTTCCCGGTGATCCCCGGCTGGGACGTCTCCGGGGTCGTCGTGCAGCCGGGGGCCGCCGTCACCGAGTTCGCGGCCGGCGACGAGGTGATCGGCTACGTCCGGGAGGACTTCCTCTCCCGGGGCACCTTCGCCGAGTACGTCGCCGCCCCGGTGCGCACCCTCGCCCGCAAGCCGCGCAACCTCTCCTTCGAGCAGGCCGCCGGGCTGCCGCTGGCCGGTCTCACCGCCTACCAGGTGCTCGTCCACGCGCTGGACGTCAAGCGCGGCGAGACGGTCCTGGTGCACGCCGCCGCCGGCGGGGTCGGCTCCCTCGCCGTCCAGCTCGCGGCCCACCTCGGCGCCCGGGTCATCGGCACGGCGAGCGAGCGCAACCACGACTTCGTCCGGGGGCTCGGCGGCGAGCCGGTGAGCTACGGCGCGGGTCTGGCCGAACGTGTCCGGGGACTGGCCCCCGAGGGGGTGGCCGCCGTCTTCGACACCGTGGGCGGCGACGCCCTGACCGTCTCGGCGAACCTGCTCGCCCCCGAGGGGCGCATGGCCTCCGTCGCCGACCCGGACGTCGTCGACTTCGGCGGCCGCTACTGCTTCGTGCGCCCCGACGCCGAGGACCTGAAACGGCTCTGCGCGCTCGCGGAGCAGGGAGCGGTGACCGTCCATGTGTCGGAGACGTTCCCGCTGAAGCGGACGGCCGACGCGCACCGGCGCAGCCAGGAGGGGCGGACGCGGGGGAAACTGGTGGTCACCGTGGACCGGCCGGAGGAGTAGGCCGCCTGGAGCGGGTCCTCATACGACCAGTGCGGCGGCGCAGACCGCGATCGCGAGCGTGCACAGCACCGCCGCGGTCGCCTGCCGCGGGGCCAGCGCCGGGGGGCGGCCGGTGGTGGCGAGGGCACGGATACGGCGGTTGGCGACCAGGAGGAAGCCCAGCCAGAGGGCGCAGCAGACCACGCAGACGATCACGCCGCCGGCCGAGGAACTGTCGTGCAACGCGGACTTCGCGGCGAGTATGGCGGCGACGGTCGCCGACAGCGTCGTACGCCGCCAGGCCAGCCGGGTGCGTTCCGGCTGGAGCCCCGGGTCGCGGGCCGGTTCCGTCACCCCTCCCACCCGACGAGCACGACGATCACCATCGCGACGGCGACCACGGCGACGACCACGCTCAGCAGCGCCGGGAACCGGGACACGGGCAGGTCCTCGCCGCGCCGCATCGCCCGCTCGCAGCGCATCCAGTGGTTCACGGCGCGGAGCGAACACAGCACGCCGGCCGCGAGGAGCGCGAGCGCGAGGCCGACGCGCCAGCCCCAGCGGAGGTCGGGCAGGAACTGGTCCACGGCGAATCCACCGCCGATGAGGGCGAGGGCGGTACGCAGCCAGGCCAGGAAGGTCCGCTCGTTGGCGAGGGAGAAACGGTAGTCGGGGGTCGTTCCCTCCTGGCGCACGACCTCGGGGGCGAACCACAAACGGACGTTTCTCGCGAATTCGATCACGTATAGGAAGACTACCGGGGGGTGCGGTGTCGTTGTCCTACGGGGCGCGCAGCCTCTCCCACGCCGCCAACCCGTCCGGTACCCACTCCCACTCCCCGAGGCGGGCTGCCAGTTCCTCCTCGGTCAGGAAGTCGTGCCATGCCACCTCCTCCACCTGCGGCTGTACCGGGAGGTCGCAGCGGACCTCGTACACCGCCGACCACCAGCTCCGGCCCGCGCCGTCGTCGTACAGGAACTTGAAGAGGAACGTCGGCCGCGGGAGCCCGCTCACGCCCAGTTCCTCCTCGGCCTCCCGCAGCGCCGCGTCGTCGTAGGACTCGCCCGCGCCCACCACGCCCCCGACGAACATGTCGTACAGGGAGGGGAAGACCAGCTTGGTCGCGGTGCGGCGGTGGACGAAGACGCGGCCGGTGGTGTCGCGGGCCCGGATGAAGACGCAGCGGTGGCGGAGGCCACGCGCGTACGCCTCGCCGCGGGGGGACTGTCCGACGACCCGGTCGTGCTCGTCGACGATGTCGAGGATCTCGTCAGCAGCGCTCATGCCGCCCATCCAAGCAGCCGACGGGCGTGGGCGTCAGCGCGGCTGGAGAGCCGGCGCCGGCTCCTTCGGCGCCGTACCGCGCGGCATCGCCGGATGCAGCCCGAGCAGCACGATGCCCGCCACGATCGCCGCGAGCCCCGCCGCCTCCCAGGCCAGCGCCCCGGTGTCGGTGCGCAGCCGGTCCCCGAGGAAGCCCACGCCGCACAGGATCCCGGCGAGCGGCTGGGCCGCGGTGAGCGCGGGCAGCGAATTGCGCAGCTCGGCGGTCTCGAACGCGCTCTGCACGAGGATCAGCCCGGTGACCCCGAGGACCAGCACGCCGTACGGCTGCCAGCCGGTCAGGACCTCCATGATGCCGCCCTCGGAGAAGCGGGTGCCGGTGACCCGGGTCAGCGCGTCCTGTACGCCGTACAGCAGGCCGGCGGCCAGGGCGAGGAGGGTCGGTCCCGAGCTGAGGCGGGAGCGTTTGGCGTAGGTGGTGAGCAGCAGGGCTATGCCGACCACCACGCCGATGATCAGCCAGTGGCGCAGCGGGTTGGCGACGGCGTGGCCGCCGCGTGGCTCGCCCGCCACGATGAAGGTGGTCACCCCGCCCGCGAGCAGGATGAGACCCGCCCACCCCTGGTGGCTGAGGGGATGCTTGGTCTGGTGCCGGGAGAGCGCGAGGGCGAACAGGAGGTTCGTCGCGAGCAGTGGCTCGACGAGGGAGATCTCCCCCTTGCCGAGGGCGACCGCGCCCAGGACCATGCCGACCACCATCAGGCCGATACCGCCGAGCCAGCGCGGCACCTTCATCAGGTCGAGCAGCAGCCGGGGCGAGAGGAAGTCGCTGAGCGGGGCCGTCTGGGCGACGTTCTGCTGGAGCACGAACCCGAAGCCGAGGCAACAGGCGGCACTCACGGCGAGAACCAGAACCAGAACGGACACGCTGCGTACCTCGATCATGCGGCCGGGCTACGGGGTGCGTAGTGGCCGACTGTAGCGTTGCCGGGCGGGGATTGCTCCGGGCTTACCCGGAACCGGGCGGTTGACTCGGTCACGATGCCCGAGCCGATCACGGTGGTGGATCAGGGCGGCGGCGAGACCGTACCGCCATGGTCCGCCGCCCGGGCGGTCCGCGCCATGGCGCACGCCACAGCCGGAACCCGAAGCCCTACGGTCACGGTACGCCAACCCGGCCTCCGCGCGCGTCAAGTTCCGCCCCGTTGACGGTAGTTGAACTAAGGACCACCAGCGTTCAGCTTGACGCAAAGTCTTGGCTGGGGGTTTGCTGTGCGTGATCGGCCGATGGCAGCCCGACAACCAGGAAGTTCCGCGGTGCCCCCAACCCCGCCCCTCTTAGGCCCAGGCCGGGCCGTCGCCGAAGGTCCCCGCGCGACAGCGCACCCCGGGTGCGAACACTGTCCCGACGACGCCCTGGACGACGCCGAACTCATCTCCGCCCGTGCCGCGTTGGCCCAGGGCCGCTGGCAGTCCGCCCGCTCCCTGCTGCTCCATACGGGTGAGGACTGGGACCGCCGCGGCCACCGGGTCACCGTCCTCGCCCGCGAGCCCTACGCCATCGCCTGGGCCAGAGAGTGGCTGCTGGCCGAGCCGGGCTCCGCCGGCGCCGCCACCCTGTACGCCCTGACCCTGGTCCGGCGCGCCCTGCGCGGCAAGGAGCAGCCCGAGCGGGCCCGCGAGGCCTGCGCGGGCGCCGCCGCGCTCGCCCCGGCCGACCCCACCCCCTGGCTCGGCCTCCTCCTGCTGGCCCGTTATCTGGGCACCGACGACGAGACGCGCCGGACCTTCGGCGAGGTGCGCCGCCGTCATCCCGAGCACCACCACGCCCATCACCTGATGGCGGCCCGCATCGCGGAGACCGAGGCCGAGGGAACGTACGAACTGTGCGCCTTCGCGGAACGCTCGGCCGCCGAGGCCCCGGCCGACTCGCCGCTCGCCGTCCTCCCCGTCGTCGCGTACGCCGAACGCCATCGCGTGCTGGCCGTCACCGGCCGGGCCCCCGCCGACCCGGCCGCGGCCGGTCACTGGGCCGAGCCGTCCGCCCGGCGCGCCCTGACCGCGGCCTTCGACTGGTGGCTGGAGTGGGGCATCGAGGAGCATCCGCGCCGCCACGTCGACCTCAACCACCTCGCCCACGCCACCTCCGGCGCCGGCCGGTATGCCGAGGCCGCGGCCCTCTTCCAGCGCATCGGCCGCCATGCCACCCCGACACCCTGGTCGTATCCGGACCGCGACCCCTGCGAGGCGTTCCGGGCGGCCCGGGAACGCGCGCTGGGCGGATCATGAGAAGAGGTTGTGGATTCCTTACGGCTGCCGGATTTCGTGGCCGAGGGCGTCCCGAGGGTGTTCGAATGAGTACGTGAACCCTGAACAATCCGAGGAACCACGGCGCAGCGAGGAGGGCAGCCCGGTCGGCCGCCGGGTGTTCCTCGGCACCATCGGCCTCGGCGCGCTCGGACTGGTGACCGCGCCGGTGCTGCAGCGCGTCACCGAGTCGGTTCTCGGCACCTTCTCCGGCAAGGACCCCACGGGCCTGACCGGACTGCTCCCGAACGGCGGCGGCTTCCGCTACTACTCGGTGACCGGGTCGGTGCCGACCAAGACCGCCGCGAACTACCAGCTGAAGATCGACGGGCTGGTCGACAAGCCGGGCACCTACACCCTGGACGAGCTGCGGGCCCTGCCGCAGACCAAGCTGGTCAAGGACGTCCAGTGCGTCACCGGCTGGCGGGTGCCCGACACGCCCTTCGAAGGCGTCCGGCTCTCCCATCTCCTGGACCTGGCCGGCGTCCGGGACACCGCCAAGGCGATCCGCTTCACCTGCTTCGACGGCGCGTACAGCGAGAGCCTCACCCTCGACCAGGCGCGCCGGCCGGACATCCTGGTCGCGCTGCGCATGCAGAACAAGGACATCACCCATGACCACGGCGGCCCGGTCCGCCTCTATGTGGCCCCCATGTACTTCTACAAATCGGCCAAGTGGCTCTCCGGCATCACGGTGACGGACAAGGTGCGGCCCGGATACTGGGAGAACCTCGGCTACGACGTCGACGCCTGGGTCGGCCGCTCGAACGGACGCGACGATGAGCCTACGAGCTGAGGCACCGGCCGTGACGGAGCGGCTGCACCGCTTCACCGCCGCCGAGCGCTGGATCCACCGCACGACGGGGGCGCTGATGGGCATCTGCGTGCTGACGGCCGCCTGCCTCTACATCCCCCAGCTGGCGGTGCTGGTCGGCCGGCGCGAACTGGTCGTCCGCATCCACGAGTGCGCGGGCCTCGCCCTGCCCGTCCCGGTGCTCCTCGGGCTCGCCTCCCGCGCCTTCCGCAGGGACCTCGGCTTCCTCAACCGCTTCGGCCCCCACGACCGGCTCTGGCTCCGCGCCGCCCTGGCCCGCGACAAGCGCCCGTCCTCCCGCCCGGCGGGCAAGTTCAACGCCGGCCAGAAGATCTACGCGAACTGGATCGCCGGCGCGACCCTGGTCATGCTCGGCACGGGCCTCCTGATGTGGTTCACCCACCTGGCCCCCCTGATGTGGCGCACCTCGGCCACCTTCGTCCACGACTGGCTGGCCCTCACGATCGGCGTCGTCCTGGCGGGCCACATCGGCATGGCCATGGCCGACCCGGAGGCGAGACGAGGCCTGCGCACGGGAAAGGTGAGCCGGGAGTGGGCGAAACGCGAGCACCCACTGTGGCGCCCGTAGCCCTACCGGGCGAAACCCGACGGGCTCCCTGGAAAAGAGCCCGACAGAAACACCACTCCGCCGACGCCCACGACACTGCCGAACACCAGCGTGGTGCCTGGGGCGCCGTAGCGGCACCGCCGAACACCGCCGCGGCGGCCGAGCGCCGTCGCGGCGGGAAAACAAGTGCAGCCGAGGGGGCTCGCTGAACCCTGCCGCACGGGCATTTCTCTCCCCGCCGCGGCGGCGATCGCCCGAGACGGCGGAGCCCGGCGGTGCCCGACCGGCCGCATCACTGGACTCCAGCTGAACCCTGGCGCACGGGCTTTGCTCTCCCCGCCGCAACGGCGATCGCCCGAGACGGCGGAGTCCGGCGGTGCCCGACCGGCCGCATCACTGGACTCCAGCTGAACCCTGGCGCACGGGCTTTGCTCTCCCCGCCGCAACGGCGATCGGCCGAGACGGCGGGGTCCGGCGGTGCCCGATCGGCCGCACTACCGGACTCCAACTGAGCCCTGCCGCACGGGCTTTGTTCTCCCGCCGCGACGGTGATCGGCTCAGACCGTGGAGTCCGGCGGTGCCCAGGCGAGCCGTATCACCGGACTCCATCGGTGTCCTCAGTCCTCGAAGTCCAGCAGTACCTTGCAGGACCTGCTTCGGTCGGTGGCCAGGTGGAACGCCTCCTCGGTCTGCGGTACCGGCACCACCGCGCTGATCAGTCCGTCGAACACCGGCTCCCTGGCCAGCAGTTCCAGCGCCTCGTCGAACTCCGTGTCGAAGCGGAACGCGCCCCGGAGTTCGATCTCCCGGCTCACCACCAGGTTCCCGGCGAACGGCGACTGCCCCGGCGGCAGCATGCCCAGTTGGACGACGACTCCGCCGCGCCGTACCAGCCCCAGGCACGTGTCCAGGCCCGCCGCCACCCCCGACGCCTCGACGGCCGCGTCGACCTCGGTCGGTCGGCCGGTGTCGTCGGGGTCGTCGGCCCGTACGACCGTGTCGGCGCCCGCGATCGTCGCGTAGCGCAGCGCCTCCGGCAGCAGGTCGGTGACCGTGATGTGGGCCGCCCCGGCCGAGCGGAGCGCCGCCACCACGAGGCAGCCGATCGGGCCGGCGCCGGTGACCAGCACGTGTTTCCCGGCCACCGCCCCGGCGCGTCGCACCGCGTGCAGGGCGACCGACAGCGGCTCCGCCAGTGCCGCCCGGCGAAGCGGCAGCCCCTCCGGCAGGGGACGCAACTGCGCCTCCGGCACGGACAGTTGACTCGCGAAGCCGCCCTGGACGTGCGGGAAACGCGCCGCGCTGCCGAGGTAGCGGGTGTCCCGGCAGACGTTCGCCCTGCCGTCCGCGCACTCCGGGCAGAGCCCGCACGGAGTCGCCGGGTGCACCGCCACCGGCAGCCCCGCGAACCGTCCCGTGACGGCCGTACCCACCACCTCGTGGCCCAGCACCATCGGCTCCCGCAGCCGGAAGTCACCGACCCCGCCGTGCCGCCAGTAGTGCAGGTCCGAGCCGCACACACCGCCGTAGCGGACGGCGACCAGGGCCTGGCCGGGCGCGGGCTCCGGGGACGGCAGTTCCGTCACCCGCAGGTCGCCCTCGCCGTGGATCACACAACCCAGCATCCGCCCAGCCCCTTTCACAGCACGCTCGTCATGCCGCCGTCGACGTACAGGATCTGTCCGCTCACGAAGTCGGCCGCGGGGGAGGCGAGGAACAGCACCCCGCCCACCAGGTCCTGCGTACGGCCCCAGCGGCCGGCCGGGGTGCGGCGGCGCACCCACGCGCTGAACTCCTCGTCGTCGACCAGCGGTCGGGTCAGCTCGGTCTCGATGTAGCCGGGGCCCAGACCGTTCACCTGGACGCCGTGCGGGCCCCAGTCGGCGCACATGCCCTTGGTGAGCATCTTCAGCGCGCCCTTGGTCGCCGCGTACGGCGCGATGCCCGGCCGTACCACCTCGCTCTGCAGCGAGCAGATGTTGATGATCTTGCCGTGGCCGCGCGGCGTCATCCGGCGCGCGGCCTCCCGGCCGACCAGGAACGCGCTCGTCAGGTTGGTGTCCAGGATGCGGTGCCAGTCCGGGTCCGTGAACTCCAGGAGCGGTGCGCGCAGTTGCATGCCCGCGTTGTTGACCAGGATGTCGAGCGGGCCCACCCGTTCCTCGACGTCCTCGATGCCCGCGGCCACCGAGGGCCCGTCCGTCACGTCGAACACGGCCGTGTGGACCGTGCCGGGGAGCTCCGCGGCCGCCTTGGCGAGCCGTTCGGGGTCCCGGCCGTTGAGGACCACCGTGCAGCCGGCCTCCGCCAGGCCGCGGGCCAGCGCGAGGCCGATGCCCCGGCTGGAGCCCGTGACCAGGGCGGTCCGGCCGCTGATGTCGAAGAGGGGGTGAGCCGTCATCGTCGTACCGCTCCTAGATCGCGAGGGACTAGATCACAAGGGACAGGAGGAGGACCAGGCCGCCCGCGACGACCGAGATGATGCACTCCATCACCGACCAGGTCTTCAGGTTCTGGCCGACGCTGAGCCCGAAGTACTCCTTGACCAGCCAGAATCCGGCGTCGTTGACATGGCTCAGGAACAGCGAGCCGGCGCCGATGGCGAGGACCAGGAGGGCCGTGTGGGTCGTCGACATGTCGGCGGCCAGGGGGGCCACCAGGCCCGCCGCGGAGACCGTGGCGACGGTGGCCGAGCCGGTCGCGAGGCGGATCGCCACCGCGATCAGCCAGGCCAGCAGCAGTGCCGGGATGGACCAGTCCTTGGATATCTCCAGGATCATCCGGCCGACTCCGCAGTCGATCAGCGTCTGCTTGAAGCCGCCGCCCGCGCCGACGATCAGCAGGATGCCGGCGATGGGCATGAGGCCCTTCTCGACGGTCCCGGAGATCCGTTCCCTGGTGAACCCGGCCGGCCGGCCCAGCGTGAAGATGCCGACGATCACGGCCGCGAGCAGGGCGATCAGCGGGGAGCCGATGACGTCGAAGACACGCTGGACGGTGTGCGTCGGATCGTCCACGACGATGTCCACCAGCGCCTTGGCCAGCATCAGGACGACCGGGAGCAGGATCGTGGCGAGGGTCGCGCCGAAGCCGGGGCGCTTGTCCAGATCCTCCGACGGGCGCTGCGGGAGCATCCGGTCGGGGGCCTGCACGTCCACCCAGCGGGCGGCGACCTTCGAGAACAGCGGACCGGCGATGATCACGGTCGGGATCGCGACCAGGACGCCGAGGGCCAGGGTCACACCCAGGTTCGCGTGGACCGCGTCGATCGCGACCAGCGGGCCGGGGTGCGGCGGCACCAGGCCGTGCATCACGGACAGGCCCGCGAGGGCCGGGATGCCGATGCGCATCAGGGAGTAGTTGCCGCGCTTGGCGACCATCAGCACCACCGGGATCAGCAGCACGATGCCGACCTCGAAGAACAGCGGCAGACCGATCACGGAGGCGATCAGCACCATCGCCCACGGCATCGCGCGCCCGCCGGCCTTCGCGAGGATCGTGTCGACGATCTGGTCCGCACCGCCGGAGTCGGCCAGCAGCTTGCCCAGGATCGCCCCGAGCGCGATCAGGACACCCACGCCGGCGACGGTGGAGCCGAGGCCGGTGGTGAAGCTGGTGATGACCTTGTCGAGCGGTGCCCCGGCGAACGCGCCCAGCGCGAGCGAGCCGATGGTCAGCGCCAGGAAGGCGTGGAGCTTGAACTTGGTGATGAGCAGGACGATGACCGCGATGCCCGCAAGCACGGCGATGCCCAGCTGGGCATGTCCGGCCGAGGTGATGGGCGCGACGGTGTCCGCTGCCAGCATCTCGACGCTGAGTCTGGTCACGGGGATTCCTTGCAGTTATGGGGACAAAGGGGGGAGTTGAGGGGGGAAGCTACTGAGGGGTGAGGTCGGGCAGCGTGTCCAGCGCCCGCACCGCCCGGGCGGTGATCTCCTCGGGGGTGCCGGAGACGTCCACGGAGACGCCCGGCTCGTCCGCCGCCAGCGGCTGGAGCGTGGCGAACTGGGAGTCCAGCAGCGCGGTCGGCATGAAGTGACCCTGCCGGTGCGACATCCGGTCCTCGATGAGCTTCCGGTCGCCGGTGAGGTGGACGAAGACGATGCCGGGGGCGGCGGCGCGCAGCCGGTCGCGGTACGACCGCTTCAGCGCGGAGCTGCTGACCACCCCGCCGAGCCCCTCCCGCCCGTGCGCCCAGGAGCCGATGGCGTCCAGCCACGGCCACCGGTCGGCGTCCTCCAGCGGGTGCCCGGCGGACATCTTGGCGATGTTGGCCGGCGGGTGGAAGTCGTCGCCCTCGGCGTACGGGACGCCGAGCCGGGCGGCGAGCAGGGGACCGATCGTGGTCTTGCCCGTACCGGCGACGCCCATCACTACGACGACGTGGGGGGTCCGCATCACTGCCTCGCTGTCTTCCTCATCCGGTGTCGGCCTCACTGAAACCCATTAGGTACGACGAATTCAAGAGTGTGTGACATATAAGTCTGACTTTTTGGCTCGGTGATCCACTCTGTACGCTGAGTGCATGAGCACACCGGGCCGGGGGTTGCACGGCCGCGTACTGGACGCCCTCGGCCCCGCGATCACCGCGGGCGAGTACCCGCCGGGCAGCGTCCTGCGGACGGACGAGCTGGCCCAGCACTTCGAGGTGTCGCGCTCCGTGATGCGCGAGGCCGTCCGGGTCCTCGAATCCATGCACCTGGTCGAGTCCCGCCGCCGGGTGGGGGTCACCGTCCGACCCAAGGCCGAGTGGAACGTCTACGACCCGCAGGTCATCCGCTGGCGGCTGGCCGGCGCCGACCGCCCGCACCAGCTGCGCTCGCTCACGGTGCTGCGCTCGGCGATCGAGCCGGTGGCGGCGGGCCTGTCGGCGAAGCACGCCACGGCCGAACAGTGCGCCGAGCTCACCGAGTGCGCGCTCGGCATGGTGGCCAACTCACGCGGCCACCGGCTGGAGGCGTACCTCGTCCACGACATGGCGTTCCACCGGGTGATCCTCGCCGCGTCCGGCAACGAGATGTTCGCCCGGCTCGGCGACGTCGTGGCCGAGGTGCTCGCGGGCCGTACCCATCACGAGGTGATGTTCGAGGACCCCGACCCGGCCGCCGTCACCCTCCACGTCCAGGTCGCGGAGGCGGTGCGGGAGGGCGACGCGGCCCGTGCGGAGCTGCTCACCCGAGAGATCACGGTGGGCGCCCTGCACGAGCTGGACATCCTGGCGCCGTAGGTCCCCGGACGGCCTTCAGTCCAGGAACTCCCCGTCCACGTACACCCATGCCCCGTCCACGCGCTCGAACCGGCTGCGCTCGTGCAGCGAGCCGCCCTGGAAGGACGCGCGGAAGGTCACCGTGCCGGTGGCGTGGAAGGCCGAGCCGTCGGTCGTCCCCAGGATCTCCAGACCGGTCCAGCGCATCCCCGGGTCGAAGTCGATCCGGGGCGGGCGCGTTCGCGGATGCCAGGTTCGCAGCAGATACCCCTCGTCGCGCTTGACGAAGGCGCAGTAGCGCGAGCGCATCAGCCGCTCCGCGGTGGGCGCCGCGGCCGCACCCCGGTGGAATCGGCCACAGCACTCTTCGTACGTCTCCGCAAGACCGCAAGGGCAGGAGGGGTTGTGAACTGGGGCGGAGTCGTGCTGCCGCCTGGATTGCGAGGTACGTCGGGACATGGGATCCATTCTGCTGCACCACTGGCTGTGTGAATTCTGTGAACTACCTGATCCGACACGTGCCCATCCCGTGCGGGTCGTACAAGCCTGTCTTCATCGAACCTCCCTGCGGGCTGGCGTGAACCGGACTTGCTCCTGCAACGACCGACTCACCATGGTGGAGGTGCACTTGAGCATCAGGAGTCACAAGCGTGCGTGCTTGACCCGGGCGGCCGTCCGTCCGGGGTACTGACGGGGGAAACTGATACGGGGTGCGTGGCCGGTGCGTCTGGACGCGCCGGGGACCGATTCTGCCGCGCGCATCCCACCACCTCTCCCTCTGCCGCCTCTTGGTGCCTGCCACCGGTGCCTGAGAAGGGATAGGAGGGGGAATGCCGACGAATGCCGTGAGCGCCGCGAGGCCGACGTATCCGGGCGTCTACGTCGAAGAGCTTCCCAGCAGCACCCGCACCGTCTCCGCCGTGACCACCTCGGTGACCGCGTTCGTGGGACACACCCGGCGCGGCCCGCTGAACCAGCCGGTGCGCGTCACCGGATTCGCCGACTTCGAGCGGCGCTTCGGCGGCCTGAGCGCGCAGAGCCCGCTCTCCTACGCGGTCCACCAGTTCTTCGGCAACGGCGGCACCGTCGCCGTGATCGTCCGCGTCGCCAAGGCCGGCAGCGGCAAGGCCGCCTGTGTGGTCCTGGAGTCCACCGAGGGCCACAGCGAGACCCGGGTCCTCGAAGTGCACGCCAAGGAACCCGGCGTCTGGGGCAACGGACTGCGGGTGGCCGTCGACTACGACACCCCGGACTGCGAGAAGACCTTCAACCTGCGGGTCTACGACGCCCGGGGCGACGCCCGCGAGAGCTTCAACGGCCTGTCCATGGACGCCGACAGCGGCAGTTACGCGCCGACCGTCGTCAACGCCGGCTCGCGGCTGATCCGCGTCGAGGCGGTCGGCGAGGGACGCCCGGACCCGTCCGGCACGGTCTCCAAGCCGTTCGGCCACCGGTTGCCCGACCTCGCCGTCGACCTCACCGTGAAGATCGGTGACGTGGAGCGTGAGTTCAAGCTCTACGACCCCGACTGCGACGGCGAAGCCCCGTCCACCGTGGCCGAGTTGGCGCTGCTCCTCGAACGCAAGCTGAGGGCGCTGCCCGACGCGCCCGGCAGGCACGCCTTCGCCGGCGTCGAGGTCACCGCCTTCGGCCGCCGTGTCCAGGTGGTCGCCGGCTCCACCGACCCCGAGGACGTCGTCCGGTTCCTCGGCGAGTGCGCCAACGACCTGGGCCTGGAGGCCTCGGTCAACCCGCCGGTGTTCCCGCTGGCGGGCGGTGAGGACGGGGAAGCCCCCGGCCCGCGCGACCTCATCGGCTCCGAGGCCGACAAGACCGGCATCCAGGCGCTGCGCCAGGTCGCCGACGTCAACCTGCTGTCGCTGCCCGAACTGGCGTCGTACGAGAAGACCGAGGACGCCCTCACCGTCGTGTCGGCGGCCCAGCGGCTGTGCGAGGAGCGGCGGATCTTCCTGCTCGTGGACGCGCCCGCCACCTGGGTGAGCGTGGACTCCGCGCGGGCCGGGATCTCGGCCTTCGACGCCGTGCGCGGCAACCACGCCGGCCTGTACTTCCCGCACATCCAGCTCACCGACCCGCTCACCGGGCGGCTGCGCGCCTTCCCGCCGTCCGGCGCGGTCGCCGGCGTCGTCGCCCGCACCGACTCCGAGCGCGGAGTCTGGAAGGCACCGGCGGGCACCGAGGCCCAGCTGGTCGGAGTGCACTCGCTCACCGTCGATCTGACGGACCGTGAGACCGGCCTGCTCAACCCGCTCGGCGTCAACTGCCTGCGCACCTTCCCGGTCACCGGACCGCTGGTCTGGGGCGCGCGCACCCTCGAAGGCTCCGACGCCCTCGACAGCGCCTGGAAGTACGTGCCGGTGCGGCGGCTCGCGCTGCACGTGGAGGAGAGCCTCCAACGCGGCCTGCAATGGGTCGTGTTCGAGCCCAACGACGAGAACCTCTGGCAGCAGATCCGGCTGTCCGCCTCCTCGTACCTGCACACGCTCTTCCGCCAGGGCGCCTTCCAGGGCAGCACCCCGCGCGAGGCGTACTTCGTCAAGTGCGACCACGAGACCACGACGGCCGACGACGTCGCGAACGGCGTCGTCAACGTGCTCGTCGGCATCGCGCCGGTCCGTCCGGCCGAGTTCGTGGTCGTCAAGATCCAGCAGACGTCCGGCCAGTTCGCGCTCTAGCGATTCAGGGAGAGCTGAAGGAATCCGATGGCTGAGTTCACGGTCAACGCGCACCGCTTCGACCCCTACAAGAACTTCAAGTTCCTTGTGCTGTGGGACGGTCGGACGGTCGCCGGCATCAGCAAGATCAGTCCACTGAAGCGGACCACGGAGGTCGTCAAGCACCGCAACGGCGGCGACCCCTCCTCCCCGCGCAAGTCACCCGGCCGCTCCGAGTTCGACGGCATCACCCTGGAGCGCGGGGTCACCCACGACCCCGAGTTCGACCGCTGGGCCAACAAGGTCTGGCAGGTCGGCGCGGGCCTCGGCGCGGAGGTGTCCCTGGCCGACTTCCGCAAGGACATCGTCATCCAGGTCCTCAACGAGGCCGGTCAGGTCGCCGTCTCGCACAAGCTCTACCGGACCTGGCCGAGCGAGTACCAGGTCCTCGGCGAGATGGACGCCAACGCCAACGCGGTGGCCATCCAGTCGCTGAAACTCGAGTGCGAGGGCTGGGAGCGGGACTACGAGGTGCCCGAGCCGGAGGAACCCTCGTTCCTCAACCCGGCGTGAGGTGACGGGTGCTGGGGGAGCGGGCCTCGGGGGAGGCGGACCTGCTGGCCACCTGGGAGGCGGGCCTCGGCGAGGCACCGGCCGGCCGGGCGCTGCTGCTGCACCGCGCGGCACGGCCCGACGCCGACCCGGCACGGCTGCCCGCCCTGCCGGTGGGCGACCGTGAGGCGGACCTGGTCGCGCTGCGCCGGACGCTGTTTGGCGAGCGGATGGAGGTACGCCTCGAATGCGCCGCCTGCGGCCAGGACATGGAGTTCGACCTGGACGCCGGGGAGCTCGCGGGCTCGCTCGGCGGGCGCGGCGAGCCGGTGGTGCGGATCCAGGAGGGCGGCTGGGACGTCGAGTTCAGGCTGCCGTCCGTCGCCGACCTGCACGCCGCGTCCCGGTCGGCCGACCCACGGGCGGCCCTGCTCGCCCGGTGCCTGGTCGCGGCGGTGCACGACGGCACGGCCGTGGCCGGTCCGGCGCTGCCCGCCGCGGTGCAGCGCCGGATCGCCGAGGCCGTCGAGGCCGCCGACCCCGGCGCCGACCTGGTGATCGACGTCGCCTGCCCCGAGTGCGGCGCGGCCACCCGGGCCGAGCTGGACATCGCCTCCTACCTCTGGACCGAACTGGACTCCTGGGCACGGGACGTGCTGCTCGACGTCCATCTGCTCGCCACCGCCTACGGGTGGAGCGAGCCGGAGATCCTGGCGCTCAGCCCGCTGCGGCGCCGCTACTACCTGGAGCTGTGCGCGGATGTCTGACACACCGGCCCCGCCGGACTTCCTGGACCGGCTGATCGCCCGGCACGCCGCCGCGCGACCGGCCGCGCCGCGGGTACGGCCCCGGCTGCCCGGCCCCTTCGAGCGGGTCGAGGCGGTACGGGCCGCGCCCCCGGCGCCGGAGGAGGACGCGCCGTCGTGGCCCGCGAGCACACCGGCGGCCGTACCGGCGACGGCCGTGCCGCGTCCGGCGGTGGCGGAGACGCGGACGACGCACACGGAACGGGAGCGGACCGTCGTACACACGCGGCAGGCGCCCGCATCCGCCGCGCCGGTGGTACGACGGCCCGAGGCGCCGCTGCTGCGGCCCGCCGTGCCCGTCACGCCCGAGCCGAGCCCGGTGCCCGAGGCCGGGCGGCGGACGGCGGGGCGTACCCGGCCGGAGCCGTCACGGACCTCGGCGTCCATGCCCATCCCCCCGGGCAGGGACACCGCTCCCGACGCCGTGCCGGCGGCGCTGCGACCCAGCGCCGCCGACACGGCGGCCGCCCGGGACGCGGTACGCCAGGCCGCCGCCCGGCGACCGGGGCGGGCCGCCGAACAGGTGGTCCAGGTGCAGATCGGGCGGCTCGAAGTGACCTCGACGCCGACGGCCGCCGGGGACGGCCGGCGCCGCCCGCCCGCCACGGAGCGGGCCGCGGCGACCCTCAGCCTCACCGAGTACCTGACGCGGAGGAACTGACGTCATGAGCAACGCACTCGCCATCGCCCATGTCACCCAGGCCCTCGCGCTGCTGCTCGAGAACAACGTGGGCCCGGAGTTCGGCGAGGCCGTCAAGGTCGAGCCGCGCAAGCCGCCCGCCGATCCGCAGCTGGAGCAGCCCACCATCTCGGTGTTCCTCTACCAGGTCACCCCGAACACCTCCCAGCGCAACAACGACCTGCCGACCCGCGCGTCCGACGGCACCCTCGTCAAGCGGCCCGCCGCCGCGCTCGACCTGCAGTTCCTGATCAGCGCGTACGGCGACGAGAAGGAACTGGTCGGGCAGCGGCTGATCGGCTCCGTGGTGCGCACCCTGCACGAGATACCGGTGCTGCCGAAGGACGTCATCGAACAGGCCGGTGAACGGCCCTACCTGGCCGGCAGCGACCTGGCCGAGGCCGTGCAGCGGGTCCGCTTCACGCCCACGGTGATGGACATCGACGAGACCTCCAAGCTGTGGGGGATGCTCTACCAGACGCCCTACACCCTGTCGGTCGTCTACCAGGCCACCCTCGTCCTCATCGACGGCCGCCAGACCCCGGTCCCGGGCAAGCCGGTGGAGCGGCCCGAGGTGCGGGTACTCCCGTTCGGCGCACCGGTCCCTCCGGGGGCGGCGCCGAGAACGCCTGCGAAGGCGGTGGCGAAAACCGCCGCGAAGGCTCCCGCCAAGGCCACGGCGAAGTCGGCCGAGTCGGCTCCCGCCAAGGCCGCCGCGAAGTCGGCCGAGTCGGAGACCGCCGAGTCGGCTCCTGCCGAGGCCGCTTCGAAGACTCCCGCCCGGGCCCGCAAGTCCCCGCCCCGGACCGGCAGGTCGGCGCGGTCGGAGCCCCGGAAGAACGCCCAGCGTCGGCCCGGCACCGACGACGGCACCGAGAACTGAGACGGCATGGAGACGACGGGGGCAGGTGAGGACATGGGGACGTACGAGAGGACGGCCGCCGGCGTGGGAGGCACGACGCTGACCGCGGAGATCCGGCGCGTCCTGGCCCGTGTCGACGCGCACGGGGCGCGTGCCGCCGGGGCGGCCCGGGGCGGGACGCGGTCCACCACCGTCGACGGCGCGTCCACGGACGCGGGCGCCGTGCCGAACGTCTCCGGTTCGGCCCTCGCTCCGCCGGCCGCCCCGGCCGTCGCCCCCCTCGACGCCCTGGTCGCCTGCTTCAGCCTCACCCCCTTCGAACGCGACCTCGTACTCCTCACCGCCGCCCACGAGTTGGAGCCCACGACTGCCGCCCGGTGCGCCGCGGCGGCCGGTGACCCGGAGCGGGCGTACCCCACCTTCTCGCTCGCCCTCGCCGCGCTCGCCGACCCGCACTGGAGCGCGCTCACCCCGGTCGCACCGCTGCGCCGCTGGCGGATCACCGAGCTCGACGACGAGTCCCGGCTCACCACCTCGCGGCTGCGGCTCGACGAGCGCATCCTGCACTTCCTGCTGGGCTCGCCCTATCTGGACGCCCGGCTGCACGGCCAGCTGCGCCGCACCCCGGTGCCGGACGCGCTGACACCGTCGTACGACCTGGCGGCGACCCGGCTCGCCGAGGGCTGGACGAGCGGGGCCCAGACGCCGTTGGTCGAGCTGACCGGGGGCGATCTGCGCAGCCGGGCCGACATCGCCGCCGCCGCGGCCGCCCGCTCCGGGCTCGGGCTGTACGCGATGAGCGCGGAGGACGTCCCGGCCGACCCCGCCGAACGGGACCGGCTCGCCCGGCTGTGGCAGCGCGAGGCGATCCTGCTGCCCGCCGCGCTCCTCGTCGAGGCCGGCGAACTGGACCGGGACCAGCGGGCGGCGACCGGGTCGTTCCTGGCCGGGGCCGCCGTACCGGTGGTGGTGTCGAGCGAGGACCCGCTGCGGTCGGAGCGGTTGTACGGGGCCCGGGTCGCCGTACCGCGCCTGGACGACGAGGAGCAACTCGGCCTGTGGGCGGGAGAGTTCCGGGAGCTCGATCTGGCCGAGGGCGAACTCCGTTCCCTCGTGGCCCAGTTCCAGTTGCCGCCGCACGTCGTACGGTCCGCGGCGGCCACGGTACGGCACCGGCTCCCGCACGAGGACGAACTCGACGTCGCCGAACTCGCCTGGCGGGCCGGGCTCGACGAGGCCCGCATCGGCATGGACGAACTGGGCCGGCGCATCGCTCCGCAGGCCGGCTGGGACGACCTGGTGCTGCACGAACGGCAGACCGGGGTGCTGCGCGAGATCGTCGCGCATGTGCGGCAGCGGGCGACCGTCCACCAGGAGTGGGGATTCGCGAACACCCTGCGCCGCGGCCTCGGTGTGACGGCCATGTTCGCGGGCGGCTCCGGCACCGGCAAGACCCTGGCCGCCGAGGTCATGGCGAAGGAACTCGGCCTCGACCTCTTCGTCATCGACCTCTCGCAGGTCGTCAGCAAGTACATCGGTGAGACCGAGAAGAACCTCCGCCGGGTCTTCGACGCCGCCGAACGCGGGGGCGCGCTGCTGCTGTTCGACGAGGCCGACGCGCTGTTCGGCAAGCGCAGCGAGGTCAAGGACAGCCACGACCGCTACGCCAACCTGGAAGTCAGCTATCTGCTGATGCGGATGGAGGCCTACCGGGGCCTGGCCGTCCTCACCACCAACATGAAGAGCGCCCTCGACACGGCGTTCCTGCGGCGCATCCGGTTCGTCGTCGACTTCCCCTTCCCCGGCGAGCCGGAGCGGGCCGAGATCTGGCGCCGGGTGCTGCCGCCGCAGGCCCCGGCGAAGGACATCGACCCGGCGCTGCTCGCCCAGCTCACCGTCGCCGGCGGCTCGATCCGCAACATCGCACTGTCCGGCGCGTTCCTCGCCGCCGAGGAGGGCGGCCGGCTGCAGATGCGGCACATGCTCGCCGCCGCCCGCACCGAGTACCTGAAGCTGGAGCGTTCCCTGACGCCGACGGAGGTCCGCGGATGGGTGTGAGCTCACGAGACAGGGAACCCTCGGCGATCCGCGTGGAGATCGGCGAGCTGGTCCTGGACGGCTTCCGGGCCGATCCGGAGCGTGTCTCCGCCGCGTTCGAGACCGAACTGACCCGGCTGGTACGGCTGCACGGCGTGCCGCTCGCGGCGGACGGGCCCCTCGCCGTCGACGCGCTGTCCGGGCTGCCGCCCCTGCCCCCGGGCCTGTCCGCCCGGCGCCTCGGCCAGGAACTGGCGCGGGCCGTCCACGAAGGGCTCAGCGGCCACGGGGAGGTGAGCCGATGAGCGGTTCCCGGACCCAGGACGCGCGTGCGGAGCAGTCGGCCGAACAGCGCCGCCGCAAGCGCAGGGAACAGGCCGCCAAGTCCCGTACGCCCGAGCCGAAGAACATCGTCAGCGGCGCCGGACAGCCTCTCGACCCGGGCCTGCGCCGCGAGTTGGAGGAACAGTTCGGCCACGATCTCGGCCGGGTACGGCTGCACACCGGCCGGGACGCCGGGCAGCTGACCGAACTGCTCGGCGCGGACGCGGTGGCCGTCGGCCAGGACGTCTTCTTCCGCGAGGGCGCCTTCCGCCCCGGCACCGACGAGGGCCGGCGCCTCCTCACCCACGAACTCCAGCACACGGTCCAGAACCCGCACGGCCTGGGCGCACTGCGGGCCGGGCGCGAACCGGGCGCGGTGAGCCTGCCGCAGCAGGCGATCGAACGGGAGGCGGAGGCGGCGGCTCAGGCGGCGGTCCGGGACGAGGCCGCCGAGCCGGTCCAGGAGGGCCGGGCCACCCCCGGCTGGCTGCGCTACGCCACCGTCGACGCCGACCGGCAGCGCGCGGAGGCGATCGACCCGGCGACCCTCGTCGACCGGCTCGCCAACTCGCTCGTCCGCTCGCTGCGCGGCGACCCCGAGGACCTCTCCCAGCGCACCCGCCGGCAACTGGCCGGACTGCCCGCCGAGTTGCTCGACGGCGTCCTGGCCCGCCTGGAGAGCAGGCTGCTCGGCCCGGAGCACGACCGCGTCCTCGACCTCGTCGACGAGATCGAGGCGTACGGCGACTTCCCCGACGACCGCGTGGAGCGCGACGCCCACGACGCTCCCGAGATCGAGCCCGACACGGCCGAGGAACTGCGCACCGAGCGGGACAGTGCACAGCGCCGGGACCGGGAGGACCACGCCGACCAGGAACGGCCGGTCACCGCGTCCGGCCCGGAGAAGGAGCGGGCCGAGCGGGAGGGGGCGCCCGGCAGCACGCCGCTGAACGGCGGTACCCGTGAGCAGCAACTGGCCGGGTCCGAGGAGCGCACCCGGCGGGAACGGGCGCAGACGGAGGCTCGGGAGCGGCGGGAGCGGGCGGGTTCCTCGGGTTCCTCGGACGGCGCGGCGCGTGGGGGCGGGGCGCCGGCGGCGGGGGTGCGGGACGAGACACCGTCGGCCACGGCCGGGCAGCAGCAGTCGCCGCAGCCGCAGCCGCAGGTGGCTGGTGCCGATGTCGATGCCGCTGCCGGTCCCGCCGCGCAGCAGACACAGGACCAGGAGACCGACAGCGGCGACCAGGACCAACAGGCCGAGCAGAGCCGGCAGGACGAGCAGGTTCAGCAGCAGGCCGGACCGGAGACCGGCGACGAGCAGGGTGTGCCCGTCGCCGGCGCGGAGGAGTCGGCCGCACGCAACCGGCCCGGTGCCGCCGACCAGTTCGCCGCCGGTCGGCAGATCCCGGCGGCGGACAAGCCGGCCACGGACCGGCCGACGGGCTCGCCCGGGTCCGGCACAGACATCCCGCTGCCCACGCCGTCGAGCCGCCTGGACGGTGTACGGAGCCAGGACCTCGACGGACCCGAGGAGACGGCCGGCGACGAGGGCGCCCTCTCCGACAGCACCTCGGAGGTGGAGGTCGGCGGCGCCGAACCCAGCGCCTGGGACGTCGAGCTCCAGCCGGAGGACTTCCTGCCGGCGCAGGACCCCGATGTGTCCGGGGTGCCCACGGCGGACCAGGGAGCGGACGCGGCCCTTCCGTCCTTCCCGGCGCCACCGCCGACCAAGGCCGACCAGGTGCAGGCGGAACGCGACGCGGAGGACGCCGAGGACGCGGCGGCGGAGGCGGACGTCGAGGACGGCACCCCGCAGACCCCGGCCGCCGAGCCGGAGCCCTTGTCACCGCCCGCGCCCGAGGCCGTGGGCGGGCCCGGTGACACCCTGCTCACCGGGCTGGAACCGGGGGAGAAGGCCACCGGGCTGCCGGACACCGGCGCCGTCTCCCAGGATCCGAAGAGCGCCGACGATCCGAAGGCCGGCCCCGTCACCGCGCAGACCACGGTGCAGCGGGCGACCGGGCCGGACGGGACCGGCACCGCTCAGGAAGCCGCGGCCAAGGAGGAGAAGGGCACCCCGGCGGCGGGGGAGCGGGGCGGGGCCCCTCAGGAGAAGGGCTCACCGCAGGCGGTGGGCGGTACGGCCGCGCCGCAGACCCCCGGAAGCCAGAAGGAGCAGCAGCAGACCGGATCCGGATCGACCCCGGTCGGCGGAGACGATCGTACGGCCGACACCACGGCGCCCCCGGCAGCCCGGGACTCACAGCTCACCGGGGGCTCCAACGCCGACCGGCCGGGCACCGCGACCAGCGGCGCGCAGAGTGCGGCGGCAGCAGAGCCGGACCGCGCCACGCCCGCGCAGACCGCGCCCGCACCTGCACAGAAGACCACCCCCCGGTCCGCGGCCCCCGCACCGAAGCCGACCGCGTCCACGGCCACCACTACCGCCACCGCTACGGCCGCCGAGGACGCGGTGGGTGCCGCCCCGCAGCCGGAAAGTGCCCCCGCGACGGCAGCCGCCTCCAGCCCCCCGCCCGTCACCGCCACCGGCGTCGGCAGCAAGCCCGTCGGCAAGGGGAAGGGGAAGAAGGACTCGGCCCCCGCGCCGAACCTCTCCCAGGTCTCGCCCGAGGCGGGCCTGAGCACGGCCGCGACCCTCAAGCCCGACAAGGCCCTGGCGGCGATGGGCGGGGTGAGCGGCTCGGTCGACCGCAGCGTGGGCGACGAACACAAACAACTCGCCGCCGCGCCCCCGTCCATGCAGCGCCCGGCGGGCGCCCCGCAGACCCTCGAAGGCAAGCCGAAGACGGACGCGCCGGCCCAGTACTCGCAGGACCCGGCACAGAAGTCACAGGCGCCGCAGCAGGAGAACGCTCAGGTCACGGGCGCGAAGGAGCCCGAGGGGCAGATCGACGCGGAGAAGGCGGAGGAGCCGAGCGGCTGGCAGACGTTCAAGATGGCGCTGGGCTTCGGCCTGGGCTGGCTAGCCTCGGAACTCGGTTTCAAGGTCGACAAGCAGGAGCTGGCCGCCAAGTTCGCCGGGCTGCCCACCAAGGACGAGGCCCTGAAGCAGGCCCAGGCGGGCAACGCGCCCGGCGTGCAGATGCAGGGCGCGGCCCAGCAGACGTCCGACGAGCAGGGCGCCGCCGTCGACACCAAGGGCCAGGACACGGTCGGCACGGCACGGGACGACTCCGGCCGTGGCATGGGCGAGGACCAGGTCTATCCGGATGCTCCCCAGGAGGAGCTGAAGGGCAAGGTGCCCGGCGCGGACGGCGGCCAGAACGCGGGTGCCGCCCCCGCCGCCGCGACCGGCGCCGTACCCGTGGACGCGGCCTCGGCCGTGGCCGAGCACGACAAGGGCCCGGAGTTCCAGGCGGCGTTCAGCCAGGGCCAGAAGGGCATGTCCGCCGGCCGCCAGACCAAGGACAGGGACACCCGCGACGCGCAGACCAGGAACCGTCAGCAGGTCGACACCGAGATCGCCGGGAACACCAAGGACCAGGCGGGGCAGCGCACCAAGGCCCTGGACGAGGTCACCGCGCAGCGGGAGGACTGGCGCAAGGACCAGGACCAGTCGCTCAAGAAGCTCGGCGACAGGAAGAGCGACCGCGCGGACAAGGTCCGCAAGGACGTCCAGGACCGCGAGAAGAAGACCGACGACGACGTCACCCAGCAGAAGACCGACAGCGACAAACAGATCAAGGACAAGGGCGACCAGGCCGAGACCGACGCGAAGACCAAGGCGGACGGCGCGGCCCAGGACTCGGGCAACTGGCTCACCAAGGCCTTCGACTGGATCAAGCAGAAGGTCATCGAGATCAAGAACGCGATCGTCCAGATCATCAAGGACGCTCGTGACGCGGTCGTCGGCTTCATCAAGAACTTCAAGGACACGGTCGAGCGCTGGATCAACGAGGCGCGCACGTTCATCGTCGACACGATCAAGAGCCTGATCGACGACCTGATCCAGTTCGCCGTCGACATGGTCCGGGAGATCATCGAACTCGCGGCGCGCATCAGGAAGTTCATCACCGACCTGATCGCACAGGCGATCGCCTTCGTGACCCGCCTCGCGGCACAGCTGAAACAACTCGTCACCGACCTGCTCGACCAGCTCGCCAAGATGCTCGGCGACATCCTGAACATCCTCAAGAAGATGCTCATGGACGTCATCAAGTCGGTCATCGACGCGGTCAGGACGATCCTCGACTACGCCTCCAAACTCCTGGGCGCGCTGGGCCAGTTCATGATGATCGCGGTCGACTTCCTGGACGACCCGGGCGGCTGGCTGAGCGGCGCGAAGAACTCGGCGGTGGACGGTGCACAGCACTACCTCTTCCGCGAGGTGCAGTCCGCGGTCAAGCAGTGGTTCCAGGAGAAGATCCAGGAGATCCTCGGCATCCCCAGGGCGATCATCGACAAGCTGATCAAGGGCGGCTTCTCCCTGGAACGGATCGTGAAGGAGACCTGGGACGCGGTCGTCCCCCAACTCCCCTTCATCATCGGCGAGATCGTCATCACCAAGGTCGTCGCGAAGCTGATTCCCGGCGCGGGCTGGGTGATGGCCGTCATCGACGCGATCCGCACGGCCATCGGCGCGCTGGGCGCGATCCTCCAGGCCATGGGCGCGGTCATCTCCTGGCTGCTGGCGGTCCGCCAGGGCGGCGCGGGCCTCCTGTTCGCGAAGGCGGTGGCGGCCGGCGTCGTCGCCCTCCTCGAACTCGCCTACCAGTACCTCCTCAACGCGATCGGCAAGTACGTCGCCAAGGTGGGCCGCCGCCTGAAGGGCATCGCGGCCAAACTCTTCCGCGGCGGCCGGGAGGGCGAGGGCGGGGGCAGGCGCCCGACCGGGGGAGCGGAGGACGAGGGCGCGCCCAAGAACACGGAGGCGCCCACCCGGAAGCCCACGGCCGGCGAGACGGACACCGCCCCGACCCGCCCGAAGCCGACGGAACCGGAATCCACCACTCGCCCGAAGGACCGTCCCGCCGGCAAGCCCGCCGACAGGCACTCCGCCGAGCCGGACACCCGACCCACCCCGACGGCGAAGCCCAAGCCGACGCCGCGGCCCCGCCCCGAGCCGGAGGCCGAGCCAAAGCCGAAGCCGAAGTCCGAAGCGGAGCCCGAGCGGAAGAGCCCCGGCGACAAGACCCCGGCGAAGCCGAAGGACGAGGCACCCCGGCGTCCGAAGGACACCGAGGAGGCCCCGGGCGCGAACAGGCCGAAGGGCGAGGAACCCGGCAGGCCCAAGGAGAGCGAGCCGAACAGGCCCAAGGAGGACACTCCGGCCAAACCAAAGGGCGACGAGACCCCATCGAGGCGCCCCGGCGACAAGGGCGAGGACCCGAAGCGCCCGAAGAACGGCAAGGACGAAAACCCCAAGAGGCCGGGGCGCGACGAGGACGACCCGAAGAAGCCCAGGAACGGCAAGGACGACGACCCGAAGAGGCCCAAGCACGACGGCGACGGCGAGCCACGCAAGCCGAAGCCGGACGAGCGCGATCCTCGCCGCCCCAGGAACAAGCCCGACAAGGAAGGCCCCGGCCGGCCCAAGTCCAAGCAGGACAAGGACCGGCGCAAGAAGAAAGAGGACTCGAAGGAGTCGAAGGAGGAGCGGCTCGCCAAGATCGTGGCCCGGATCCGTCCACAGATCCGGCGCCTGCTCAGCCGAGGCACCAGGCCACTCGTCATGAACACGGCCCTCGCCGGCCTGCGCCTCTGGCACCGGCTGACCGGCCTCAGCGCACAGGACGTACGGCCGTTCACCATCGTCGCCAAGCTCAACCCCGAAGAGAGTGTCACCGACGAGGAAAAGGCCCGTATCGAACTCGACGCTCATCTGGACAAGGTGGGCAACCGGAAGGAGCTCGAGGAGGCGCTGGGGATCACCCAACTGGACGACTGGTTCCTGTTCATGGACCAGGGCAGCATCCTCGACTTCGTCCAGAAGATGAAGAAGCGGATCTCCGCGCTGGCCGCCGACGAGCAGAGGAATCGCAACAACTGGGCCCTCCGGATCATCCGGAGAGCGGAACAAGAGGTCAAACAGAGCGCTTCGGCCGTCGAGCAGGGCGGTAGCCCTACCGCCACGAACGACACGCAGATCGCCAACAACATCCAGAACATGCTGGAGTTCGGCGGTTACCAGGAGCAGAAGAGCAGGCTCACCTCGAACGGTACGAGTAAAACGGCCAGCACCAAGTGGGACCGGAAGTTCGACAGGCTGGGCTATGCGCGGAAGGCCCTCATGCTGAAGCGTGCGGAACAGAGCGGGGGTCTGATTCTCATCAAGGTCGGGGACGGCAAGACCTTCCCGAACCCGCTCCCGCCCGAAAAGATACCGGAAATGCTGGCGACACCCCGCATCACCAACATCACCCAGGCGTTCAAGCAAGCGGTACGCAGGCGCGCGCTCGAATTGGTGGCAGGCCGTCCAGACCTGCAGGCTAGAATCAATGCCAAGATCAATCAGATGCACCCCGACCACGAGATAGACCTGAAGTTCAGCGGGCTGGACTCGTATAAGAACCTCTACCTTCTCGACGCGAAGACGAACACCCAAATGGGACCGGCGATCAGCGTTAATACCACGGGTGCTTCCGAGGGTACTGTGGTGACAATTTCGGTGAAATGGTGGGACGAATGACCTCTTACGGTGAACTTGTCGAACTCTTCGGCTCGGAGAATGTCGCCAGGTGGCCGATGGCTGAGCTCCAAGAGATCGGCCTCTCGCCCGCCAGTGCTCAGTTCCTCGCGGGTGTGGGCCTTCCCGTAGACGTCCCCCTGCTCTTCACGACCCAGGTGGAGGGGGAGCCGATCCTGTTCTCCTCGTATGAATTCATGCTCGGCGGTGAACCTGCCAAGATTCTCATCATCGGAGGCCCTCCGGGTGACGCGGGAACGCGGTTCTTTCTCGATGTCCACGATGACATCGTCGGTCTCTTCAGCTTTTCCGCGACGTCCCCCGGAAGTGAAGTCGTCAACGCCTCGCTCGAAAGTTTTGTCACCTTTTTGCGACTCTATTCGGAATGCGCGCAGAAGCTTGTCGACGCCAAGCCGGTCGAACGTCTGAAAGCGATTCGGGAACTCTCCTCGCGGCTGCGTGAGCAGGATCAGTTCGCATTCGACCGGAATGATGGTTGGTGGTCCGTCGTACTGGATCACCTGCGAGGAGATTTGAGGATCTAGACCCGATGACCAGATACGCAGACATCCCCAAACCCATCCGCTCCGGCATCGTCGTGGTCGACTCCGACAGCGGTACCCCCCAGCGCATCATCGTGCTCCAGTTCAACCCGGACACCCTGGAGCGCAGCATTGCCCCGCAGTCCGCCGGGGACAGTACCGACAGTGCGAGCGGGGGGACCGGGAGCGGGGACCGGAACGAGGCGCTTCGGCTCAAGGGGCCGGCCCAGGAGTCCTGGAAGTTCACCGCCGAGATCGACGCCACCGATCAGCTGGAGATCGCCGCGCCCGACGGGATCCATCCCCAGCTCGCCACCCTCGAGATGCTCGTGCAGCCGACCACCGCCCAACTGCGGGCCGCCGGCAGGCTCGCGCAGAACGGGACCATCGAGATCAGCCCGATCGAGATGCCGTTGACGCTGTTCACCTGGGGGAGCAAGCGGGTCATGCCCGTGCGGCTCACCGAACTCAGCGTCAACGAGTCCGCTTTCGACGTGAACCTCAACCCCATCCGCGCCTCGCTGAGCATCGGCATGAAGATCCTCACCGTCAGCGACCTGCCCGCCGGGCACCGCGGCGCCGACCTCTACATGGCCCACCTCGCGCAGAAGGAGCGGCTCGCCGCCGCCGCGCGGGGCGGGAGTCTCGGGGCCCTCGGGCTGCCGGGCACGGACGTACTGAGCGGAAGGGGCTGAGCAGCGGACCATGGCTGACATCGAGTCGTACGAGAGTGCCCTGGGCGCGATACCCGGTGCCCATCCGTATCCGCGGACCAGCCGCTACCACGATGCCGGGATCGGGGTGTACCGGCTCCCGGACGGCACCGAAGTCCGGTATGCCAAGCGGCGGTTGCTGCCCCCGTTCGACGCACAGGACACCCAGGACCACGTCGTCGGCGCCGGCGAGCGGCCCGACCTGCTCGCCCAGCGCCACTTCGGCGACCCCGGCCAGTGGTGGCGCATCGCCGACGCCAACCCCGTCCTCGATCCACGGGAACTGACCGGCGAACCCGGGCGGGTCGTGGAGATTCCGGAGTCCGGAGGGACCCGGCGTGTCTGAACAGCCCGTGGGGCAGGGCCCCGTCCACATCACCCTCCTCATGGGACCGAAGCTCGCCCGGCCGGTGCCGGCCGAGGTGACCGAGGCGCTGCTGTCCGCCCAGATCACGGCGACCGCCGGCGAGCGCAGCGGCTTCCAGCTGGCCTTCGACCTCACCAAGAACGGCGTCATCAACCAACGGCTGCTGCCCGACGGGTTCTTCGACCCGAAGACGCGGCTCGTCGTCACCGTCAGCGTGCGCGGCACCACCGACGTCCTCTTCGACGGGCTGGTCGTACGCCAGGAGGTCGGCGCCAGCAACCAGCCCGGCCACTCCACCCTCACCGTCACCGGCGAGGACCTGACCCTGCTCATGGACCTGGAGGAGCGCACCGCCCGCTACCCCAACCTCCCGCCCTCCGAGCGCGTCCTCGCCATCCTGCGCCGCTACTCCGACTACGGCATCCGGCCCGACGTCTACGCCGAGAAGATCACCCAGCCGCCCCACCAGGACCTGCGCGTCCCCTACCAGACCGGCACCGACCTCCAGTACGTCACCGACCTGGCCAAGGCCAACGGCTACACCTTCTACCTGGAGCCCGGCCCCGACCCCGGCCGGTCCTCCGCCCGCTGGGGCCCCGAGGTCCGTCTCGGACTCCGCCAGCACGCCCTGAACGTCAACATGGACGCCAACACGACCGTCGACCAACTGACCTTCGCCTACGACGGAACGGCCAGGGAGGAGCCGCAGGCCCGCTGGCAGGACCCGGGGACCCGGCAGGCCACCCTCCTGCCCCAGCCGCCGATCAGCCCGCTGCGCCCGCCCCTCGGCCGGCGGCCCACCCCCGCGCTCAGGCGCAGGACCCTCGCCGGCACCGCCAAGCAGCAGCGCGAGCAGGCGGAGGCCGAACTCCTCGCCCGCGCCGCCGTCTCCGCCGACGTCGTCTCCGGCTCCGGCTCCCTCGACGTCAACCGGCACGGCTACCTCCTGCAGCCCCGCCAGCTCGTCGGCGTGCGCGGCTCGGGACGGGCCTACGACGGCGACTACTACGTCAAGTCCGTGACGCACATCCTGCGCCCGGGCTCGTTCCAGCAGAACTTCACCCTCTCCCGGGAGGGCCTGGAAGCCCGCAGCGACTACGTCCGGCCCTAAGAAGTCGTCACACCTCATCACTCAGGAGCAGTTCAGCATGGCGGCAGCAGCCAGCAATCGCTACCTCGGCAAGTTCCGCGGCCGGGTCGTCGACAACGACGACCCGCTGCGCATCGGCCGTGTCACCGTCGAGGTCCCGGACGTCCTCGGCGACGAGCCGTCCACCTGGGCGCTGCCCTGCCTGCCGTTCACGGGGCAGGAGGCCGGACAGTTCGTCGTGCCGCCGCCCGGCTCCGGCGTATGGGTGGAGTTCGAACAGGGTGACCCCAGCTTCCCCGTGTGGACGGGATGTTGGTACGGCACCGCCGACGAACTGCCGCCCGACGCGCGCCGCGCGTTGCAGGCGAACTCGCCCGACAAGCCCGTCGTCGTGCAGACACCGGGCGCGCACAAGATCGTCATGAACGACACCGCCGGCCCCGAGCAGGGGATCCTCCTCCAGGCCCAGGGCGGCGCGTACATCCGCATCACCAGGGAAGCCGTGGTCATCGCCACCGGCGCGGGCGCCGAAGTCCTGCTGCGGGGCGACCAGGTGACCATCAACCAGGGTCAGCTGACCGTGGGATCGAAGCGATAGAAGACGGGGGACGAAGGAACTTGTCCGGGAGTCTGCTCGATGCCGGCGCCGTGATCGGCTGCCCGCACGGCGGCCGGGTCACCGCCGCCACCACATCCTCCGGCGGCGTACGGCTCGGGGGCGCCGCCGTCGCCACGGCCGCCCACACCTATGTCGTCGCCGGCTGCCCGCACACCGTCGACCGGGTGCCCTCGCCGTGTGTCACGGTCCGCTGGACCGCCCACGGCAGCGGCGTCACGGTCGACGGCGCACCCGTGCTGCTCGACACCTCAGCGGCCCTGTGCCTGTCCGCGGCCCTCGTGCCGCAGGGACCCCCCGTGGTCCAGGCCGCACAGCGAAAGGTCACCGTCCGATGAGCCGCGCCTCACGTCAACGCCCGCGCACCGACATCGCGTTCCCCTTCCGCGCCGACCGCCGGGGCCGCACCGCGCACGCCCCCCACGCCGAGCACGTGCACGACCTGGTCGAGCAACTGCTGTTCACCAGCCCCGGCGAACGCGTGATGCGCCCCGACTTCGGCTGCGGTCTCCTCGACCTGGTCTTCGCCCCGAACAGCCCGGAGCTCGTCAGCACCCTCGAACTCTCCGTGCAGGCCTCGCTCCAGCGCTGGCTCGGCGACCTCATCGACGTCGTCGCACTCGACATCGAGAACGCCGACGCCGTGGTCCGCGTGCATCTGTCGTACGTCGTCCGCGCCACCGGCGCCGTCCGCGAGGACGTCTTCGAAGGGAGGGCGGCCGTATGACCACCGCCACCCGACGGGCGAAGGTACGCGCCGCCCAGCTCAACGGCGTCGACGCGGTCGAAGTGAGCGACGACGGACTCCTGCTCACGGTCACCTTCCTCGGCAAGGCCCCGCACGGCCTCGGCCCCGAGAACGTCCGCATCGACGGCGGCCGCCGTGTCACCGGCATCACCGCCGTCGACGTCAGCGTGGAACGCGAGGAGGACCCGGAGCTCGACGACCGGCTCTACGTCACCCTCGACCGCGCCGGCGACACCTCCCGCCACCGGCTCTCGCTCGTCGAGACCGACCCGTACGGCCGCCCGGGCACGGAGCCCTTCCGGGGCTTCGACCAGCGCTACCACAGCGCCGGCTTCTCCTTCCGGCCCGACCGCCCCACCCCCTTCGACTGCACGGAGGACCGGGCGGACACCACGGACTTCCCGGCCGCCCCCGTCGTCGACTACACCGCCCGCGACTACGACACCATCCGCAAGCTGCTCCTGGACCGGCTCGCGCTCACCACCCCCGACTGGGCCGAGCGCAACCCCGCCGACCTGGGCATCACCCTCGTCGAACTGCTCGCGTACACCGGCGACCAGATCAGCTACCAGCAGGACGCGGTGGCCACCGAGGCCTACCTGGACACCGCCCGCCGCCGGGTGTCGGTACGCCGGCACGTCAAGCTCATCGACTACGCGATGCACGACGGCTGCACGGCCCGGGCGTACGTCACCGTCCGGACCGCCGGTGACACCACCCTCGCCCCCGGCACCTTCCGCTTCGCCTCCGTCGACGTGCGCACCCTCGACCCGCACGACCGCCCCGAACCCGGCACCGTCATCGACGAGAACGACCTCGGCGACCTCGACGAGCGCGGCTCGGTGGAGGTCTTCGAACCGGTCGTCAGCGCCGACCCGCTGGAGCTGCGCGTCGCCCACAACGCGATCCGCCTGTGGACCTGGGGCGGCGAGGTGTGCGCCCTGCCCAGGGGCGCCACCTCCGCCACCCTGCGCGACCGGTGGCAGGACCCGGAGACCTGCCGGGACCGCCGACTGGCCCTGCGACCGGGTGACCTGCTCGTCCTCGAGGAGGTGAAGGGGCCGCGCACCGGCACCCCCGGCGACGCCGACCCGAGCCACCGGCAGGCGGTCCGCCTCACCTCCGTCACCCCGGCCGTCGACCGCATCGAGGACCAGCCGGTCCTGGAGGTCACCTGGGCCGCCGATGACGCCCTGCGCTTCCCGCTCCGCCTCACCACCCGCGGCGGCCGCGACTGCCTCCCCGTCGAGGACGTGACCCTGGCCCGCGGCAACGTCGTCCTGGTCGACCACGGACGGTCCGGATTCCGGGACACGGCCACCGTGCCGCCCGTACCGGCCGTCGTCGCCCCCTGCGACCCGCCCGCCTTCGGCTGCCGGGACCGGGAGGAGGGCAACGCCCCCGCCCGGCTCATCAACTCCCTCACGGACAAGGCCGAGAGCGGGCAGGCACTCGCCCCCGACGACGTCCGGGAGCTGTTCCAGGTCGTCGGCGAGGCCGCCACCGTACGCGCCGGAATCGGTCTGGAGCGGGCCGGGCAGCGACATGAACGCGTGCTGCCGGGTACTGCATACGCCCAGGCCACGGCCCTGCGCACGCTGCTCGCACAGTCCGTCTACCCGGGCATCCTGCCCCGCTTCCGGCCCGTCCTCGGCCGGGCGCCGGTCGTGCAGGCCGTCCCCTTCCCCGACGCGGCCGGGGTGGCCGCCGACCAGGCCGAGCGGATCGCCGGGATCCCGGGCCGGGTACGGCAGCGGCTCGTCGAGCTGTGGCGCAGCGCCCGCGACCGGGACGGGCTCGACGACGCCGAGATCGACGAACTCGCCGTGGTCTTCGGACCGAAGGTCCTGGAACGGTTCGAGCTGCGCGCGCACCCGGTACGAGCCCTCCGTGAACTCCTCCACAAGAGCGACGAGTTGCTCGACGGAAAGCTGAGCCGGGTGGCGGTCCTCGCCTCCCGTGCCCGGGCCGGCACGGTCCTCGACCCGCACATCGCCTGGGAGATCGACCACAGTTGGGGCCCCGCCTACGCGGCCGGACTCCACCCCGACGAGCCGGTGCTGCGCGGCTCCGCCACCGCCGCGCTCGCCCAGGACCCGCGGGCCGCGCTGCCCGCCGTACGCGTCGAGGACGGCGACCAGGTCTGGCAGCCCCGCCGCGACCTGCTGCACAGCGCCCCGCGCGACCGGCACGTCGTCGGCGAGCTGGAGGACGACGGCCGGCTCGCCCTGCGCTTCGGCGACGGCCGGCACGGCACCCGGCCCACCCCGGGTGCCCGGCTCGCCCTGCGCTACCGGCTCGGCGGCGGCATCGCGGGCAACGTCGGCGCCGAGGCCATCAACCACCTCGTCGTCCAGAGCGACGGCGAGCGGCCACCGGCCGCCGCCGTCCGCAACCCGCTGCCCGCCACCGGCGGCACCGAACCAGAACCCGTCGAGCAGGTACGCCAGTTGGCCCCCCTCGACCTGCGCCGCACCCGGCTGCGCGCCGTCACCGCCGAGGACTACGCGGCCCTCGCGAGCGAACTCCCGGGCGTGCAGCGCGCCGCCGCCGAGATCCGCTGGACCGGCAGCGCCCAGGAGGCGCACATCGCGATCGACCCGTACGGCAGCGCGCAGCCGGCGGCGGAGCTGCTGGCGCGCGTCGAGCAGTCCCTGGAGCAGTACCGGCGCATCGGCCACGACCTCGTGGTCGGCCCCGCCCGCCTGGTTCCGCTGGACATCGCCCTGACCGTCTGCGCCCGGCCCGGCCACCAGCACGGCCAGATCCTCGCCGAGCTGTACCGCGTCCTGGGCAGCGGCCGGGGCGGCTTCTTCCACCCCGACGCGCTGACCTTCGGCGAGCCGGTGCGGCTCAGCCGCCTGGTCGCCGTCGCCGCTGCCGTGCCCGGCGTGGAGAGCGTCCGGGTCACCACCCTGCGGCGGCTGTTCGAGCAGGACCGAGGAGAGAGGGAGGACGGCGTGCTGCGGCTCGGCCCGCTGGAGATCGCCACCTGCGACAACGACCCGGACCGGCCGGAGAACGGCCTGCTGGCGCTATCCCTGGGAGGTGCGGCCCGATGACCGCCACCGATGAGTGCGGCTGCGGCTGCGGCGGCCACGACGAGCGGGTGGCGCCGGCGCCGGTCCACAACCCGCCCGGCCGGACCGCGCTCGACTACCGCGTCGGCACGTACGGCTCCTTCCTCGCCGCCCTCCTCGACCGGCTCGCCTCACCCGCGTACCCGGCCCTGGCCGGGCTCACCGTCCGCACCCCGGACGACCCGGCGATCGGTCTGCTCGACGCCACCGCCGTCCTCGGCGACCTGCTCACCTTCCACGCCGAGCGGATCGCCGACGAGGCGTACATCCGTACGGCCAACGAGCACCGGTCGCTGGTCCTGCTCGGCAGGCTGGTGGGCCATCGGCCGCGCCCCGGGGTCGCCGCGGCCACGCATCTGGCGTACACCCTCGAACGCGACGCGCGTGCGGAGACGCTGTCGGTGCTGATTCCGCGGGGCGCCCGCAGCCAGAGCGTGCCCGCCTCCGCCGCGGAGGAGTCCCTGACCTTCGAGAGCAGCCGGGACCTCACCGCCCGCTGGGACTGGAACGAGCTGAAGGTCCGCAGGCGGCGGCCGTCGCTCATCACGCCGGACGACCTGGGGCGCCGCTCCGAGCTGTTCGTCGAGGGCACGGCGAACTCGCTCCAGACCGGTGATCAGTTGCTGTTCGTGTTCGGGGAACAGGCGGGCGGGGAACGCAAGTTGCTGCCCGTCGCCGGCGTACGGATCGACCGGGACGACGACATCACGGCGCTCACCCTGCCCGGGGCCGCGCCGGCCACGCTCAAGGAACTCGTCGACGAGGCGCGGCTGTGGATCGCCGAGCCGGCGACGCCCGGAGAGCCGGGGGACGAGCCGCCGACGCCGGAGGCGCCCAACCCGCGGCCGGTGAGCCGGCTGATCGAAGACTTCGAGGATCAGGTGCTGGCGCCGTTGCGGGCGGCGCTGGACGGGGTCGGGACGCCGGAGAGTCTGGCGGTTGTCCTTGTGGAGCCCGTCGCCCGGCTGGGGGAGGCCCAGGTGCTGGCCGAGCCGTGGGAGGAGGTCTCGGCGTGGTTCGAGCAACTGCAGGCCGTTTTGGACGAACTTGGCAAGCGGGCACTGGAGTTGGCGCCTGCGCAGAGTGATGACGGCAGTGCTTCGGCTGCGGCGCCGCGGGGGCTGGTCGCGCAGTTCCCCGCGCCCCCAAGAGAGGGCACCTCACGGATCGCCGCCTTCAAGGCTCTGGCCGCTGTGCTTCCCGCCCTGCGCTCCGAGACCGCGGACCGGAGAAGCGATGCACGCCCCACCACCGACCCCGCCCGTCTCCTCGCCGCCCTCGACCCCGGGCTCGGCTCCCTCTATCCCGCCTGGCGGAAAGCCACCGCCACCGGCACCACCCCCCAACTCCTCCGCGCCCTCCTCGCCATGCGCGTCACCGCCGCGCCCTTCGGGGCCACCGCTCCGCTCAAGCCGGTCCAGGACGACAAGGGAAGGGTCATCCGGTCCGCCGACTGGCCGCTCACCGGGGCCGTGCTCGCCGGGATGCGGGTCGTTCTCGACACCGCCGGCAAGACCCCGGTCCGCGCCGAGTTCCAGTACGTCGAGGGCAACAGCTCCGACCAGCGGGCGGTGACCCTGCCCGTCACCCAGCAGGTCAACTTCGCGCTCGGTCCGGGGCAGGTGGAGCTGTCCACCCGCGGTGCCCTGGACCACGACCTGCGCTGGCTCACCCGGCGTCCCGCCGACTCCCAGGAGCCCGGTGTGACGGTCCGGTTCCGTGCCGGGCTGCCCGAGCGCACGCTCTTCGTCTCCCGGCCCGACGACGACGGCCTGGTCCACATCGGGGTCAACAACGGCACCGCCCAGGAGATCTCGCTGCGGCCGGGCGCCACCGAGCAGTTCACCCACGGCGAGTACGAGGTGAGCCTGCGCTACACCGTCGCCGGCAACGAGCCCAACGTCGAGGTGGTCGTCGCCAGCAAGCCCGCGCCGGTCAACCGGAACGTGCTCCAGCTCGACTCCGTGCACACCGGCATCACGGTCGGCAGCTGGGTCGCGATCCAGCGCCCCGCGAAGGGCGCCCAGGACGGCATTCCCGGCGACGCGAAGCTCGCCTTCGTCACCACGCAGGTCGTGGCGGTGCGTACGGCGGTGTACACCAACTACGGCATCACCGGCCGCGGCACCGAACTCACCCTCGCCGACCCGTGGCTGGACGAGTTCGACGTGCTGCTCTCGCAGATCCGGGACACCACCGTGTACGCGGCGGGCGAGGCGCTGGACCTCGCCGACGAACCGCTCGGCGAGGACGTGCACGGCAACGAGATCGAACTCGACCGGCTGTACGACGGGTTGCGGCCGGGGCGCACCCTGATCGTCGGCGGCGAACGCACCGACATCCCGGGCACCACCGGAGTCACGGCCACCGAGGTGGTCACCATCGCCGCCGCCGACCCGGCCGTCGACCCGCGACTGCCCGGCGACCACGTCCACACCCGCCTCACCCTCACCACCGGCCTCGCCCACCGCTACCGCCGGGCGACCGTCCGCATCCTCGGCAACGTCGTCGACGCCACCCACGGCGAGAGCCGCGAGGAGGCCATCGGCAGCGGCGACTCGGACCGCACGAACCAGACCTTCGCGCTCTGGCAGTCCCCGCTCACCTGGCTCGCCGACGACACCCCCCTCGGCGCCACACCGGTCCTGGAGATCCGGGTCGACGGGGTGCGCTGGCACGAGGTCGACAGCCTCGCCGGCCGCGGCCCCGACGAGCGGGTGTACATCACCGGCACCGCCTCCGACGGCCGTACGACGGTCACCTTCGGGGACGGTGTGCACGGCGCCCGGCTGCCGTCCGGCCACGAGAACGTGCACGCCCGCTACCGCTTCGGCACCGGCAAGGCGGCCAACGTCGCGGCCGGCCGGATCACCCAGCCCCTCACCCGCCCGCTCGGCGTCACCGCGGTCACCAACCCGCGCCCGGCGACCGGCGGCACGGACGCGGACGGCCCCGGCCTGACCCGCCGTACGATCCCGCTCGCCGTCTCCGCCCTGGACCGGCTGGTCTCCGAGCCCGACTACGAGGACTTCGCCCGCTCCCGCGCCGGCATCGGCCGGGCCGCCGCACGCGAACTCTTCGACGGACGGCGGCGCGTGCTGCACGTGACCGTCGCCGGCAGCGACGACGTCCCGCTCGGCGAGGAGACCCTGCGGCCCCTGCGCGCGGCCCTGACGGAGTACGGCGACCCGAGCCTGCCCGTCCGCGTCGACGTCCGCGAACCGGTGCTGCTGCTGGTCTCCGCCGGGGTGAAGGTCGCCCCCGACCACGCCTGGGAGTACGTCGAACCACGGCTGCGCCAGGCGCTGTACGCCCGACTCGGATACGAGGGACGGGAGTTGGCCCGGCCTGCCCGGCTCTCCGACCTCCTCGCCACGGCCCACACCGTGCCGGGTGTCGACTACGTGGACGTCGACGTCTTCACCGGCGTCCCCGCCTCCGTCACCCCGGACGAACTCACCGCGCTCCTCGCGGATCCGGGCGAACCCCGCGCGAGTGTTCCGGCCCGCCCGGCGTCGTACGAGGAGAAGATCCACACCGTCAGGGACCCGGACGGCGAGACCCTCTCCGCGGTCTGCCACCGCCACGGCATCCCGCTCGCCCGGCTCCTGCGCCTCAACCCCGACATCACCGACACCCGGCGCCTGGCCAGGGGCCGGTCGGTGTTCGTCTTCCGCGGCATCCGCCCCGCGCAACTCGCCCTGCTCTCCGCGAAGGCGACGGACACCCTCATCCTCACGGAGGTCAAGTAATGTCCCCGGATGTCCAGTTCGACACCGAGGCTCCGGTGGCGTCCCGGGAGCCCGACGGCCTCGCCGCGCTGCTGCCCCGCTGGCACCTCCTGCGGGACGCCGAGGAGGGCGAGCCGCTGCGCGCACTGCTCGCGGTGATCGCCGAGCAGCTCGACCGGGTCCGCGACGGCGTCGAGCAGCAGTACGAGGACCTGTTCGTCGAGACAGCGGCGCCCTGGGTACTGCCGTACTTCGGCGACCTGGTCGGCTACCGCACCCTGCCCGGCTACGAGCGGGTGCTCACCACCGGACTGCACGACGGCGGCCGGGACGCCCTCGCCGAGGCGATCGCCCCGCGCGCGGACGTGGCCGCCACGGTCGCCAACCGGCGCCGCAAGGGGACCCTGCACCTGCTGGAGGAGATCTCCGAGCAGGTCGCCGACTGGCCCGCACGGGCCGTGGAGCTGTCCCGGCTGGTCGCCCGGAACCAGTCGGTGAAGCTGTACCGGGACACGGGCCGCGGCCGCCTCCCCGACCTGCGGGACGGCTCGGCGCTCGCCCTCCAGGGCGGTCCCTTCGACACCACGGCCCGCACGGTCGACATCCGCCGCGCCGACTCCGCGCACCGGCAGGGCGGTTGGACCCCGGCCGGAGTCGCCCTCTTCGTCTGGCGGCTCAAGGCGTACTCCCTCACCTCCTCCCCGGCGTACTGCATCGACCGCGCCCGCAACCTCTACACCTTCTCGATCCTCGGCAACGACAGCCCCCTGGTCACCAAGCCGGAACCGGAGCCGTCGCCCACCCACATCGCCACCGTCGACAACGTCCCCGCCTTCATCACCCGCCGTCTGCTGCACGACCGGCTCCTCGACTACTACGGCCCCGGCAAGAGCTTCGTGATCCGGCGCGACGGCGAGGACCGGCCCGTACCGCCGTCGGACATCGTGGTCGCCGACCTGTCCGACTGGCGCTACCGGCCGGGGCGCGGCCAGATCGCCGTCGACCCGGAGCTCGGGCGGATCGCGTTCGGCTCCCGGTCGGCGCCCCGGCAGGGCGTGTGGGTCGACCACCACTACGCGTCCGGCGCCGACATGGGCGGCGGCGAGTACGAGCGGCCCGACCGCGTGGACCGGCCCGACGCGACCTTCTACCGGGTCGGGCCCGGGCAGCCGTACCGGCAGATCATGGACGCCTACCGGGCCTGGCAGGGCGAGCGCGGCCCCGGCCGGACCGGCATCATCGAGATCACGCACAGCGGCGCCCACCAGGAGCAGCTGGACTTCGACCTCGACCCGGGCGACCGCCTCGAAGTGCGCGCGGCCGAGGGCGCCCGCCCGGTGATCCGTCTCCTCGACTGGTACAGCAACCGGCCCGACGCCCTCAACATCCGCGCCGTGGACCCGGACTGCGCTCCGCACGAACGGCCGCGGATCGTCCTGGACGGGCTGCTGGTCGCGGGCCGCGGCATCAACGTCACCGGCCCGATGGGCGCGGTCGTCGTCCGGCACTCCACCCTCGTGCCCGGCTGGTCCCTGGAGCCCGAGTGCGAGCCGCACTCGCCGGAGGAGCCCAGCATCGTCCTGGAGCGCACGACCGCCTGCCTCCAGATCGAGCACAGTGTCCTCGGCACCATCGAGGTCATCGGCGACGAGGTGACCGAGGACCCGATCGACATCCACCTCCGCGACAGCATCCTCGACGCCACCGCCCACGACCGCGAGGCGCTGTCCGCCCCGGACTGCCGGCACGCCCACGCCGTGCTCCACCTCCACCGCACCACCGTCATCGGCGAAGTCCGCACGCACGCCGTGGCGTTGGCCGAGAACTCGGTCTTCACCGGGAAGCTGCACGTGGCCCGGCGCGGCATCGGCTGTCTGCGGTACTCCGCCGTGCCCGCCGGCTCGCGCACACCGCAACGCCATCGCTGCACCGCCGTACGGCCGTTGTTCGCGTCGGTGCGCTACGGGACCCCCTGGTACGGGCAGTTGGCCGACCGCTGCCCCGAAGAGATCCGCCGCGGCTCCGACGACGGCGCCGAACCGGGCGCCTTCCACGACCTGTACCGGCCCCAGCGCGAGGACGGTCTGCGGGCGCGGCTCGCCGAGTACACGCCCGCGGACGCGGACGCCGGGATCTTCTACGTGACCTGAGCAGTGCCGCCGTACGCCCTACCCGCACTTTCCTGAACCAGGGGGACCCCCTTCATGCACGCAGATCTCTCCCGCCTCACCTTCCGGCCGGAGCGGCACTACTCCGCGGTCATCGCCCAGCAGGGCCGCGTCCAGCTCGACGCCGACGCCAACGAACAGACCGCGATCCAGCTCCATCAGTCCCGCGCCTTCGCCGCCGACCTGATCGGACGACACGGCGGGCCGCTCGGCACGGCGGGCTTCCATATCGAGTACATCGGCGGCAAGCACGACATCGACACCCTCACCATCAAGAGCGGCCGGTACTACGTCGACGGCATCCTGGTCGACGCCGACCGGCCGGCCCCCGGCGTTCCGGTGCCGGACGAGGAGGCGCAGGAGGACACCACCGTCACGTCGCCGTACTGGACCTACTGGGACCAGCCCGACGCCTACCGCGACCCGGAGAAGCCCGGCGACCGGCTGCCCTCGCCCGCCGAGTCGCCGTTCGTGGTCTATCTGAACGTCTGGGAGCGGTCGGTGAGCGCGGCCGAGGACCCGGCGCTGCGCGAGGTCGCTCTCGGTGCCGCCATGCCGGACACGGCGGCCCGGGTGAAGGTGGTGTGGCAGGTACTGCCGCTGTCCCTCGACGAGTTGGCCATCGAGGACGTCGACCCGACGCGGGAAGTGGTCCGCGCGGCCTTCGAGACGTGGGCTCAGCGCCAGTCGCCGTCCTCGGCCCGGCTCGCCGCCCGCAGCGAGCGTCCCGACCACGCCGACGAGGACCCGTGCCTGGTCAGGCCGGACGCCCGCTACCGCGGCCCGGAGAACCAGCTGTACCGCGTCGAGGTGCACGCCGGCGGCGAGGCGAAGGACGCCACCTTCAAGTGGTCCCGGGAGAACGGGTCCGTGGTCTTCCCGGTCGACGGACTCGACGGCACCTGGGTGCAGTTGGCGTCCCTCGGCCACGACGACAAACTGGACCTGGACGTCGGCGACCACGTGGAGTTCACGGACACGGCGTACTCCTCGCGGCTGGAGGCCCTGCCGCTGCTACGGGTCGAGGAGCTTGACCTGCCCGGCCGTCGCGTGCGGCTGTCCGCCGAGCCCGCGCCGGGGGTCGGGCGGCTGCCGGGCCTCAACCCGTTCCTGCGGCGCTGGGACCACCGCGAGGGACCGAAACGCAAGGGCCGTACGACCTCTCTGAAGGCCGGAGCCGTGCCGGTCACGGAGGGGGAGTGGGTGTCCCTGGAGGACGGCGTCGAGGTCTACTTCGCCAAGGGCGGCGCCTACCGTACCGGCGACCACTGGCTGATCCCGGCCCGCACCGCCACCGGCAGCGTGGAGTGGCCGACCGACCCTGCCCGCCGCCCGCTGCTCCAGGGCCCGGCCGGCATCACCCGGCATCTCGCCCCGCTGGCCCTGGTCAAGGGCGAGGAGGGAGCCGTCGATCTACGGCTCGCGTACGCGCCGTTGGCCAGCAGGAACTTTCCGGCCGCGGACAAGGCCGCCCTGGCCGCGGAGGAGCAGGCACATCTGGAGGAGGTCGCGGCCGAGGACCCGTCGCACGGGAGGTCGCAGACCACGGCGGAAGCGGAAGCGGCGGCGCCGCTGGACGGAGACAACTGATGGCCACCCCCATGACCGCCTCCCAGTTCCTGCAGACCCTGCGCGCGGAAGGCGTGACGGTCGTCGAGGTGGGCAACTGGCGCCACCACAACCGCAACACCAAGGGCCCCTGGGGCCCGATGAACGGCGTGATGATCCACCACACCGTCACCTCCGGCACCGAGAACTCCGTCAACATCTGCTACGACGGCTACTCGTTCCTGCCCGGCCCCCTGTGCCACGGCGTCATCGACAAGCAGGGCCGCGTCCATCTCGTGGGCTACGGCCGCGCCAACCACGCGGGCCTCGGCGACCACGACGTGCTGCGCGCCGTCGTCAACGAGACGAAGCTGCCGCACGACAACGAGGCCGACACCGACGGCAACCGGCACTTCTACGGCTTCGAGTGCATCAACCTCGGCGACGGCAAGGACCCCTGGCCCGAGGCGCAGAAGGAGGCCATCGAGAAGGTGTCCGCCGCGATCTGCCGCCACCACGGCTGGAGCGCGGCCTCGGTGATCGGCCACAAGGAGTGGCAGCCGGGCAAGGTGGACCCGCGCGGCTTCACCATGGACGGCATGCGCAAGCGGATCGCGGAACGGCTGGCCGGGAAGGGCGGCGGAGGCGGCACACAGGACCCGGGCCCCGAGCCGCCGTCCAAGCCCCAGTACGCGCCCTTCCCCGGCAGCGGCTTCTTCCACGTCGGCCAGAAGTCGCCGCTCGTCACCGCCATGGGCAGGCGCCTGGTCGCCGAGGGCTGCGGCCACTACGAGGACGGGCCGAGCCCCGAGTGGACCGACGCCGACCGCAGGTCCTACCAGGCCTGGCAGCAAAAGCTCGGCTTCAAGGGCAAGGACGCCGACGGCATCCCCGGCCGGACCAGCTGGGACAAGCTGAAGGTGCCGGCCTCCTGACGCGGAGCCGCCCGCCTACGCCGACTCGGCGTTGGTGGGCGGCTGCGCCGGTCGTGCCGGGACGGCCTGGACGGGCAGCGCGGGCAGGGCCGTACGGTGCACCCAGGCGTCGAGGAGGGCGTCCAGCGGCTCGTCCGCGAACCGGTTGACGTGCGCCGTGAACATCGAGGTCGTCACCGCCCCGCCCCGGTGCAGCCCCGCCCACGCGCGCAGCATGTGGAAGAACCGCTCGTCGCCGAGCGCGCAGCGCAGCGCGTGGATCGTGACCCCGCCGCGCTCGTAGAGCCGGTCGTCGAACATCGCCTTCTTGCCCGGCGCGGCGATCCGGATGTCCTGCGGCATCCCGGCAAGCAACCGGTGGGCGACGGCGGCCAGTTGCTGGGCGCTGCGGCCGCCGGACCGCTCCGACCACAGCCACTCCGCGTACTTGGCGAGCCCCTCGTTCAGCCAGATGTGCCGCCAGTCGGCGATGGACACACTGTTGCCGAACCACTGGTGGGCGAGCTCGTGCGCCACCAGCCGTTCCGAACCCCGGGCCCCGTCCACGTGGTTGGCGCCGAACAGCGACAACCCCTGGGCCTCGACGGGGACATCGAACTCCTCGTCGGCGACGACCACCGCGTACTCGTCGAACGGGTAGGGCCCGAACAGCCGCTGGAACAGGTCCATCATCGCGGGCTGCCGTGCGAAGTCCCTGGAGAACTCCGGGAGCAGATGCGCCGGTATGTGGCCGTGCATCGGCACCCCGCCGAAGCCCGGGTCGCCCAGCAGCACCGTCTGGAACTTGCCGATGGCCAGGCTCACCAGATAGCTGGACGTCGGCGCCGCCTGCTCGTACACCCAGGTCGTCGTGGACGCCTTGGTGGTCCGGGTGAGGAGCCGGCCGCCGGCCACCACCGAGTACGCCGACGGGCAGGTCACCGAGATCAGGTACGACGCCTTGTCGGCCGGCCGGTCGTTGCACGGGAACCACGAGGGCGCGCCGATCGGCTGGCTCGCCACCAGCGCGCCGTCCGTCAGCTCCTCCCAGCCGATCCCGCCCCAGGGGCTGTTCACCGGCTTCGGATTGCCCGACCAGTGGATCTCCACCGTGAAGGCGGCACCGGCGCGCAGCGGCTTCGCGGGCTTGACCCGCAGCCTGCCGCCCCGGTGCGTCCAGTGCGGCTGGCGGCCGTCCACCCGGATCCGGCCGATCTTGAAGTCGGCCAGATTCAGCTGGAACTCGGGCAGTGCCGCCCGGCCCGCGATCGCGTTGATCCGGACCATGCCGGCCAAACGGTTGGGGCCTGGCCGGTAGTCCAGCGTGAGCTCATAGCGATGCACCCGGTACCGGGGATCGCCGTTGTCCGGGAAATACGGGTCCGGACCCGCTGACTGCTGCACTGCCACTTCCGCGTTCGCTCCCTGCGCCTTGCTCGAACCATTCCTCGGTGCCCCGACGCCCGCGGTCACCGAGGGGCCCGCGCTCAGGGACGCCATGCCTCGATCGGATTGCCGAGCCAGCGGGTGTCGTCCGGGACGGACTCCGCGGCCATGACGAGCGACGCGGGACCGAGGGTCGTACGGGCCCCGATCGCACTGCCCGGCAGCACGATCCCGCCAGGACCCAGTGTGGCGCCCTCACGGAGAACCACAGTATCCGTCCGCAAGATCCGGTCGTGGAAGAGGTGAGTCTGCAGTACGCACCCGCGGTTCACGGTGGCCGCGTCCTCCAGGGTCACCAGATCGGTCTCCGGGAGCCAGTAGCTCTCCACCCAGACACCCTTGCCGATCCGCGCACCCATGCCGCGCAGCCAGGCCGTCAGCACCGGCGTGCCCGGCACCGAACCGGCCAGCCACGGCACCGCCAGCACCTCCACGAAGGTGTCCGCCAGCTCGTTGCGCCACACGAAGGAACTCCACAGCGGGTGCTCCCCGCTGCGGTGCCGCCCGACCAGCAGCCACTTCGCCAGCATGGACACCAGGCCCGCGGCCGCACCGGCGCCGAGCAGCACCAGGCCGGACAGCAGCGACGCCCACGCGCCCAGCGCGCACAGCGCGGCGACCGTCAGCCCGGCCAGCGCCACCGAGCACAGCACCGGCACGATCCGGCACGTCTCCACCAGGGCCCGCGCCCACAGCAGCCGCGCCGGCGGCTCGTACGTCCGGCTCTGGTCGCCGTCGGCCGCGCTGCGCGGCAGCTTCACCGGCGGCAGCCCCAGGTACGAGGTGCCCTTCTTGGCCTTCTTCGGCGTCGCCGACAGCACACCGACCAGACCGCCGTCCGGGACACTGCGGCCCGGCGCGGTCATCCCGGAGTTGCCGAGGAACGCCCGCCGGCCGATCTCCGCGCGCCCGATCCGCACCCAGCCGCCGCCGAGTTCGTACGGCGCGGTCAGGGTGTCGTCGGCCAGGAACGCGCCCTCGCCGACCGTCGTCAGGCTGGGCAGCGCGAGCACGGTCGACACCTCGGCACCGCGCCCGATCCGCATCCCGAGCAGCCGCAGCCACACCGGGGTGACCAGACCGGCGTACAGCGGGAACAGCGTCTCGCGGGAGCGGTCCATCAGCTGGGACACCGTCCACGCCTGCCAGCCGATCCGGCTGTGCGTCGGATGCGTACCGACGCGCAGGCCCAGGCTGAGCAGCCGTACGGAGACGAGAATCAGCAGGGCGTACACGAGACCGAAGGCCAGGGTGGCCGGGACCAGCGCCACCGCCGCGTCCCGCAGGGCCTGGGCGAGGCCGTCCCCGGGGGCCACGAAGAGCCCGGCGACCAGCAGGGCGACGGCTCCGGCGACCACCGGCAGCGCACTCAGCCCGAGGCCCGTCAGGCCGTACATCACCCGCCAGTACGTGCCGCGCTGCGGCCGCTGCTTGGGCCAGTTCCGCTTGGCCTTGCCCAGCTTGACCGCCGGGGCGCCGGCCCAGCGCTGACCCGTCGGGATCTGCCCGGTGACGGCCGAGCCGGGGGCCACCTCGGCCCGCTTGCCGACCCGGGCGCCCGGGAAGAGCATGCTGCGCGTCCCGACGACCGCGTGGGCGCCGATCCTGACCGGGCCGACCACCAGCCGGTCGCCGTCCAGCCAGTAGCCGGACAGGTCCACCTCGGACTCCACGGCCGCGCCGCGCCCCACCCTGAGCAGACCGGTGACCGGCGGCAGCGAGTGCAGGTCCACCTCGGGACCGATCTTGGCGCCGAGCGCCCGCGCGTACCGCTCCAGCCAGGACCCGGTCAGCGTGGTCGCCCCGGTGAACTCGGCCAGCCGCTCCGCGGCCCACAGCCGCAGGTGCACGGCGCCGCCGCGGGCGTACCGGCCGGGCTTCACGCCCCGCAGCAGCAGCCGCGCGCCACCGGCCGCGATCGCGATCCGGCCGGGCGGGGTGAACAGGACCAGGGCGCCGAGCCCGACCAGCCACCAGGGCGCGGTGGGCAGCCAGCCGTAGCCGGACAGGAGGTTCCCGAGCGCGGCCAGCACGACGGTCCAGCGCAGGCCCAGGAGCGTGAACAGGGGGAGGAGGAGCAGGACCTGGAGCAGCTGTGCCCTGCGCGGCACGGGCGCGATGGTGCGCTCCGTCCCGTCGTCCTGTACGGACTCCTCCAGCCGGCGCGCCAGCTTGCGCAGCACCGGCTGCTGGTAGATGTCGAGAACGGCCGCGCTCGGGTAGCGGGTGCGCAGCCGGGTGGTGAGCTGGGCGGCGGACAGGCTGCCGCCGCCGATCGCGAAGAAGTCGTCGGAGGCGCTGCCCACCGGGATGCCGAGGACCTCGGTCCACTGCTCGGCGAGCCAGGCCTCGGTGCCGTACAGCTGCTCGGCCGGGCCGCCGGTCTCCAGGCCCTCCAGGGGCCAGGGCAGGGCGTTGCGGTCGACCTTGCCGGAGGTGCGGGTGGGCAGCTCGGCGACGGGCGCGAGCAGCGGCACCAGGGCCGCGGGCAGCTCGGCGCGCAGCTTCTCGACGGCGGTGGCGTGGTCCCAGCCGTCCTGGGTGACGACATAGCCGACGAGGAGCTGGTTGCCGCTGCGGGCGGTCCGTACGGCCGCCGCGGCGCCCGCGACGCCCGGGAGCGCCTGGAGGGCCGCGTCGACCTCGCCGAGCTCGATACGGCGGCCGCCGAGCTTGATCTGCTCGTCGGCCCGCCCGAGGAACACCAGGCCCTCGCGGTCGGCACGCACCAGGTCACCGCTGCGGTACGCCCGCTCCCAGCCCAGCGACTCCAGGGGCGCGTACTTCTCCGCGTCCTTCTCGGCGTCGAGGTACCGGGCGAGGCCGACCCCGCCGATCACCAGCTGGCCGCTCTCGCCCAGGGACACGGGCTCGCCCGCGTCGTCCACCACGGCGAGTTCCCAGCCGTTCAGCGGCAGCCCGATGCGGATCGGCTCCTCGCCGCTCATCAGGGCGGCACAGGCGACGACGGTGGCCTCGGTGGGCCCGTAGGTGTTCCAGACCTCGCGGCCCTCGGTCACCAGCCGCTGCGCCAGCTCGGGCGGGCAGGCCTCGCCGCCGAAGATGAGGAGGCGGACGTCGTTGAGGGTCTCCGGCTCCCAGAGGGCGGCCAGGGTCGGCACGGTCGAGACGACCGTGATCTCCTGCTCGACCAGCCAGGGGCCGAGGTCGGCGCCGCTGCGGACCTGGGAGCGGGGCACGGGCACCAGACAGGCGCCGTAGCGCCAGGCGAGCCACATCTCCTCGCAGGAGGCGTCGAAGGCCACGGAGAGGCCCGCCATGACCCGGTCGCCGGGGCCGATCGGCTCCTCGGTCAGGAACAGCGCGGCCTCGGCGTCCACGAAGGCGGCGGCGCTGCGGTGGGTGACGGCGACGCCCTTGGGCTTGCCGGTGGAGCCGGAGGTGAAGATGATCCAGGCGTCGTGCTCGGGGCCCGGGCGGCCGACGGGCCGCTCCGACGCGTGCCGCACGTCGATGTGCAGCCCCGCGCCGAGGACGGCCGCCACCTCCGCCTCGCCGAACACCAGTGCGGCCCGCTCGTCCGGGTCCTCGGCGTCGACGGGCACATAGGCGGCCCCGGCCGCGAGAACGCCCAGAACGGCCACGTACAGGTCGTTGGTCCCCGACGGGACGCGCACGCCCACCCGGTCGCCGAGCCCGATCCCGGCCTCGGCGAGCCGCCGCCGCAGCCGCTGCACCTCGATGGCGAGCCCGCGGTAGGTGAGCTGGGTGGTCCCGTCGTCGAGCGCGGGCTCATCGGGGTGAGTCCGTACACTTGCTTCGAACACGTCTACGAGCGTGCGCGGCGACGCTGCCGCCCCGGCCGAAAAGCGGGCCGTGTCCCCGAACTCCTCGCGGATCTCTTCGTCGAGCAGGCCGAGAGCGCTGCTCTCGTCTATGGCTGCCATCCGGTCCTCGCGTCTCGTTCCCGGAACCCTCCGGGGCGCCGGCGGGCCCGCAGGTGTGCCTGGGGTTATCCGGGTCCGGCTGGGTAACAAACCGGAAATGTTAGTACGACGCTAGGCTTCCGTTCATCTGACGGCCACTCGAAAGCCGCCGTTCGGGGCAGTCGTTTGAAACTTAACATACCCCTGACCAGGCATTATGCGTCTGCGGCGAGAGATGGACCACACAGTGTGAGACGGGCCAACTCCGCGTGTCCGCAGGTGGGTACGAGGACGGCCGGTGCCGTGGCGGGGAGGGGAGTGGGTCGCCGCGGAACCGGCCGCCGTCTCGGTGGTACGTCACACGGCACTGACCTCGGCCCAGATGGACTTGCCCCAGGGCAGATTGCCCACACCCCAGCGGCCCGAGCACAGCGCGTCGAGGATGAGCAGACCCCGTCCCCGGTCCCGTTCGACGGAGATGGGCCGCAGCCGGGGGTGACGGCTCAGCGGGTCGTGCACCTCGACCCGGGTCCGGGAGCCGTCGGACTCGATGAGGAGCCGGACCGGGTCGTCCGGGTCGGTCTCGTAGCGCAGGGAGTTGGTCACCAGCTCGCAGGCGACCAGGGCGACCGCGTCGATGTGGTCACGGGAGGCGTCCGGTGTGTGATGGACGATGAAGTCGCTCACGAACAGCCGTGCCGCCCTGGCCGACTGAGGCTCACTCGCCAGTAACAGCACCGGCGCTGGGGCGACTTGCAGTGCACGGGTTTCGGTCGTGGTGCTCCGCTGGCGTTCGATCATGTGGATCCCCTCACGGGCATGTCCCAACGCAGGCACGGTGCTTCGCCATGCGAGTGCGGTCACTTTCGTATTTCCCGGATTCATGGTGCCTTCACGGCACAGTCGATCGCAATACGTCCCACGTGATGTGAAAAATTGCGCATCTCTGAGAGAGACTTGCGGCACAAGTCGTCAGCCGGTGGCGAGGGGTGGGGCGGCACGGCAGACTGTCGGGCAGTTCACCGGACAGAAGGGGGATCCGTGAGCACGCCCACGGTGCGCCGGCGACGGCTCGGTGCGAAGTTGCGCGAACTGCGCGGCGAACTGACCCTCGACGACGTGGCGGAGCACTCCGAAGGTGCCTTCGTCTCCTCGAAACTGTCCCGCATGGAGACCGGCAAGACGGCCCCCAAGGCAGCGGACATCCAGGCGCTGCTCACCCTGTACGGCGAACTCGGCCGTGACGTCAGCGACGAGCTGCGCGCGGCCCTGATCACGCTCACCAAGGAGGGTGGCCGGCGCGGCTGGTGGCACTCGTACCGGGGTGTCCTCACGCCGGTGTACGAGGACCTGATCAGCCTGGAGGCCGAGGCGGAGACGGTCTCCACCTGGCAGTTGGGAATGGTCCCCGGACTGCTCCAGACCGCCGAGTACGCCCGGGAGATCATCCGGGCGACCGCCATGTCCGAGGCGGTCGAGGCACGGGTCGACGCGCTCGTGGAGGTACGGCTCGCACGCCAGGCCGTGCTCACCCGCGACAGCGACCCGCTGGCGCTCTGGGCGATCATCTCCGAACAGGCCCTGCGCTGCACCACCGAGGATCCCGCCCTGATGTACGAGCAGTTGGGGCGCCTGCTTACGATGGGGCGGCGCCCGAACATCAACATCCAGGTGCTGAGATCGGACGCTCCCCTGCACGCCGGGCTGACCGGCACCTTCAGCATCCTGGGCTTCGGTCCGCACACGGACCTGGACGTCGTCCACCAGGAAGGGCTGACCTCCGCCCTGTACATCGAGGAACGTGATCGGGTCTCCACGCACCGGGCCGCGTGGCAACGCCTCACGTCTGCCGCCGAGTCCGTCGAGGCGTCGGTGGAACTGATCACCCAGATAAGGAAGAACGAATAGCGAATGAAGCACGTTGACGACGCGTCGACTCTGCCGGTGACCTGGTGGAAGTCCTCGGCGTCCGCATCACAGTCCGACTGCGTGGAATGCGGGATCGTCGACGGGACGACGGTCGCCGTCCGTGACAGCAAGCGGCCCGACGGGCCCGCCCTGCTGGTCGGCCGGACGGCACTCTCCGCGTTCACCTCCGCCGTGGCCCTCGACGACGGCCGAATAGGCCGCCTCGGCTGACCGAGCGGCCGAGACATCCCCAGCGAGTACGGCGACAGCCACCGGGAGGTGGTCTCCCGCACTCCCCGGAAAACCAAGAAACCCCTGCTCAGCAGGGGTTTCTTCGGGTTCTTCCTGATGGTGTCCGAGGGGGGACTTGAACCCCCACGCCCGATAAAGGGCACTAGCACCTCAAGCTAGCGCGTCTGCCATTCCGCCACCCGGACAAGGTGTCTGTCGTGCGGGGTTTCCCTCGCGGCGACGAAGGAAACACTACCAGGCTTTCAGGGGCGTCCGATCACGCCCCGTTCCCGGGCCGGCCCCACGTGAACGGCGTGTGACGGGCCGGGCCCGGTCTTGGGCTCGGAGCCGGAAGGGAGAGAGGATGGCGGGGACCGGCCGGCAGTGACAGCAGGAGGAATCGACGTGAGCGAGACGGACACGGCCAAGGGCGTCACCGGCGAGGACGAGGTCGTGGACCTCTGCCGCGAGCTGATCCGGTTCGACACCAGCAACTACGGCGACCACTCCGGACCCGGCGAGCGCAAGGCCGCCGAGTGGGTCGCGGAGAAGCTCGCCGAGGTCGGCCTCGACCCGGAGATCTTCGAGTCCCACCCGGGCCGTGCCTCCACGGTGGCCCGTATCGAGGGCGCGGACCCGACCCGGCCCGCCCTGCTGATCCACGGCCACCTCGACGTCGTCCCGGCCAACGCCGACGACTGGACCCACCACCCGTTCTCCGGCGAGGTCACGGACGGCTGCGTGTGGGGCCGGGGCGCCGTCGACATGAAGGACATGGACGCCATGACCCTCGCGGTCGTACGCGACCGGCTGCGCAGCGGGCGGAAGCCGCCCCGGGACATCGTGCTCGCCTTCCTCGCCGACGAGGAGGCCGGCGGCACCTACGGCGCCCGGTACCTCGTCGACCACCACCCCGGCCTCTTCGAGGGCGTCACCGAGGCGATCAGCGAGGTGGGCGGCTTCTCCTTCACGGTCAACGAGCAGCGGCGGCTCTATCTGATCCAGACGGCCGAGAAGGGCATGCACTGGATGAAGCTGAAGGTGGCCGGCACCGCCGGGCACGGCTCGATGATCCACCGCGACAACGCGATCACCGAGCTCTCCGAGGCCGTGGCCCGGCTCGGCCGGCACGAGTTCCCGGTGCGGGTCACCAAGACCACCCGGGCCTTCCTCGACGAACTGGGCGACGCGCTCGGCACCGAGCTGGACCCGGAGGACATGCAGTCCACGCTGGCCCGGCTCGGCGGCATCGCCAAGCTCATCGGCGCGACGCTCAGCAACACCGCCAACCCGACCCAGCTCAACGCCGGTTACAAGGTCAACGTGATCCCCGGCGAGGCCACCGCGCACGTGGACGGCCGTTTCCTGCCCGGCCACGAGGAGGAGTTCCTCGCCGACCTCGACCGCATCCTCGGCCCGAACGTGGTCCGCGAGGATGTGCACTCCGACAAGGCGCTGGAGACCAGCTTCGACGGGGCGCTGGTCGAGGCCATGCAGTCCTCGCTGCTCGCCGAGGACCCCACCGCCAAGGCCGTCCCCTACATGCTCTCCGGCGGCACCGACGCCAAGTCCTTCGACGACCTCGGCATCCGCGGCTTCGGCTTCGCGCCCCTCAAGCTGCCGCCGGAGCTGGACTTCGCGGGCATGTTCCACGGGGTGGACGAGCGGGTGCCGGTGGACGGTCTGCAGTTCGGCGTGCGGGTGCTCGACCGCTTCATCGACGCGTCGTGAGGCAATGGCTCGGGCTAATCGGGCGGCTGTGCGAGTTCGACTGGAAAGAGTGAATGCGACGATAAGCTCGTAGCTCCATTACTCCCTCCTCGTTACACGGGGTGCGATCCGCTACTTGGAATCGCATTGCCAACAAGGAGGAATAATGCTCAAGAAGGTCGTCGCTGCTGCGGCTGCCACTGGTGGTCTGGTTCTCGCGGGTGCGGGCCTGGCCGTCGCCGACTCGGGTGCTCAGGGTGCCGCCGTGGGTTCCCCGGGTGTCGTCTCCGGCAACGTGATCCAGGTTCCCGTGCACGTCCCGGTGAACGTCTGCGGCAACACGATCTCCGTGATCGGGCTGCTGAACCCCGCCTTCGGCAACACCTGCATCAACAAGTGACGCCGGCTCCCTGAGGGGGCGTCTTTCCGTCGGCCCCGGAGCGCGCGCCACGCGCTCCGGGGCCGACCGGTTTTTCCGCGGGTATTTCCACGCGGAATGCAACGGTCAGGATCCAAGGCAGGGGGGAATTCAGAAATGCGACAGGGTACCCGCAAGGGCCTCATGACAATGGCCGCGGCGACCGGCGTGATCGCCGCGGCGGGCGGTTACGCCCACGCCGACTCGGGGGCCGTCGGCTCGGCCGCCGACTCACCCGGCGTGCTGTCCGGCAACACGGTGCAGGCGCCGGTGCACGCGCCGGTGAACGTCTGCGGCAACACCGTGAACGTGGTCGGCGCCCTCAACCCGTCGGTGGGCAACAAGTGCGCCAACCACGGTGGCGGAGGCGGTACATCGGGGGGCTACGGCGACTCCGGTGGGTACGGAGGCGGTTACGGAGGCGGCCCCGGGGCGCACAGCGGCTCGCACGGTGGCTCGCACGCCGGAGGGCACACCGGCGGCTCGCCCGGGGTCGGCTCGGGCAACACGGTCCAGGCGCCGATCGACGCACCGGTCAACGTGTGCGGCAACAGCGTCAATGTGATCGGCATCGGCAACACCGCCGCGGGCAACGACTGCGCCAACGGCGACGGTTCAGACGACCATGGGGGCGGCGGGGGGCATGGCGGTCACGGTGGCCACGGTGGCCACGGTGGCCACGGAGGCCACGGAGGCCACGGAGGCCATGGGGGGCACGGTGGCCACGGGGGAGGTCACCACACGCCGCCTGGGCACGGAGGGCATGGCGGTCACGGAGGCCATGGCGGACCCGGCGGACCCAGCGGACCCGGCGGACCCGGCGGTCACGGAGGCCATGGCGGTCATGGTGGCCACGGCCACGGGACGCCTCCGGGGCACGGCGGCGGTGGGAGCACCCCGCCCGGGGCGCCAGGTACGCCCGGTACGCCAGGGCACCCGGGAACTCCAGGGCACCCGGGACAGCCCGGTCAGCCGGGTGGGCCGGGGCAGCACCCGGTGGCGCCCGGTCACTCCGGGGGCGGGACCGTGCCGACCGGCAGTCGCGGCTCCACCTTCGGCACCCCGCAGGGAGGCGTCTCGGTGACCCAGCCCGGCCCGGCCGTCGCACAGCTCGCGCACACCGGCAGTGATCTGCCGCTGGGCCTCATGCTCCCGGCGGGCGCCGGTGCGCTGCTCGCGGGCGCCGTGCTGTACCGCAAGGCGCGCGCCTCGGCGTAGCACACGGACGGTGACGCGCCGGCAGCGGTGCGTGGAACGGAACGGGCCCCGTCGATGCGGGGCCCTTTCCGTCATGTAGCCAGTCTCACCATGTGGCACGCACCTGGCGGATGATCCGCCGGCGCAACCGCACCCTGCGGCTGCCGTCGCGCATGAGGCTCAGTCGGTCCAACTCCCAGTGTCCGTACTCGGCATGGTCCGTCAGTAGACGCGTGGCGTCCTTGCGGGAGACCCCGCGAGGTACGTACACGTCGACAAATTCGTATTCCGGCATCGCATCTATTGTGCGGGCTGGTGCCTGGTACGGATAGCGTCTGCACTATGTCTGATGCTGCGCAGCCCACCGCTGCCGAGGTACGCGCCGCCGCCGAGGCGGTCAAGACCGCGCTCGACCGCCATCTGGCCGCGGTCGAACGCAGGTCGGGGGAGGACGACCCCGCTGTCTACGAGGCGTTCAACCAGCTGGCCGCGGCCGCCGAGGTCTACGACGAGCTGCTCTACGACCGCTACGACGAGGTCACGCCCTTCGAGATCCCCGGTACGGAGGACTCGCTGCCCCCGTACGCGGGCCCCGAGGAACCGAACGCGATCAGCGTGCTGATCCGCCGCGACTACTCCGTGGCGGAACCACAGCGGCTGCTGGCTCAGGCCCAGCGGGTCGAGGCGGCGGAGTACGCCGCCGGTCCCGGCGTGGACCAGGACGCCGCCGGCACGATCCACGGGGCGGTGGGGATCCTGTTCGGTGAGTTCGAACCGGACGAGATCGCCTCCCGGCACAAGGAGTTCGGGCTGGAGGAGGGCGACTCCACGCTGTGGGTGACCGCGGCGGACGAGCCGGCCGAGCCCGGGGAGTGGCTGGAGACCCCGTTCGAGGCGGTCGATCCGCAGCGGGTCGTGTGCCGGTTCGACGTCAGCGCGGTGTTCGACGACGAGGACGAAGAGGACGTCGAGGACAGCGCGGGAGCCGACGAACTGGACGAACTCGACCTCGACGAGGACGAGGACCTGGAGCCGTTGGACGCCGAGCGCTGATTTCCCGGCCGGTCGGCGGTGCGCATCCGGGAGCGTGAGGCCGGATGGGCACCGCCGACCGGTGCCGTTGTGGCTGGAAAAGTGACTTACGTGGCCGGGACCTGTGTCGTGAGGAGCAGCGGCAGGCGGGTCGTCCGGGGCTTGGGCAGGGACTCCGCCACCGCTTTGGGCAGGGCCTGTTCCACACCGTGGACCACCGACAGGTGGCGCTCCGCCCGGCTGAACGCCGTGTACACCCAGGGGCGGCTGAGCGACTGGGCCGCGTCGCCGGGGAGGACCACGACCGCTGCCGGCCAGCGGCTGCCCGTCGCCTGGTGGGCGGTGAGGGCCCACCCGTGCCGGACGGACTGCTCCACGCGCTCCTTCGGTACGACGACGGGCACGCCCGCGCACGACAGGTGCAGCCCCTCGGCGTCGGCCTTCACCACCTGGCCCGGGACCGTACGGCCCGGCGTGGGGGAGTAGGCGATCCGGTCACCCGGGTCGAAGCCGCCGAAGCGGCCGGGGCCCGGGTTGAGCCGTTCCTTGAGCGCGGTGTTGAGGGCGCGGGTGCCGGCCGCGCCGCCGTGGCCCGGAGTGATCACCACGGTCTGTTCGGCGGGGATGCCGATCGCGCGCGGCACCGAGTCGGCGACCAGCTGCACCGTCCGGTGCACCGCCTCGCCCGCGTCCCGCACGGGCACGATCACGATCTCCTTGCCGGGCGCCTCGACCTGGGTGAGCTCGCCGACGCCGATCCCGGAGACCAGCTCGCCGAGCGGACCGGGGTCGGGCGTGCGCGAGGCGATCGCCGGGCACACGCGGGCCGCCAGGAGATCGGCGAAGACCCGCCCGGGGCCCGCCGACCACAGCACCGCCGGATCCCCGCTCAGCACCAGCCGGGCCCCGTCGGGCAGCGCCTCCACAAGGATCGCCGCGTCCTCCACGTCCAGCTGGGGCGCGTCCAGCACGATCAGCAGATCGAGATCGAGGGCGCCGTCCGCGTCCCGGCCCGGCCCCTCGGCACCGGAGAGGAGACCGGCGACGGTGCCGTCGGCACCCTCGCCGTCCTCCAGCAGCGCGGTCAGGCGGCGGCGTCCGTCGGGGGTGTGCGCGGCGGCGAAGGCACGCAGCCCTGCGGTGCGGGCGGCGGTCAGCAGGGCCGCGGGTTCGGCGCGGGCCGCCTCGCCGCCCGTGTGCAGGACGAGGCCGTGTCCGGCGACCGCCCTCGCCAGCTCGGCCGCGCCTGCGGAGGCGGCCGCCGCGGCCGCCTCCCAACGCTCCGAAGCGTCCTTGGAGAGGGAGTTGACCAGCCGGGCCAGTCCGTCGGCGAGGCTCTCCTCGGCCAGCGCGTACCGCTCCAGACCGGCCAGGACCCGGACCGGCCGTTCCTCCTCGTCGTCCTCGGGCTCGGGGGCGCCCGGATCGAGCGCGTCCCGGAAGACCAGCGCCTCGCCCTCGGCGATCGCGCTCTGCACGGCCGCCTCCGGGTCGGGCACCGCCCGCTGGGCCAGCGCGGCGGTGAGCGCGGACATCTCCAGCGCGGTGTGCCCGGCCACGGCGGCCTGCTCGAGGAGCCAGCCGGTCACCGCCCGGCCACGCCGCTCGTCGTCCGGACCGCACTCCGCGCCGAGCAGCGCCCGCGCGAACCCGTCGGCCTGGTCGGGTCGTACGCCGGTGACCCGCAGCAGCTGCCACGGGTCCGCCCGCAGCAGCGCGTCCGCTCCCTCGCCGAGAGCGGCGGCGACCTGGGGTGCGAGCGACTCGGGCGCACCGCCGTCGGCGAGGGCACGTCGTACCGCCGTGACCGTCTCCGTGGCGGGAGCGGCGGCAGCAGGGGCGGCGGGCTGCGGCGGGCGGACCGGCTCCGGGGCGGGGGCCGCCCGGCGCGGGGCCGGCTCGGCCGGGGCACTGAACACGGTGGCCGCCGGCTTCTCGCCGCCCTCCACGGCCCGGACCGCCGCGAGCAGATCGGCCGCCTTGCCGCTCAGCTTGGCACCGCTGCCGACGGGCCCCTTCTTCTCGGCCTTCCGCCGCTCGATCCGCTCCCGCTCGACACGCTGAGCAGCCAACTCGGCCGCGGCCTCGGACACCTGGGCCGCACCCTCGCCGCCAGTGCCGGCGGCGTCCGCCCCACCGCCCCCGCCCGCGCCATCGGTACCGCCGTCTCCGGCCGCGTCCTCGGCGTCGGAGGCGCTCGCCGGGCCTGTCGTTCCGGTCGGGTCCTCGGAGTCACCATCACGGTCTGTGCTCGCCGTGCCGGAGGCGCCGGCCGGTCCGTCAGTGTCGGCGGACCCGCCCTCGGGGGCCTTGCCGCCCACCGCAGCCGGGCCCCCGGCAGCCGCGCCGCCGTCACCCACCTCGTCGGCCTCGGGCCCAGCGCCCAGCTCCGGCTCCGTGCTCACAGCGTGCTCCAGTCGTGATCGGGATAGCGGTGCACGGGCGCCGACACATCGTCGAGCGCCCGGCAGATCTCGTCAGGAAGACTAAGCGCCTCCACTGACAACGCCCCCGTGAGCTGCCGCGCGTTGCGCGCGCCGACGATCGGCGCGGCCACGCCTGGCCGGTCCCGCACCCACGCGAGGGCGACCTGGAGCGGGGTCACCGCGAGCCCGTCCGCCGCCGTCTGTACCGCGTCCACGATCCGGCTCGCGGTGTCGTCGAGGTACGGCGCGACGAACGGCGCGAGGTGTTCGGAGGCGCCGCGCGAGTCCGGGGGAGTGGAGTTCCGGTACTTCGCGGTCAGCACGCCGCGGCCCAGCGGGGAGGACGGCAGCAGGCCGATGCCCAGGTCGAGGGCGGCCGGGAGGACCTCGCGCTCCACGCCCCGCTGGAGCAGCGAGTACTCCAGCTGGGTGCTGGCCAGCCGGGTGCGGGTGCCGGGCGCCGCGAGCTGCCAGGTCGCCGCCTTCGCCAGCTGCCAGCCGCAGAAGTTGGAGATGCCGGCGTAGCGGGCGCGGCCGCTGCTGACGGCCAGGTCGAGGGCCTGGAGGGTCTCCTCCAGCGGGGTGTCGGGGTCGTAGGCGTGCACGTGCCAGACGTCGACGTAGTCCGTGCCGAGGCGGGCGAGGGAGGCGTCGAGCGCGGCGAGCAGATGGCTGCGGGAGCCGTTGAACCGGCGGTCGGGGTCGGGGACGCTGCCCGCCTTCGTCGAGATGACCAGGTCCCGGCGTGGCACCAGGCCTTCCATGAGCTGCCCGAGCAGATACTCGGCCTCTCCGTCGCCGTACACGTCCGCGGTGTCGACGAGGGTCCCTCCGGCCTCCCAGAACGTCTTCAGCATGTCCGCGGCGTCGTGCTCGTCGACGTCCCGGCCCCAGGTGAGGGTGCCGAGTCCGATTCTGGACACGCGCAGGCCGGTACGGCCGAGATGCCTCTGCTCCATGCCCGCGAGATTACTGGCCAGAGCTGGTGCGTTGGGTTGCCTGTGGATAACCGATTTCCCCAGAGGCCGGGACGGTGCGGCCCCCACGACCCGCAGCCGCGCCACGGCCGATCTCCCTCACAGGAAACGACCGCGCTAAGGTCTCTCGCAACAGCGACGTTACTGATCGGTAAGGGGTACGGCCATGCAGCTCGGGATCAACCTCGGCTACTGGGGCGCCGGGATGGACGGGGACAATCTGGCCGTGGCGCAGGAGGCCGAGCGGCTCGGGTACGCCGTGTGCTGGGCCGCCGAGGCCTACGGCTCCGACGCCGCCACCGTGCTCAGCTGGGTCGCCGCCAAGACCGAGCGCATCGACGTCGGTTCGGCCATCTTCCAGATCCCGGCCCGGCAGCCCGCCATGACGGCGATGACCGCCGCGACCCTCGACTCCCTGTCCGGCGGCCGCTTCCGGCTCGGCCTCGGCGTCTCCGGACCGCAGGTCTCCGAGGGCTGGTACGGCGTCAAGTTCGACAAGCCGCTCTCCCGCACCCGCGAGTACGTGGAGATCGTGCGCAGGGCGATGAGCCGGGAACGGCTGTCGTTCGAAGGGGAGCACTGGACGCTGCCGCTGCCGGGCGGCCCGGGCAAGCCGATCAAGCTCACGGTGCACCCGGAGCGCGAGCACATCCCGGTCTACATCGCAGCCATCGGGCCGAAGAACCTGGAGCAGACCGGCGAGATCGCCGACGGCGCGCTGCTGATCTTCCCCTCGGCCGAGCACCTGGAGGAGACGGCCGTCCAGTACCTGCGCGCGGGGCGGGAGAAGGCCGGCAGGACCCTCGACGGGTTCGACATCTGCCCGACGCTGCCGCTCGCCGTCGGCGACGACAAGGACGTGGCCACGCTCGCCGACACCTTCCGCCCGTACACCGCGCTGTACGTCGGAGGCATGGGCAGCCGCAAGCAGAACTTCTACAACCAGCTCGCCCGGCGCATGGGGTACGAGCAGGCGGCCACCGAGGTCCAGGACAAGTACCTGTCCGGGGACAAGAACGGGGCCGCGGCCGCCGTACCGCACGAGCTGATCGACCAGACCACCCTGCTCGGGTCCGTGGACCGGATCGCCGACCGGATGAAGGCCTACGCTGCCGCCGGGGTCACCACGCTGTCCCTCGCCCCCGCCGGCTTCACCCTGGACGAGCGCCTCGCCTCGCTGCGGGCCGGCGCCGAGGCCGTGGAGCGCGCCGGGCTCGCGTAGGCGTCTCCGAGGGAACCCGGAGCATCGGGAGAGCCGGGAGCATCGGGAGCACCGGGGAGAGGTCCACGGCCGTGGTGGGGGCTCGGGGGTCTTCCCCGCCACGGCCGTCACGCAGCACAACGCGCCCGTGCCCGCGCGGTTACGCCCCCGGTGTGACCCCGGTGCTCCACCTTTCGGCCGAGTTCGCCCGCACCCCTGTTGCAGCCGCTTCGATGCGGCATTTGACTCGTTCTTTGCGGGTTCGGTGAGTCCTCCAGAGAGGTGCCCACGATGCTTTCGGCCAGGAGTCTGTTCCAGGAGATCATCGACAACGACGAGTCCTTCCGGCTCTTCTGCTCCATCGCGGCCAGCGGCGAGTCCCAGGGCGGCTGGGAGAACACACGGATCGCCGCGCTGGTACCCCGGGGCGAACGCGACCTCGCCCCCAAGATCACCCGCCATGGCGCCGACGAGGACAAGCACGGCCGGATCTTCAACGCCCTGCTGAAGAAGCGCGGGCTGACGCCCGTTCCGGTGCCGGCCGACACCGACTACACGATGCTCCTGGAGCGGCAGGGGATCGGGCTCGCCCACGCCAGGCTCAGGGCCGACCGGCTGCTCACCGTGCCGGAGATCGTCACCTACCTCGCCCACAGCAGGGTCACCGAGCAGCGCGCCTCCGAGCAGATGGAGCTGCTGCGCAGGGACTTCGCCGACCACCCGGAGATGGGCCGCGCGGTGAAGATGATCTCCCACGACGAGGACAACCACCTCGCCTACTGCCACGAGGAACTGCTCCGCCTCGCGTCCGCCGGACACGGTCACGCCATCCAGCGCACACTGCGCGAGTGCGCACTCGCCGAGATCCGCGTCTACCGGGACGTCAGCCTTGCCGTCATGGCCCACATGGGCCGCATCCTCGGCTGGCCGAGGACCAGGACCGCGCTGCTCGCCCTCGGCATCCACGTCGTCTACGGCTACGAGCGCGCCGTCGGCTGGCGCCGCATGGTCTCGCTGCGGATGCCCGAGCGCAGGAACGCCCTGGGCGGCCCCGCCGCCCCCGCCGCCGAGTTCGCCTGATCACATCCAGCCGCGGTGCTTGAACAGCCGGTACAGCACCGTCTCCAGGAAGGCCATGAAGAGGATCACCGCCGGGTAGGACCAGTACCAGTGCAGCTCGGGCATGTGGTCGAAGTTCATGCCGTAGATCCCCGCGATCAGCGTGGGCACCGCCGCCATGGCCGCCCACGCGGAGATCTTCCGCATGTCGTCGTTCTGCCGCACGCTCATCTGCGCGAGATGGGCGCTGAGGATGTCCGACACCAGCCGGTCCAGGGACTCCACACCGTCGTTCACGCGCAGCAGATGGTCGTTGACGTCCCGGAAGAACGGACGGGCCTGCTCCTGCACGAAAGGCACCGGCGTCCCGCCGCCGTACTGGCCCACCCCCGCCAGCTTGGTCATGGGCACGGCCAGCGGCGCGGTCGCCCGGCGGAACTCCAGGATCTGCCGCTTGAAGGTGTAGATCCGCGACGCGGTGCGCAGGGAGCCGCCGCTCGGTGAGAACACCTCGGCCTCCAGCTCCTCCAGGTCGCTCTGCAGCTCGGTCGAGACCTCCAGGTAGTGGTCGACGACCGCGTCCGAGATCGAGTACAGCACCCCTGTCGGCCCGTACGTGAGCAACTCGTGCTGCTCCTCCAGATGCCGCCGGATGTCCCCGAGCGGCGAGGGTGTCCCGTGGCGCACGGTGACCACGAACGAGTCCCCGATGAAGATCATCAGTTCGCCGGAGGTCACCGCGTCGCTCTTCGGCTCGTACGTCACCGGCTTCAGGACGACGAACAGCGAGTCGTCGTACACCTCCAGCTTGGGCCGCTGGTGGGCGGTCAGGGCGTCCTCGACGGCCAGCGGATGCAGCCCGAACTCGTCGGTGACCAGGTCGAACTCGCGCTCCGTCGGCTCGTACAGGCCGATCCACAGAAAGCTGTCGCCACGCGCGCGTGCCTCCGCGAGGGCGTCGGAGAAGTCCTGCGGGGTCTCCGTCCGCTCCCCGCCCCGGTAGATGGCGCAGTCGACGATCACGGAGAGTATTGTCCCGTCGCCCGCTCACCTGCGCACTTCGGTGTGCGCCTACCCTGGGCGGCATGCCCACGCTGATCCTCGTAAGGCACGGACGGTCCACCGCCAACACCTCCGGGGTGCTCGCCGGCTGGACGCCGGGCGTCGCCCTCGACGAGCGCGGCGCCGCCCAGGCCGCCGCACTGCCCGGCCGGCTCGCCGGGCTGCCGATCTCCGAGGTCGTCACCAGCCCCCTGCAGCGCTGCCAGGAGACGATCCGGCCCCTCCTGGAGGCCCGCCCCGGACTCACCGCCCACACGGACGAGCGGATCGGGGAGGCCCACTACGGCGACTGGTCCGGCCGCAAGCTCGCCGAACTCAAGGACGAGCCGCTGATGGAGGTCGTCCAGGCGCACCCGTCGGCCGCCGCGTTCCCCGGCGGCGAGTCCATGCGCGCCATGCAGACCCGCGCCGCCGAGGCCGTACGCGAGTGGAACGCGCGCGTGGAGCGCGACCACGGCTCCGACGCCGTCTATCTCATGTGCTCGCACGGTGACATCATCAAGTCCCTCGTCGCGGACGCGCTCGGCCTGCATCTCGACCTCTTCCAGCGGATCTCCGTCGAACCGTGTTCCGTCACCGCGATCCGCTACACCCGCCTCAGGCCGTTTCTCGTTCGTCTCGGGGACACCGGGGATTTCGCGTCCCTTGCCCCCCGCGAGGAACCTCCCGGGGAAGACGCCACGGTCGGTGGCGGCGCCGGCGCGCCGTGATCGTCAACCGCAGTAGGGTGAAGCGATCCACGCGGCGATCCCGGTAGTCGCCACCCTCGTCGTCGCCCTCCCGATCCCACGCACTCTCGATTCCCATGGAGACAGGACGTGTCCCGTCAGGTGTTCCTCTACGATCCGCCGGACCGCTTCGTCGCGGGCACGGTCGGACTGCCCGGACGCCGTACGTTCTTCCTCCAGGCCACGGCCGGCCCCCGGACGACCAGCGTGGCCCTGGAGAAGACCCAGGTCGCCGCGCTCGCCGAACGCATGGACGAACTCCTCGACGAGGTCGTACGGCGCAGCGGCGGCAACGCGGCCGTGCCCGCCGTCGCACCCAACGAGATCGCCGACAGCGCCCCGCTCGACACCCCCATCGAGGAGGAGTTCCGCGTCGGCACCATGGCGCTCGCCTGGGACGGCGAGGAAGAGCGCATGATCGTCGAGGCCCAGGCCCTCGTCGAACTGGATGCCGAATCCGAGGAGGACCTCGCCGAGGCCGAGGAGCGGCTCCTCCAGGACGAGGAGAACGGGCCCCCGATGCTGCGGGTCCGGCTGACCGGCGCGCAGGCCAGAGCCTTCTGCAAGCGCGCCCTCGACGTCGTCAACGCCGGGCGGCCGCCGTGCCCGCTGTGCAGCCTCCCGCTCGACCCGGAAGGACACGTATGTCCGCGCCAGAACGGATACCGCCGCGGAGCGTGACCGCCGCCGACCTGCTCGCCCACGGTGAGCTGAAGGTGCGCGGCCGCATCCGCGACGCCTCCAACGCGGCGCTGTTCTGCACGGTCGCGTACGACGGCGAGGAAGCGTCCTGCGTCTACAAGCCGGTCGCCGGGGAACGCCCCCTGTGGGACTTCCCCGACGGCACCCTCGCCCAGCGCGAGGTCGCCGCCTACGAGGTCTCCGCGGCCACCGGCTGGGACCTGGTCCCGCCCACCGTCCTGCGCGACGGGCCGTACGGCGAGGGCATGTGCCAGCTGTGGATCGACGTCGACCCCGAGGGCGGCGACCTGCTCGCCCTCGTGGACGCCGAGGAGCCGGAGCCCGGCTGGAAGGCCATCGGGTTCGCCGAGGTCGGCGACGGCAGGACGGCGCTCCTGGTGCACGCCGACGACGAACGGCTGCGCCGGCTCGCCGTCCTCGACGCCGTCATCAACAACGCCGACCGCAAGGGCGGCCATCTGCTGCCCACCGCCGACGGCCGGCTCTACGGCATCGACCACGGCGTCACCTTCAACGTCGAGAACAAACTGCGCACCCTGCTCTGGGGCTGGGCCGGGGAATCGCTCACCGCCGACGCCGTCGAGGTCCTCGAAGGCCTGCGTGAGGCCCTCGGCGGCGCACTGGGCGTCCGGCTGGCCGAACTGATCACCGCCGCCGAACTGGACGCCACACGCGCGCGTGTCGACGAGCTGCTCACCGCCGGCAGACACCCGGAACCGAGCGGCGAGTGGCCCGCCATCCCCTGGCCACCCGTGTAGGCGGCCTTTCAGCACATCCAGGCCACAAGATCAAGAGCGCCTTTCCGGCCGTCCGGCCCGATCCGGTTCGTATACCGAACTCGGGTCCGGTTACGCTCATGTACATGCATGCCTGGCCCGCTTCCGAGGTCCCCGCCCTGCCTGGTCAGGGCCGCGACCTGAGGATCCACGACACCGCGACCGGCGGTCTGGTCACTCTCGACCCCGGTCCCGTCGCCCGTATCTACGTCTGCGGCATCACGCCGTACGACGCGACCCATATGGGTCACGCGGCGACCTACAACGCGTTCGACCTGGTGCAGCGCGTGTGGCTCGACACCAAGCGGCAGGTGCAGTATGTCCAGAACGTGACGGACGTCGACGACCCGCTCCTCGAACGCGCGGAGCGCGACGGTGTCGACTGGGTCGCCCTCGCCGAGAAGGAGACGACCCTCTTCCGCGAGGACATGACCGCCCTGCGGATGCTGCCGCCGCAGCACTACATAGGCGCGGTCGAGGCGATACCCGGCATCGTGCCGCTGGTCGAGCGGCTCCGTGAGCTCGGCGCCGCCTACGAGCTCGACGGCGACATCTACTTCTCCGTCGAGGCCGACCCCGACTTCGGCAAGGTCTCGAACCTCGACGCGGCCGCCATGCGGCTGCTCTCCGCCGAGCGCGGCGGCGACCCCGACCGCCCCGGCAAGAAGAACCCTCTCGACCCGATGCTGTGGATGGCCGCCCGCGAGGGCGAACCCAGCTGGGACGGCGGCTCCCTCGGCCGCGGCCGCCCGGGCTGGCACATCGAGTGCGTGGCCATCGCCCTCGACCACCTCGGCATGACCTTCGACGTCCAGGGCGGCGGCTCCGACCTGGCCTTCCCGCACCACGAGATGGGCGCCTCGCACGCCCAGGTGCTCACCGGCGAGTTCCCGATGGCCAAGGCGTACGTCCACGCCGGCATGGTCGGTCTCGACGGCGAGAAGATGTCCAAGTCCAAGGGCAACCTGGTCTTCGTCTCCCGGCTGCGCCACGACGGCGTGGACCCGGCCGCGATCCGCCTCGCCCTGCTCTCCCACCACTACCGCGCGGACTGGGAGTGGACCGACCAGGTCCTGGCCGACGCCGTGGCCCGCCTGGACCGCTGGAGAGCGGCGGTCTCCCGCCCCGACGGCCCGCCGGCCGAGGCCCTGGTCGAGGAGATCCGCGAGGCCCTCTCCAACGACCTGGACGCGCCTGCCGCCCTGGCCGCGGTGGACCGCTGGGCGGCCCAGCAGCAGACGGAGGGCGGCACGGACACAGGGGCGCCGGGCGTCGTGTCGCGAACGGTGGACGCGCTGCTCGGCGTGGCCTTGTAAACAAACGCCAACACCCGCGCCCCCCACCGGCGCAAAGCCGACAATCAACGGCTGACACCTGACAGACAGGGGCGGTACGCGCCATGCGTACCGCCCCTTTTCAGTCCTCGGAGGTGTCCTCGTCGTCCGGCCCGGAGGCCCCCGTGTCGCCGGGTTCCTCGGAACTCCCGCCGTTCCCGGGCGTGTCGGCCCTCGGCGGCTTCGGCGGCCGTGTCCTGCCGCTGGGGCTGTCCCGCAGGTACGACGCACTGTCGCTGCCGTCCGCCGTGGCGTGCCCGCCCGGCGGGCTGACGTCCCGGCGCCGCAGATACCGCTCGAACTCGCGGGCGATCGCCTCGCCGGACGCCTCCGGCAGCTCGGCGGTGTCCCGGGCCTCCTCCAGCGTCTGCACGTACTCCGCGACCTCGCTGTCCTCCGCGGCCAGCTGGTCGACGCCGACCTGCCAGGCGCGCGCGTCCTCGGGCAGCTCGCCCAGCGGGATCCGCAGGTCGAGCAGGTCCTCCAGCCGGTTCAGCAGCGCCAGCGTGGCCTTCGGGTTGGGCGGCTGGGAGACATAGTGCGGGACCGCCGCCCACAGCGAGACCGCCGGGACGCCCGCGTGCGTGCACGCCTCCTGGAGGACGCCGACGATGCCCGTCGGGCCCTCGTACTTGGTCTCCTCCAGGTCCATCCGCTGGGCCAGGTCCGAGTCGGACGTGACCCCGCTGACCGGCACCGGACGCGTGTGCGGGGTGTCACCGAGCAGCGCGCCCAGGACGACCACCAGCTCGACGCCCAGCTCATGGGCGAAGCCGAGCAGCTCGTTGCAGAACGAGCGCCAGCGCATGGACGGCTCGATACCTCTGACCAGCACCAGGTCGCGCGGCTTCTCGCCGCCGACCCGGACCACCGACAGCCGTGTCGTCGGCCAGGTGATCTTGCGCACGCCGGCGTCCATCCACACCGTGGGGCGGTTCACCTGGAAGTCGTAGTAGTCCTCGGCGTCGAGCGCCGCGAACACCTCGCCCTTCCACTCCCGCTCCAGATGCGCGACCGCGGTGGAAGCGGCGTCACCGGCATCGTTCCAGCCCTCGAACGCGGCCACCATGACTGGGTCGATCAGCTCGGGAACCCCCTCCAGCTCGATCACCCAGTGCCTCCTTCCGACGTGCCCTCGCGTACGCCCCAACCTTACGGCGTCCAACGGGGGCGACCGCAGCCCCCTTGCACGGGGGAGTGAACGGATCACTGCCCCGTTCGCCACGCTCGAACACCCCACTTCGACGTGGAACCGCCCACGGGCAGCAAGCGCTTCACAGGCTGCTGCGCAGCCACTGCTCCACGCTCGCGATGTGCACGGTCGCCCAGGACCGGGCCGCCTCCGCGTCCCGGTCACGCAGCGCGGCCAGGATCGCCCGGTGCTCGCGCAGGGTCCGGGCGACCGCGTCCTCCTGGGTCAGCCCGCGCCAGATCCGGGCCCGGGTGGTCGGCCCGGACAGCCCGTCGAGCAGCGAGCAGAGCACCGAGTTCCCCGAGCTCTGCACGATGCCCCGGTGGAACTCCAGGTCGCAGGCGACCAGCTCCTCCACCGAGGGCTCGCCGCCGAGCGCGTCCAACTGGGCGGCAAGTGCGTCCAGTTGCTGCTCGCTGATCCGGGAGGCGGCCATCGCGGTCGCGGCCGGCTCCAGGATCCGGCGCACCGCCAGGAACTCCAGGACCGTGTCGTCGCGGTGGAAGTCGACGACGAAGCTCATCGCCTCGAGGAGCAACTGCGGGTCCAGGCTGGTGACATACGTGCCGTCGCCCTGCCGGACGTCCAGGATCCGGATCAGCGACAGCGCCCGCACCGCCTCCCGCAGCGAGTTGCGGGACAGGCCGAGTTCGGCGGCGAGTTCGCTCTCCTTGGGCAACCGGTCGCCGGGGCGCAGGGCACCGGAGACGATCATGTCCTTGATCTTCTCGATCGCCTCATCGGTGACTGCCATACCGGCCTCCCTGTCGCTCAGACATCCGATGTCTCAGCCACATTATGCGGCCTGGTCAGGCTCGGGCCGGACCAGGCTCACAGGGCCGCCTCCACGTCGGCGACCACGGCCCGTTCGTCCAGCGTGAGCAGCTCGCGCCCGCGCATCAGCACCCGCCCGTCGACCACGGTGTCCCGCACGTCCGCCGAGTGCGCCGCGTACGCCAGCGTCGACCACGGGTCGTGCGGCGGCCGCAGATGCGGCGCGTCCAGATCGAGCACGATCAGGTCCGCCCGCTTGCCGGCTTCGAGCGACCCCAGCTGGTCCCCGAGCCCGAGCGCCCGCGCCCCCTCGACGGTCGCCATCCGCACGGCCTGTTCGGCACCGACCGCCGTCGGGTCGCCGCCGGCCTTGTGCACCAGCGCCGCCTGCCGCACCGCTCCCAGCACATCGAGGGAATTGGAGCTGACCGCCCCGTCGGTGCCGAGCCCCACGGTGACACCGGCGCCGAGCAGCCGGGGCACCGGCGCGATCCCGCAGCCCAGCTTCAGGTTCGACACCGGGCAGTGGGCGACCGACGTCCCCGTGCGGGCGAGGGCCGCGATCTCCGGCCCGGTCAGGTCGACGGCGTGCGCGAGCAGCACGTCCGGGCCCAGCAGCCCCAGCGAGTCCAGCAACTCCACCGGCCGCTTGCCGTACTTGACCTCGACGGTGGCCACCTCGGTGCCGTTCTCGGCCGCGTGGATGTGCACCAGCGCCCCGAACTCCCGGGCCAGGGCGAAGACTTCGGTCAGCTGGTCGGGGGAGAGGGTGTAGGCGGAGTGCGCGAACACCACCGGCCGGTGCCCCGGCCGGGCGTCGCCGCGCGACTCCAGGTCCCGCCGCGCCCAGCCGAGCCGCTCCTCGTACGCGAGCCCGTCGGGCGGCTCCGGTACGTCCATGAAGGTCGGCCCGGTGTGCAGCCGCCAGCCCGCCTCCCGGGCCGCCGTCTCGGCCGCCTCGTGGAACCAGTACATGTCCAGCGCCGAGGTGACCCCGGCCCGTATGCTCTCGGCGATCGCCAGCCGTACGCCCGCCGCCACGTTCTTCGGCGCCAGCAGCTCGGCCTCCCACCTCAGCACCCGCTCCAGGAAGCCCTGCAGGGTGACGTCGTCGGCACGGCCGCGCAGCAGGGTCATGGCGAGGTGGGTGTGCGTGTTCACGAGCCCCGGCAGGACCAGACAGCCCTCGGCGTCGATCGTCTCGCGGGCGGTGTACCGCCCGGCGAGGTCCGCGGCCGACCCCACGGCCACGATCTCCCCCTCGTGCACGGCTACGGCCCCGTCCCGTACGACGGTCGAGTCCGCGTCCATCGTGAGGACGTCCCCGCCCCGCACCAACAGGTCGATGCTCACGCCTCGTTCCCCTCCGCCAGCAGCCGCAGCGCCTCCAACGACACCACCGCACCGCGCTCCACACCGGCCGCGACGACGTCCCGGTGCGGGTCGTACCCACCGGTGGCCTCCGCGTCGACCAGGTCGTCTGCGTTGGCCCCGTCGACGACCAGTACCCCGCCCGCGACCAGACCGCGCAGCGACGCCGTCACCAGCAGCGCGGACAGCTCCATCTCGATCGCGGCGAGCCCGGCCCCCTGGTACGAGAACAGCGGCAGCAGCCCGGGCTGGAAGGCCGCCCGCGTCCACACCACACCCCGGTGGTGCGGGGCGCCCGCCTCCCGCGCGGCCCGCTGCAGCGCGAACACCGCCTCGGGAGCGGAGTACGCCGGATACTCCGGCGGGAGCAACTGCTGGGTCACCCCGTCGTCCCGCACCGCTGCCTCCGCGATGACCAGGTCACCGTCCCCGATGCCCGGCTTCATCGCCCCCGCCGTACCGAACCTCAGGAAGGTCCCCACCCCCGCGTCGGCCAGCTCCTGGAACAGCAGGACCGCACCCGGCGCCCCCACCCCGTGCGAGGCGACGGCCACCGGCAGTCCCTTCCAACTCCCGCTGAACACCCGGTACTCGCGGTGGTACGACACCTCCTCCGCACCGTCGAGCAGCGCGGCCACCGCCGCCGCCCGCGCCGGGTCCCCGACGACGATCGCGTGCGCCGGCAGCCCGGTGCGCGGTATTCGGGTGATGGGCAGCAGATCCTGCGTCATGCGACAGCTCCGGAAGAGGAGGTACGGCGACGGCGGCGGGCCGTCGAGAGGAAGAGGGCGCCGAGGGTGACGACGTACGGCGCGGCGTCGGTCGCCTGCTGCGGCAGCCCGAGGCCCTGGAGGCGGAAGCCGGCCGCCTCGGCGAGCCCGAACAGCAGCGCGGCGAGCAGCACACCGAGCGGGGCGGCCCGCCCGAGCAGCACGGCGACGACGGCGATCCAGCCGCGCCCCGCCGTCATGTTCTCGGAGAACAACGTGACGTTCCCGAGGGCGAGTTGGGCCCCGGCGAGCCCGCACAGCGCGCCCGAGGCCAGCACGGCGCCGTACTTGTACCTCACCGGGCTCACCCCCAGCGAGGCCGCCGCCCCGGGCGCCTCGCCGACCCCGCGCAGCCGCAGCCCCCACACATGCCGGGACAGCAGCACCGCGGCCACCGCCACCGCCGCGAACGCCAGATAGGCGAGCGGGGTGAAACCGCCGATGAGCGGCAGTCCGGCGAGGGACGGATCGTCGAAGGTGCCCTGCACACCGAAGACCGTACGCAACAGGAAACTCGTCAGCCCCACCGCCAGCAGGTTCATCGCGATGCCGAGCACCACCGCGTCGCCCTTCAGCGTCACCGCGCCCACGGCCAGGATCAGCGAGTAGGCGGCCGCGGCGAGGGCGGCGGCCAGCACACCCAGCCACGCACTGCCGGTGAACCAGCTGGTCGCCACCGAGGTGAAGCAGCCGAGCAGCATCAACCCTTCAAGGCCGATGTTGAACACCCCGGCCCGCTCGCACAGGGCACCGCCCAGCGCGGCCAGCAGGATCGGCGTCAGCGCGCGCAGCGCCGACATCAGGAGATCGGAGTCGAGGAACATCACGCGGCCTCCCGCTTCCGGAAAAGCCGGAACAGACGGCTGGGGAACCGGAGTCGGGCCGCCAGGAACACGATCACGATCGCCTGCAGCACCTGCGTCAGCTCCCGCGGCACCTCGGTGGTCCGCTCCATCGCGAGTCCGCCGACCTGGAGGACGGCGAAGAAGAGGGAGGCGATCACCGTGCCCAGCGGGGCCGCCGCCGAGAGGAGAGCGGCGGTCAGACCCGTCCAGGTGTAGCCCGGCGCGGTCAGTGAGCCGTCCACGAAGCGGTAGGGGAAGCTCAACACCCCGACGGCGCCCACGAGTCCGGCCAGCGCACCCGACACCGACATCAACTTCAGCGTCAGGCCCCGGCGTTCGATGCCCGCGTACGCGGAGAAACGCGCGTTGAGGCCGGTCATCCGGATCTCGTAGCCGAGGGCGGTGCGCCGGTCGGTGAACCAGTACGCGCCCGCCGCCGCCAGCACCAGCAGCAGACCGACGGTCACCGTCGAGTCCCCGAACGCGGGCAGCGCGACGCCGTCCCCCAGCGCCCGGGTCTGGGGCAGGCTGGAGCCGGGCTCCTTGAGCGGGTAGCGGGCCAGATAGGAGGCCAGCGACACCGCCGGGTAGCTGAGCAGCAGACTGCTGACCAGCAGCGGGACGCCGAGCCGGTTCTCGCAGAGGGCGGCGAGGGCCGCGTAGCCGGCGCCGGCCGCCATTCCCGCGAGCAGCGCCAGCACGACGGCGAGCGGGGCCGGCACCGGCACGTACAGGCCGGTCACGGCGGCCGTGATCCCGCCGAGCACCAGCTGGCCGTCGCCGCCCATGTTGAACAGCCCGGCGCGCAGCGGGATCGCCAGCGCCAGGGCCATGCCGAGCACGCTGGTGCCGGTGGACAGCGTCGAGCCGATGCCGTCGGCGCCGAGCGCGCCGGTGAGGACGGCGCCGTACGCGGTGACCGGGTCGGCGCCGGTGCCGAGCAGGAAGAGGGCGCCGATGACCACTCCGGCGGCCACGGAGAAGGCGACGGGGGAGCGCAACGCCCCTGATATGCGGTTGTTCATGTCAGTCCACGGTCTCCACGGTCTCCCGGGCACCCGCCATCGCGAGCCCCAGCGACCGTTCGTCGGCCTCGTGCTTCGGGTACGACGCCGTGATCCGGCCCTCGTACATGACCAGCACCCGGTCCGCCAGTTGGCGGATCTCGCTCAGCTCGGCCGAGACGAGCAGGACCGCGTGACCGGCGTCGCGGTACGCGATCAGCTGGTCGTGGATGTGCTGGACGGCCCCGATGTCGACCCCGCGGGTCGGCTGCTCGACCAGCAGCAGCGGTGCCTCGTGGGCGAGTTCGCGGCCGATCAGCAGCTTCTGCAGGTTGCCGCCGGAGAGCGTGGCCGCCGGTGCGTCCGGGCCGGCCGTCCTGATGCCGAACCGCTCGACCAGCCCGCGTGCGTGGGCGCGGACGGCGGACGGCGACAGCAGGCCCCGGTCGGACAGGCTCGTACGGTGGTGGCCCATCGCGAGGTTGTCCGCGACCGAGGCGGCCGGGGCCGTACCGACCGCGTGCCGGTCCTCGGGGACGTAGGCCAGCCCCCTCGCCCGGCGTTCGGCGGCCGAGGCGTGCGTGATGTCCTCGTTCCGGAGCACGACCGCGCCGCCGGTGACGGGCCGCAGCCCGGCCAGCGCCTCGACCAGCTCGCCCTGCCCGTTGCCCGCGACCCCCGCGACACCGACGATCTCCCCGGCGCGGACGGTGAGTCCGACGTCCCGGACGCCTTCGGCGGTCAGGCCCCGCACGTCGAGGACGACGTCACCGGGCGTTCCCGGTGCGTGGACGCGGTCCAGCTCCACCGCCCGGCCGGTCATCGCGGCGGCGATCTCGTCGGCGGAGGTCTCGGCGGTGACCAGGCGGGCGACCACCCGGCCGTCCCGCAGCACGGTCACCCGGTCGCTGCCCTCCAGCACCTCACGCAGCTTGTGCGTGACAAGGATCACCGAACGGCCCTCGGCGGCCAGCGACTTCAGCACCGCGAACAGCGCGTCCGCCTCGGCCGGGGTGAGCACGGCCGTCGGCTCGTCGAGGATCAGCGTCCGGGCGCCCCGGTGCAGCAGTTTCAGGATCTCCACGCGCTGGCGCAGCCCGACCGGCAGGTCGCCGACCCGGGCGTCCGGATCGACGCCGAGCCCGTGCTCGTCGGCGAGTTCGCGCACCCGGCGGCGGGCGGCGGCCCGGTCCACCAGGCCGAAGCGGCGTGGCTCGGCGGCGTAGACGACGTTCTCGGCGACCGTCAGCGAGTCGAACAGCTTGAAGCTCTGGTGGACCATGCCGAGCCCGGCGGCCATGGCATCGGATGGCCCACCGAAGTTCACGTCCCGCCCGTCGACACGGATCGTCCCGGCATCCGGACGCTCCATGCCGTACAGGACGGACATCAGCGTGGACTTGCCCGCGCCGTTCTCGCCCATCAGCGCGTGGATCTCGCCGTGGCGGACGGTCAGGTCGACGGAGTCGTTGGCGAGCGTGCCGGGGAACCGCTTGGTGATTCCCCGGAGTTCGACGGCGACCGCGGGATCAGCCTGCGGCGGGGTCATCGACCGTCAGCTTCCCGGCGACGATCTGGTCGCGCAGCGCCTTCACCTCGGCGAGGACGTCCTTGTGCTGGGCGATCACGCACTTCGACGAGTCGACCCCGGCCTCCAGCCCCGTGAGGCTGATGCCGCCCTCCTTCAGGCCGTACGACACGGTGGTGCCGGCCTTGCCGCCGAGGACCGCGTCGATGCCCTTCTGCACGGCGACGTCCGTGCGCTTGATCACGTTGTCGACGACCGTGCCGGGGGAGGAGGGGCACTGGTTGACGTCGACGCCGTACGCGAACGCGCCCTTGGCCTTGGCCGCCTCGAAGACGCCGTAGTTGCCGGCCGCGGCCGCCGCCATGATCTGGTCGGTGCCCTTGGCGAGCAGTGAGGCGGCCTGCTCCTTGGCGCGGGCCGAGTCGTCGAACGGCGACTGGCCGCCGACGAAGCGCGTGGACGTCTGCGTCCTGGCGGCGACCTTCCTGGCGCCGGCCGCGAACGGGTCGCTGTAGCGCCGGAACTGGGGCGTGTCGAGCACGTCGACGGCGCCGACCTTCCCGGACTTGCTGAGCAGCCCCGCCTCGGCGCCCGCGAGATAGACACCCTCGTGCTCCCGGAAGACCGCGCAACTGACGTTCTTGAACGTCTTGGTCGTGCAGGCGTCGATCATCAGGAACTGCTGCTTCGGGTGGGCCTTGGCCTGCTGGGCGACCAGGTCGGCGAACTCGAAGCCGACGAGCACGATCACGTCCGGTGCCGCGTCCACGGCGGCCTGCACGTTCTGCTGCTGGGAGGCGGTGTCGGTCGACTCGTACACCTTCTGCGAGCCGTTGTGCGCCTTCGCCGCGTCCTCGACGCCGGTGACCGCGAGCTTGAGGAACTCGTTCTGGCCGACGGCGTCCGGGGTGACCAGCGTGAACGACTTCCCGGACGTGCCCGACGCGCTGTCGGAGGCGTCGGTCTTGGCGGCCGCGTTGCAGGCGGTGGCGGCGGTGGCCAGCAGCGCGGTGGCGGCGGCGAGTTGCAGGGAGCGGCGGTGTCTGCGGCGCATGGGGACCTTCCGGGGACGTACCGGGTACGGCGAGACGCGCTCCGCCGTTGGAGCGCGTGAGGTGAGGTGCAGAAGAGGTGGAGAAGGGGACGCTGAGGGGGAGAGGTCAGCGTCGACAGCCGTCGCCGGCGCAGCGACCGAAGTCGAGGAAACGGCGTTTGGTGAGCGGCACGGTTCCTCCTTCGTCGTCTCAGCCTGCGGAACGCGGGTGTCGGCCTGTGGAATACAGGTGCTGGACTGTAACACCCGTCTCCGACCACCCGTCACACCGTCTCGAACTGTGGTTCTACGAGGTCATGTACGGTGTCGGACACCATCGGAACATCAGGAGTGTCCCGTTATGTCCCAGGAACTGCGTGCCGTCGAGTGGACGGGAACCGGTCTCGCGCTCATCGACCAGACCCTGCTGCCGCAGCGTACGGAGACCCTGCATGTCCACGATGTGGACACCTTGGTCGACGTGATCCAGCGGCTCGTGGTGCGCGGCGCCCCCGCGATCGGTGCGGCCGGCGGCTACGGCGTCGCGCTCGCGCTGCTCCAGGGGGAGCGGGACGGGTGGACCGAGGCGGAGACCAGGGCGGCCGTCGCCCGGATCCGGGAGGCGCGCCCCACGGCCGTCAACCTGATGGTGTGCGTGGACCGCGTGATGACCCGCTTCGAGGAGGGCCTGGACGCGGTGCTCGCGGAGGCGGCGGCCATCCAGCGCGAAGACGTCGAGGCCAACCGCACCATGGGCGGGCACGGCGCCGACTGGCTGCTGAAGAAGGTCGGCGTGGACCGCCCCCTGCGGATCCTCACGCACTGCAACACCGGCGCGCTGGCGACGGCCGGTTGGGGCACGGCCCTCGGTGTCATCCGCGAACTGCACGCCCGGGGCCGTGTGGAGGTCGTCTACGCCGACGAGACGCGCCCGCTGCTCCAGGGGTCCCGGCTCACCGCCTGGGAGTTGGTGCAGGAGGGCATACCGCACTACGTCCAGGCCGACGGGGCCGCCGCCGGCACGATCCTGCGCGGCGAGATAGACGCGGCGATCGTCGGCGCCGACCGCATCGCGGCGAACGGCGACACCGCCAACAAGGTCGGCACCGTGGGCGTCGCCCTCGCCTGCGCCGACGCGGGCATCCCGTTCCTCGTCGCCGCCCCGACCACCACGGTCGACCTCTCCACGGCCACGGGAGCCGACATCCACATCGAACTCCGTTCGGAGACCGAGGTGCTGGAGTGGGCCGGCGTCCGCACGGCTCCGGCACAGTCACGGGGTCACAACCCGGCGTTCGACGTGACACCGGGCCGACTGGTCACGGGCCTGGTGACGGAGCGCGGCGTACTGGAGGTCTCGGCGGGCGAACTGCCGGGGGACCGGCTGAAGTAGGGGAAGGCCGAGGGCCGCGCGCATTCCGCCGGACCCCCGACACCCTCGACCCCGGCCTCGGTTACCTCCCCGAGAGTTCCAACTCCAGGAGCCACTCCACCACTTCCGTGTGATGGCGGGCCTGGCGAGGCGTGTCGCCCCAGACGTACAGCCCGTGTCCGGCCACCACTACCGCCGGCATCCCCGGGTTCCGCGCGGCCTCCAGGCGGTCGCCGAGTTCCCTCATGTCCTGGCTGTTGGCGATGACCGGCAGGGTCACCTCGACGTCGTGGGCGGGCTGGCCGACGCCCTTGAGCATCTCCAGGTCCTTGAAGACGATGCCGCCCGGGTGGCGGTGACCCATGGCCACGGAGGCCACCGTGTGGACGTGCACCACCGCGCCCGCCCCGGTCGACGCGGCCACCCGCGCGTGCAGTTCGGCCTCCGCCGACGGCCTGCCGCCCCGCACCGCGGCCCCCAGCCCGTCGACCAGCACCACGTCCGCGGGCGTCAGTTCACCCTTGTCGTGGCCACTCGCGGTGACCGCCAGCCGCAGCGGGTCGCGGGACAGGACGACCGACAGATTGCCGGACGTTCCCCGCATCCAGCCGAAGCCGGCGAAACGGGCGGACTCGGCGGCGAGGACCGCCCCCGCCTCTTCCAGGTCGTGGGCGCTGATGTCGGCGGTCACGTGGTGCTCCTCGAAACGGTGATCTCGTCGAACGTCCCCGCCTGCGCGTGGTCGCCGACGCCTTGCTCGTAGTACGGCTCGCCGGGGCGTCGGATCCCCACGGCGTGCCAACCGGCCGCACGGGCCGCGTCCAGTTCGCCGGGCCGGTCGGAGAGGAACAGCAGCCGGTCCGGGGCGATCCCGGCCGCCCCGGCGATCCGCCGGTAGGACTCCGCCTCCTGCTTCGGCCCCGCGTTCTCCGTGTCGTACAGCCCGGACAGCAGGGGCAGCAGATCGCCCTCCGGGGTGGCCGAGAACCACGCCCGCTGGGCCGCCACCGAGCCGGACGAGTACACGTACAGGCGCGGTCCGGCCGCGTGCCAGGCGCGCAGCGCCGGGATCACGTCGGCGTAGAAGTGCGAGGCGAGGTCGCCGCGGGCGAAGCCCTCGGCCCAGATGATGCCCTGAAGGGTCTTCAGGGGCGTGGCCTTGCGGTCCTCGTCCAGCCAGGCGTTGAGGGTCTTCTCCACGGCCGTCGCGTCGGCCTCCGGATCGCCCGTCAGCTCCCGTACCTGGGCCACCGCCCGCGCCACCTCCGGATCACCGCTCCGCTCCGAGAGCAGCGCTCCGAAACGCGAGCGCGAGTACGGGTACAGCACGTCGACCACGAAGCCCGTGGCGCTCGTGGTGCCCTCGATGTCGAGCACCACGGCGTCCACGTCGAAGTGCAGGGTCACACCGCATCCTTGTCGGCCTCGTACCCCGCCGCGATCGTGTCGTAGTCCGGGAAGCCGGACGCGATGGCCGAACCGGTGAAGTTGCCGACCCAGCCGTCCTCCTCGTGGAAGAAGCGGATCGCGGTGAACGACGGCCGCGTGCCCATGTCGAACCAGTGCGTGGTGCCGCGCGGCACACCCAGCAGGTCGCCCTTCTCACAGAGGACCGCGTGCACCTCGCCGTTCACGTGCAGGTAGAAGATGCCGGACCCGGAGACGAAGAAACGGACCTCGTCATCGTCGTCGTGCGTGTGCTCCTGCAGGAACTTCTCGCGCGCGGCCTTCGCCTTCACCGGGTACTCGGGGTCGTCGCCAGGGTGCAGACCGAGGACGTCGACGGTGGTGAAGCCCTCCTCCGCGTTGAGCTTGTCGATCTCGGCGCCGTACGCGGCGAACACCGTCTCGCTGTCGGCGTCGAAGGGGACGTCCTCGCGGACCGGCCACTGCTCGTAGCGCACGCCCAGCGGCTTGAGCGCCTCGGCGATCTCGGCGGGGTCAGAGGTGCGGCGCACCACTGTGTCGGGGCCGGACTGGGGCCAGGTCGTCAGCAGCGTCATGACGGCAACTCCAGGGAAGAGGAGGGAATGTCCGGATACCGAGACGGTAGCGGACGGCAGAGGAAGAGAGAGGAAGGCAGAGGAAGGGTGGGCGGACGGCTCGCGGGGCAGTGGTCAGCCGCGACACAGCGCGCGGATACAGCGGTGCATGCGGTGCATGCCCTGCGCTGTCGCGCGTGCAGTCGTCATCGGGGCCTCACTGTGCCGGGGCGGGTGCCGGTCCCGTGATGGTAACTCCACCGGCCGAGACGACCCGGTGTGACGTAGTCGTTGTCCCACATGTCGAGAAATCGCTTCCACAACATTTGACGGTTGGCTGGAACCGTTCCCATGATCTGCGTATGAAGACGCTGCTGCTCGTGCGGCGGCTGTACGTGGACCTGCTCCGGTCGACCACGGCCAGCTGTCGCTGACCCCATCCGGAGCCGCCACGCGCCCTGTTGCGGCGCGTGTCCGCCACCTCTGTGCGCTGGCGCCCGTCCTGCCCTGCTCCGGTCCAAGCACTTCCCCTTCCTTTCTGCGCGCGGTTCCTCGCTGCGCCCGCGCGCCGCCCCTTGCACCTGGAGCTCCGTCATGTCCCGTATCCGTCTGCCGTTTGCCGCGCTCTCGCTGGCATCCGTCTCCGCGCTCCTCCTCGCCGGCTGCTCGCAGTCCACGGACGCCTCGAAGAGCGCCGCCGACACCGCCGCCTCGGCCTCCGCCGCCACCGGGAAGAAGCCGGCCCCCTTCAGCAAGGGCACGGTGAAGGTCGCCCTGGTCCGGCAGAGCGGTGCCGGCGACTACTTCGAGCAGTGGGGCAACGGCGCCAAGGCACAGGCCAAGGCTCTCGGTATCGATCTGACCGTGTACGACGCCCAGGCCGACAACGCCAAGCAGGCCACCGACCTCTCGTCCGCCATCAACTCGGGCGCGCAGGCGATCGTCGTCGACCACGGCTTTCCGGCCACCATCCAGCCGGAGATCGACCAGGCCGTGAAGAAGGGCATCAAGGTCGTCGTCTACGACGTCGACCAGACCAACAAGTCCGTCGTCAGCACCGAACGGGACGACGCCAGCATGGCCCAGGCCGTCCTGGACGTGATGGCCAAGACGGTCGGCGAGAAGGCCAAGGTCGGCTATGTCAACGTGGCCGGGTACGCCGCCCTCGACAAGCGCGACACGGTCTGGCAGAAGGCGCTCACCGCCAACGGCTGGACGCAGGAGTTCAAGGTCGGCAAGGTCACCGACTCCACCGCCACCGACAACGTTCCCCTCGTCTCCGCCGCGCTCACCCAGCACTCCGACGTGACGGGCGTCTTCGCGCCGTACGACGAACTCGCCAAGGGCACCGTCCTCGCCGTGCAGAACAAGAAGCTCCAGGGCAAGGTGAAGGTCTTCGGCGCGGACGTCTCCAACGCCGACATCCAGAACATGACCGCCACCGACAGCCCGTGGGTCGCCACCGCCGGCACCGACCCGTCCGCCGTCGGCGCGGCCGTGGTCCGAACCGCCGCGCTGGAGCTGGCCGGTCAGCTGAACCAGACCTCGGTCGAGTTCCCGGCCGTCGCCATCACCCGCGACTTCCTGCTCAAGAACAAGATCGAGAACATGGACCAGCTGCGCACCGCCCTGCCCGCGCTGAACCTGTCCAAGGTCAGCACCGCGGACTGGATTCCCAATGTCGCCCACTGAGACGGCCGTTCCGGCAGTCGGTCTGACCGACGTCAGCATGGCCTTCGACGGCAAAACGGTCCTGGCGTCCGTCTCGCTCGACATCGCCCCGGGCAGCGTGGTCGCGCTGCTCGGCGCGAACGGCGCCGGAAAGTCCACGCTGATCAAGATCCTGTCCGGCGTGCACACGGACCACGGGGGCGAGGTGCGGGTCGCAGGGGAGCCCGCGGCTCTCCAATCCCCTCTCGCCGCACGCCAGTTGGGTATCCAGACGGTGCACCAGCGGATCGGCGAGGGCATCGTGCCCGGACTCACGGTCGCGGAGAACCTGGTCTTCGAGGAGCTGGCCCAGCAGCGCGGCAACCCGTTCCTGAGCGGTGCCCGCACCCTGGCCCGCGCCCGGGAGATCCAGGCCGGCCTCGGCCTGGACTGGTCCGACGCGGTCCTCAGGCAGGACGTCACCGAACTCGGCATCTCCGACCGGCAGTTGCTGATCCTGGCCCGCGCCCTGGCCACCCGCCCCCGGCTGCTCGTCCTCGACGAACCGACCTCGGCCCTTTCGGCCGCCGAGGCCGAGCGCCTCTTCGCCCTCGTGGAGAAGATGCGCGACGACGGGATCGCCGTCCTCTACGTCTCCCACCGCCTCGGCGAGATCGACGCCCTCGCCGACCGGCTGGTCGTCCTGCGGGACGGCCGTCTCACCGACGACCAGTCAAGGCCCTTCGACTGGGACGCGGCCCTGCGCGCCATGCTCGCCCAGGCCCATGAGGCCCGGACGGCCCGCCCGGCCCGCCCGGCCCGGGAGGGCGAACAGCGCGAGACCGTCCTCTCCCTGCGCGGCGTCCGGCTCTTCGAGGACCGCGCCCCGCTCGACCTCGACCTGCGCGGCGGCGAAGTCACCGGAGTGGTCGGCCTGCTGGGCGCGGGCAAGACCGAACTCGCCCGCGGCCTCTTCGGCGCCGAGGCCTTCCGCACCGGCACCGCCGAACTGGACGGCAGGCCCTACGCGCCCCGCCGCCCCGCCGACGCCATCCGGGCCGGGGTCCATCTGGTCCCCGAGGACCGGCACGCCGACGCCCTCGTCCCCGGCTGGTCCCTGGCCCAGAACATCTCCCTGCCGTTCCTCGGGTCCCTCTCCCGGGCCGGCCTGGTGAGCCGCTCCCGCGAGGACGCCCTCGGCCGGGCCGCCGTCGACGCCCTCGGGATCGTGGCCCGCGACGAGCACAGCACCGTGGAGGAACTCTCCGGCGGCAACCAGCAGAAGGTCGTCGTGGGCCGCTGGCTCGCCGAGACCCCACGCGTCCTCATCCTGGACGAACCGTTCCGGGGCGTGGACATCGGCGCCCGCCGGGACATCGGCCGCCGGGCCCGCGCCCTGGCCGCCGAGGGCGCCGCCGTGCTCGTCCTGTCCGCCGACGTCGACGAGGTGCTGGAGGTCGCCGACCGGGTCGTCGTCCTCGCGGCCGGCGAGGTCCACCTCGACGCGTACGGCGAGGACGCGGAGCGCGACCGCGTGATCCAGACCATCGCCGTGTCCGTGTAGACCACGCGTCCACCAGCCCCTCCGACACCGGCTGCCGAAGGAAGCAGCACCCATGACCACCACCCAGAGCACCGAGACAGCAGTCGAGGTACCGGCTCCGCCCCTCACCGCCGTACGCGTCCAGAACGCCGTCATCAAGTACGGCTTCATCTTCGTGACGGTCGCGCTCTTCGGCTACTTCGCCCTGACCGAGGGCTCGTTCCGCGAGTCGGCGACCCTGCTCGACACCCTGCGCTATGTCTCCGTCGCCGCGATCCTCGGCCTCGGCGTCACCCTCACCATGGCCGTCGGCGGAATGGACATGTCGGTCGGCGCGGTCGCCGGACTCGGGGTCTCCGTCGCCGCCCAGACCATGGTGATCCACAACCAGGTCGGCACGGTGGCGATCCTCGCCGTCCTCGCGGCGGGCGCCCTCGCCGGTCTGCTCAACGCGCTGCTCATCGTCGTACTGAAGATCCCCGACATGCTGGCCACCCTCGGCGTCATGTTCGTCATCCAGGGCGGCAAACTCATCCTCGTCGACGGCCAGTCCGTCTCCCCGGGCATGACCGAGTCGGACGGGACGACCGCTCCCGGCAGGTTCACCGCCGGGTTTCTGCGCATCGACCGCGGCACCGTCCTCGGCATCCCCGTCTCCGTGCTGATCTTCGGCGCGCTCACGGTCGCCGCCTGGGTGTTCCTGGCCCGCACCCGCTGGGGCCGGGTGCTCTACGCCATCGGCGCCAACCCCGAGGCCGCCCGCCTCGCCGGTATCCGCGTCGGCGCCTACCGCGCCCTCGCCTACGTCCTGTCCGGCGTCCTCGCCTCGGTCGGCGGGCTGATCCTGGCCTCCCGGATCGGCCAGGGCGATGTCTCGGCCGGCACCTCCCAGCTCCTGGAGGCGGTGGCGGTCGCCCTCGTCGGCACCTCGGTCCTCGGCAAGGGCCGCCCCAACGTGTGGGGCACCGCCCTCGGCGCCGTCCTGATCGGCATCATCACCACGGGGCTGACCATCAAGGGCCTGCCGTACTACACCCAGGACGTGGTCGAGGGCGCCGTCCTCATCCTCGCCCTGGTCTTCAGCTTCACCCTGTCCAAGCGCCGCACCGCATAAGGAAGTTCGAGACCATGGGCTACCGCATCCTGGAGACCGCCGACATCCCGGCCTACCTGCGCGAGCGCGGCCACTGGGACGGCTCCGACGACATCGGGGTCCGCGAGGTCTCCGACGGCAACCTCAACCGCGTCTTCGTCGCCTCGGACAGCGCCGGCACCCGGACCCTCGCCGTCAAGCAGGCACTGCCCTGGGTCCGGGTGGCGGGCCCCTCCTGGCCGCTGAGCCCCGACCGCTCCGACGCCGAGGCCCGCGCCTACGAGCAGCTCGCCAGGGTCGCCCCCGGCACCATCCCCGCGATCCACGGCTACGACCCCGAGAACCACGCCCTGGTCATGGAGGACCTCTCCGACCTCCGGGTCCTGCGCACGGCCCTCAACGAGGGCGCCGCCTACGGCCCGGACACCTCCCGCCGCATCGGCGAGCTGGTCGCGCAACTGTCCTTCGCCACCAGCGACTTCGGCCTGGACTCGGCCGGCCGCAAGGCCCTGATCGCCGCCTCGGCCAACCCGGAACTCTGCAAGATCACCGAGGACGTGGTCCTGTCCGAGCCGTACACCGAGCACGAGCACAACCACTGGCTCCCCGAACTGGACGACCTCGCCGCCGAGTTCCGCGCCGACACCCGGCTGCGCACCGAGGTCGCCGACCTCCGCCACACCTTCATGACCGGCGCCCAGGCCCTGCTCCACGGCGACCTGCACACCGGCAGCATCATGGTCGGCGAGCGCGAAGGCGCCCCCGTCGTCCGGGTCTTCGACCCCGAGTTCTCCTTCGTCGGCCCCATCGGCTTCGACCTCGGCCTCTACTGGGCCAACGCCCTGGTCTCGGCGGAACGCGCCCGCGCCCTCGGCACCGCGTCCGACCACGCGGACCAACTCCGGGTGTCCTGGGAGGCGTTCGAGAACGAGTTCCGACGCCTCTGGCCGACCCGCGTGGACACCTTCTTCGACGACGCCTACCTGGACCGCTTCCTGCGCCGGGTCTGGACGGAGTCCCTCGGCTTCGCCGGCACGGAGCTCGTCCGCCGCATCATCGGCTTCGCCCACCTCACCGACCTGACAACCCTGCCGAACCCGGCCCCGGCGTCCCGCCGCGCGCTCCTCCTGGGCCGCGAACTCATCCTGCACCGCACGGAACTGACGAACGCCCGGGCCGTACGGTCCCTGGCGGAGTCGCTGGTCTGAGGGGCTCACTCCGCGTCGAACCACTCCTTGCCGGCCGCCCAGTGCCGCACCCAGCCCGCGAAGCCGGGCTCGGCCGTGGTGTACCCGAAGTCCGCGCCGAACGGCATGGCACCGACGTCGGTGACGTGCCATATGTGCCCGCGCTGGGCGCCAGTGACGACGAGATGCCAGTTCATGGCACATCCGTCGGTCCCGAGCACGACCGAACCGTGGTTGAGGACCTGGTCGATGACGGCGTCGGGGTCCTCGTACGGTCCCTCGTCCTCCTCCCAGAGCCATCCCCGGGAGAGCGGGAAGGGCTTGGCCAGGTCCCGGCCCCTCCCGTCGTCGCCCCAGTCGTCGGGGGACGCGGCCAGCGCCACCAGCCCGTACTCCGGAGGTCCCTGGAACGAGCCGTCCGTCAGCTCCGCCACGAACGTCCGGTACGGCTCCGGCAGCACCACCCCGTGCTGCGCCTCGAACGCGTGCACGCCCTCCCAGCCCAGTGCCGACGCTCCGTCGTCGCTCACGCCGAACGCCGCGCGCAGGGCCGCGAGCTCGGCGGGATCCGCCTGATCGATGTTCATACGTCGATGGAAGCACCCGGCACTGACGGCGGCGCACCGACAACGGAGCACCGGCCGCAGGGCATGCGAAAGGGGCGGCTCCCAAGGGGAGGGGAGCCGCCCCTCTGCCGTGCCCGTCCCCGGTACGGCGGGGCGGGACTTCAGCGGCTGCCGGATCGGTCAGGGGAGGCCCGGCAGCCGCCTGCTTCTTGTCACTTCTCGTCGAGCAGGCCCTGGACCTTGGCGCGGACGTCGTCCGTGGCCAGGCCGCGGATCGTCAGGGTGGTCCGGCGGCGCAGCACGTCGTCGGCGGTCTCGGCCCACTCGTGGTCCCGCGCCCAGACGACCTGCGCCCAGATCTCCGGGGCGTCCGGGTGGACCCGCTCGGCCAGCTCCGGGTGCTCGTTGGCGATCCGCGCGATGTCGAAGGCCAGCGAACCGTAGTGGGTGGCCAGGTGCTTGGCGGTGTCGGCGGCCATGCGGGGGCCGGGCGCCGGGTTGTCCACCAGCAGGCGGTGGGCGACCGCACGGGGGTTGGCGACACCGGGCAGCGGCAGCTTCTTCGGCAGCGAGGCGATCGGCTCGAAGTCGTCGCCCAGCGGCCGGCCCGGCAGCGCCTCCAGCTTCTGCATCACGGTGCGGCCGATGTGCCGGAAGGTGGTCCACTTGCCGCCCGCGACGGACAGCATGCCGCCCCTGCCCTCGGTGACCACGGTCTCCCGCTTGGCCTTGGCGGTGCTGCCGGGGCCGCCCGGCAGCACGCGAAGGCCGGCGAAGGCGTAGGTGATCAGGTCACGCTGGAGCTGCTGGTCCCGGACGGAGAACGCGGCCTCGTCCAGGATCTGGGCTATGTCCTTCTCGGTGACGGAGACGTCCGCCGGGTCGCCCTCGTACTCCTCGTCGGTCGTACCGAGCAGGAGCATGTCCTCCCAGGGCAGGGCGAAGGTGATCCGGTACTTGTCGATGGGGGTCGCGAGCGCGGCCTTCCACGGCGCGGTCCGCTTCAGGACCAGGTGCGCGCCCTTGGAGAGGCGGATGGAGGGGGCCGCGTTCGCGTCCTCCATCTTGCGCAGGTGGTCGACCCAGGGGCCGGTCGCGTTGAGCACCAGGCGGGCGTTGACGCCGAACTCCTCGCCGGAGACGGCGTCCTTGAGGTCGGCGCCGGTGACCCGGCCCTTGGTGAAGCGCAGCCCGGTGACCTGGGCGTGGTTGAGGACGACCGCGCCCGCCTCGACGGCCGCGCGGACCGTCATCAGCGCCATGCGCGCGTCGTTCATCTGGTCGTCGCCGTACACGGCCACGGCCTTGAGGTTCTCGGTGCGCAGCTCGGGCACGTCCTGCGCCGCCTTGGTGGGGGAGAGCAGGTGGCCGACGCCGTCACCGAACGCGGAGAGCGCGGAGTAGGCGAACACGCCCGCCCCGAGCTTCGCCGCGCCGTGCGGACCGCCCTTGTACACGGGGAGGTAGAACGTGAGCGGGTTCGCCAGGTGGGGGGCCACCTGGCGGGAGACCGCACGGCGCTCGAAGTGGTTCTCCGCCACCAGCTTCACCGCGCCGGTCTGCAGGTAGCGCAGACCGCCGTGGAGCAGCTTGGAGGAGGCGGAGGAGGTGGCGCCGGCGAAGTCGCCGGCGTCGACCAGTGCCACCCGCAGACCGGACTGCGCGGCGTGCCAGGCGGTGGAGATGCCCAGGATGCCGCCGCCGATCACGAGAAGGTCGTACGACGCCTTGGAGAGCTGCTCCCTGGTCTCGGCCCGGCTCGGAAGCGAGCCGGAGGCCGGGTGCGTCCCCAGGGCAGGCACGGACTGCAGGGTGGACTGACTGGTCATGTCGGGTTCTTACTCCTCGTCAGAGCTGGTGAGCTCTCTTCGGCTCAGCTCTCGTCGTCGATCCAGCCCATGGTCCGGTCGACGGCCTTGAGCCAGTTCTTGTACTCACGGTCGCGGGTCTCCGCGTCCATGCGGGGGGTCCACTCGGCGGCCCGGCGCCAGTTGGCGCGCAGTTCGTCGGTGCCGGACCAGAAGCCGACGGCGAGACCGGCGGCGTAGGCGGCGCCGAGGCAGGTGGTCTCGGCGACCATCGGGCGCACCACGGGTGCGTCGAGGACGTCGGCGAGCTGCTGCATCAGCAGGTTGTTGGCGGTCATGCCACCGTCGACCTTGAGGGCCACCAGCTCGTCGCCGGAGTCCTTCACCATGGCGTCCGCGATCTCGCGGGTCTGCCAGGCGGTGGCCTCCAGGACGGCGCGGGCCAGGTGCGCCTTGGTGACGTACCGGGTCAGGCCGGCGATGACACCGCGGGCGTCGGAGCGCCAGTGCGGGGCGAACAGGCCGGAGAAGGCCGGCACGAAGTACGCGCCGCCGTTGTCCTCGACCGAGAGCGCGAGCGTCTCGATCTCGGCCGCGGTCGAGATCAGGCCCATCTGGTCGCGCATCCACTGCACCAGCGAACCGGTGACGGCGATCGAGCCCTCCAGCGCGAACACGGTCGGCTGGTCGCCGATCTTGTAGCCGACGGTGGTCAGCAGGCCCGCGTAGGAGTTGATGATCTTGTCACCGGTGTTCATCACCATGAAGGTGCCGGTGCCGTAGGTGGACTTGACCTCGCCCTCGGCGAAGCAGCACTGGCCGAACAGGGCCGCCTGCTGGTCGCCGAGCGCGGAGGCGACGGGGATGCCGCCGAGCAGGTCGCCGAGCCTGCCGCCGGTGACCTCGCCGTAGACCTCCGCGGAGGAGCGGATCTCGGGCAGGATCTGCAGCGGCACGCCGATGGACTCGGCGATCTTGTCGTCCCACTGCATGGTGTGCAGGTTCATCAGCAGGGTGCGGGACGCGTTGGTCACGTCGGTGACGTGCTTGCCGCCGTTGACGCCACCGGTCAGGTTCCAGATGACCCAGGTGTCCATGGTGCCGAAGAGGATGTCGCCCGCCTCGGCGCGCTCCTTGAGGCCGTCGACGTTGTCGAGCAGCCAGCGGGCCTTGGGGCCGGCGAAGTACGAGGCCAGCGGCAGGCCGGTCTCGCGGCGGAAGCGGTCCTGGCCGACGTTGCGCCCGAGCTCCTTGCAGAGGGCGTCGGTGCGGGTGTCCTGCCAGACGATCGCGTTGTGGACGGGCTCACCGGTGTTCTTGTCCCACAGCACGGTGGTCTCGCGCTGGTTGGTGATGCCGATGGCCTTGATGTCGTCACGGGTGATGCCGGCCTTCTGGATGGCTCCGGCGACGACTTCCTGGACGTTGGTCCAGATCTCGTTGGCGTTGTGCTCGACCCAGCCCGGCTTGGGGAAGATCTGCTCGTGCTCCTTCTGGTCGACGGAGACGATCCGGCCGTCCTTGTCGAAGACGATGCAGCGGCTGGAGGTCGTGCCCTGGTCGATCGCGGCGATGAAGGGGCCTGCGGTGTGGGCGTCGGTCACTGTGTGCTCCTCGAAGTTCCTGGTGTTGGGGCTGAACGTACGGCGCGTGTCGGCTTTTTCGGCGGAGGTTGCTTCTTAAGCGAAGGCGACGTTGTAGATGCCTGCGGCGATGGCGGCGCCGATCAGCGGACCGACCACCGGGATCCAGGCATAGCTCCAGTCGGAACCGCCCTTGTTGGGCAGGGGGAGGAGGGCGTGCACGATGCGCGGACCGAGGTCACGGGCCGGGTTGATCGCGTAACCCGTCGGGCCGCCGAGCGACAGACCGATCGAGACGACCACGAGCGAGGTGATCAGGGCGCCCAGGGTGCCCAGACCGTTGCCCTTGTCGTTCAGGCCCTGGGTGAGGACGGCGAGCACCAGCACGATGGTGCCGATGATCTCCGTGGCGAGGTTCTGCACCGCGTTGCGGATCTCCGGGCCGGTGGAGAAGATGCCGAGGACCGGGCCGGCGCCCTTCTCCTGGGCCTCGACGGCCTTGGCCGCCGTGGCCTGCGCACCCGGACCACCGACGATCTCCTTGTCGGTGAGGTGCGCGTGGAACTGGCCGTAGTACGCCAGCCAGACCAGGGTGGCGCCGATCATGGCGCCGAGCAGCTGACCGCCCCAGTACTCGGGGAGGGTGCTGAAGTCGTGGTTCTTGATCGCGAGTGCGAGCGTCACGGCCGGGTTCAGATGGGCACCGGAGAGCGGCGCCGAGGTGTAAACGGCCGTCAGAACGGCGAAACCCCACCCGAAGGTGATGGCGAGCCAACCGGCGTTACGGGCCTTGGAGGCCTTGAGCGTAACGGCGGCGCAGACGCCACCGCCGAGCAGGATGAGTATGGCGGTACCGATGGTCTCGCCGATGAAGATGTCGGAGCTGGACACCCGCGACTCCTTTGTCCTTCGTCCAGGGGACCGAACCCCGGGTCCCTCCGGGAGTTCGAGCTGCCCTCGGGGGTGAGAGCGATACCGGCCCTTGGCACTGTCACACTCTAACGCGTATTGCCGGTAGGTGTTCGACAATGTCGACCGATGGACGGGAGTCTTGCTCCGGCGTTACGCGTGCGTCAAGAGTTCTGTTATCGAAAACGCGATCGTTATTGATTGCTGTGGGTTATCGATCCGCGGGCCGGTCGTGCCCGGTCGCGCCGAGGTTCGGCGGCCGCTCGCGGCCCCGGGGTCCTGAGCTGCGACTTTGTCCCGCTTTGCCCGTCTCGGGGTATGGCTGAGGCCGGTCCGCCGACATGCGGACCGGCCTCGGTCGTCGATCAGTGGCGCGGGGTCAGAACCGCCCGGCGCCCAGGTCCCGCGACACCGCGCGGGCGCAGTCCCGTACCGCGGCGATCAGCTCGGGCCGCAGCTCCCCGTCCCGGCACAGCCGCTCCACCGCGCCCGTGATGCCCACCGCGCCCACCGGCATGCGCCGCCGGTCGTGGATCGGCGCCGCGACGGAGGCCACACCCAGCCAGGTCTCCTCCACGTCGGCCGCGTACCCACGCGCGCGCGTGAAGTCGAGGATGTGCTCGAAGGCGTCCGGATCGCAGGTCGTGCGGTCCGTGAAGGGTTTGCGGTCCGCCTCCAGGGCCTCGCTGTGCGCCACCGGGTCGTACGCCGACAGCACCTTGCCCAGGGCCGTGGAGTGCAGCGGCTGCATCGCCCCGATCTCCAGCACCTGCCGGCTGTCGTCGGGCCGGAAGACGTGGTGCACGATCAGCACGCCCTGCTGATGGAGAACGCCCAGGTAGACGCTCTCCCCGCTGGAGCGGGCCAGGTCGTCCGTCCACACCAGCGCCCGTGCCCGCAGTTCGTGGACGTCCAGGTAGGTGGTGCCGAGCCGGAGCAGCTCGGCGCCCAGCTGATAGCGCCCGGAGGCGTCGTCCTGCTCGACGAACCCCTCCTGCTGGAGGGTGCGCAGGATGCCGTGCGCGGTGCCCTTGGCGAGTCCCAGTGACGAGGCGATGTCGGACAGGCCGAGCCGTCGCTCGCCGCCCGCGAGCAGCCGCAGCATCGCGGCCGCCCGTTCGAGCGACTGGATGTTCCGTGCCATCGCCGTCCTGCCTCCGTCCTCCGACCTTCACCGAACGATCGCCGTAACCATCGTTCGGCAATGTCGAACACTACCGGTCCATGTCGACTCTCCGCTAATGGTCGGTCGACACCTGTTACATCACGCGTGGCCCGGGCTTGGGTGCCCGGCCACACTCGTCCGCCCCGCACCATGGCCGGTAAGCGACCAGGACACCAGGGCCCGCGACATACTCCCGCACCGGCCGACTCACTCGTCCGCCACATGGACGCCCTGCCCATCCAAGCCGACACCCGGTTAGGCTGACGCAGTGCGTCCGTGCCCGGGCCCGCCCGGGAGGACCGCATAGCCGACAGCCGTCGCATCCAAGGGAGCCCTTCATGGCCTCGTCGCAGCCGTCCCCTTCCGCCGACAGCCGGACCCGCGTGTCCGCGCTCCGAGAGGCGCTCGCCACCCGTGTGGTGGTCGCCGACGGAGCCATGGGCACCATGCTGCAGGCACAGGACCCGACCCTGGAGGACTTCGAGAACCTCGAGGGCTGCAACGAGATCCTCAACCTCACCCGCCCCGACATCGTCCGCTCCGTCCACGAGGCGTACTTCGCCGTGGGCGTCGACTGCGTCGAGACCAACACCTTCGGGGCCAACACCGCGGCCATGGCGGAGTACGACATCGCCGACCGCGTCCACGAACTGTCCGAGGCCGGCGCCCGCATCGCCCGCGAGGTCGCCGACGAGTACACCGCGGGCGACGGCCGGCAGCGCTGGGTCCTCGGCTCCATCGGCCCCGGCACCAAGCTGCCCACCCTCGGCCATGTGCCGTATGTCACCCTCCGGGACGGCTTCCAGCAGAACGCCGAGGGCCTGCTCGCCGGCGGCGCCGACGCCCTGATCGTCGAGACCACCCAGGACCTCCTGCAGACCAAGGCCTCCGTCCTCGGCGCCCGCCGTGCCATGGAAGCCCTCGGCGCCGAGGTCCCGCTCCTTGTCTCCATGGCCTTCGAGACCACCGGCACCATGCTCCTCGGTTCCGAGATCGGCGCCGCGCTGACGGCCCTGGAGCCGCTCGGCATCGACATGATCGGCCTGAACTGCTCCACGGGCCCCGCCGAGATGAGCGAGCACCTGCGCTACCTCACCCGGCACTCCCGGATCCCGCTGCTGTGCATGCCGAACGCCGGCCTGCCCGTCCTCACCAAGGACGGCGCCCACTTCCCGCTCGGCCCCGAGGGCCTGGCCGAGGCCCAGGACAACTTCGTCCGCGACTACGGCCTCTCGCTCATCGGCGGCTGCTGCGGCACCACCCCCGAGCACCTGCGCCAGGTCGTCGAGAAGGTCAGGGGCGTCACCCCGCCCGAGCGCAGCCCGCGCCCCGAGCCCGGCGCCGCCTCCCTCTACCAGACCGTCCCGTTCCGCCAGGACACCTCGTACCTGGCCATCGGCGAGCGCACCAACGCCAACGGTTCCAAGAAGTTCCGCGAGGCCATGCTGGCGGCCCGCTGGGACGACTGTGTGGAGATGGCCCGCGAGCAGATCCGCGAGGGCGCCCACATGCTGGACCTCTGCGTGGACTACGTCGGCCGCAACGGCGTCGCCGACATGGAGGAACTGGCCGGCCGCTTCGCCACCGCCTCCACCCTGCCGATCGTCCTCGACTCCACCGAGGTCGACGTCATCCAGGCCGGCCTGGAGAAGCTCGGCGGCCGCGCGGTCATCAACTCCGTCAACTACGAGGACGGCGACGGCCCCGAGTCCCGCTTCGCGAAGGTCACCAAGCTGGCGCGCGAGCACGGCGCCGCGCTGATCGCGCTGACCATCGACGAGGAGGGCCAGGCCCGCACCCCCGAGCACAAGGTCGCCATCGCCGAACGGCTGATCGACGACCTGACCGGGAACTGGGGCATCCACGAGTCGGACATCCTCATCGACACCCTGACCTTCACCATCTGTACCGGCCAGGAGGAGTCCCGCAAGGACGGCATCGCCACCATCGAGGCGATCCGCGAACTCAAGCGCCGCCACCCGGACGTCCAGACCACCCTCGGCCTGTCCAACATCTCCTTCGGCCTCAACCCGGCCGCCCGCATCCTGCTGAACTCCGTCTTCCTCGACGAATGCGTCAAGGCGGGCCTGGACTCGGCGATCGTGCACGCCTCGAAGATCCTGCCGATCGCCCGCTTCAGCGAGGAGGAGGTGCGGACCGCCCTCGACCTCATCCACGACCGCCGCGCCGAGGGGTACGACCCCCTCCAGAAGCTCATGCAGCTCTTCGAGGGCGCCACCGCCAAGTCCCTCAAGGCAGGCAAGGCCGAGGAACTGGCCGCCCTCCCGCTGGAGGAGCGCCTCAAGCGCCGCATCATCGACGGCGAGAAGAACGGCCTGGAGGCCGACCTCGACGAGGCCCTGACCACCCGCGCCGCCCTCGACATCGTCAACGAGACCCTCCTGGACGGCATGAAGGTCGTCGGCGAACTGTTCGGCTCCGGCCAGATGCAGCTGCCGTTCGTCCTCCAGTCCGCCGAGGTCATGAAGGCCGCCGTCGCCCACCTCGAACCGCACATGGAGAAGTCGGACGCCGAGGGCAAGGGCACGATCGTGCTGGCCACCGTCCGCGGCGACGTGCACGACATCGGCAAGAACCTCGTCGACATCATCCTGTCCAACAACGGCTACAACGTCGTCAACCTCGGCATCAAGCAGCCCGTCTCCGCGATCCTGGAGGCCGCCGACGAGCACCGGGCCGACGTCATCGGCATGTCCGGACTGCTGGTCAAGTCCACGGTGATCATGAAGGAGAACCTGGAGGAGCTCAACCAGCGCGGCCTCGCGGCCTCCTACCCGGTCATCCTCGGCGGTGCCGCCCTCACCCGCGCCTATGTCGAGCAGGACCTGCACGAGCTCTACGAGGGCGAGGTCCGCTACGCCCGCGACGCCTTCGAGGGCCTGCGCCTCATGGACGCCCTCATCGGCGTCAAGCGCGGGGTGCCCGGCGCCGTCCTGCCGGAGCTGAAGCAGCGCCGGGTCCGGCAGACCGCCACCGTCGAGGCCGAGGAGCGGCCGGAGGAGGGCCACGTCCGCTCCGATGTCGCCGTCGACAACCCGGTGCCCACCCCGCCGTTCTGGGACACCCGCGTCATCAAGGGCATCCAGCTCAAGGAGTACGCCGGCTGGCTCGACGAGGGCGCCCTCTTCAAGGGGCAGTGGGGCCTCAAGCAGGCCCGCACCGGCGAGGGACCGTCGTACGAGGAACTCGTCGAGACCGAGGGCCGCCCCCGGCTGCGCGGCCTCCTCGACCGGCTCCAGACGGAGAACCTGCTCGAAGCGGCCGTGGTCTACGGCTACTTCCCCTGCGTCTCCAAGGACGACGACCTGATCATCCTGGACGACCAGGGCAACGAGCGCACCCGGTTCACCTTCCCCCGCCAGCGCCGCGGCCGCCGGCTGTGCCTCGCCGACTTCTTCCGCCCGGAGGAGTCGGGGGAGACCGACGTCGTCGGCCTCCAGGTCGTCACCGTCGGCTCCCGCATCGGCGAGGAGACCGCCAAGCTGTTCGAGGCCAACTCCTACCGCGACTACCTCGAACTGCACGGCCTGTCCGTCCAACTGGCCGAGGCCCTCGCCGAGTACTGGCACGCGCGCGTGCGCTCCGAACTCGGCTTCGCCGGCGAGGACCCGGCCGACGTCGAGGACATGTTCGCCCTGAAGTACCGGGGCGCCCGCTTCTCCCTCGGCTACGGCGCCTGCCCCGACCTGGAGGACCGCGCCAAGATCGCCGACCTGCTCCGGCCCGAGCGGATCGGCGTCCAGCTGTCCGAGGAGTTCCAGCTGCACCCCGAGCAGTCCACCGACGCGATCGTCATCCACCACCCGGAGGCGAAGTACTTCAACGCCCGGTGAGCCGTGCGGCACGCCGAGACGCGTGCCACACAGCGCACTGATCGGATAAGTCGTACACTGGTCGGTCCACAGCAGGCCGGTTCCCCGCATGGGAACCGGCCTGATCGTCCCTCAAGGAGGTACGTGGATGACCAGCACGGTCCCCGCGCTCGGAACCCGGACGGCCGAAGGCTCTGCCCTTCAAGCCGTGCTCCTCGACATGGACGGCACCCTGGTGGACACCGAGGGCTTCTGGTGGGACGTCGAGGTCGAGATCTTCGCCCGCCTCGGCCACACCCTCGACGACTCCTGGCGCCATGTCGTGGTCGGCGGCCCCATGACCCGCAGCGCCGGGTTCCTCATCGAGGCCACCGGCGCCGCCATCACGCTCGCCGAACTCAGCGTCCTGCTCAACGAGGGCTTCGAGGAGCGCATCGGCAGCGGCCTGCCGCTGATGCCGGGCGCGCAGCGGCTGCTCGCCGAGCTCTACGAGCAGCAGATCCCCACCGCCCTGGTCTCCGCCTCGCACCGGCGCATCATCGACCGTGTCCTGGCCCGGCTGGGCCCCCGGCACTTCGGCCTGTCCGTCGCCGGCGACGAGGTCCTGCGCACCAAGCCGCACCCGGACCCGTATCTGCTCGCCGCCGCCGGCCTGGGAGTGGATCCGGCCAGATGCGCGGTCGTCGAGGACACCGCGACCGGCGTCGCCGCCGCCGAGGCCGCCGGCTGCCAGGTGGTCGCGGTACCCTCCGTCGCGCCCATCGCCCCGGCCGAGCGGCGCACCGTGGTCACCTCGCTGGAAGAGGTCGACCTGGCATTTCTGCGCGGACTGATGACAGAAATGCGCTAGCCGTTCACCCAGTGTGCAAAGACATTGGACGAAAACACGACCGAATCATTCAACGGAATTCGCAACTGTTCAACCGGCTGAATTCCGGTACCCACCCCCGAGTCATGCACGTGTGATGTTCCCCACGTGCACGAGGGTCGACAACGTTGCCGAGGTGTGCCGCCCACCCCCGATCGGGGGGAATCGAGGTGACCTTGTGTCCCGATTGGGGAGACGCTGCACTAATCCTGCCGCTGTCGGGTTTTCGGTCTGTCCGCAGCCGGTTCCACTGCGTGATGGGGCCCCAACTCACGCTCCCGTGAACCCTCCTGCGGGCGCCGACTAATCTCGTCGCGAGAACATCGCCGCAACTCCCGTGATCCGCATCGACACCCCATGTATGACGGATACACGGACACGAACAGTTCTGGAGAACTTCGAGCATGAACCGCAAGACTTTGGTGCTGCCGGCCGTGGTCGGCCTGCTCACTCCGGTTCTCGCCGCCTGCGGCGGATCCGGCAGTGGGAGCAGCAGCAGCGACGCGATCGTCGTCGGCACCACCGACCGGTTCACCGCCACGAAGGACGCTCCGGCGCCGGTCGACCCCGCCTACTCCTACGACGTCGGCGGCTGGAACATCCTGCGCCAGACCGTGCAGACCCTCATGTCCCAGCCCAAGGGCGAGGGCGACCCGGTACCCGACGCGGCCGAGAGCTGCTCCTTCACCGACAGCGGCAGCGAGCGCTACGCCTGCAAGCTGCGCGAGGGCCTGAAGTTCTCCGACGGCAACGCCGTCACCGCCGCGGACGTCAAGTGGTCCATCGAGCGCGCCCTGCGCATCAAGGCCGACACCGGCGTCTACGCCCTCCTCTCGGACATCGACACCATCGAGACCCAGGGCGACCGCGAGGTCATCTTCCACCTCAACAACGCCGACGCCACCTTCCCGTACAAGCTGTCCACTCCGGTCGCGGGCATCGTGAACCCGAAGGACTACGAGAAGGGCAAGCTCCGCGACGGCTTCGGCATAGACGGCTCCGGCCCCTACACCTTCAAGGCCGACGTCAAGGACAACGCGATCGTCTCCGCCACCTTCACCAAGAACCCCAACTACAAGGGCAGCGTGAAGGTCAACAACGAGCAGGTCGTCCTGCGCTCCTACGACGACGCCGACGCCATGGGCAAGGCGATCGACAGCGGCGACATCGACGTCATGACCCGCACCATGTCGCCCGCGCAGATCAACAAGCTCGACACCGGTGCCGACGCCAACGTCGACCTCGTCGAGATGGCCGGCCTCGAGATCCGCTACCTCGGCTTCAACACCGACGCGCCCACGGTCAAGTCCAAGGCCGTCCGCCAGGCCATGGCCCAGCTCATCGACCGCGCCTCCCTGATCGCCAAGGTGTACGGCTCCCAGGCCGATCCGCTGTACTCGCTGGTCCCGGCCTCCGTGACCGGCCACTCCAACTCCTTCTTCAACAAGTACGGCGACCCCAGCGTCTCCAAGGCCAAGGCCCTGCTGACCGCGGCCAACATCACCACCCCGGTGAAGCTGACCCTGCACTACACGACCGACCACTACGGCCCGGCCACCAAGCAGGAGTTCGAGGTCCTCCAGAAGCAGCTCAACGGCAGCGGCCTGTTCGACGTCAGCATCGCGGGCACCACCTGGGACAAGTACCAGACGGCCGAACGCAAGGGCGAGTACGACGTCTACGGCATGGGCTGGTTCCCCGACTTCCCGGACGCCGACAACTTCCTCGCGCCGTTCCTCGACAAGGACAACTTCCTCAAGTCGCCCTACCTCAACAGCAGGATCATCAACAAGCTGATCCCGGACTCCCGCCGCGAGGCCGACCGGGCCAGCGCCACCGGCAGCCTCACCGAGATCCAGGACACCGTCGCCGAAGACGTCCCGGTGCTGCCGCTGTGGCAGGGCAAGCAGTACGTCGCCGCCCGCACCAACATCACGGGCGTCGCCTACGCCATCAACTCCTCCGCCAGCCTCCAGCTGTGGGAGCTCGGCCGCGGCTCCAGCAACTGACACCCGGTCATACGACGTGAAGGGGCCCCTCTCCGACCGGAGAGGGGCCCCTTCACGTCGTACCGCGTGCCGCCCGTGCGCGCCCTACTGCGCGCCGGGACGCACCAGACCGCTCTCGTACGCGTACACCGCCGCCTGCACCCGGTCCCGCAGCCCCAGCTTCGTCAGCACATGCCCCACATGCGTCTTCACCGTGGTCTCGCTGACGAACAGGTCCGCCGCGATCTCCGCGTTCGACAACCCCCGCGCCACCAGCTTCAGCACCTCCACCTCACGGTCGGTGAGCGTGTGCAGGGTGTCCGGCACCGGCTCCTCGCCGGACGGCAGATGCGTCGCGTACTTGTCCAGCAGCCGGCGCGTGATGCTCGGCGCCAGCATCGCCTCGCCGTTCGCCACCACCCGGATCGCCTGCACCAGCTCGTTCGCCGGGGCGTCCTTCAGCAGGAAACCGCTGGCCCCCGCGCGCAGCGCCTCCACCACGTACTCGTCCAGATCGAACGTGGTCAGCACCAGCACCTTCGCCGGACCGTCCCGGCCGGGCCCGGTGATCTGCCGGGTCGCCTCCACACCGTCCATCCGCGGCATCCGGATGTCCATCAGCACGACATCCGGCTGGAGGGCGCGCACCTGGTCGAGGGCCTGCAGGCCGTCTCCGGCCTCGCCCACGACCGCGATGTCCTGCTCGGCCTCCAGAATCATCCGGAACCCGGTTCGCAGCAGCGGCTGGTCGTCGACCAGTAGGACGCGGATGGCCACGGTGAGTCTCCTTCTGCTAGTCCGGGCCCATTCTGCCCTGCACCGGGTCCTGCGGGTCGGCCGACCTCACCGGCAGCGGGTACGGCGGGGGAGTGCCGCCGAACTCCGGGCAGTGCGCCTGGTGGTCGCACCAGCCGCACAGCTTCGTCGGACGCGGCCGCCACTCACCCGACTCCGTGGCCTCCCGGATCGCCTCCCACAACGCGAGCAGCTTGCGCTCCACCCGCTGGAGATCGGCGAGGACCGGGTCGTACGTCAGCACATCACCACTGCCGAGATACACCAGCTGCAGCCGCCTCGGCACCACGTTCTTGAGCCGCCAGACCACCAACGCGTAGAACTTCATCTGGAACAGCGCGCCCTCGGCGTACTCCGGCCGCGGCGCCTTGCCCGTCTTGTAGTCGACGATCCGCACCTCACCCGTCGCCGCCACGTCGACCCGGTCGATGATCCCGCGCAGCCGCAGCCCCGAGTCCAACTCGGTCTCCACGAACAGCTCCCGCTCCACCGGCTCCAGCCGGGACGGATCCTCCAGCGTGAACCAGCGCTCCACGAGCTGCTCCGCCTCACCCAGCCAGCGCGCCAGCCGCTCGCCCTGCGGATCGTCCGCGAACAGCCCGCCGATCTCCGGCCGGCTCTCCCGCAGCCGGTCCCACTGCCCCGGAATCAGCGACTTGGCCCGCGGCGCCGTCCGCTCCGCCGCGGGTGCGTCGAACAGCCGCTCAAGGACCGCGTGCACCAGAGTCCCTCTGGTCGCCGCCTCGCTCGGCTTCTCCGGCAGCCGGTCGATCACCCGGAACCGGTACAGCAACGGACACTGCATGAAGTCACTGGCCCGCGACGGCGACAGCGACGCGGGCGGCCTCGCCGCCGTCACCTCCGCCGCCGTGACCGGCTCTTCCCCCTGCGTGACGCCCGCGCCCCGAGCCTGCGCGGCGTCCTCGATGCTGCTGTCCATGACCACAGACCATACGGCCCGCCACTGACAGTCACCCAACCCGCACGGCGGCCGGGACAACACAAGGGGTGCCGGGGCGAAACGCGTCACGACGGCCGCATACCATCGACCACAGACGACGTTTCTAACGAGGGGACACCGTGGACGTGAGCGGCGGGAGCGGGCAGCCCCGGTCGGACAACGCCGAACCGACCGAACACCCCGCAGGTCCTACGGCCCCGACCCCCGACGGAGGCCCGGACCCCACCGACACCCGCGCCGAAGTCCCCACCGAGCCCGGGAAACCGCAACAGCACACACCCGACGACACCCCCACCCCCGAACCCACCACAGACACCCCCGCGGAGCCGCCGGCCGGTACTCCCTCGGCTGCCGGCGAAGGGCATCGGGAGGCGGCCCCCGAGCCGGCGCCGGCTCCGGAACCGGGCCCCGAGCCGTCCGTCGGTACTCCCTCGGCCGCCGCCGAAGCGCACCCGGAGCCGGCCTCCGAAACCACCCCGGCCGCGGAGCCGGGCCCGCGGACGACCGCCGACGCCTCCTCGGCCCCCGGCGCCCGCCCTACCCCCGTCCCGCTCGCCGAGGCCCGCAAGGACTCTCCCGTCGGGGCCCCCGGCGAAGGCGACGGGCGGGGGCGCGCGCAGTCCGGGATGGCCAAGGGGCAGCCGCCGCAGCGGCCCAAGGAGCCCGGGGGCGGGCTGCTCATGGGGCGGCCCTTCGGCGTGCCCGTGTACGTCGCCCCCAGCTGGTTCCTCGTCGCCGCACTGATCACCTGGGTCTTCGGCGGCCAGCTCGACCGCGTACTGCCCGAACTCGGCGCCGCCCGCTACCTCGTCTCCCTCTTCTTCGCCGTCGCCTTCTACGCCTCCGTCCTGGTCCACGAACTGGCCCACACGGTCGCCGCGATCCGCTTCAACCTCCCCGTCCGCCGCATCCAGCTCCAGTTCTTCGGGGGCGTCTCCGAGATCGAGAAAGAAGCCGAGACCCCCGGACGGGAGTTCGTGCTGGCCTTCGTCGGCCCCCTGCTCTCCCTCGTCCTCGCCGGCATCTTCTACCTCGCCATGCAGCCCGTCCGGCCCGGCACCGTCCCCGGCGTCCTGCTGGCCGGCCTGATGGTCTCCAACCTCATCGTCGCCGCCTTCAACCTCCTGCCCGGCCTCCCCCTCGACGGCGGACGCATGCTCCGCGCCGTCGTCTGGAAGATCACCGGCAGGCCCATGAGCGGCACCATCGCCGCCGCCTGGGTCGGCCGCGCCCTCGCCATCTCCGTCCTCGTCGGCCTCCCGCTCCTCAACCAGTCCGGCGCCTTCGGAGGCGGCGGCCAGGACATCAACGGCATGGACACCGTCACCGACGCCCTGCTCGCCGCCATCCTCGCCGCGATCATCTGGACCGGCGCCGGCAACAGCCTCCGCATGGCCCGCCTGCGCGAACACCTCCCCGAACTGCGCGCCCGCACCCTCACCCGCCGCGCCGTCCCCGTCGAGACCGACACCCCCCTCTCCGAAGCCCTGCGCCGCGCCAACGCCGCCGGCGCCCGCGCCCTCGTCGTCGTCGACGCCGACGGCAACCCCCTCTCCCTGGTCCGCGAGGCCGCCATCGTCGGCGTACCCGAACACCGCCGCCCCTGGGTCGCCGTCAGCGGCCTCGCCCAGGACCTCACCGACGGCATGCGCGTCTCGGCAGAGCTGGCGGGCGAGGACCTCTTGGACGTCCTGCGCGCCACCCCGGCCACCGAATACCTGGTGGTGGAGGAGACGGGCGAGATCTACGGCGTCCTGTCCGCGGCGGACGTGGAACGCGCCTTCGTCAGGGCGATGGCAAGGCCCGCCTGACAACGCCCCGAGGCCGAGCGCCCCGTCAGGGGCGCGGGGAACTGCGCGAGCAACCACAGACGGCCCGCACTGTTCACACGCACCGCACGCCCCCTCCGCCGGTCCGAGCCCCCGCGGGGAACCGGTAGGCTGTTCACATGTCCGAACCGACCGGTGCCGCCCGCAGGCGCGGGCCCTTCAAGGTCGGGGACCAGGTACAGCTGACCGACCCCAAGGGTCGCCACTACACGTTCACGCTCGAAGCCGGGAAGAACTTCCACACCCACAAGGGCTCCTTCCCGCACGACGAACTGATCGGCGCTCCCGAGGGCAGCGTTGTCCGCACCACCGGCAACGTCGCCTACCTCGCGCTGCGCCCCCTGCTCCCCGACTACGTCCTGTCCATGCCCCGCGGGGCAGCCGTCGTCTACCCCAAGGACGCGGGGCAGATCCTCTCCTTCGCCGACATCTTCCCCGGCGCCCGCGTCGTCGAAGCCGGCGTCGGCTCGGGATCGCTCAGCAGCTTCCTGCTGCGCGCCATCGGCGACCAGGGCATGCTGCACAGCTACGAGCGCCGCGCGGACTTCGCCGAGATCGCCCAGCAGAACGTGGAACGCTACTTCGGCGGCCCCCACCCGGCCTGGCAGCTCACCGTCGGCGACCTCCAGGACAACCTGTCGGACACCGACGTCGACCGCGTCATCCTCGACATGCTCGCCCCCTGGGAATGCCTGGAGGCCGTCTCCAAGGCACTCGTCCCCGGCGGCATCCTGTGCTGCTACGTCGCCACCACCACCCAGCTCGCCCGGACCGTCGAGTCCATCCGCGAGATCGGCTGCTTCAACGAGCCGACCTCCTGGGAGACGATGATCCGCAACTGGCACGTCGAAGGCCTCGCGGTCCGCCCCGACCACCGGATGATCGGCCACACCGGCTTCCTGCTCACCGCCCGCCGCCTCGCCGACGGCGTCGAGCCCCCCATGCGCCGCCGACGCCCCGCCAAGGGCGCCTACGGCGAGGACTACGACGGACCCAACGCCGACGGCGGCGCCGGCCGCTGAGCCGCACCCGGCCGCACCCGTCGCCGACCCGCCAACGTACGAGCGCCGCAGCCCAGTTCCCCGGACCCCGCCGGAACTCGGCCGCGGCGCTCACACGTTGACCCGGCAGCAGGACCGGGCCGGCCCCGCCGCCCGCGGAAGCTCACCCCGCCGTTCCCTCCCACTGTGACGTGTGGCACGATGCAGGCCATCCCCCTCACCCCCACCGGCACAGGCCTCACAGGAGACACTCCTAGTGCAGCAATCCGTGGTCCCGGAGCTCGCTCACACCGACACCCGCCCCATGCACTGGCTCGCCACCGCCACCGCGGTGGCCGGCGTCGTGGCACTGACGTCCCTCCTCCAGCCGGGCTCGGCCAAGGCCGCCCAGCCCACCGCGGGAGACGAGACGAAACCCGCCACGGCCGCCGCGCCGCCCAGCACCACCGGCGTGGACTTCCCCATCGACTGCGGACCGGTGAAGGAGAAGGTCGTCAAGAAGGCCACCGGCGACCTCGACGGCGACGGCAGACCGGAAACAGTCGTCGTGGTCCACTGCGACTCCGCCATGGGCACCCCGCCCGACGGCGTCTACGTCCTCACCCAGGCCGCCGACGCCGCCCGGCCCCGCGTCGTCGCCACCCTCGTCGACCCCAAGGACAGGTACACGGTCACCGACTTCGCCGTCGCCGCCGAAGCGGTCACCGCGACCATGCTCGGCTATTCCTCGGACAACGTGCCCAGTTGCTGCCCCGACGTGAAGACCAGCGCGAAATGGCAGTGGGACGGCCACGCCTTCGTCCGCTCCACCCCCGCGGCCTCCCACAGCGTCTGACGGCCACGCCGACGCGACGCAGCACCTGACGATCGCGCCGACCCTACGCACACGCCACGCGGAGTGGCCGGAAAGTCACTCCGCGTCCGGCCCGTACACCTCGACCCGGTCCGTGACCCGGCGCACATGGATGCACTCGCCCGGACACTCCCGCGCCGAGTCCACCACATCCGTCAGCAACGGCAACGGCACCGGCACCGTCGCCCCCTTCGCCTGCAGGAGCTCGTCGTCCGCGCCCTTCACATAGGCCAGACCGTCGATGTCCAGCTCGAACACCTCAGGGGCGTACTGGGCACAGATCCCGTCGCCCGTACACAGATCCTGGTCGATCCAGACCTCAAGCGCCTCACCGCCGGCCAGGGCCTCCTGCTGCACGGTCATCTCTCCTGCCTCGAAAAACGCCGGACGGCCGGACCCGGTGGTCACCCGGTCCCGCCCCGGCGGGTGTTGAACGCCTTCGACCCTACCTCCGCCCGGAGCGCACCCACCCTCGCCCTCCGCGCGCACCCAGCCCCCTCACGCCCGCGCACACGGCGCGTCCGGCCGCGCGGCACGGCGGCGCCCGGCCACCGGACCGATCGACTTCGGCCATCCCGAAACCCGTACCAGGATCACAAACACCACCCGACCGGTCGCTCTGTGTAAGGAATGCGTCACCGGGGCACAACCCCATAACCGGCATCGGATCGGACAACTCCGGTCAGGCGCGAAGGGTTTTGACCGCTCCAAGCCCGGAACACGCCGCTTCTGAATCGCGTTGAGTGGGTATCCACCCCGCACGAGCAAGAACGCAACGGGTGACCGACGACACACCTTGACAGTCTTTGTGATCTAGGGGTTTCAATCGACACCCACCCAGGTAGGGTCTGGAAGCGTCCAGCTCCCCTTGGAGGAGGTGAGGACCGTGGCAGCCCACGACGACGACATGAACCGCGGCATCCGCCCGGGACGAGGGTCCGACGACCCGGCCGGGCAGATCGCTTACCTTGAGCAGGAGATCGCCGTCCTGCGACGCAAGCTCGCCGACTCTCCGCGGCACACGAGGATTCTCGAAGAGCGGATCGTCGAGCTGCAGACGAACCTGGCCGGCGTGTCCGCCCAGAACGAGCGACTCGCGAACACCCTCCGCGAGGCCCGCGACCAGATCGTGGCCCTCAAGGAGGAAGTCGACCGACTCGCACAGCCGCCCGCCGGCTTCGGCGTCTTCCTGGAAGGCAACGAGGACGGCACCGCAGACATCTTCACCGGCGGCCGGAAACTGCGGGTGAACGTCAGCCCAAGCGTTGACCTGGACGACCTCAGGCGCGGCCAGGAAGTCATGCTCAACGAAGCGCTCAACGTGGTCGAGGCCATGGCATACGAGCGCGTCGGTGACATCGTCACCCTCAAGGAGATCCTCGAGGACGGCGAGCGCGCCCTGGTACTGGGGCACACCGACGAGGAACGGGTGGTACGACTCGCCGAGCCCCTGCTCGACGTGAACATCCGCCCCGGCGACGCCCTGCTCCTCGAACCCCGCTCCGGCTACGTCTACGAGATCGTGCCCAAGAGCGAGGTCGAAGAGCTCGTCCTCGAAGAAGTACCGGACATCGGCTACGAGCAGATCGGCGGCCTCGGCGGCCAGATCGAGGCCATCCGCGACGCGGTCGAGCTCCCGTACCTCTACCCGGACCTGTTCAAGGAGCACGAACTGCGCCCGCCCAAGGGCGTCCTGCTCTACGGACCCCCCGGATGCGGCAAGACGCTCATCGCCAAGGCCGTCGCCAACTCGCTGGCCAAGAAGGTCGCCGAGGTCACCGGCCAGGCCGCCGGCAAGAGCTTCTTCCTCAACATCAAGGGCCCCGAGCTCCTCAACAAGTACGTCGGCGAGACCGAGCGGCAGATCCGCCTCGTCTTCCAGCGTGCGAGGGAGAAGGCCAGCGAGGGCACCCCCGTCATCGTCTTCTTCGACGAGATGGAGTCGCTCTTCCGGACCCGCGGCTCCGGTGTCAGCTCGGACGTCGAGAACACGATCGTCCCGCAGCTGCTCGCCGAGATCGACGGTGTCGAAGGCCTGCAGAACGTGGTCGTCATCGGCGCCTCCAACCGCGAGGACATGATCGACCCCGCCATCCTGCGGCCCGGCCGACTCGATGTGAAGATCAAGATCGAGCGTCCCGACGCCGAAGCGGCCAAGGACATCTTCGGCAAGTACCTCACCGAGCGCCTCCCGCTGCACTCCGACGACGTCGGGGAGCACGGCGGCAGCAAGGCCACCACCGTCGAAAGCATGATCCAGACGGCAGTGGAACACATGTACGCAGAATCCGAGGAAAACCGCTTCCTGGAAGTCACCTACGCCAACGGCGACAAGGAAGTCCTCTACTTCAAGGACTTCAACTCCGGCGCAATGATCGAAAACATCGTCGGACGCGCCAAGAAAATGGCGATCAAGGACTTCCTCGAACACAAGCAGAAGGGTCTGCGCGTCTCCCACCTCCTCCAGGCCTGCGTGGACGAGTTCAAGGAGAACGAGGACCTCCCCAACACCACCAACCCCGACGACTGGGCCCGGATCTCCGGAAAGAAGGGTGAACGGATCGTCTACATCCGTACCCTCATCACCGGAAAGCAGGGCGCCGACACCGGACGCTCCATCGACACGGTGGCAAACACCGGGCAGTACCTGTAAAACACAGGGCGGCTGCGGGTGCCCCCACCGGGCACCCGCAGCCCACTGTTTTTCCGGCCAAAACCGGAACCGAGCCGAGCAAGGCAATGACGCAAATGATCTCCCCACCAGCGCAAAGGCGTTCTAGGCTCTTTCCTACCGCCGAGTCGCGCAGTGCGGGGACGGGCACCGCACACGCACCGGAGCGCCAGCGGTACGCGAGCGGAGCCCACGACCGAGGGCTCCGCCGGGCAAGGAGGGCCGCATGACCGTACGGCGAGTAATGGGCATCGAGACGGAGTACGGCATCTCCGTCCCCGGCCACCCCAACGCCAATGCCATGCTCACCTCATCCCAGATCGTCAACGCCTACGCGGCGGCGATGCACCGGGCCCGACGCGCCCGCTGGGACTTCGAGGAGGAGAACCCGCTGCGGGACGCCCGAGGCTTCGACCTCGCCCGCGAGGCCGCCGACGCCAGCCAGCTCACCGACGAGGACATCGGCCTCGCCAACGTCATCCTCACCAACGGCGCCCGCCTCTACGTCGACCACGCCCACCCCGAATACAGCGCCCCCGAGGTCACCAACCCCCGCGACGCCGTCCTCTGGGACAAGGCCGGCGAACGCATCATGGCCGAGGCCGCCGAACGAGCCGCCCAGCTCCCCGGCGCCCAGCCCATCCACCTCTACAAGAACAACACCGACAACAAGGGCGCCTCCTACGGCACGCACGAGAACTACCTCATGAAGCGGGAAACCGCCTTCTCCGACATCGTGCGCCACCTCACCCCCTTCTTCGTCTCCCGCCAGGTCGTCACCGGCGCCGGCCGCGTCGGCATCGGCCAGGACGGCCACGAACACGGCTTCCAGCTCAGCCAGCGCGCCGACTACTTCGAGGTCGAGGTCGGCCTGGAGACGACGCTGAAGCGCCCCATCATCAACACCCGCGACGAGCCCCACGCGGACGCGGAGAAATACCGCCGCCTCCACGTGATCATCGGCGACGCGAACCTGTCGGAGATCTCGACGTACCTGAAACTGGGTACGACGGCTCTGGTCCTCTCCATGATCGAGGACGGCTTCATCGCGGTCGACCTGGCGGTCGACCAGCCGGTCAGGACCCTCCACCAGGTCTCCCACGACCCCACCCTCAAACGCCTCGTCACCCTCCGCAGCGGCCGCACACTCACCGCCGTCCAGCTCCAGATGGAGTACTACGAGCTCTCCCGCAAGTACGTCGAGGAGCGCTACGGCGGCGACGCAGACGAACAGACCAAGGACGTCCTCACCCGCTGGGAGGACACCCTCAACCGCCTCGAACACGACCCCATGAGCCTCTCCGGAGAACTCGACTGGGTCGCCAAACTGGAACTCATGGAGGGCTACCGGCGCCGCGACGGCCTCGACTGGGACGCCGCCAAGCTCCACCTCCTCGACCTCCAGTACGCCGACGTGCGGGCGGAGAAGGGCCTCTACAACCGCCTCGCGGCCCGCGGCCGCATGAAGCGGCTCCTGGACGAGGCGGACGTCGACAAGGCCCGCACAAGCCCGCCGGAGGACACCCGCGCGTACTTCCGGGGCCGCTGCCTCGAGCAGTACGCCGACGACGTCGCCGCCGCCAGCTGGGACTCGGTGATCTTCGACCTCCCCGGCCGCGACTCCCTCCAGCGCGTCCCAACCCTGGAACCGCTACGCGGAACGCGAAATCACGTCAAGGAGCTCCTGGACCGCTGCCGCACCGCAGAAGACCTGGTCAGGGTCCTCTCCGGCGGCTGAACGGGCACTCGGACGGCAGCGGGCGAGCGGGGTCAAAATCCCGCCGCCCGGGAATCATCGAGGTGGCCCCCGTACGTTGGAGAAACTGCGGGGCCGATGTCGGACCCGGCTTGTAGGGTCTGATCATCACCGATCGGCAGGAATGCCGACCTGACGACCATGTCGGGCGAACTGAGCGGGGTGAGGTTATGGCAACCAAGGACACCGGCGGCGGACAGCAGAAGGCGACGCACTCCACCGAGGAGGTCGAGGAGCAGGCGGCAGAGTCGCAGGCTTCGGGAGACCTCAAGGAACGCCACGAGAAGCTGAGCGACGACGTCGACTCGGTTCTTGACGAAATTGACGATGTCCTAGAGGAGAACGCAGAGGACTTCGTTCGTAGTTTCGTTCAGAAGGGTGGCCAGTAGCCTTCGAATCGAAGGTTGCGGGGGGAACTGGGTTGGCAAGCGAAGAGGATGCGAGGCGCTGCTCGCGGTGCAAGGAACACAAGCCGCGAGCGGCCTTTGCGAGCAACAAGTCCATGCGTGATGGCCTGCAGGCCTACTGCAGGGAGTGCGCATCTGCGTACCACCAGCAGAGGCAACTGGCCAAGGGGCTCAACGTCCGGCCCAGGGTGAAGACTCCCGAAGGGCACAAGTATTGCCGTACGTGCGGTGAGATCAAGCCGCACAGTGAGTGGCCGCGGAACAGCAGTGCTTCGGACGGCCTGGGAACCCTCTGCAAGGCCTGCAAAGCGGTTAAGGGGCGTCAGCATCATCTCAAGCGCAACTACGGCCTGACCGAAGCCGAGCGCGATGCGATGATCGCCGCCCAGTACGGGATGTGCGCGATCTGCCTAGATGCCCCGCCCGTTCATGTGGATCACTGCCACAAGACGGGTAGGGTCCGAGGCGTACTGTGCTTCAACTGCAATTCGGCCATCGGCAAATTGAGGGACAAGCCCGCCGCCGCTCGCCGTGCCGCTGCTTACCTGGAAGGAAACTTGTGGAAGCCAACACTCGTAGCACCGGGCGTCTACCAGCTGCCTTCCTGACGCCTGGGTCCTCTTCGTTCATGGACTTTCTCGGGGAGCACCAGCCCGAGCTGCTGCCCGGCAAGCGGCAGTTGCCGCCCACGCAGGGGGTGATCGAGGCGCCGCACGGGACGACGATCGTGGCGGTGACCTTCCCCGGGGGTGTCGTGCTCGCCGGTGACCGTCGGGCGACCATGGGCAATGTGATCGCCCAGCGCGACATCGAGAAGGTGTTCCCGGCCGACGAGTACTCGGCGGTCGGTATCGCCGGCACCGCCGGCCTCGCGGTCGAGATGGTCAAGCTCTTCCAGCTGGAGCTGGAGCACTTCGAGAAGGTCGAGGGCGCTCAGCTGTCGCTGGAGGGCAAGGCGAACCGGCTGTCGACGATGATCCGGTCCAACCTGGGCATGGCCATGCAGGGACTGGCCGTCGTGCCGTTGTTCGCCGGGTTCGACGTGGACCGGGACAAGGGGCGGATCTTCTCGTACGACGTGACCGGCGGTCGTTCCGAGGAGCACCACTTCGCCGCGACGGGCTCCGGCTCGATCTTCGCGCGGGGTGCGATGAAGAAGCTGTTCCGTGACGACCTGTCCGAGGAGCAGGCGACCACACTGGTGGTGCAGGCTCTGTACGACGCGGCTGACGACGACTCGGCGACGGGTGGTCCGGATGTCGCCCGCCGGATCTTCCCGATCATCACAGTGATCACCGAGGACGGTTTCCGTCGGCTCACCGAGGACGAGTCGGCCGAGCTCGCCCGTGCGGTGCTGGCGCGCCGTCTGGAGCAGCCGGACGGCCCGCGCGCGGCCCTGCTCTGAGGGCTCGGTTCTTTTCAAGGTGATCGCAGTGACTTCGACGGAACCTTAAGGAAGGGGACGGATACCGGTGTCGACGCCGTTCTATGTCTCACCTCAGCAGGCCATGGCGGACCGTGCCGAGTACGCCCGGAAGGGCATCGCGCGTGGCCGGAGTCTGGTTGTGCTTCAGTACGCCGACGGCATCGTGTTCGTCGGTGAGAACCCGTCCCGTGCGCTGCACAAGTTCAGCGAGATCTATGACCGGATCGGTTTCGCGGCCGCCGGTAAGTACAACGAGTACGAGAATCTGCGGATCGGTGGTGTGCGGTACGCGGATCTGCGTGGTTACACCTATGACCGTGATGATGTGACCGCGCGTGGTCTGGCGAACGTGTATGCGCAGACGTTGGGCACGATCTTCTCCAGTGCGGCCGAGAAGCCGTACGAGGTGGAGCTGGTGGTCGCGGAGGTCGGGGAGACTCCGGAGGGTGACCAGATCTATCGGCTGCCGCATGACGGTTCGATCGTGGATGAGCACGGTTCGGTGGCGGTCGGTGGCAATGCGGAGCAGATCAGTACGTATCTGGACCGTGAGCATCGGGAGGGGATGACTCTTGCCGAGGCTCTGAAGCTGGCTGTGACGGCTCTGTCGCGGGAGACGAACGGTACTCAGCGGGAGATTCCGGCGGAGCGTCTCGAGGTCGCGGTGCTGGACCGTACGCGTCCGCAGCAGCGGAAGTTCAAGCGCATCGTGGGTCCGCAGCTCGGTCGGTTGCTGGAGGCGAACGGTGCGGCCACAGCGGCCGAGGCCGAGGATGCCGAGGAGTCCGGCGGGGACGTGGAGTAGCCCTGCCGCTCGCTCCACCCGCTCAGCGCGCCCCGCCCGGGAGTCTCCGGGTGGGGCGCGGGCGTTTTCTGTGGTGCTACGGCTGTCGTGGGGGCGCTGTGGAGCCTCGTACGACGAGTTCGACGGGGATGTCCCCGCTGTCGGGTTCCCGGCCGTCCAGGACGGCCAGGAGGGCTCGCATGCCGTGTTCGCCGAAGAGTTCGGCGTCGAGTCGTACGGTGGTGAGTTCGGGGTCGATGGCGGTGGCGAGGGCGAGGTCGTCGAGGCCGGTGACGGAGATGTCGTCGGGGATGCGGAGGCCGAGGCGGCGGAGGGCTTTGTAGGCGCCGGCGGCGAGTTTGTCGTCGTCGCAGACGAGGGCGGTGGGGCGGGGGCCGGGGGTGGTGAGGGCGGCTTCGGTGGCGGCGAGGGCGTCTTCGATGGTGATCGGGGCGTGGACGGTGCGTACGGAGGTGTCGGGGACTTCCGCGGTGCGTGCGGCGAGTTCGCGTGCGCGGACTTCGAAGGTCCAGGAGGCGACGTCCGCGGCCAGGTGCAGGAAGCGGCGGTGGCCGAGGCCCAGGAGGTGTTCGGCGGCCTGGCGTACGCCGTCGGCGATGTCCAGGTTCACCGTGGCGGCTCCCAGGCTGCCTTCCGGGTCGCTGTCGAGCATGACGAGGGGGAGTTGGTCGCCGCGGATGGCGGTGAGGGCGTCGGCGGCCATGGAGGAGGCGATGACGCCGTCGAGGGCTGCTTGGGCGGAGGCGAAGGGGTCGCGGGCGGGGCCGATGCCCGCGGGGGAGGGGTAGAGGACGATGCCGAAGCCGTGTTCGGAGGCTACTCGGGCGGCGCCTGTGTAGACGCCTGCGAAGAATTCGGTGGTGAGTGCGGGGACGACGAGGAGCACGGTGCGGGTGTGGCCGAGGCGGAGGTTGCGGGCGGCGAGGTTGGGGCGGTAGCCGAGGGTGCGGGCGGCTTCGCGGACGCGTTCGGCGGTGGTTTCGGAGACGCGGCCGCGCCATTTGTCGCCGAGGACGAGTGACACGGCGGCCTGGGAGACGCCGGCGGCCTGGGCGACGTCGCGGCTCGTGGGTCGCGTGCTGCTGCGTGCCACCGGGGGTGTGCTCCGTTCGTCTGGACGTGTGAACAGCGCACATGGTACGTATGGGCGACGGGGTTATACGTAACACTTGGAGGCGGGGCATGGCCGCGGGGTATCTGGAGATCCTCAGGGCGAGGCACGCGGCCCGGTTGCTGGTGGGCACTCTCGTGGGGCGGTTGCCCAATGCGACGGCCGCGATCGCGATCGTGCTGTTCGTGCGTGCGGAGGGCGGTACGTACAGCCTGGCGGGGGTGCTGGCGGCGGTGTACGGCGTGGCGAACGCCGTCGGGCAGCCGGTGCTGGGCCGGCTGGTGGATCTGCACGGTCAGCCGCGTGTGCAGTTGCCTGCGGCCCTGGCGTCGGCCCTGGCCATGGCCGGCTTCGCGTTCGTAGGCACCGATCCGCTGCCGCCCGCGTATGTGTGCGTGGCCGCGGCCGGACTGTTCACCCCGCCTCTGGAAGGCGGTCTGCGGGCCCTGTGGCCGAGTGTCCTGGGGGAGGAGGGGCAGGTCCACATGGCGTATGCGATGGACGCGGTGGCGCAGGAAGTGATGTTCACCGTGGGGCCGTTGCTGGTGACGTTGTGCGTGTCGTTGTGGTCGGCGCAGGCGGCGTTGCTGGTGGTGAACGTGGTGGGGGTGCTCGGGGCGCTGTCCGTCGTCGTGTCGCCGCCTTCGCGTGCGTGGCGTTCGGCGCCGCGTGCGGCGCACTGGCTGGGTGCCCTGCGGTCGTCGGGTCTGCTGGCGCTGCTGGCCGCGTTCCTCTTCGTCGGGATCGCGCTGGGTTCGATCACGGTGGCGTCGGTGCCGTATGCGGACGATCACGGTGGTGACGTGGTGTACGGGTGGATGATGGCGGCCCTGGGCCTGGGTGCGCTCGTCGGCGGGAGCGTGTACGGGGTGCGGCAGTGGCCGGGGGAGCCGGCGCGGCGACTGCGGGTGCTGGTGGTGCTTCTGGCGGTGTGTTATCTGCCGCTGATGGTGATGCCCGGTGCCGTGGCCATGGTGTTGCTCACGGCCCTTGCCGGTGTGTTCCTCGCTCCCGCCATCGCATGTGCGTTCGTGCTGGTGGACCGGCATGCGCCGAGCGGGACGGTGACCGAGGCGTTCTCGTGGCTTGTGACGACCATCACCGTGGGGGCGTCGGTGGGAACGGGCCTTGCGGGGCCGGTGGTCGAGGCGGGCGGGGCGCTGTGGGGGTTCGCGGTGCCGGGGGCGGCGGGGGGTGTGTCGTTGCTGGTCCTGGTGGTCACGGGGCGGGTCCTCGCAGCTCCCGGTGGGGGTGCGGTGGTTGCGGCCGGTTCGGAAAATGATCCAAATCGTGCTGCCGAACCCCGTTTCAGCTCAGGGGATCGGGCGTAATGTTCAGTCATGGACCGCCGCATTTTCGGGCTGGAGAACGAGTACGGCGTCACGTGCACGTTCAGGGGACAGCGCCGCCTGTCGCCTGACGAGGTGGCGCGGTACCTCTTCCGCCGTGTCGTGTCATGGGGCCGTAGCAGCAATGTCTTTCTGCGGAACGGCGCCCGGCTCTATCTCGACGTGGGCTCACATCCGGAATACGCAACGCCGGAATGTGACAACGTGACCGAACTGGTCACCCACGACAAGGCCGGCGAGCGCATTCTCGAAGGGCTGTTGGTGGACGCCGAACGACGCCTGCATGAGGAAGGAATCGCGGGCGACGTCTACCTTTTCAAGAACAACACGGACTCGGCGGGCAACTCCTATGGTTGCCACGAGAACTATCTGGTGGCGCGGCACGGGGAGTTCTCCCGGCTCGCGGACATCCTCATTCCGTTCCTGGTGACCCGCCAGCTGCTGTGCGGCGCGGGCAAGGTGCTGCAGACGCCGCGCGGTGCGGTGTACTGCGTGAGCCAGCGGGCGGAGCACATCTGGGAGGGCGTGTCCTCGGCGACGACGCGCTCCCGGCCGATCATCAACACGCGCGACGAGCCGCACGCCGACGCCGAGCGCTACCGCCGGCTGCACGTCATCGTGGGCGACTCGAACATGTCCGAGACGACGATGCTGCTGAAGGTCGGTGCCACCGACCTCGTGCTGCGCATGATCGAGGCGGGCACGGTGATGCGGGACCTGACCCTGGAGAACCCGATCCGGGCGATCCGCGAGGTCAGCCACGACATCACGGGCCGGCGCAAGGTGCGCCTCGCCAGTGGCCGCGAGGCCTCGGCGCTGGAGGTGCAGCGGGAGTACTACGAGAAGGCCGTGGACTTCTGCGAGCGGCGCGGTATCCGTACGGGCACGGTCGAGCAGGTGCTGGAGCTGTGGGGCCGGACCCTGGACGCCATCGAGGCGGAGGATCTGGACCGGATCGGGACCGAGATCGACTGGGTGATGAAGTACAAGCTCATCGAGCGGTACCGGGCCAAGCACAACATGACCATGTCTCATCCGCGGGTGGCGCAGATAGACCTCGCCTATCACGACATCCACCGTCGTCGTGGTCTGTATTACCTGCTGGAGAAGAAGGGTCAAGCCACGCGGATCTGCAATGACTTGAAGATCTTCGAGGGCAAGTCGGTGCCGCCGCAGACGACTCGGGCGCGGTTGCGCGGTGACTTCATCCGGCGGGCTCAGGAGCAGCGGCGGGACTTCACGGTCGACTGGGTGCATCTGAAGCTCAACGACCAGGCGCAGCGGACGGTGTTGTGCAAGGACCCGTTCCGTTCGGTCGACGATCGGGTGGAGAAGCTGATCGCCGGTATGTGAGCGAACTTCGCGGAACGCAACACGGGCGCCGTACTTTCCCGTACGGCGCCCGTGTCACGTCGTAGAGTTGCGCGCACGCCATCCGCAAGATCGACCGATTACGAGGCTCTTCCGTGCGCCGACGCTCTGTTCTCCTTGCCGCTGTTCCCGCAGGACTGGTCACGCTCGCCGGGTGCGGCGACAACAAGTCGACCTCCTCCAGCAAGGCCAGCGCGGCGCCGTCGGCGTCGGCCTCCTCGGTGCCGCCGCCGAAGATCGTGGACGGTCCGTTGCCGGCGATCACGGCGGGGACGAAGTTCGACGAGAAGCCGACGGTGGCGAAGGGCTCCGGGGATCCGTCGAAGAACCTGGCGGTCAAGACGGTGATCGCGGGCAGTGGCAAGTCGGTCGCCGAGAACGACTTCATCCAGGCCAACTACCTGGGGCAGATCTGGTCGACGGCGAAGGTCTTCGACCAGTCGTACGACCGTACGCCGCTGCTCATGCAGCTTGCCCAGGGCAGCATCATCGACGGCTGGCTGTACGGGCTGGCGGGGAAGAAGGTGGGCAGCCGGGTCCTGATGGCGGTGCCGCCGACCTGGGGGTACGGCTCGTCGGGCAACTCGCAGGCGGGTATCAAGGGGACGGACACGCTGGTGTTCGTGGTGGATGTGCTGAACTCCTTCAATTCCAAGAGTTCCAGCACCGGCAAGGAGGTCGCGCAGAGCGACGCGGCGCTGCCGAAGGTCGGCACGAACACCGACGGGAAGGCTCCGTCGATCGACATTCCGAAGGCCGACCCGCCGAAGAAGCTGGTGTCCAACTACGTCCTGGAGGGCGACGGCGCGGAGGTGCAGTCGGCGCAGACGATCCTGTGCCAGTTCAAGGGCGAGGTCTGGGACAGCGGCAAGACCTTCGAGCAGACGTACGAGAGCGGGCGGCTGGCCCAGTTCTCGGTCGAGCAGATGCAGCAGGTCGTCAAGGGGCTGGCGCAGGGCATCACCGGCAAGAAGGTGGGCAGCCGGATCGTGGTCGTCGTTCCGCCGGACCTGGCCTACGGCAACAACCCGCCGAGCGGTGGTGTGGTGAAGAAGGGGTCGACGCTGGTGTTCTCGGTGGACATCCTCGCGGCGATGTAGTCGTGCGGGCGGGAGGCGGGCGGGGATGAAAGACTGTCCGGGTTCCGTGTCGTACACAAGCAGGAGCCAGAGACGTGAGCATCGACAAGCCCGAGATCGACTTCCCCGAGGGTGAGCCCCCGGCCGACCTGGAGATCAAGGACATCTGGGAGGGCGAGGGCGAGGTGGCCCAGGCGGGCCAGACCGTCACCGTGCACTACGTGGGTGTCGCGTTCAGCACCGGCGAGGAGTTCGACGCCAGCTGGAACCGGGGCGCGCCGTTCCGCTTCCCGCTGGGCGGGGGCCGTGTCATCAAGGGCTGGGACCAGGGTGTGCAGGGCATGAAGGTCGGCGGCCGTCGCCAGCTGACCATCCCGGCCCACCTCGCCTACGGCAACCAGAGCCCCACGCCGGCGATCCAGCCGGGCGAGACGCTGATCTTCGTCGTGGACCTGATCGCGGTCTGATCCCCGTCCCCGGTCGGCGGCCGCCGGGCGCCGACCGGTCCGGATCGGAGAACGGCTGGACGAGGGCCCGTGCCAGGTGCGCGGGCCCTCGTCGTTTGTCGGGGCGTGTCCGTTTCGGTCCTCATTGTTTGTACTGGCTTTTGCCGTGACACTCCGGAGCGGTACGGTCGTCGATCAGAAGCACCATAGGGAGGCGAAGGGCGTCGATGGCCATTGCCAAGGCCGAGCGGCTGATGAACCTGGCGCTGTGTCTGCTGGGAACGCGGCGGCCGCTCAGCAAGCGTGAGCTGAGGGAATCCATCGAGGCCTACCTCGAAGCGGGGAACGACGACTCCTTCAACCGGATGTTCGAGCGGGACAAGGACGATCTGCGCGAGCTCGGTCTGGTGATCGCGACCGTCGAGAACCTGGACGGCGAGGTCGGCTATCTGGCGCGCCGTGACAGCAACCGTCTTCCGCCGATCACCCTGGACGCAGAGGAGGCCGCCGCGCTCGGGCTGGCCGCCAAGGTCTGGCAGCAGGCCCGGCTCGCCGGCGCGGCCAGCGGCGCGCTGCAGAAGCTGCGCGCGGCCGGGCTGCCCGAGGATGTCGACCCCTACGAGGCCCATGGCGCCCTGGAGCCCCGGATTCCGGTGCACGAGGCCGCGTTCGAGCCGCTGATGCTGGCCTGCCGGGACCGTCGCCCGGTCGTCTTCGACTACCGCAAGGCCACCGCCGCCCACCCCGGAACCCGGCATGTCGAGCCCTGGGCCCTGGAGTGCTGGCGCGGCCACTGGTACCTGGCGGGCTGGGACCGCGACCGGGGTGCCGAGCGGGTGTTCCGGCTGTCGAGGATCACCGGCAAGGTGCGTTCCCGGGGCACCGGCTTCACCGCGCCGGTCCCCGATGTCGTCACCGTGCGGGAGACCGTCGCGAGCTGGGCCGGGGAGATCGCCGACCGCTCGGCGCTGATCCGGCTGCGCTCCGGCTCCGGCTACCCCCTTCGGGCGAAGGCCACCGCGGTCCGGGAACTCGGCGACGGCTGGGACGAGTTGGAGATTCCGTACGGGCACGGGCTGGACGCCTGGCTGGTGGAGTTCGGGCCGGACGTGTTGGTGCTCGAGCCGGCCGAGCTGCGTGCGGACGTGGTGGACCGGCTGCGTGCCGTGGCCAAGGGCTGAGGGGGAGCGGAGCAAGACAGTGGCAGGCAAACCGGTCAGGCCCGTGAACGCCATCGACCAGACCCGGCGGATGCTCTCCCTGGTGACCTATCTGCGCGAGCGCCCCGGCGCCCGGATCGCGGACGTCGCGCGTGCCTTCGGCATCACCGAGGACGAGCTGGTCTCCGACCTGGACGTGCTGCCCATGTGCGGCACCAGCTTCCGGGGCGGCGATCTGCTGGACATCGACACCGACGGCGAGCGGATCTGGTGGCACAACGCGGCCGCGCTCGGCGAGGAGGCCGCCGAACCGCTCAGGCTCGCCGCCGACGAGGCGACCGCGCTCCTGGTCGCCGCCCGCGCGGTGGCCACATTGCCGGGGTTGCGCGAGGGCGACCGGCAGGCGCTGCTGCGGGCCACCGCCAAGGTGGAGACCGCGGCCGGCGAGGCGGCCGGTGCCAGCGCCCGGCTGTCGGTGACCTTCGAGTCCGAGGGCGGGGTCTTCGCCGACGTCGACCGGGCGATCGCCGAGCGCCGCCGGCTGTGGATCCGCTACTACTCGCCGGCCCGCGACGAGGTCACCGAGCGCGAGATCGACCCCATCCGCCTGGTCAGCGTCGGGCACACCTATGTGGAGGCGTGGTGCCGCCGCTCCGAGGCCCGGCGCACCTTCCGGCTCGACCGGGTCGCCGAGATCAGGATCCTCGACGAGCCGTCCGCGCCCCCCGAGATCGAGCTGCGCGACCTGTCCGAGGCCCTGGTGCAGCCGGCCGCCGAGGACCCCGAGGTGGTCGTCGAGGTCGGCCCGGCCGGCCGCTGGGTCGCCGAGTACTACCCGCACGACAGCGCGGATGAGCTTCCCGACGGCGGGCTGCGTATTACCCTGCGCACCCCCGATCCGGCCTCCCTGCGCCGGCTGGCGCTCAGGCTCGGCGGCGACGGCCGGATCGTGTCACCGCCCGAGCTGGCCGACAGCGCCCGCCGGGCGGCCCGCGAGGCACTGGCGGCGTACGACCACGTCGGGCACGGCGCCGGGGAAGGGCATGAGTGAGCCGCAGGGGCGCGGAGCCCCGGCGGCGAACGGTCCAAAGGGAGGAGCGAGGGTCTTGAACGAGTCTTCGGGTTCCGGTGTCGCGGGCGCGAGGGAGATGACGGTCGCGGCCGCCTTCGCCGGGATGAGACGAGTGGTGCCCGTGGTCTTCAAGGCGGGCTGCCCGGACTGCCGGGGCAGTTTCGAGCTCGCCGCGGGCGCCCTGCGGCTGGCCATCGGGGCCACCAGCAAGACGACGTTCTACTCCTTCACCTGCCCCGACTGCGGGGCCTCCGTCCGCAAGCCCGCCGGCGAGCGGATCGTCGAACTGCTCACCGGCGGCGGGGTCAGGACGCTGCGGCTGCACGGCACCGTCTAGGCTCGATGACATGTTCTGGGCGATGATCGCGGTAGCTGTGGGTTTCGTGGGTCTCGCCGTGCTCGGTGTGCTCGCCGTCCGGGTGTTCGTGGAGGCGCGGCGGCTGGGAGCGCAGGTCGCGGACTCGGCACGGCGGATCAACCGGGCCGCCGAGGACCTGGAGCGGGCGGCCGTCAGCGCCGCCCGCACTGTGGACAGCGTGTGACCTCCGCTGTGCAAGGCATGTGAGTAGTGGGCCATAAGCGGTTTGCGTCACTTCGCCCTGTCACGCCGCCCGCCCCGACAGGTACGCTGCTGCACGCGGCACGGAGAACGAGGCCCGTTCCGCTGACCGGGAGTACGCACGGGGATTGCTTCACGTTTACCCCTGAGCGTTACGATCGCTGACAGCACGATCATTCGGACGCATGTCCGGCCGATCGGACAGCATCCCACCCAGCCGCCTCGGTGAGAAGGTAAAGACTTATGTTCGGAAGGCTCGGAGCCCCCGAGATCATTCTCATCCTTGTCGTCGTCATCCTGCTGTTCGGCGCGAAGAAGCTTCCGGACATGGCCCGCTCGCTCGGCAAGTCCGCGCGCATCCTCAAGAGCGAGGCCAAGGCGATGAAGGAAGAGGGCAGCACCACCTCCCAGGCGCCGGCCTCCGGCGAGCAGCCCCAGGCCCAGCGCACCATCCAGGCGTCCCCCGGTGACGTGACCAGCTCCCGCCCGGTCAACGAGCCGTCGGACACCACCCAGCGCTGACGCAAGGCCGGTGGCACCCGGCCTGCCGCACGAGATGAGGACGTGGGTTGCCCAAGTCTGCCCGCAAAGAGGAGAGGGATCCCGAGGGGCGGATGCCTCTCGCGGATCACCTTCGTGAGCTCCGCAACCGGCTCGCGAAGGCGATGCTGGCCATCGTCGTCATCACGGTGGTCGCTGCCTTCTTCTACAACGACATAATCAACTTCCTCACCAAACCGGTCCTCGACTCGGTCGGGTGCGGGGAGACCTTCGAGCAGCTGGCGAAGTCGAAGGCCAGCTCTCACCCGTGCGCCCAGATCACCATCAACGGTCTGCTCGCACCCTTCACGCTGGCCCTGCAGGTCTCCCTGATGGCCGGTGTGGTGTTCGCCTCGCCGATCTGGCTGTACCAGCTGTGGGCCTTCGTCGCGCCCGGTCTGCACCGGCACGAGAAGAAGTACGCCTACGGGTTCGTCGGCACCGGCGTCCCGCTCTTCTTCGGCGGCGCGTACTTCGCGTACAGGGTCCTGCCGACGACCGCGAAGGTGCTCATCGACTTCACCCCGCACGGGGTGGACAACCTGCTGCCGCTCGACGACCTGCTGCAGCTGGTCACCCGCATGGTGATCGTCTTCGGTCTCTCCTTCGAGCTGCCGCTGCTCCTGGTGATGCTCAATCTCACCGGCATCATCACCGGCAAGCGGATGCTCGGCTGGTGGCGGGCCATGATCCTCGGCATCACGATCTTCGCGGCCGTGGCCACCCCGAGCACCGACCCGCTCTCCATGATGGCGCTCGCCGGACCGATCTGGGTGCTGTACTTCGGCGCCGTCGGGTTCTCCCTGCTGAACGACAAGCGCAAGCGCCGCCGCCAGTCCGAGGGGCCCGACGACGACGAGGCCTCCGACCTGGACCTCACCCCCGAGGACATCGGCGAGGTCGAGAGCGTCTCCGCCAGCCGCGCGCTGCCCGAGGCGGGTCCGGACCGGGTCAACGGATATGACGACGTGACCTGAGAGAACCCCGAACCGTAAAGAGGTGCCCGCGTCCTGGGACGCGGGCACCTCTTTGTCGTCCGTTGTCCCATCTTCCGGATAATGATCGTCCTGTTGTCAGTGGGGACCGGTACGCTCGAAAGCACGATGACAGAGGACCTCTCACCGGCCGAGCGGTATGCGGCGGCCCGCAGGCGGGCCGCCGAGCAGGCCACCGCGCTCGCGTCTTTCCGCGAGATGTACGACTTCGGCCTCGACCCCTTCCAGATCGAGGCCTGCCAGGCGCTCGAAGCCGGGAAGGGCGTACTGGTGGCCGCCCCCACCGGCTCCGGCAAGACGATCGTGGGCGAGTTCGCCGTCCACCTCGCCCTCATGCAGGGCAAGAAGTGCTTCTACACGACACCCATCAAGGCGCTGTCGAACCAGAAGTACGCCGACCTGTGCCGCCGCTACGGCGACGGCATGGTCGGCCTGCTCACCGGCGACAACAGCATCAACCCGGACGCCGCCGTGGTCGTCATGACCACCGAGGTCCTGCGGAACATGCTGTACGCGGGCTCGCAGACCCTCATCGGCCTCGGCTACGTGGTCATGGACGAGGTCCACTACCTCTCCGACCGCTTCCGAGGCGCCGTCTGGGAAGAGGTGATCATCCATCTCCCGGAGTCCGTGACCCTGGTGTCCCTGTCGGCCACCGTGTCCAACGCCGAGGAGTTCGGCGACTGGCTCGACACCGTCCGCGGCGACACCCAGGTCATCGTCTCCGAACACCGGCCCGTGCCGCTGTTCCAGCACGTGCTCGCCGGACGCCGGATGTACGACCTGTTCGAGGAGGGTGAGGGCCACAAGAAGGCCGTCAACCCCGACCTCGCCCGGCTGGCCCGGATGGAGGCCACCAGACCGTCGTACCAGGACCGCAGACGCGGCCGTGCCATGCGCGAGGCCGACCGGGAGCGCGAGCGCCGGCAGCGTTCCCGGGTGTGGACGCCGGGCCGCCCCGAAGTCATCGAACGGCTCGACAACGAGGGCCTGCTGCCCGCCATCACCTTCATCTTCAGCCGCGCCGCCTGCGAAGCCGCCGTCCAGCAGTGCCTGCACGCCGGACTGCGGCTCAACGACGACGAGGCGCGGGAGAAGGTGCGTGCCCTCGTCGAGGAGCGCACGGCGTCGATCCCGCCGGAGGACCTGCACGTCCTCGGCTACTACGAATGGCTGGAGGGCCTGGAGCGCGGCATCGCCGCCCACCACGCGGGCATGCTCCCGACCTTCAAGGAAGTCGTCGAGGAACTCTTCGTACGCGGCCTGGTCAAGGCCGTGTTCGCCACCGAGACCCTCGCACTCGGCATCAACATGCCCGCACGCTCGGTGGTGTTGGAGAAGCTCGTCAAGTGGAACGGCGAGCAGCACGCCGACATCACGCCCGGCGAGTACACCCAGCTGACGGGCCGTGCGGGCCGGCGCGGCATCGACGTCGAGGGCCACGCCGTGGTGCTGTGGCAGCGCGCGATGAGCCCCGAGCACCTGGCCGGACTCGCCGGCACGCGGACGTATCCGCTGCGGTCCAGCTTCAAGCCGTCGTACAACATGGCCGTCAACCTCGTCGAGCAGTTCGGGCGGCACCGCTCGCGCGAACTGCTGGAGACGTCGTTCGCACAGTTCCAGGCGGACAAGTCGGTCGTCGGGATCTCCCGTCAGGTGCAGCGCAACGAGGAAGGACTCGCCGGCTACAAGGAGTCCATGACCTGCCACCTCGGCGACTTCGACGAGTACGCGCGGCTGCGGCGCGAGCTGAAGGACCGGGAGACCGAACTGGCCCGGCAGGGCATGGCCCAGCGGCGCGCCGAGGCCGCCATAGCACTGGAGAAGCTCAAGCCGGGCGACGTCATCCACGTCCCGACCGGCAAGTACGCAGGGCTTGCGCTGGTGCTGGACCCCGGGCTGCCCGCCGGGCGGTCCAACGGCCACCGCGGCTTCGAGCAGCACGACGGGCCGCGGCCGCTGGTACTGACCGCCGAACGGCAGGTCAAGCGGCTGGCGTCGATCGACTTCCCGGTGCCCGTCGAGGCGTTGGAGCGGATGCGGATCCCCAAGTCCTTCAACCCCCGCTCCCCGCAGTCCCGTCGGGACCTCGCGTCCGCGCTGCGCACCAAGGCCGGGCACATTCCGCCGGAGCGGGCCCGCAAGAAGCGGTCGCAGGCGGCCGACGACCGCGAGATCGCACGGCTGCGGACCGCGATCCGGGCCCATCCCTGCCACGGGTGCAACGACCGCGAGGACCACGCCCGTTGGGCCGAGCGCTATCACCGGCTGATCCGGGACACCTCGCAGCTGGAGCGGCGCATCGAGGGGCGGACCAACACCATCGCCCGCACCTTCGACCGGATCGTGGCACTGCTGACCGAACTGGACTACCTGCGCGGGGACGAGGTCACCGAGCACGGAAAGCGGCTCGCGCGGCTGTACGGCGAGCTGGATCTGCTCGCCAGCGAATGCCTGCGCGCCGGTGTCTGGGAGGGACTCGGCCCCGCCGAACTCGCCGCCTGCGTCTCCGCGTTGGTGTACGAGGCCCGGGTCGGGGACGACGACATGGCGCCGAAGCTGCCCTCCGGGAAGGCCAAGGCCGCGCTCGGCGAGATGGTGCGGATCTGGGGGCGGCTGGACGCGCTCGAGGAGGAGTTCCGGATCACGCAGACCGAGGGAGTCGGACAGCGGGAACCGGACCTCGGCTTCGCCTGGGCCGCGTACATGTGGGCCTCCGGGATGGGGCTGGACGAGGTGCTGCGGGAGGCGGAGATGCCGGCCGGGGACTTCGTGCGGTGGTGCAAGCAGGTGATCGACGTGCTGGGGCAGATCTCCGCGGCTTCTCCTGTGGAGGGCTCGACCGTGGGGAAGACTGCGCGTAAGGCGGTTGATCTGGTGCTGCGGGGGGTTGTGGCCTACTCGTCGGTGGGGTGATGGATTCGTTGGCGGGCGCGGGTGCGTTGTGGCTGGTCGCGCAGTTCCCCGCGCCCCTGACGGGGCGCTTGTTCTAGGCCTCTTTCAAGAAGGCTCGCCAGCCTCCGTACCGTGTGATGTCCTCGGCGTCTGTCAGTGCGCTCGGTTCGCACAGGAAGCCGGGGGCGGTTGTGCCGTCCGCCAGTTCCACGCTGCCCAGGGTCATCGGGCGGGGGAGCGTGGCGAGCAGGCGGCCCAGGCCCTCGGGGGGAAGGCTCCACACCTCCGCCTCGATCGCCGCGCCGCCCTCGTCGACGTGGACCAGGCCCGGCTTGGGCGGGGTCGTCCGCAGCGCGTAGCAGCGGTACGCCGGTGCCGTTGTCGTGGTGCGGTCCAGTACCGCTCCCAGGGCCAGGAGCTGTGGGTTCAGGGGCTGGCCCGTCAGGTGGGCGCCCAGTACCGCCAGGCTCACCCTCGGCTCCAGGGAGCGGGCGATCGTGGCCAGGCGTTCGTCCGTGAACGCCGGGCCGATCAGCATCACGCCGAACGGGAGGCCGTTCACCTCACCCGCCGGGACCGCCACCGCCGCCAGGTCGAAGAGGTTCGTGGAGTTGGTGAAGCGGCCCAGCCGGGCGTTGGCGCCCAGGGGGTCCGCCGCCACCTCGGCCAGGGTGGGGTGGCCGGGGGCCGTCGGCAGGAGCAGGGCGTCCGCGTCGGAGAGCTCGGCCAGGGCGCGGGCGCGCAACCCCGCCAGGCGGTCCTGGTCCGTGAAGAGCCGGTGCGCGGGGATGTCGCGGGCCCGGGTGATGATGCCCGTGACCGTCGGGTCCAGACCCTCACCGCCGGATGAGATCAACTTGTCGACAAACGCGCCTACCGCGGTGTAGCGCTCGGCCACGAACGCGCCCTCGTAGAGCATCGCCGCCGCCTCGGTGAAGGGGGTCAGGTCGAGGGGGCGGATCGAGGCGCCCGCGGCGGTCAGGCGGGCCACCGCCGCCTCGTAGGCCTCCGCCCAGCCCTCGTCCAGCTCGCCGAGCTGGGCGAGCGGCGGGACCGCGATCCGCCACGGGCCCGGCGCCCGCTGGGGGAGGGACGGGAGGGGGCGGTCCGGGGGGCAGGTGACATGGCGCAGCGCCTCCTCCGCCTCCGGGAGCGTGCGGGCGAACACCGTCACGCAGTCGATCGAGGCGCACGCCGGGACGACACCGGCCGTCGGCACCAGGCCCCGGGTCGGCTTCAGACCGACGATGCCGTTGAAGGCCGCCGGGATCCGGCCCGAGCCCGCCGTGTCCGTGCCGAGGGCGAGATCGACGATCCCCAGGGCCACGGCCACGGCCGAGCCGGAACTGGAGCCGCCGCTGATCCTGGCCGGATCGATAGCGCCCCGCACCGCGCCGTACGGGGAGCGGGTGCCCACCAGGCCGGTCGCGAACTGGTCGAGGTTGGTCGTGCCGAGGGCGATCGCGCCGGCCGCGCGCAGCCGGGCCACCACCGGGGCGTCGGCCTCCGGTTCGTAGGCGTACGCCGGGCAGCCCGCCGTCGTGGGCAGCCCGTGTACGTCGATGTTGCCCTTGGCGGCGAACAGGCGCCCGGCGAGGGGGAGTCGCTCGCCCGCCGCCACGCGCTCGTCGACGGCACGGGCCTCCGTCTCGACCTCCTCCCGTGGGCGCAGGTCGATCCAGATCTCGGGGCGGTCGACCGCCTCGATGCGCGCGTAGGCGGCACGGACACGGGAGACGGTGCTGGACATGGTCTTGCTCCTGTCGGTCAGTTCGCGGTCGGCGCCAGGACGAGCAGGGCCGTCCCCGCCTCCACCTGGTCGCCGGGCCTCGCCAGGATCTCCGTCACCACGCCGGTCATCGGCGCGTGCACCCTGGACTCCATCTTCATCGCCTCCAGGGCGATCAGGGGCTGGCCGGTCGTCACCTCGTCGCCCGGCCGTACGTTCAGCTGCCAGACGGAGGCGGCGAACTCGGCCTCTATCAGGCGGCCGCCCGGCGGGACCGTCACCTCGGCCGGCGGGGCGGCGGGGGCCGTGGCCGCCTCCGCCCTCGTGAACTCGCCCGCCGCCTCCCACGCGTCGCGTTCCGCCGCGAAGGCCGCCTGCTGGCGGGTCCTGAACGTGGCGATCGGATCCGCCTGTTCGGTGAGGAAGGACTCGTACTCGGCCAGCGAGAACGTCCCCTCCTCGATGCGCGGCACGAACCGGCCGGACGTGATGTCGGCCCGCAGGTCGAGGAGTTCGTCCGCCGACACCGGATACCACCTGATCCGGTCGAAGAAGCGCAGCAGCCACGGCGAGCCCGGCTCGAACGCGCCGCGCTGCTGCCAGCCCGACCACACCTGGGTCGTACGGCCCACGAACTGGTAGCCGCCCGGGCCCTCCATGCCGTAGACGCACAGATAGGCGCCGCCGATGCCGACGGAGTTCTCGGCGGTCCAGGTGCGGGCCGGGTTGTACTTGGTGGTGACCAGGCGGTGGCGCGGGTCGAGCGGGGTGGCGACCGGGGCGCCCAGATACACGTCGCCCAGGCCCAGGACCAGGTACTCCGCGTCGAAGACCGTGCGGTAGACGTCCTCGACCGAGTCCAGGCCGTTGATCCGGCGGATGAACTCGATGTTCCACGGGCACCAGGGGGCGTCGTCGCGGACTCCCGCCATGTAGCGGGCGATCGCCTCGCGGGTCGCCGGGTCGTCCCAGGAGAGGGGGAGGTGGACCGTGCGGGAGGGGACGACGAGTTCGTCGGTGGCCGGCAGTGCCCGCACGATCTCCCGTACGGCGGGCAGGAGTTCGCGCAGGGGGAGGACGGCCGGGTCCGTCCGGATCTGGAGGGAGCGGATGCCGGGGGTGAGGTCCGTGACCCCGGGCAGGGCCGCCGCCGTCACCGCCTCCATCAGCGCGTGGACCCGCATGCGCAGCGCCAGGTCCAGCTGCATCGGGCCGAACTCGACCAGCAGGTTGTCGTCGCCGCTGCGGCGGTACGTCACGTCCCCGTCGTGGGCCAGGACGCCGCCGTCGAGGATCTCGGGGCGGGGCGCGCCCGTCACGTCGACCGGGGTGAAGCGGACCGTGTCGCCGGGGCGGAGCTGGCCCAGTTTCCAGCGTTCGCCGCTCAGGACGGTCGCCGGGCACACGAAGCCGCCGAGGGAGGGGCCGTCGGGGCCGAGCAGGACCGGCATGTCGCCGGTGTAGTCGACGGCGCCGACCGAGTACGGGGTGTCGTGGATGTTGGACGGGTGCAGGCCCGCCTCGCCGCCGTCGGTGCGGGCCCAGCGCGGCTTGGGGCCGACCAGGCGGACTCCGGTGCGGGCCGAGTTGAAGTGCACCTTCCACTCGGCCGCGTAGAACTCGCGGATGTCGTCCTCGGTGAAGAACTCCGGGGCGGCATGGGGGCCCTCGACGGCCGCGAGCTGCCAGTCGGCGGTGAAGTGCGGGCGTTCGGCGACCGGTTCGCCTTCGGTCACGGCTCCGCCGTGCAGGACGTCGCCCGTCCGCAGCGCCCGGCCGCCGTGGCCGCCGAACCGGCCGAGTGTGAAGGTGCTCGCGCTGCCGAGGAAGGCCGGGACGTCCAGGCCACCGCCGGCGAAGAGGACGTAGGTGCGCAGCCCCTGTCCGGAAGGGGCGCCGATCCGCAGCAGGGCGCCGGCCGGGACCGTCACCGGCTCCCACTGCGCGACCGGCGTGCCGTCGACCGTCACGGGAGCCGGGGCGCCGGTCACACAGACCGTCGTGGGGTGGGTGAAGCGCAGGTCCGGGCCCTGGAGGGTGCATTCGAGGCCGGGGGCGCCCTCCGGGTTGCCCAGGGCGCGGTTGCCGAGGCGGAAGGAGCGGTCGTCCATGGGACCGCACGGGGGGACGCCGACCTGCCAGTAGCCGGTGCGGCCCGGCCAGTCCTGGACCGTGGTGAGCGTGCCCGCGGTGACGACCTCGATACGGGGGGTGGGGTCGGTGACCGTGGCGAGGGTCGCCGTGGAGTGGGCGGCGGCACGGAAACCGGGGTCGGACAGCGCCGCGCGCACCAGGCCGAGGTTCGTCTCGATGCCGTCCACGCGGGTGCCGGCGAGCGCCTCGTCCAGCTTCCGCAGCGCCTGGGCGCGGTCGGGGCCGTACGCGATCACCTTGGCGAGCATCGGGTCGTACGACGTCGTCACCTCGGTGCCGGACTCCACCCAGCCGTCGACCCGGACCCCCGGCGGGAACTCCACCCTCGTCAACAGGCCCGCGCTGGGCCGGTGTTCACGGGAGGGGTCCTCGGCGTAGACGCGGGCCTCGACGGCGTGACCGCGCGGTTGGCCGGGGTCGCGGACGACGTCCCTCTCGCCCCTCGCCAGGCGCAGCATCCAGGCGACCAGGTCGACGCCGTAGATCTCCTCGGTGACCGGATGCTCCACCTGGAGGCGGGTGTTGACCTCCAGGAAGTAGGCCTCCTCGCGGGCCGCGTCGTACACGAACTCGACCGTGCCCGCGGAGCGGTAGCCGACGGAGGCGCACAGGTCGCGTGCGGAGTCGGCGAGTTGCCTGCGTACATGAGGGGGGAGGCCGGGGGCCGGGGCCTCCTCGACCACCTTCTGGTTGCGGCGCTGGAGCGAGCAGTCCCGGTCGCCGAGGGTGACGACCCTGCCCTCGCCGTCCCCGAAGACCTGGACCTCGACATGGCGGGCGTGCTCGACCAGGCGTTCCAGGAAGACCCCGGCGGAGGAGAAGGAGGCGGCGGCGACCCGCTGGACGCGTTCCCAGGCCTCGGTCAGCTCGTCGGCGGATCGACAGGCCGACATACCGATACCGCCGCCACCGCCGGTGGCCTTGAGCATGACGGGATAGCCGATGGCCGCCGCCTCCCGCAGGGCCGTGTCCAGGTCAGGGAGGAGGCCGGTCCCCGGCGCGAGGGGCACCCCGGCCGCTTCCGCCGCCGCCCGTGCCGTGTGCTTCGCGCCGAACAGCTCCAGCTGCTCCGGGGCCGGACCCACGAACACGATCCCGGCCTCCTCGCAGCGCCGGGCGAACTCGGCGTCCTCGGACAGGAAGCCGTAGCCGGGGTGGATCGCGCCCGCGCCGGTGTCCTTGGCCGCCTTCAGGACCAGGTCGGCGTCGAGGTACGACTCCTTCGCCGGGGCCGGGCCGAGCCGTACCGCCTCGTCGGCGAGCCGTACGTGGGGTGCGGAGCGGTCGGGGTCGGAGTAGACGGCGATCGTGCGCAGGCCCAGTTCGCGGGCGGTGCGGATGACGCGGACGGCGATCTCGCCACGGTTGGCGACGAGGAGGGTGTCGAAGGTCATCCCGCGGCTCCGGTGATCGTCATCTCCACGGCGGTCGGGTCGAAGCCGTTGCAGGGGTTGTTGATCTGGGGGCAGTTGGAGACGAGGACCAGGACGTCCCGTTCGGCGCGCAGGGTCAGCTTCAGGCCCGGGGCGGAGATGCCGTCGACGATGCCGAGGGTGCCGTCCTTCTCGACGGGCACGTTCATGTACCAGTTGATGTTCGAGACCAGGTCGCGCTTGCCGAGGCCGTGCCGGGCGCCCTCCGCGAGGAAGTTGTCCACGCAGGCGTGCTGGGACCAGGTGTGGTGGCCGTAGCGCAGGGTGTTGGACTCCTTGGAGCAGGCGCCGCCGACCGTGTCGTGCCGGCCGACCGTGTCCTCGATGACGGTCATCAGCGAGGTGTGCTCGTTGGAGAGCAGCACGCTGCCGGTGGTGAGGAAGATGTTGCCCTGGGCGTGGATCGTGTCCGGGGCGCTGTAGCGGACGGACGTGTCGTGGGCGTCGTAGACGAGGAAGTCGACGGCCTGGTTGCCGTGCAGGTCGGTGATGGTGAGGGTGTCGCCCGCGCGGATCACGGAGGACCAGGCGGCACGGGCCGGGACGACGACGGTCTGCGTGCTCGTGCTCATGCGAGCCCCCTCGCGGCGAGGAATTCGGCGGTGTTGAGGAAGGCGCGGCGGCCCTCGGGGGTGTCTTCCCAGATGGGGTCGCCCGGTGGGGTGGGGGCGGCGCGCCAGGCCAGGACCTCCAGGGGGGTGCTGACGTAGTCGGGGCGCGGGTCGGCCGGGTGCGGGACGTTGGCGATCAGCACGGTCAGGTCCTGCTCGGCGCGGAGCGTGACGCTGCCGCCGGGCCCGGTCGAGCCGGTGAAGTCCAGCGTGCCGTCCTCGCGCACCTCCACGCCCTGGAAGAACGACAGGGACGGCGGCAGGTCGCGCGGTTCCAGACCGTTCTTGGCGGCGGCCAGCTTGAACAGCTCGCGTCCGGCGGGGGAGGGCGACTGCGGGGTGCCGTCGCCGTAGCGGTCGGTGTTGCGGACGAGAGTGGAGGTGCCGCACAGGGCGTCGTGCCGGCCGGAGGTGTCGGCGACCACGGAGGCCAGCACCCGGCCCTGGTCGGACAGGAGCAGTACGCCCTCGCCCAGGTAGGCGTTCCACTGGACCTTGACCGTGTCGGCGACGTTCAGCCGCTCCCAGGGGCGGTCGGCGACGAACAGCAGGAGGTGTGCACAGGCGTCGCCGTGCGGGTCGGTCAGCCGCAGCTCGGTGCCGCGGGCCAGGACGCGGTGGGTGTAGTTGCCGCCCGCCACCGTCTCGGCCCACACCAGGTGGCCCGCCTCGCAGGGCGGGTCGGGCCAGTCGGCGGCCGGTACGACGGGCATCGCCTCGGCGCGGGTGCCCCCCTGGGCGCGGGCATGCGCCCGGGCTCCGTACGTGGTCGCTGTCGCCATCGCCGACCTCCGGCTCCGTGGATTCGGGACTATTTCTGTCGCGCGACAGAAATTAGGCGCGGGGCGGGTCGGCGGCGTTGCCGTCGCGTTCCGGCCCGGTTACCGAGGGCTCACCGGGGGCTCGATACGGGTGCACGCCGTGATCGCCGTGCGACGTCATGCGTGCGAGGTCATGTGCGAGGATCGAACGCATGGGAACGAGCAGTGGCCGCCGGGTCGGCCGGCCGCGGGCCGCGCAGCGGCCGGACAGCGGTCTCGAGCCGCGCGCCGAACTGCTCGCGGCCGCCGCCGAGTTGTTCACCACCCGCGGATACGCGGCCACCACCACCCGGGCGGTCGCCGACCGGGCGGGCATGCGGCAGGCGTCGATGTACCACTACGTCTCCGGCAAGGAGGAACTCCTCGCCGAGCTGCTGGAGTCCACCGTCACCCCGTCGCTGGCCTACGCGCGTGAGCTGCTCGCGGACCAGGTGGCACCGGCCGAGGAGCGGCTGCGGGCGCTGTGCCGGGCCGACGTGGAGCTGCTGTGCGCCGGTCCGCACAACCTCGGCGCGCTCTACCTGCTGCCCGAGGTGCGCACCGAGCGGTTCGCCGGTTTCCATGCCGTACGGGCCGAACTCAAGGACGCCTACCGGCAGTTGATCGCCGCCACAGCCGCCGGCGGGACGCTCGCCAAGGGTGAGCTGGAACTGCGGACCGATCTTGTCTTCGGGCTGATCGAGGGCGTCATCCTGATCCACCGCTCCGAACCGGAGCGCCGGGTCCCCGAGTTCGCCCGCGCCACGGCCGACGCGGCGCTGCGCATCGCGGGCGTCTGAGGCCCGGCAGGGCCTGTTTCACCCATCACGGTGAGTCACTTTCGCACGCCCGTACTTAGTCACGCAACGTGTGCGAACAAATGCCCTGCGTGCAAAATGACCGAGGGTACTCCAGTCCTTCGGGTGGTTTCAGGTGCTTGCCGAATATGACACGGCGTTGATCCGGTCGGACTAAGCTCGCCCGCGGCGCACCGAGTTGAGATGAATTCGTGCGTCTGTTCCCAAACATACGGAAGATCCAGACTGCTCCATGAACCTTCCCCCCACGAACTCCCCCGACACCCAGCCGATTCGTCTCAGAAGGCATACATGGTGAGTGTGCAATCGCCTCCCAAGGACCGTGAACTTTCCCTGGCGCGCGTGCTGTTGCTGCCCGCCATAGCGATGGCCGCGGTGACCGCCGCCGCCGTCCTCCTGGTGGCGGGGCCCGCCCGGACCGCCGTCGGCGTGTGCGGGGCCGTCGGCATGCTGCTGGTGCTCACGACGGCGGCGGAAGCGGTGCGCCGCGGCCGTAAGCTGCGGGACGCCCGCGCCGAGCACGCCCGTCACAGTGCGTATCTGGAACGGCGCCTCGACGCCGGCGACGAGGAGATCGACCGCCTCGGCAAAGAGGTCTTCCCGACCGCGCTGTACCGGCTGAAGGCCGGCGAGTCGCCCAAAGAGGTGATCCGCCAGGTCTTCGACCTCGACCCCCGGATGCGCCACGCCCCCGAGACACAGCGCCGGCTGATCCGCACGATGCTCGACATCGTCGACGAGGAGGACCTCCAGCGCGACTCCCTGGAGCGCTCGTTCGTCAGCGTCGCCCGGCGCGTCCAGGCCATCGTCCACCAGCAGGCCCACGAACTGCGGGAGATGGAGGAGGACCACGGCCGCAACCCCGAGGTCTTCGACGACCTGCTGCGCATCGACCACGGCACCGCGCTGATCGGACGCCTCGCCGACTCGGTCTCCGTCCTCGGCGGCGGCCGCCCCGGCCGCCAGTGGCCCAACCCCGTCGCCCTCTACAGCGTGCTGCGCGGCGCCATGTCCCGGATCCTGGAGTACCGGCGCATCGAACTGCACTCCATCTGCCAGGTCAACATCAAGGGCACCTCCGTCGAGCCGCTCATCCACGCGGCCGCCGAACTCCTCGACAACGCCACCCGCTACTCGCCGCCCTCCACCAAGGTGCACGTCACCGCCGTCGAGGTGCAGTCCGGCGTGTGCATCGAGATCGAGGACGCCGGCGTCAGCCTCAACGAGGAGGCCCGCGGCCGGATCGAGGGCATGCTGGAGAAGGCCAAGCAGGGCAAGGACATCCAGGTCCTCGGCGAGAACCCGCGCCTCGGCCTCTCGGTCGTCGGCCGCCTCTGCACGACGTACGACATGGACGTCTCGCTGCGCGCCTCCGCGTACGGCGGCGTCCGGGCCGTCCTCATCGTGCCCAGCGACATGATGACCACCGACCCGGCCCCCGGCATCGCCCACGGCATCGGCGCCACCGGCATCCCCAAGCCCGAACTCGGCGCCCTCGAAGGCCCCAAGCGACCGCCCAAGAAGCGCCGGCCCACCAGCCCCCGCATCCCCGCCGGGATCTCCATGGAGGACGACGTCCCCGAGGTCACCGAGTGGACCGCGGGCGGACTGCCGCAGCGGCGCAGCCGGATGAAGATGCCGCTCAGCCAGCGGCTCGCCGAACAGGCCGCCATCGAGCGCGCCGAACGCGAGGGCAACCCGACCATCTGGTCGCAGCACAAGGAACCCGAGCCCGAGAAGCCCGAGCCGGAGCGCCGCGAGCCCGGCCTCTGGGTCGAGGCCTTCTGGGAGGGGCTCAAGAAGAACAACCCGGGTGTCCACCCCACCGACTTCACCCGGAACCCCACCAAGTACCTGCACCTGATCAACGACCCGGCCGGCCCCGACGCCGACGACGAGGGGGACATCAAGTGATCCAGCAGCGAGGCAACTTCGACTGGATGCTCAAGCAACTCGCCGACGGGGTACCGGGCGTCGAGATGATCGTCGTGCTCTCCGCCGACGGACTGCGCATCGCCCGGCACGGCGGCGACCCCGACGCCGCCGACCGGCTCGCCGCGGCCTGCGCGGGCGTGCAGAGCCTGGCCAGTGCCGTCGCCCAGGAACTCCCCATCAGCAACGGCGACATGAACCTCGTCCTCATCGAGATCGACAGAGGCTACTTCTACCTCATGTCCGCCGGTGCCAACGCCTACCTCGCGGTACTCGCCGACGTGACCTGCGAACCCGGCCGGATGAGCGAGATGATGCGCGACCTCGTCGTCCGGATCGGCGCGCATCTCACCAGTCCGCCCCGGCGGAACGGGCAGACCGTATGACTCCTCCGCAACGCAAACGGCGCCGGCCCCGGCCGGAACACCAGCCGCCACCGGTTCCGTCCACGCTGCCGGCCCCCGAGAACGGCGACGAGGACGGCGACAACAAGAACCCCGAGCGGCTCTACGTCATCAGCGGCGCCGACGGCGCCCGGGCCGAGCTCGACCTGGTCACCTTAATCGTGGCGCGCGCCGCCGCCCCGCCGTCCGTCACCCCGGAACAGGCGGTGCTGCTCCGGCTCTGTATCGCCCCCCTGTCCGTGGCCGAGCTCTCGGCCTACCTCAATCTGCCGTTCAGCGCGATGACCGCGCTGATCACCGAGCTGATCACGGCCGAACTGGTCACGGCGCGCGCCCCGATCGTCCGCCAGGCGGTGCCCGACCGTTCACTCCTCGAAGCGGTGATGCATGGACTTCAAAAGCTCTGACACGATCCCCGGCCCCCGCACCGAGGACCATCTGCCGCACACCGCGCAGGCCGCGGTGAAGATCGTGATCGTGGGCGGCTTCGGAGTCGGCAAGACCACCATGGTCGGTTCCGTCAGCGAGATCAGGCCGCTGACCACCGAGGAGACCATGACCCAGGCCGGCATCGGGGTCGACGACAACTACGGCTCCGACTCCAAGACCGCCACCACGGTGGCCATGGACTTCGGCCGGATCAGCATCACCGACCAGCTCGTCCTCTACCTCTTCGGCACCCCCGGCCAGGAACGCTTCTGGTTCCTGTGGAACGGCCTGTTCGAAGGCGCCCTCGGTGCGGTCGTCCTCATCGACACCCGGCGCCTGGAGGTCAGCTTCGACGTCATGGGGCGTCTGGAGGAGCGCGGCGTGCCGTTCGTCGTCGCCGTCAACTCCTTCCCGGACGCGCCCCGTTACCCCGTCGAGGAACTGCGCACCGCGCTGGACCTGTCGCCCGAGATCCCCATCGTCGAGTGCGATGCCCGCCGCCGGGCCTCCAGCCGTGACGTCCTGATGACCCTGATGCGTTTTCTGCACTCGCTCGCCATGTCCGGCGCGCTCACCTGACACCTCTTTCCGGAGCGATCACTGTGACGCCTGAATACCCCTTCCCCAGCGGCGCCGGCACGGACCCGGCCCCACCGCCCGGCTGCCCGGCCCACGACCGCGGACCCGGCGGACTGCAACGGCTCTACGGCGCCGACGCCGACCACCTGGGCGAGCTGTACGAGACGCTGCGCGAGGAACACGGCGCCGTGGCCCCCGCCCTGCTCCACGACGACGTACCGGTCTGGGTCGTCCTCGGGCTCACCGAGAACCTCCAGATGGTCCGCACCCCCGCCGTCTACACCCGGGACAGCCGCACCTGGACCCCGCTGCGCGAGGGCATGGTCAAGCCCGACCACCCGCTCATGCCGCACATCGCCTGGCAGCCCATCTGCTCCCACGCCGAGGGCGACGAGCACCAGCGGCTGCGCGCGGCCGTCATGGGTGCCATGACCACCATCGACCACCGCAGCATCCGCCGGCTCATCGGCCGCTACACCCAGCTGCTGGTCAACGAGTTCTGCGAGAAGGGCCACGCCGAACTGGTCTCCCAGTACTCCGAGCACCTGCCGATGGCGGTCATGTGCGAACTGCTCGGCATGCCCGAGGAGTACAACGACCGGATCGTTGAGGCCGCCCGCGACATGCTCAAGGGCACCGAGACCGCGATCGCCAGCAACGAGTACGTCATGGGCTGCCTGACCCGGCTCACCGCCCGCCGCCGGGCCCGGCCCGAGGACGACTTCACCAGCCACCTCATCAACCACCCCGCCCGGCTCAACGACGACGAGGTCGCCCAGCACCTCAGGGTCGTCCTCATCGCCGCCTACGAGACCACCGCCAACCTCCTCGCCAACGCGCTGCGCATGGTCCTCACCGAGCCGGGCTTCCGCGCCCAGCTCAACGGCGGCCAGATGACCGTGCCGGAGGCGATCGAGCAGTCCCTGTGGGACGAGCCGCCGTTCAGCACCGTCTTCGCCTACTTCGCCAAGCAGGACACCGAGCTCGGCGGCCAGCGCATCCGCAAGGGCGACGGACTGCTCTACGCACCCGCCCCGGGCAACGTCGACCCGCGTGTCCGCCCCGACCTGAGCGCCAACATGCAGGGCAACCGCTCCCACCTCGCCTTCGGCGGCGGTCCGCACGAATGCCCCGGCCAGGACATCGGCCGTGCCATCGCCGACGTCGGGGTCGACCAGCTGCTGACCCGCCTCTCCGACATCCAGCTCGACTGCGAGGAGGAGGAGTTGCGCTGGCGCGCGTCGATCGCGTCCCGGCACCTGGTGGAACTGCCGGTGCGCTTCGACCCGAAGCCGAAGCAGGACGTCACCCTCATGCCGAGCCCGGCCCTCGTCCCGCCCCAGCGCACCGACTGGCAGGTCGGCACGGTCCGCCCGGCACCGGCCGCTCCGGAGCCGGCGGAGCCCCGCCCGGTACCCGCCGCCGCGGCCGCACCGGAGCCCGCGGCCAAGCCGCTCGGCATCTGGCCCAGGCTGCGCCGCTGGTGGCTGGGCCACTGACCGGACTACCGACCGGCCCAGCTCTCGTACGACTCCCAGGCCCGCAGCGTCCGCCCGCTGCACAGCCGATGCTCCACCCCCGTGACCGGATCGGTGAACTCCAGCCGCCGCGCCAGCAGTTGCAGCGGACGCCGGAAGTCACCGTCCGGCACGGGGCCGGTCACGACCGGATACAGCGGATCACCCAGAATCGGCACACCCAACGCGTTCATGTGGACCCGCAGTTGATGCGTCTGCCCGGTGCGCGGGGTCAGCCGGTACCGCCCCAAGTCCCCTCTGCGCTCGACCAGTTCGACGACGGTCTCCGCGTTGGGTTCCCCCTCGACCTCCCGCGCCGCCGGCACCCCACGCTCCTTGAGGATGCGACTGCGCACGGTCCGGGGAAGGGCGAGCGAGGGATCGTACGGTGCGACCGCCTCGTACTCCTTCCGCACCCGCCGCTCGCCGAACAGCGTCTGGTACGCCCCCCGCTCCTCGGGCCGCACGGTGAACAGCACGAGCCCGGCGGTCAGCCGGTCCAGCCGATGCGCGGCCCCCAGCCCGGGAATCCCCAGCTCCCGCCGCAGCCGGGCGAGAGCGGTCTCGGTGACGTGACTGCCGCGGGGGGTGGTGGCGAGGAAGTGCGGTTTGTCGGCGACGACGACATGGGCGTCGCGGTGGACGACTTCGAGAGGGAAGGGGACGGGGACCTCGGGAGGCAGCTCGCGGTGGAACCAGAGACAGAGGCCGGGGACGTAGGGCGCGTGGGCGGGGACGGGGCGCCCGTCGGCGCCCACGACGAGCCCCGAGTCGAGCATCTTCTCGACGACACCGGGCCCGGCTCCGGAGAGCCGGGCCACCAGGTATGCGCCGACGGTGGCCCACTGATCGGCGCGGGGCAACCGCACCCGAACGGGGTCCACCCCTTGGCGCTGGGGGAGGGGCGAGGGCGGGGCGGGGCGCTTACGTCTCATTGCAGCCAAGGGTAAGTGGAGCGCCCCCTTTGGGGGCGCGGGGAACTGCGCGACCAGCCACAATCCGCCCGCACCCGACCGACTACCCCACAGCCTCAGGCACAACAACCGCACCTCGGGACTCCGCCCGGGCCAGCCGCCAAGCACCCCCCACCACCACAGTCCCGACCAGGAACAACACGGTGAACCACCGGAAGTACCAGTGCCCCCCAGCCGGGTCGTACACCGCTCCCCGGGGCCACGCCAGATTCACGGTCATCACCAGCCCGTACAGCAACGCGACAGCGTTGACCGGCGCCCCCCAGCGCCCCAGCGAGAACAACGGCGCCCCGGTCTCGTCCGTCCCCTCGACCCGGAACTCGCCCCGCAGCCGCCGCACCAGCAGCGGCCCGGTCACCATCGCGTAGGCGAGATACAGCATCACGATGCACGTGGTCCCGATCGCCAGAAACGCGTCCGGCGACACGAAGTTGAGCAGCAGCAACACCGCCGCCAGCACCCCCACCACCACGGCCGGCGCCCCCGGCATGCCCGTCCGCGGATTCACCCGCGCCAGCCGGTCGGCGAACGGCAGTTGCCCGTCCCGTGCCATGGAGAACAGCATCCGGGAGGCCGCCGTCTGGATCGCCAGCGTCGCCACCGCGATCGCCACCACCACGTCGGCGAGCAGCACCCGGCCCACCCCGTCCCCGAGGCTGCTGGTCAGGACATAGCTCAGCCCGTCGACCCCCAGGTGCCCGTCGGTGAGGCTGGGCGCGGCGAGCAGCCCGCCGAGGATGACAAGGCCGCCGAGCAGCCCCGCGGCGGTCAGCGCCGTGAGGATGGTGCGGGGCGCCGTCCGCCGCGGCTGGTGGGTCTCCTCGCTCATCTCTCCCGCGCTGTCGAAGCCGATCATCACGTACGCGGCGGTGAACGAGCCGACCAGCAGCGCGCCCAGCAGCCCTCCCTCCGCGGCCGTCCCGGTGTGGAACGTGATGCCGGGGGAGCGCTTGGAGTGGGTGAGCAGCAGCACGACGATCAGCACCGCGCCGATGATCTCGGCGGTCACCCCGACCCGGTTGATCACGGACATCACCCGGTTGTCCATGACGTTCACGAGGGTGGTCAGCACCAGGAGCACGACGCCGAGAACGGCCGCGTTGGCAGCCCCGTCGGCCGAGGTCGGCGCGGAGTCCGTGCCGATCAGCTGGAAGCCGGACCACAGCGCGGGCAGCACCATCTGCAGGGCCAGCGCGGCGGCCGCGACCACCACGATCTGCCCGATCACCATGATCCAGCCGGCGAACCAGCCGAAGGACGGGTTCGAGAGGCGTGAGGACCACTGGTAGATGGCGCCCGAGATCGGATAGCGCCCGGCCAGTTCGGCGAAGCAGGCGGCGACCAGCAGCTGGCCGATCAGTACGGCCGGCCAGGCCCAGAAGAAGACCGGGCCGCCGAACGCGTACCCGAAGGCGAAGAACTGGAAGACGGTGGTCAGTACGGAGATGAAGGAGAACCCGGCGGCGAACGAGGCGTACCGGCCGAGGCTGCGGTGCAGCTCCTGGCGGTAGCCGAACTCCTCCAGGGAGCGGTCGTCGGTCTCCCTCAGCGGGCGGTCGTCGGTGGTCGTCACGGCGGTACCTGCCTGTCAGGCGGATTTCCTGTCGGGCGACAGAAATTAGGGACGCGCTGTTTCGGACGCGTCACGCGGGCGTGTCCGGGGCGGGCCCAAGTCCTCACCTCCTTGCGGACGTGGCTCAGACGCGATACATCGTGTGTATTGACGTGTGCGGTCGACTCGCGATATGTTCGGTCACGGATATTCGGTGACGAGGTCGACTCGGAGAGCGAGGTGGGTGTCGATGGCGACCAGGCGCCGCAAGCTGGGCAACCCCCTGGCGCTCGCCGTGATGGTGCTGCTCGCCGAGCGGCCGATGCACCCGTACGAGATCGCCCAGACCCTGCGCAGACGCGGCAAGGACACGAGTCTGAAGATCAACTACGGCTCGCTCTACACCGTCGTGCAGAACCTGGAGAAGCACGGCTTCGTCGAGGTGACGGACGTGGAGCGGCAGGGCAACCGCCCCGAGCGCACGCTGTACGGCATCACCGAGGCCGGGCGCGAGGAGACGACCGAGTGGCTCTCGGACCTGGTCGCCGTGCCCGCGCGGGAGTACCCCGTCTTCGAGGCGGCGCTGTCGCTGATGGGGGCGCTCCACCCCGACGAGGCCGCCCGGCTGCTGGAGGAGCGGCTCAAGACGCTCGACGTGCAGGCCGCCAGCCTGCGCGGCGGCCTCGACAAGCTGCGCGAGTCCCTGCCCCGGCTCTTCGTGATAGAGGCCGAGTACCAGTTGCACATGATCGAGGCGCAGGCCGAGTGGGTGCGCGGCTTCCTGGCGGAGCTGACGGAGGGCAGCTTCCCGGGTGTCGTCGACTGGCGGCACTTCCATGAGACGGGGGAGGTCCCCGAGAAGTACCTGAAGCTGGAGGCCGAGTTCGAGCAGAAGCAGAAGCAGAAGCAGGAGCAGTAGCAGGAGGAGCAGCACTGGAGAGCAGACCCCGGCTGAGCTGTTGCAGCAGCCCGGCCGGGGTCTCGAACCCCGAACCGAACCCGCCGTGCGGCGGCTCCGGGCCATCGAGGTGCGGCACACCCAGGATAGCCCGGTGCTCATCGCACGGATCGTTCGCGATCAACCGCGACCATCCGTCGATCATCCGCGATCATTCGCGTTTTCCTCAGGAGAGCAGCCGACATGAGCACCCGTGCGCCCGCAGTGCAGGCGCGCCAGCTGATCAAGACCTACCCCGGTGACGTCACCGCGCTGAACGGCATGGACGTCACCGTCGAACCCGGCACCGTCTTCGGGCTCCTCGGGCCCAACGGCGCCGGCAAGTCCACCACCGTCAAGATCCTCACCACCCTGGCCCGCCCCGACTCGGGCACCGCCACCGTGGCCGGCCACCACGTGCTGCGCCACCCGGACCGGGTGCGCCGCGCGATCGGGGTCGTCGCCCAGAACTCCGGCGCCGACCCGGTCGCCACCGGCCGGGAGAACCTCCGGCTCCAGGGCAGGCTCCACGGTCTGCGCGGCGCCGACCTCGACCGTCGCGTCCGTGAACTGCTGGACCGCTTCACCCTCGCCGACGCCGCCGGCCGCCAGGTCAAGGGCTACTCCGGCGGTATGCGCCGCCGCCTCGACGTGGCCCTCGGCCTGGTCCACCGTCCCGAGGTGCTCTTCCTCGACGAGCCCACCACCGGCCTCGACCCGGAGGCCCGCACGGCGATGTGGGACGAGATCGGCCGGCTGGCCGGCGAGGAGGGCCTGACCATCCTGCTGACCACGCACTATCTGGAGGAGGCCGACCGGCTCGCCGGGCGGATCGCGATCGTCGACCGCGGCCGGGTCGTGGTCGAGGGCACCCCCGACTCCCTCAAGGGCGAACTGCGCGGCGACGCCGTCCATGTGGAGCTGCGCGAGGCGCCCGGAGAGGCCGGCCGCACCCTGCTCGCGGGCGCCCTGACCGGGCTGCCGGGCGTGCACGAGGCGCTGTTCGACGGCCGCCGGATCAGCGCCCGCGCCGACGACGGGGCCGCCGCGATGCCCGCGCTGCTCGCCGCGCTGGAGCGGGCCGGGGTCGGCGTGGTGGCCGCGACCGTCGCCCGTCCCTCCCTCGACGACGTCTATCTGCGCTACGCGGGCCGCCGTTACGCCGAGGCCGACACCGCCGACTCGCTCGCCCTGGCCGGAGGTGCCCGATGAGCAACGCCCTGTCCCAGACCTGGTACATGACCCAGCGCCAGCTGCTGGTGTTCGCCCGCCAGCCCGCGTACGCGATCATCACCCTGATCCAGCCGGTGATCTGGCTGTTCCTGTTCGGCAACCTCTTCAAGAAGGTCGTCGAGCTGGGCGGCTTCGGCACCACCTCCTACCTCGACTACCTGGTGCCGGGCGTGGTCGTGATGAGCGCCCTCAGCTCCAACATGTGGGCGGGCATGGGCACGTTGGAGGAGATCCAGCGCGGCACCCTCGACCGCTTCCTGACCACACCCGTCAGCCGGGCCGCGCTGATGAACGGCAACGTGGTGAACAACGGTCTGGTCACCGCGGGCCAGTCGCTGATCATCGTGCTGCTCGGCCTGCTGGGCGGCGCCGACTATCCGGGCGGGATCGCCGGCACGGCCGTCCTGGTGGTGGCCTCGGTGCTGCTCGGCACCATATTCGGGGCGCTGTCCAACGCGCTCGGCATGCTGGTGCGGGAGCGGGAGTCGATCATCGGGATCAACACCTTCCTGCTGCTGCCGCTCACCTTCCTGTCCAGTGCGTTCATGGCGCCGTCGCAGATGCCGGGCTGGATGCGGCACACAGCCGACTTCAACCCGCTCAACTGGGCGATGGTGGCGGGCCGTTCGGCGATGTCGGCGGATCCCGACTGGGGCGCGGTGCTCGGCCGCGGCGGGGCCCTGCTGGCGCTCGCGGTCGCCGCCGTATGGCTGTCGATCAGGACGTTCCGGTCCTACCAGCGGTCGGTGTGACCGACCCGCGTGGACGGCGGAGGCCGACGGCACCTTCGGGGTGCCGCCGGCCTCGGGGCCGCGCCGCTCGACAGGGCCGCGACCTCATGCACTTCTCACGCGGCGACCGCGCCGCCGCTCTCCTGCTCCGCCTCGATACGGGCGTTCCAGTCGCGCTTGGAGGCCTGCCAGCCGTCCTCGTTGTGACCCAGGCGCCAGTAGCCGGAGATCGACAGGTCCTCACGCGGGATCTGACACTCCACGCGGAGCATCGCCCGCAGCTCCTTCACGAAGCTCGCCTCGCCGTGGACGAAGGCGTGCACCCGGCCCTCCGGGAACTCCAGCGCCCGTACGGCGGCCACCAGGGCCTCGCCGACCGGCCGCTCGCCCCGGTGCAGCCAGACGACCTCGACATCGGAGTCGATCTTCTGCTCCTCCTCGGGGCCGGACACCTCGATGAAGGCGAAGGTCCTCGCCCCGGCGGGCAGGGACTCCAGCGCCCGGGCGATCGCGGGCAGCGCGCTCTCGTCACCGGCGAACAGATGCCAGTCGGCGTCCGCGTCGGGGGCGTAGGCACCGCCGGGTCCCATGAAGCGGACGGTCTCGCCCGGCTGGACACGGCACGCCCAGGGGCCTGCGAGCCCCTCGTCGCCGTGCACCACGAAGTCCAGGGTCAGCTCACGGTGTTCGGGATTCCAGGAGCGCACCGTATAGGTCCGCGTCACCGGCCAGTGCTCACGGGGGAACTCGGCGCGGATCCGTTCCAGGTCGAAGGGCTCCGGGTAGGTGACGCCCTCGGGTCCGAACAGGAGCTTCACGTAATGGTCGGTGCAGGTGTCCGCGGCGAAGCCGGCCAGTCCGTCACCGCCGAGGACCACACGCTGCATGTGCGGGGTCAGTCGTTCGGTGCGTACCACCTGGGCGGAATGGGGCTTACGCGGCTTACGTCCCGGGCGCTCTGCCATGATCGGCCTCCCTGCTCCGTGGTTAGGTTTACCTAAGTTAGCACTCCCTTCCTAGTTAACACCTCTCCCATGAACACTTGATGAGCGTGTTTTGCCGGAACAATGCTTTGGCGGTCACCCGGCGAGTGTCACCAGCAGCCGGTGCAGCGAACCGCCCAGCCCCCAGCGCGCCGACAGCGCGTCCAGCCCGGCCGGATCACGCGGGGCCTTCGGCAGCAGGGTGTCGACCTCCGGCAGTGGTACGTCACCGGCGACCCGGACCACCTCGGGCGCGACCGCGACATACGGCCGGGCCTCGTCCAGCCGCTTGCGCTGCGACGGCGTGAGTCTGGCCTTCGGGTCGTCGACCGCGGCCATGATCCCGGCCAGGTCGCCGAACTCGGCGAGCAGCTTGGCGGCCGTCTTCTCGCCGATACCCGGCACCCCCGGCAGGCCGTCGCTCGGGTCGCCGCGCAGCAGCGCCAGATCCGCGTACCCGGGTCCGTCCACCCCGTACTTCTCGCGCAGCCAGGCCTCGTCGGTCGTCTGCAGGGTGCCGACGCCCTTGAGCGGGTACAGCACCCGCACCCCGCGCCCGTCGTCCACGAGCTGGTAGAGGTCGCGGTCGCCGGTGACGATGTCGACCGGGCCGTCGGCGCGCGCGGTGAAGGTGCCGATCACGTCGTCCGCCTCGTAACCCGCGACACCGACCCGGGCGATGCCGAGCGCGTCCAGTACCTCCTCGATGACCGGCACCTGCGGGGAGAGGGTGTCCGGCACCTCCTCCTCGTCCGGTCCCCCCTCACGCTCCTCGGCGACCCGGTGCGCCTTGTAGGAGGGGATGAGGTCGACCCGCCACTGCGGCCGCCAGTCGGCGTCCATGCAGGCCACCAGCCGGTCCGGACGGTGGTCCTTGACCAGCCGGTCGATGAAGTCCAGCAGCCCGCGCACGGCGTTCACCGGCGTGCCGTCCGGCGCCTTCACGGAGTCCGGGACGCCGAAGTAGGCGCGGAAGTACAGCGAGGCGGTGTCGAGAAGCATCAGTCGTCCGGTCACGCCACGCATCATGCCGTACGGCACTGACGGCGATCGGGCGCCGCATCCCGGGTCGCGGCCGGTGGAGACGTCGTGACCTGGCCCACGTGCACGTTTGACCTGCGTGGACCCGGGCAGGCGCGGCCCTGTCCCGCACCCCGGGGTGCTGTGGTCCCCGAGGCCCGGCGCCTCCGAGAGAGAGGTTCGTGTGTCACCCAGGCTTGAGGCCGAGCACCTGTACAAGGTCTTCGGCAGACGACCGGACGACGCGGTGCAGCGGCTCCGCCAGGGCGCCGACCGGGAGGAACTGCGCGCCGACGGCACCACCGCCGCCGTGATCGACGCCTCCTTCCGGGTCGACCCCGGCGAGATATTCGTCGTGATGGGCCTGTCCGGCTCCGGAAAGTCCACCCTCCTGCGCACGCTCAACGGCCTGCTGGAACCGACCGCGGGACATGTCCGCTTCGACGGCCAGGACCTCACCGCGCTCACCGACCGCGAACTGCGCGAGCTGCGCTCCAGGAAGATCAGCATGGTCTTCCAGCACTTCGCGCTCTTCCCGCATCGCAGCGTCCGCGACAACGCCGCCTACGGCCTGGCCGTGCAGGGCGTGCCCCGCGCCGAGCGCGTCCGCCGCGCCGACGAGGCGCTCGCCCTGTGCGGACTGGCCGGCTGGGAGGACTCCTGGCCCGACGAGCTCTCCGGCGGCATGCAGCAGAGGGTCGGCCTGGCCCGCGCCCTGGCCACCGACGCCGACCTGCTCCTCATGGACGAGTCGTTCAGCGCGCTCGACCCGCTGATCCGCCGGGACATGCAGGACCAGCTCCTGGAACTCCAGAAGACCCTGAAGAAGACGATCGTCTTCATCACCCACGACCTCAACGAGGCCATGCGCCTGGGCGACCGCGTCGCCGTGATGCGCGACGGCCGTATCGTCCAGACCGGCACCGCCGAGGACATCCTGCTGCGCCCCGCCGACGACTACGTGGCCTCCTTCACCCAGGACGTCGACCGCTCCCGCGTGCTCACGGCCGCCGCCGTCATGGACACCGACGTGAGCGGCGACGAGGCGAACTGCGGCTGCGCGGCCGCGACCCCCGACATGCCGTTCACCGAACTGTGCGCGCTCAGCGCCCGGTTGCCCCACCCCGTCGCCGTCCTCGACGAGAGCGACGCGGTCGTGGGGGTCGTACCGCGAGAGCGGCTGATCGGTTTTCTGGCGGAGGAAGCGGGCGAACCCGTGGTCTGCGACGGCGGAAAGAAGGTGACCGCCCGTGCCTAGGCTGCCTCTCGGCGACTGGGTCGACTCCGGCGTCAACTGGCTGGTCGCGCACATGTCCTGGCTCTTCGACGCGATCCGCACGGTCGTCGAGGGCATGTACGACGGCATCGACGGCGTCCTCACCGCCCCCGCGCCCCTGCTGCTGGCGGGCATCCTCGCGGTGCTCGCCTGGTGGCTGCGCGGTGCCGGCGCCGGCGTCCTCGCCTTCGCCGGGTTCGCGCTGGTCGACTCCCTCGACCTGTGGGACCGCGCCATGTCCACCCTGGCGCTCGTCCTGGTCGCCACGGTGATCGCGCTGGCCGTCTCGGTCCCGCTGGGCATCTGGGCGGCCCGTTCCAAGGCGGTCAGCGCGGCCGTCCGCCCGGTCCTGGACCTGCTCCAGACCATGCCCTCGATGGTCCTGCTGATCCCCGCGATCCTCTTCTTCGGCCTGGGCACCGCCGCCGGTGTGATCGCCACCCTGATCTTCGCGCTCGCCCCCGGCGTCCGCATGACCGAGCTGGGCATCCGCCAGGTCGACGCCGAACTGGTCGAGGCCGCAGAGGCGTTCGGCACCACACCCCGCGACACCCTGCTCCGCGTCCAGCTGCCGCTCGCCCTGCCGACCATCATGGCGGGCGTCAACCAGGTCATCATGCTGGGCCTGTCGATGGTCGTCATCGCCGGCATGGTCGGCACCGGCGGCCTCGGCGGCGCCGTCAACGAGGCCATCGGACAGCTCGACATCGGCTTCGGCTTCGAGGCGGGCGTCGGCATCGTCGTCCTCGCGATCTACCTCGACCGGATGACCAGCGCGCTCGGCACCCAGCTCTCCCCGCTCGGCCGGCGCGCCGCCGCCAAGGTCCGCCCCACCCCCTGGACCTACCGCCCCCGCCCGGCCGTCGCCGTCATCGGCGTGGTCGTGCTCGCCCTGGTCGCGAGCGGCATGGGGATCTTCGGCTCCTCCTCCGGCACCGGGACGGCCTCCGCCACGAACGTCGGCAAGGGCAGGGAGATCAAGATTGGCTACATCCCCTGGGACGAGGGCGTCGCCTCCACCTTCCTCTGGAAGGAGATCCTGGAGGAACGCGGCTACCGGGTCACCACCACCCAGTACGCGGCCGGCCCCCTCTACACCGGCCTCGCCACCGGCCAGCTCGACTTCGAGACCGACTCCTGGCTGCCCACCACCCACGCCGAGTACTGGAAGAAGTACGGCAAGCAGCTCGACGACCTCGGCAAGTGGTACGGCCCCACCTCCCTGGAGCTGACCGTCCCCTCGTACGTGAAGGACGTGAACTCCCTGGCCGACCTGAAGAACCACGCCTCCGAGTTCGGCGGGAAGATCGTCGGCATCGAACCCAGCGCCGGAATGATGGGCCTGCTCAAGTCCAAGGTGCTCAAGGAGTACGGCCTCGACGGCACCTACCAGGTCGTCGACGGCTCCACGCCCGCGATGCTCGCCGAGCTCAAGCGGGCCTACGCCAGGAAGCAGCCGATCCTCGTCACCCTGTGGTCGCCGCACTGGGCCTACAGCGACTACGGCCTCAAGAAGCTCACCGACCCCAAGGGCGCCTGGGGCAGCGGCGACGGTGTGCACACCCTCTCCCGCAAGGGCTTCGCCGCCGACAACCCCGAGGTCGGCACGTGGCTCAAGGACTTCACCATGACGGAGCAGCAGCTCACCGGCCTGGAGGCGGCCATCCAGGAGGCGGGCCAGGGCAAGGAGCAGGACGCGGTGCGCTCCTGGCTGAAGCGGAACCCCGGCCTTGTCGACAAGTGGGCGCCGATCCGGACGTGACCGGGTGGGTGCCGTGGCGGATCGGGTCCTCGCCTACGAAAAGGATCCGGCCAACCACAGAGCGCTACGGCATGACCCAAGCCTCGCCGCGCTACCGGCCGGAACGGCCGACCGCGCGTTCGACGCACCCCGCATCCTGCCCGCCTGTGCCGAGGGCACCCCGGACCTCGCCGCCGTCCACGGCGACACCGTGGGACCGACCGGCCGCCACCCCGGGCCGACCGCGCCACCGGCCGCCAACTCCGCTCCGCCCCGCGGGACTTCACGGTCCGGGACGCCCGCCCGGATCAGCGCCTTGACCAGCCGCTCCTGGCCCGGGGCGGCGCGCGGAACATCGGCGTCCGCGCATGCGTCCAACTGGTGGGGAGGCCCCTCGTCCTGATCGAGGGTCGGCGCCTTCGCGGCGGCTCCGGGAGCCGGTCGGCCCGTGCCCACGGCCCCGCCTCCGGCCGGGCCGGCCGGCCGAGTCCGCGCACTCCGGCGGCAGCCGCGCCTTCGCCGGTCCGTCGGCCACGCCGCTCACCGACCCCGGCGGCCGTCCGGCCCTCCTGGTCAGCGGCTTCATCCCGAAGGAGGAGCCCGCGCCCGGCGAATCCGGCGGGCCCGTGTACTGGCGCGAACTGTGAGGGTCGCGCTCACCGGACGTGACAGGGATGTGACGGCCGCCTGAAACGGTTTGCCGAACATGCGTAGGGTGCAGAGAACCCATCAGGAGGGGCCCGGCCGAAGCGGGGCACCCGATGGACGGAACGACGAGCGAAGGAGGGAGCCGGAGCGATGGGCGACCACAAAGACCAGCAGCCCGTGCGGGTGGGCGCGGCAGTCCGGCGGCGTCGCCGCGCGCTGGAGCTCACCCTCGCCGTCGTGGCCGAGCGCAGCGGCCTGTCCGTGCCCTTCCTGAGCCAGATCGAGAACGACAGGGCCCGCCCCAGCCGCACCTCCCTGGAGAAACTCGCCGACGCCCTGCGCACCACGGCCGTCGAACTCCTCGCCGCCGCCGACCCGGCGTGCAGCGTGGACGTCGTACGCGCCGACGAGGCCACCGAGCCGGACTTCGCACCCAAGGTGCGCTCCCTGGTGCGCGGTCACCATCAGCTGCACGCCTCGGAGTTCACCGGCGACCACGACGCCGGCCGCGAATTCCAGCACCGCAACGACGAGTTGATGTACGTCGCCGACGGCGCCGTGGAGATCGAGGCCGAGGGCCGCGCCTACCGCCTCGGCCGCGGCGACACCCTCTACCTCACCGGTGGGGTCCGCCACCGCTGGCGCGCGACGGTCCCGGACACGAGGGTGATCGTGGTGGCGGTGGCGGAACACATCGAGGCGGTCCACGATCGCCAGCGCTGAAGCGCCCCGTGCACGACGCGTGGTCTCCCTCGTCCCCTCCCTCACCGAGGCCGTCGCGGAAACGCTCCCGGGAACCCTCGTCGGCGCCACCGACTGGTGCAGCCATCCGGCCGACCTCGATGTCACCCGTGTCGGCGGTACCAAGAACCCCGCCGTCGACCGGATCCTCGCCCTCGCCCCCGACCTCGTGATCGCCAACGAGGAGGAGAACCGCGCCCCCGACCTGGACGCCCTGCGCGCGGGCGGGGTGGAGGTGCTGGTCACGGTGGTGCGTGACGTGCCACAGGCGTTCCGGGAGCTGGCCCGGGTCCTGACCGCCTGCGGGGCGCGCAGCCGCCCCCGCTGGCTGGACGAGGCGGAGGAGACCTGGTCGGCCCCGGCGCCCGCGCGGCCTCGTACGACCGTCGTGGTACCCATCTGGCGGCGGCCGTGGATGGTCCTGGGCGGGGACACCTTCGCGGGTGACGTCCTGGACCGGCTCGGTTTCGAGAACCTGTACGGCACGCACCCCGAGCGCTACCCCCGTGTCCCGCTCCAGGACCTGGTCGACGCGTCCCCGGGCCTGGTCGTCCTCCCGGACGAGCCCTACCGCTTCACCGCGGCCGACGGCCCGGAGGCCTTCCCGGGGCTGTCCTGCGCACTGGTCAGCGGACGGCATCTGACGTGGTACGGGCCGTCACTGGCCGAGGCGCCACGGGTGCTGGCCGAGGCCCTGCGAGCAGTGCGCCGCTGAGCAGCCCGCGTACGGTGCCGGAGGCTGCCGCGAGCCAGCCGACGACGAGCAGGCCGTAGAGGCCGGCCGCCAGCCAGTCGTACACGGCGAGCCCGGTGTGCCGCCCCAGCGCCGCCGCGCCGGTGACGCACGTCCCCACCGGGAAGGTGAACGCCCACCACGTCATGGCGAACCGCATGCCCTGCCGCCGGGCCCGCACCAGGTGCGAGACCGCCAGCGCCAGCCACAGCAGCGCGAACCCCATGACCGGAACGCCGTACAGCACGGCGAGCACACCGAAACCGCCGTCGTACGGCGCCGGTACGACCCCGGGCGCGATGTCGGCGAAGGCGCCCACGGCCGTCGTGGACTGTCCGAGCGGACCCAGTACCAGGAAGAGCGTCGGGGTGAGCGCGAGGGGCAGCGGGCCGCCGGTGATCAGCCGGGCGAAGACGAGGGGCAGCATCAGCAGCGTGGCCAGCAGGCTCAGCCCGAACATCGCGAAGCAGGCGAGGAGCAGGGTCTCGCGCGGCTGCCCCGCCGGCAGATGCGGTACGAGCTGCGGCCCGAGGGCGGCCGACACCATGGGTGCGACCAGCGGCAGCAGCCACACGGGGGTGGCCTGCCCGGGTTCGATCCGGTGCCGTACGGCCATGAGGTACGGCACGGCGACGGCCGCCGCGAGTCCCACGGCCGTACCGGCGACGAACAGCACGGAGTCGAGGGCCACGGCCGCCGGTTCGCCGATCCAGTCCCGGCCCAGGGACAGCGCCCCGCCGCCGACGGCCAGCAGGGCCATGGAGAGGCAGCCGTAGAAGGGCGCCATGGCGGGGTCGAGGAGGTGGGCGCGGGCCTGGTCGGGATGGCGGGCCCAGTGCAGGGCGCGGGCGGCGAGGAGGACCGCGAGTTGCAGCAGCGACAGCGCCCAGACGCCGACGAGGACCTGCCGTGTCCCGCCGATGCCGAGTGCGGCGCCGGCGCCGGCGAGGGCGGCGGTGCCCATGACGGAGGCGTACCAGTTGGGGCCGAGATACCGGACTGCGGTGACCATGGATCCAACGGTGCCGCCGGTCCGGGCCCGCGACCAGGGACTCCGTCCCTATGACGGCATAAGCTGTGTTTATGAGCGAGGCGGAGGGACGGGCGGCGGGCGGCACGCTGGCGCACCGCGTGCCGGATCTGGGTGCGTTGGAGCTGCTGCTGGCGGTGGCGCGGCTGGGCAGCCTCGGGGCGGCGGCCCGGGAGGTGGGCATCACCCAGCCCGCGGCCAGCAGCCGGATCCGCTCGATGGAACGGCAGTTGGGCGTGGCCCTCGTCGACCGCTCACCGCGTGGCTCCCGGCTCACGGACGCGGGTGCGCTGGTGACCGACTGGGCGCGGCGGGTGGTGGAGGCGGCGGAGGCGTTCGACGCGGGGGCGCAGGCGCTGCGGGACCGCCGGGACTCGCGGCTGCGGGTCGCGGCGAGCATGACCATCGCCGAGTATCTGCTCCCCGGCTGGCTGCTCGCGCTGCGCGCGCAGCGCCCCGACACGGCCGTGTCCCTGCTCGCGGGCAACTCGGCGGCGGTGGCCGAACGGCTGCTCGCGGACGAGGCGGACCTGGGCTTCGTGGAAGGACTGACTGTTCCGCAGGGTCTGGACTCGGCGGTGATAGCCCACGACCGCCTGATCGTCGTGGTGGCCCCCGCCCACCCCTGGGCCCGCCGCCGGCGCCCGCTCGCGGCGGAGGAGCTGGCGGCGACGCCCCTCATCCTCCGCGAACGCGGCTCGGGCACCCGCCAGGTGCTCGACACCGCACTGGGCGGCCTGGCCCGCCCGCTGATCGAGCTGTCCTCGACGACGGCGGTGAAGGCGTCGGCGGTCGGCGGCGCGGGCCCGGCGGTGCTGAGCGAACTGGCGGTGGGAGAGGAACTGGCGATGCGGCGGCTGGTGAGCATCCCGGTCGAGGGCGTTGCGCTGCGGCGGGACCTGCGGGCGGTATGGCCGACGGGCCATCGCCCGACGGGCCCGGCCCGCGAACTGCTCTCCCTGACCCGGGGCTGACGCACCTTCGCGGTCCGCCCCGCCTCAGGACGCGGCTGTGACCAGCGCCCGCATCACCCGCAGGTCCTCGCCCATCTCCGGATGCCACTGCACCCCGAGGACCCAGCCGCGCCCGGCGGGGAGTTCGATCGCCTCGACCGTGCCGTCGGCCGCGTACGCGCACGGCACCAGGCCGTCCCCGAGCCGGTCCACCGCCTGGTGGTGGAAGGTGGGGACGGCGGTCTCCTCGGGGACCGTCTCGGCGTACCGCGTCCCGGGGACGGGCTTCACCTCGTGGCGGCCGAAGACGCCGGGCACGTCCGCGTGGCCGTCGATGTGCTGGACGAGGGTGCCGCCCAGGGCGACGTTCAGGAGCTGCATGCCCCGGCAGATCCCGAGCAGGGGGATGCCCGCCGTCAGCGCCGCGTCGATGAGGGCCAGCTCCCAGGCGTCCCGGGCGCGTGCGGGGCGTCCCGTGCGGGGGTCGGGCTCGGCGCCGTAGCGGACCGGCTCGACGTCCGGGCCGCCCGCGATCACCAGGCCGTCCAGGCGGGCCACCGTCGCCGCGGCCTGCTCGGGGTCGTCCGGCGGCAGCATCGCGGCCAGGCCGCCCGCCCGCTGGACCAGGCGCGGATAGCCGGCCGGCAGCAGCGCCGCCTCCAGCTCCCAGGCGCCCCAGCGGGTGCCGGCCTCCAGATACGTGCTCACGCCGATCAGCGGCCGTCCGGTCATGGGCCCCTCCCGAGTCACAAAGGTGTACGTGCATACCTTTATGACACGCCCGTGGGCCGTTACGCCAGAAAGCCCCGCAGCAGCGCCGCCGTCCCCGCGCAGTGCTCCCGCATCATCTCCCGCGCGCCGTCCGCGTCCCCGTCCAGCACCGCCTCCACCAGGGCGATGTGCTGACGCTGGGAGTGCTCCAGATTGCGGACCAGGAGCGGGATGCAGTCGAGGAGGTCGTTGACCGTCGCCCGCACCGCCGCGTACTGGGCGGTGAGGGAGGGCGAGCCGCACAGCTCGGCGATCGTCAGATGGAGCAGGGTGTCCAGGCGGCGGTAGTCCGCGAGCGGTGCCTCGTGCGTGCGGGCCAGCGCCTCGCGGAGGCGGTCCGCCTGCTCCTCGGTCAGCCCGTGCGACGCGCACAGGCCCGCCGCGCCCACCTCAAGCACCTCGCGGAACCGGAGTACGTCTTCGATGTCGACCTCGGCGATCCGGCGCCGCAGTTCGTCCTCGCCGCCCGCGTCCGCGCGCGGCAGCACGAACGTACCGCCGTACCGGCCGCGCCGGGACTCCACCAGGCCCTGGTCCTGGAGCACCTTCAGCACCTCGCGCAGCGTCACCCGGCTGATCCCCAGCCGCTCCGCCAGCTCCCGCTCGGCGGGCAGCCGTTCGCCGCCCGGAACCAGGCCGAGGCGGACGACCTGGAGGATCTGCTCCAGCGCCTCCTCGAAGCCGTTGCCCGCCCGTACCGGCCGCAGCACCGGAGTCAACGGGTCGTCGAGGGCGCCGTCCGCGTCCAGCGACATATGGCCCCACCCCCTTCCCAAGCAATGGTTCTCACCAATACCTTAGAGCTCCCGCCCCGGCCGCAGAAGCACAGCACCATCGCGAAAGAAGCCGAAGGAGCTCCCCCGTGGCAGACCGCACACCCCCGCTGAGCGTCGAGGAACTGCACACCCTCGTCGCGAGCGGTGAGATCGACACTGTCGTCCTGGCGTTCCCGGACATGCAAGGGCGCCTGCAGGGCAAGCGGTTCGCCGCCCGGTTCTTCCTCGACGAGGTCCTGCACCACGGCACCGAGGGCTGCAACTACCTGCTCGCCGTCGACACCGAGATGAACACGGTCGACGGCTACGCCATGTCCTCCTGGGACCGCGGCTACGGCGACTTCGCGATGCACCCCGACCTCTCCACCCTCCGCCGCGTGCCCTGGAACGCGGGCACCGCGATGCTCGTCGCCGACCTCGCCTGGAACGACGGTTCCCCGGTCGTCGCCGCGCCCCGCCAGATCCTCCGTCGCCAGCTGGAGCGCCTCGCCGGACTCGGCTACACCGCACAGGTCGGTACGGAGCTGGAGTTCATCGTGTTCAAGGACACCTACGAGGCGGCCTGGGACGCGAACTACCGGGGACTGACCCCGGCCAACCAGTACAACATCGACTATTCGGTACTGGGGACCGGGCGCATCGAGCCCCTGCTGCGGCGGATCCGCAACGAGATGGCGGGGGCCGGGCTGACCGTCGAGTCCGCCAAGGGGGAGTGCAACCCCGGCCAGCACGAGATCGCCTTCCGCTACGACGACGCCCTGGTCACCTGCGACCAGCACGCCATCTACAAGACCGGCGCCAAGGAGATCGCCGCCCAGGAGGGCGTCTCCCTCACCTTCATGGCCAAGTACAACGAGCGGGAGGGCAACTCCTGCCACATCCACCTCTCGTTGGCGGACGCGGACGGCCACAACGCCTTCGCCTCCCGAGACTCCCAGGACGGAATGGCCGACGTCATGCGGCACTTCCTCGCCGGACAGCTCGCCGCGCTCCGCGACTTCTCGCTGCTGTACGCGCCCAACATCAACAGCTACAAGCGGTTCCAGCCGGGCTCCTTCGCCCCGACCGCCGTCGCCTGGGGCCACGACAACCGCACCTGCGCCCTGCGAGTCGTCGGCCACGGCCGTTCCCTGCGCTTCGAGAACCGGCTGCCCGGCGGCGACGTCAACCCGCACCTCGCCGTCGCCGGCCTGGTCGCCGCCGGGCTGTACGGCATCGAGCAGAAGCTGGAACTCCCCGAGGCCTGCCCCGGCAACGCCTACGCCGCCGACTTCGCCCACGTCCCGACCACGCTCCGCGAGGCCGCCGAGCTCTGGGAGAACAGCCCCGTCGCCAAGGCGGCCTTCGGCGACGAGGTCGTCGCGCACTACCGCAACATGGCCCGCGTCGAACTGGAGGCCTTCGACGCCGCGGTGACCGACTGGGAGCTGCGCCGCTCCTTCGAACGCATGTGAGGCATCACTTGTCGCAACAGTACGAACTCGACGTCCTCAACCCGGCCACGGAGGAGGTGATCGCGACCGTCGAGGGGGCTGTCGAGGAGGACATCGACACCGCCGTACGACGGGCCGCGCGGGCCCAGGAGCGGTGGGCCGCCCTCGCACCCGCCGACCGGGCCCGGCTGCTGCGCCGCTTCGCGGTCGTCGTCGACGAACACCGCGAGGAACTCGCCCAGACGGAGGTCCGGGAGGCCGGGCACACGGTCGGCAACGCCCGCTGGGAGGCCGGCAACGTCCGCGATCTGCTCGACTACGCGGCCGGGGGAGTGGAGCGGCTGACGGGACGCCAGATCCCGGTTCCCGGCGGCCTCGACGTCACCCTCCTCGAACCGCTCGGCGTCGTCGGCGTCATCGCCCCCTGGAACTTCCCGATGCCCATCGCGGCCTGGGGCGCCGCGCCCGCGTTGGCCGCGGGCAACGCGGTGATTCTCAAGCCCGCCGAGACCACCCCCCTCACCGCCCTCCGCCTCGCCGAACTCGCCCTGGAGGCAGGTCTCCCCGAGCACCTCTTCCAGGTGCTGCCCGGCCGCGGGGACATCGCGGGCGAGGCGCTCGTGCGGCACCCGGGCGTCGCCAAGATCGTGTTCACCGGCTCCACCCGCGTCGGCAAGCGCATCATGGCGCTCTGCGCCGACCAGGTGAAGCGCGTGACCCTCGAACTCGGCGGCAAGAGCCCCAACCTCGTCTTCGCCGACGCCGACCTCGAGGCCGCCGCGGCCGCCGCCCCCATGTCCTTCCTGGACAACTCCGGGCAGGACTGCTGCGCCCGCACCCGCATCCTCGTCCAACGCCCGGTCCACGACCGCTTCCTGGAACTCCTCGCCCCGGCCATCGAGTCCGTCACCGTCGGCGACCCCGCCGACGAGACCACCGACATGGGCCCGCTGATCTCCAGGGCCCAGCTGGAACGGGTCCGTTCGTACGTCGACGCCGACGCGCCCGGCATCCGGGGCAAGGCGCCCGACGGCCCCGGCTTCTGGTTCCCGCCGACCGTCCTCACCGGCGTCGACCCGCACGCGCGCGTGGCCGTCGAGGAGGTCTTCGGGCCGGTCGCCGCGGTCATCCCCTTCGACGACGAGGCGGACGCGATCCGGCTCGCCAACGGCACCGACTACGGCCTGTCCGGCTCGATCTGGACGCGTGACGTGGGCCGCGCCCTGCGCGTCTCCCAGGCCGTCAAGGCAGGCAACCTGTCCGTCAACTCCCACTCCAGCGTCCGCTACTGGACCCCCTTCGGCGGCTTCAAGCAGTCGGGGATCGGCCGTGAACTCGGCCCGGACGCGCTCACCGCCTTCACCGAAACCAAGAACGTCTTCATCAGCACGGAGGGCTCCGCACAGTGACCGACACCCCAGTTTGCCGACGCCTGGTCGGCCGTACGGCCGTCATCACCGGAGCCGGCAGCGGCATCGGCCTCGCCACCGCGCGCCGGCTGGCGTCGGAGGGCGCCCACGTCGTCTGCGGCGACGTCGACGAGGCCCGCGGCAAGGCCGCCGCCGAGCAGGTCGGCGGAATCTTCGTGAAGGTCGACGTCACCGACGCCGAGCAGGTCGAGGCCCTGTTCAAGACGGCCTTCGACACCTACGGCAGCGTCGACATCGCCTTCAACAACGCCGGTATCTCCCCGCCCGACGACGACTCCATCCTGGAGACCGGCCTGGAGGCCTGGAAGCGCGTCCAGGAGGTCAACCTCACCTCCGTCTACCTGTGCTGCAAGGCCGCCATCCCCTACATGCGGCGGCAGGGCAAGGGGTCCATCATCAACACGGCGTCCTTCGTGGCCCGGATGGGCGCGGCCACCAGCCAGATCTCCTACACCGCCTCCAAGGGCGGCGTGCTGGCCATGTCCCGTGAGCTGGGCGTGCAGTTCGCCCGCGAGGGCATCCGCGTCAACGCCCTGTGCCCGGGACCGGTCAACACCCCGCTGCTCCAGGAGCTGTTCGCGAAGGACCCGGAGCGGGCGGCCCGCCGCCTCGTGCACATCCCGGTCGGACGCTTCGCCGAGGCGGAGGAGATCGCCGCCGCCGTCGCCTTCCTGGCCAGCGACGACTCCTCCTTCGTCAACGCCAGCGACTTCCTCGTGGATGGCGGGATCTCTGGGGCGTACGTCACACCCCTGTAGGAGCCGCCCCAACTCCCGTCCTACAGTGCGGGAGTGAGCATGACGCCGCCCGGCTGGTACTCCGACCCGCAGGCCCCGCACCTGGAGCGCTGGTGGGACGGTGGCGCCTGGACCGTGCACCGGCGCACCCCGTCCGGCCTCCCCGCGCCGCCGACCCCGGCGGCCGGGGCGTCCGGACGCCGGGCCAAGGCCGTCGCGCTGATATCCGCCGGTGCCGTGCTGGCGACGGCGATCGTCACCGGAGCGACCGTGGTCCGCACGGACGAGGTGCGCGGCGGCGGCGACACGACGATCAACACCGCGCCCAGCGGCCCGCCCGCCCCGTCCCTCGTCGTCGACCAGCTCAACGGCATCACCCTGCCGGTGCCGCCCGGCTGGACCAGCCCCTCGTCCGTCGCCCAGGACGACGTCGTGATGACGACCGACGGCACCTACGACTGCCCCGCCCACACCGGCCGATGCCGCCACGGCCAGGTCATCAGCCGTACGGCACCGAGCACCGAGGGCGCCTCGCCGCGCACCGTCGCCGAACGGGACGTACCCGACGCGGCCGAGTCGGCGTACGGCCACGATCCCGGCGGCCGGCGGCCCTACGGCGGCATCCGCTCCCACCAGGTCGTCAAGGCCGGGCGGATCGCGGTCGCGGGCCGCGACGGATACCTGGTGCGCTGGCGGGTGAGGACGGCCGAGGGACCGGGCGGTTACGTCCAGTCCCTCGCCTTTCCGTCCGACTCCGGCATCCCGGCACCGGTCGTCGTCCGGTTCGTCTTCGACGCGGGCCCGGACGGACCGCCGTTGTCCGACATGGACGAGATCACGAAGGGCATCCGTCCCACGGGACGGTAGGTCTCGGGTCAGAGGAAGGTGTGACCTTCCCCCCGGTACGTCGGCACGGTCGCCGTCACCCGGTCGCCCTCGACCAGATGCAGCTCCGCGAACCGCTCGCACAGCTCGCCCGCCTTCGCGTGCCGGAACCACACCTTGTCGCCGATCAGCAGGTCGTCCGCCGCGGAGCCGAGCAGCGGGGTCTGCACCTCGCCGGGGCCCTCCTGGGGGTCGTACGACAGCCCCTCCGGCAGGTACGGCACCGGGAGCCGGTCGGGGCCCGGGGCGCCCGAGGCCGGGTAGCCGCCGCCGAGGACGGTGACGACCCCGACACCGGGCCGCCGTACGACCGGCATGGCGAAGAGTGCGGCCGGGCGGCCGGTGAAGGACGTGTAGTTGTCGAAGAGGCGCGGCACGTACAGGCCCGACCCCGCCGCTATCTCGGTGACCGCGTCCTCCGCCGCCGTGGTCTGCACACTGCCCGTGCCGCCGCCGTTGACGAACTCCAGGTCCGGCGCCACCGCCCGGACCGCCCGCACCACCGCGGCGCGCCGCTCGGCCAGTTCGCGGCGGGCGGTGGCCTGCATCAGCCGGACCGCGCGGGAGCGCAGCGGGCGGCCCGAGACAGCGTCCCCGACCCCGGCGATATGCCCCTCGTACCCCATGATCCCGACCAGCCTGAAGCCCGGCCGCCGGGCCACGGTCCGGGCGAGGTCGGCGAGCTGGGCGGGGGAGTACAGCGGCGAGCGCCGGGCCCCGACCCGCACCCGGCCCCCGAACATCTTCAGCGAGGTGTCCAACTCCAGGCAGACCCGGACCACTTCGGTCCCGCCGTCACGGGCGGAGTCGATCAGGTCGAGCTGCGCCGGGTCGTCGATCATCACCGTCACGGCGGCGGCCAGCTTGGGATCGGCGGCCAGCTCCGCGAACCGGGCCCGGTCCGCGGACGGATAGGCCAGCAGGATGTCCTCGAATCCCGACCGCGCGAGCCACAGCGACTCCGCGAGCGTGAAGGACATGATCCCGGCGAACCCGTCCTTCGCCAGCACCCGTTCCAGTAGGTGGCGGCAGCGTACGGACTTGCTGGCGACCCGTACCGGCTTGCCGCCGGCCCGGCGCACCAGGTCGTCCGCGTTGGCGTCGAAGGCCTCCAGATCCACGATCGCGAGGGGGGCGTCCAGATGGGCGGTGGCCCGGTCGTAACGGGCCCGGTCGGCGGCGCGCGCAGTCATGAACGAAGCCTGCCAGACAGGATTACCGCAGGGTAGGGGGACGATCCGGGCAGATGCCCCGGGGGCGCGGACTGGTTGCCGTTTGCCGTCGCACAACCCGTAGAGTGACGCGCACGTACGGCGGAACGACCCCGGCCGCCTGACCCGCGCCGGGATGCGGATCCGCGCGTGCGGGTATGCGTGCCCGGGGCGGAGAACTCCGCGCCGGGAGGCACGGCGGCCCGTACGAGGAGTTGGCCCGGGCGCGAGGAAACGGGGGGCGCATGAGTATGGAAGCGCGGCACGCCCCGATCCCGCGACGCCCCGCGTCCGACCCGGCCTCGACGGTGCCGGCACAGCCGGGACAGCAGCCTGCGGGGGAGCCGACGGAGTCCATGGGGGAGCCCGCGCCGACGACCGGTGACCGGGCCGACGGGACCGAACCGGGGAACGGCAGGAACGGTGGGATAGGCCGGGGACCGGTGCCGGGTACGGCCGGCGCGTCCGGCCGCGCCGGCGGGCCCGGTTTCTTCGACCGGGTGAGCCGAGTGAATGGGTCGCCCCGGCCGGACGTATCCACCGGTGGCGCCGACGCCACCGGGCAGGACCAGCTGCCGGGATGGTCCGGCGGTCGGCAGAGTCGTGATGACCGGACGAGTCGGGGCGGTGCGGTGGGGCAGGGCGAACAGGGCGCGGGGGACAGGGCGGTCGGCCGCCCTACACCCGCCGAACGCATCACCCGCCCCCGCTATCCCAACCTCCGCCCGCCCCAGGGCACGACCACCACGTCCGCCCCTCCGCCACCGGCATCGGCCCGCTTCCCGGACACCCCGCCCGCGCCTCCGGGCCGGTACCCCGGCAGCGGCGCACCATCGACATCCCCCGGCCCCGGCCGAGAGCCCGACCGCCCCGCTCCCCCCGCGTCCTCGGGCCGACAGCCCGGCCGCGTCGCGCCACCGGTCTCCCCTGGCGGTGAGTCCGGTCGTGGTGGGTCGGCTGGTTTTGCTGGTCGGGATGCGGGGCGTGGCGCTCCGCCTGCCTCCTCCGGTCGGGAGTCGGGGCGTAGTGCGCCGCCCGCCTCCTCCGGTCGGGAGTCCGGTCGTGTCGCTCCGCCGTTCCGGTTGTCGTACGGTCCGGGGCCGTCGTCCCGGCGTTCGGAGGCCGGGGCGGAGCCGGCCGCATCGCTCCGCCCCCTGCGAGCTTCGGGGGAACCGGAGCCGTCGTCGGACGAGCGGGGCGGAGCCGATGGGTCGGCATCCCCGTCGCGCCCGTCGGCCGTACGCCCGGGCACCGCGTCCACGTCCTCGGCCGACACCACCGGCGCGGCCGGGCCCAAGCGGACCGAGCGGCCCCGCGGCGACTTCTTCGCGCCCCCCATCGGCGCGCCGGCGTCGGGCACCGCGTGGAGCCCGCACATGCGGACCTTCCCGGTGCCGACCGCCCCACCGCGCCCCACGTCACCCCCGAAGGCCGCCCCGCCGCCCCGCACGGCCGAGCCCCCGGCGACCGTAGTTCCACCGCGCCCGGAGCGTCCCCCGGCGGCCGGCGACGCCCCGCGTCCCGCGTCCACCACTCCACCGCGGCCCACGGACCCCCCGGCCGCCGAGGGTGCCGCCCCGTATCGTCCGAGCACCCCGCCCCGACCGGCGGGACCCCCGGACTCCGGCGCGTCGGCCCGCTCGGCGGGCTCCGGCTCGGCCGGTGCTGCCCCGCCGCGCCCGTCGGCCGCTCCCGAGGCGGCAGCCCCGGACCCCTATTACGACACCGCCTCGCCCTTCGGCGGACCCGCACCGGACCCCGCGATGTCCTGGAGCGCCTCCGCGGGAACTCCCGGCCGGGACCGGCCCGTTGTGACCTTCGGCGAGCCGGAGGGGTACGACGAGCGAGGGCGGGGGCGGTCGTTGATCGGTCGCGTGGCGCCGCACACCGCCGTCGCCGCCGCCTGCGTGGTGCTCGGCCTGGGCCTCATCGGCGGTGCGGTGACCGGGAGTTGGCTCATCGACGACGGCACTGACAGCAGCGCGGCGACCAGCTTCAGCTCCGCCTCCGGCCTGTGGCACAACGTGCCCGTCGACGAACTGTTCCCGCCCACCGTGCAGGGCACCGGCGCCGGTCCCGGCGGAGCCGACCGCACCTGGACCCGGATCGCCGTCGCCCCGGCCACCGGCTGCGCCGACGCCTTCGACCCGCTGCTGCGCAAGGTGCTCGCCCCCGTCGGCTGCCGGCGCCTGATCCGTGCCACCTACACCGACGCCACCCAGAGCTATGTGACCACCGTGGGACTGCTGTTCACCAAGGCCGACCCGGCCGGGATGACCGCGCTGGCCAAGCGTTTCGAGACCGAGCACCTGGACCGCCGCACCGACCTGATGCCCCTCCCGTACGCCGCGAAGAACACCGCCGCCGAACGGTTCGGTCCCCACCAGCGCGCGGCCTGGACGATCTCCGTGCTGTCCGACGCCCCGGTCGTCGCCTACGCCGTCTCCGGCTGGGCCGACGGCCGTACCGTCGACACCCCGCAGCCCGCCGCCGACGCCGAGGCGTCCGGCGCCACCACGCCCGCCGCCCAGGCAGGCCTCGGCAACGAGGCCCAGGGCCTGGCCGACCGCATCGAACGGCGACTGCGCCAGAACACCGTCGGCCAGGCAACGGAGACGCCCTCATGAAGCGCCGCGCAACCGGGGCCGCGGTGAGCCTGCTGCTCGCCGGCTCGCTCACCCTCCTGCCGTCCACGACCGCGTACGCCGACAGCATCCGCGCCCAGCAGTGGAGCCTGTCCGCCCTGCACCTGGACCAGGTCTGGCAGACCACCAAGGGCAAGGGCATCACCGTCGCCGTCCTCGACACCGGTGTGGAGGACGACCACCCGGACCTCGTCGGCAACGTCCTGCCCACCAAGGACATGATCGGCTTCGGCGCCGGGCCGGGCAGTCGCAACTGGGCCCGCCACGGCACCGCCATGGCCGGCATCATCGCCGGTCACGGCCACGGGATCGGCAACAGCGACGGCGTGATGGGGGTCGCCCCGGAGGCCAAGATCCTCCCCGTGCGGGTCATCCTGGAGGACGACGACAGCGCCCGTGCCAGGGCCCGCTCCACCCGGGGCAACGCCCTCGCCGAGGGCATCCGCTGGGCCGCCGACCACGGCGCCGACGTCATCAACCTCTCCCTCGGCGACGACTCCGCCTCCGCGCACCCCGAGCCCAGCGAGGACGAGGCCATCCAGTACGCCCTGAAGAAGGACGTCGTGGTCGTCGCCTCGGCCGGCAACGGCGGCAAGAAGGGCGACCACATCTCCTACCCGGCCGCCTACCCGGGCGTCATCGCCGCCACCGCGGTGGACAGGTTCGGCGTCCACGCCGACTTCTCCACCCGCCGCTGGTACGCCACGGTCTGCGCACCCGGCTACGACATCGTCATCGCCGACCCGGACCACAAGTACTACGAAGGCTGGGGCACCAGCGCCGCCTCCGCCTTCGTCTCCGGCGCCGTGGCTCTGATCAAGGCCGCCCATCCCGGCCTCACCCCGGCCCAGATCAAGAAGCTGGTGGAGGACACCGCCGGCAACCCCCCGAGCGGCGGCCGCGACGACTCCCGCGGCTTCGGCATGATCGACCCGGAGGCGGCGATCAGGGGCGCGGCCAAGCTGAGGACACAGAGCCTGACGTCGGCGTCGTACGCCAACAAGTACTTCGGCTCGGGCCCCGACGCGGCGAAGACCACGACGAGCGTCACCGACTGGGCAGCCCCCCTGGCAGGCGGCGCGGGCGGCGTCCTGCTGGTGGCGGCGGTGGTCCTGTGGCGAGGCCGCCGCAGAAGCGCCCCGTAGGGGCGCGGGGCTGTATCGATATGCGGCTCCGCCGCGTGGGCGCGACCAGCCCCCACGCGGCCGCACCCGTCACGAAGCCTGTTGCCCCTACCCCTACTGCGAAGCCGACGCAGACCCGGAAGAAGAGTCAGCGTCCGTGAACGACCCCACCGCCGCCTTCGCAGCCGCCTCCACCAGCGAAATCCCCCTCGCCTGACTCACCGTCCCCTTGGACAGCACGGCAACCAGATAGTCGGTCCCGCCCACCGTCACCCGCCCGATGCTGTTCACGTCCCACAGCCCGGTCGTACTCCGCGCCAGCCACCCGTTCTTCAACGCGAACTCCGAACCGTCGGCGGCGGCCGAAACCCCCCACCGCTGGTCCGACTCGACCGCCTTCATCAGCCCCTGGACATACGCCTGCGAGGCCTCGCTCAGCTTCGAGTCGTCCCCGAACACCTGCTGGAGCAGGATCAGCTGGTCGGCCGCCGTGGTCTGCGTCAGCCCCCACAGCGCCCCGTCGCCGCCCTCCGTCCCCGTCAGCCCGAAGCGCTTGTTCGCCGCGTCCAGCCCCGCCGCCTGGCCGATGATGTCCCACAGCTCCGACGCCGACGTGTTGTCACTGTTCTCGATCATCTTCGTGGCGTACGCCCTCTCCGCCGCCGTCAGATGCCGCCCCGCGTCCTGCGCCTGCAGCAGCAGCGTCGCGAGGATGTCGACCTTGACGATGCTCGCGGTGTCGAAGGCGCTGTCGCCGTAGGCCGCGCTGTCGCCGGAGTCCAGGTCCAGCACCGCCGCCGACACCTTCGCCCCGGACGGCACGGTCACCGTCTTCAGCGCCTTGCCCAGCAGCGCGTCCCGGTCCACGGCCGGCTCCGTCACGGGTTCCACCGATGCCTCCCCGTTCGCCGAGGCCGAGGAGGAGGGCGACGACGACGCAGCCGAGGATACGGCGCCGTTGTTGTCACGCGCGTGTGCCTTCACATACACGGCCCCGGCCGCCGTGGCGCCGACGGCGGCGACCAGTGCGAGGCTCGTATAGAGGAGAGCGCGGCGCCGCGGCCGGTGCGCGCGACGGCGGCCTCGGGGGGCGCGGGGGGCTCCGGAGGTGGCTCTGGGGGACTCCATGCCCGCGATGCTCGGGGTGGGGACTGTGTGCCCCGTTAGCCCGAAGTTAGAACTCGGTCAGGGAAATCTGAGATTCCCGTGAAAGCCGTGTCTGCAGTGTTTCGGGGGCCGCACAACCGCAGCAGCTTCCCACCGATAGGGTCGGGGACCGTGGCGAACAAGAACATTCCCGACTCCGGCTACTCCGACGACGACGGCTCCGCCGCCCCCCGGCTGGCCGCCGCGCTGGCCGACTGGGCCGAGGACCGGACGGCCGTCGCCCCGGTTCTGGAGGCGCTGAAGGGCGCCCGGCTGCTGGTGCCGGTGGTCGCCGTGCTCGGTGAGGTCGAGGAGGACGAGAACGGGCTGCGCCGCGAGAAGACCAGTGACATGGCCGTCCCCACCCTGAAGGCCGGCCACCGCACCGCCCTGCCCGCCTTCACCTCCACCCAGTCGCTGGCCCGCTGGGACCCGGCGGCCCGGCCCGTCGCCGTACCCCTGCACCAGGCGCTGCAGGCCGCCGCGCACGAGAAGGCGGACACCGTGGTGCTGGACCTGTCGGGACCGGTGCCGTTCGAGCTGACCGGGCCGGCGCTGCTGGCCCTCGCCGAGGGGCGTACGACGGTCGATCCGCTCGCCGACCCGGCGGTGCGGGAGGCGGTCCGTACCGCGGTGTCCGCCGAGCCCGCGGTGCTGCGCGCGCACCTCGGCCCCGGGCCGGCCGACGGAACCCTGGCACTGGTCCTCGACCCGGCCGCCGCACCGCCCGCCGACACCGTCCGCGCCGTCGCCGAGCGCCTCGCCGCGGACGAGACACTGAGGGCCCGCCTGGTGCGCGGCCTCGACCTGGCACTGCTGCCGGCCGGGACCACGCCTCCGGGCGAGCCCTTGTACGTGAGGAACTGATCGCTAGCCGTAGACCGGCCCGGTGTACTTCTCGCCGGGGCCCTGGCCCGGCTCGTCGGGGACGATCGAGGCCTCGCGGAAGGCCAGCTGGAGCGACTTCAGGCCGTCGCGCAGCGGGGCCGCGTGGAAGGAGCTGATCTCGGTCGCGGACGCGTCGAGCAGTCCGGCGAGGGCGGTGACCAGCTTGCGGGCCTCGTCCAGGTCCTTGTACTTGTCGCCCTCCTCGGTCAGACCGAGCTTCACGGCCGCGGCGCTCATCAGGTTGACGGCGACCGTCACGATCACCTCGACCGCGGGGACCTCGGCGATGTCGCGGGTCATCTCGTCGAAGTCGGGCTGCTCGGCGTCATCGGGGCCGGGAAAGGGCGTCTCACTCATGCCCCACACGATAGGCGCAGGGCGCGGGGGGCTCTTACTTAGCCCCAGGTCGTCTCAATTAGCCCTGTCTCGGCTTTGCTGCTAGCCTTGTGTGACGACCGGCCGGACAGGTATGCCTCACGGCTAGCTGGACCGGCCCACAAGTGGAGGCTTCGAACTCCCACCCGACCGCCCTACGGGCGGCGGGTCACCGGTCAGACGGTCGCTTCGCCGCTACGGCGACGGCGTTCCGTCCGATAGTGCGCCCCGCGATCCCCGCGGCGGTGTTCCGGTAGTTCGAGGAGCCCCGCCTGTGATCGTCCGGGGCATTTTTTCTGCTTCGGTGCGGTTAGGTCTTACGGAAACAGACGTTACGCGGCTGCCCGCCAGGCCGTCGCGTGGTGCTACCGAGGAGGATCCATCAGCACCGAGCCCCGCATCAACGACCGGATTCGCGTACCCGAGGTGCGACTTGTCGGTCCCAGCGGCGAGCAGGTCGGGATTGTTCCGCTTGCCAAGGCGCTGGAGCTTGCGCAGGAGTACGACCTTGACCTGGTCGAGGTGGCGGCGAGTGCGCGTCCGCCGGTCTGCAAGCTCATGGACTACGGGAAGTTCAAGTACGAGTCGGCCATGAAGGCCCGTGAGGCGCGCAAGAACCAGGCGCACACGGTCATCAAGGAAATGAAGCTCCGGCCGAAGATCGACCCGCACGACTATGACACCAAGAAGGGTCACGTCGTTCGGTTCCTCAAGCAGGGCGACAAGGTCAAGATCACGATCATGTTCCGTGGTCGCGAGCAGTCCCGGCCCGAGCTGGGCTACCGACTGCTGCAGCGGCTCGCGGAGGACGTCCAGGACCTCGGTTTCGTCGAGTCGAACCCGAAGCAGGACGGCCGGAACATGATCATGGTTCTCGGTCCGCACAAGAAGAAGACCGAGGCGATGGCCGAGGCTCGTCAGGCGCAGGAGGCCCGCAAGGCCGAAGCGAAGGCCAATCCCGGTCGCTCGCAGAACCCTGCCGAGTTCGAGGCTGAGGCCGCCGAGGTCGAGGTGCCCGCTGAGGAGCACGCCGAGGCGTGACCCCGGGGGTAACGCCCCAGGTCAGCACCAGGGGCGCGAGCCCCAGGCAGTATCCGACACAAGAGCGACGTTCCACCGTGCCCGGTTTCGCGACCGGGCACCGGAACGCCACCGACGAGGAGATAACGGCGCTATGCCGAAGAACAAGACGCACAGCGGTGCCAGCAAGCGCTTCAAGGTCACCGGCTCCGGCAAGGTGCTGCGTGAGCGCGCCGGCAAGCGCCACCTGCTCGAGCACAAGTCGTCCCGCGTGACGCGTCGCCTCACCGGCAACGCCGAGATGGCCCCGGGTGACACCGCGAAGATCAAGAAGCTTCTCGGGAAGTGACCCACGGCGCCCACCGGCGCCCTGAGTCAGACCAACCGGGACCCAGTCGTTTCCGGGCCGCGTGAGTCCAACCGCGGCCCCGCTACAAGGAGTTAACAAGTGGCACGCGTCAAGCGGGCAGTCAACGCCCACAAGAAGCGCCGGGCGATCCTCGAGCAGGCCTCCGGCTACCGCGGTCAGCGTTCGCGCCTGTACCGCAAGGCCAAGGAGCAGGTCACCCACTCGCTGGTCTACAACTACAACGACCGCAAGAAGCGCAAGGGCGACTTCCGGCAGCTGTGGATCCAGCGCATCAACGCCGCTGCCCGCGCCAACGGCATCACGTACAACCGCTTCATCCAGGGTCTGAAGGCCGCGAACGTCGAGGTCGACCGCAAGATCCTCGCGGAGCTGGCCGTCAACGACGCGGGCGCGTTCGCCGCGCTCGTCGAGGTGGCGCAGAAGGCGCTGCCGGCGGACGTCAACGCCCCGAAGGCGGCGTGACGCTGGCGCTGGCTTCGGCCGACGTGACTTGAGGACCCGCAGGCTTTAGGGCTTGCGGGTCCTGTTGTTGGGGCCTGCGGTTCGTTGTTCGGCTGCGGGTCGGTGGGGGCTGGTCGCGCCCACGCGGCGGTAGCCGCATATATGTACAGTCCCGCGCACCTTCGGGCGCGCTTCCACCGCGCTTCCTCGAAAGTGACCCACACGATGCCCACCCCCGAGCTGATCTCCCCCCGTTCCGCGCGTGTCGTCGCTGCTCGGCGGCTTGCCCGGCGGAACTTCCGGGGGAAGGACCGGCTGTTTCTCGCCGAGGGGCCGCAGGCCGTGCGGGAGGCGGCCGGGCATCGGGCCGGTGAGCTGCCCACGCTCGTCGAGCTGTTCGCGACCGTCGAGGCCGCGGAGCGGTACGCCGACATCGTGGGGGAGGCCAGGGCGGCCGACGCCCGGATCCACCTCGCCTCCGAGGACGTCATCGCCGACATCTCCACCACCGTGACGCCCCAGGGGCTCGTCGGGGTCTGCCGGTTCCTGGACACCCCCTTCGAGGACATCCTCGCCGCCCGCCCCAAGCTCGTCGCCGTCCTCGCCAACGTCCGCGACCCCGGCAACGCGGGCACCGTGCTGCGGTGCGCCGACGCCGCCGGCGCGGAGGCCGTCGTCCTCACCGACGCGTCCGTGGACCTGTACAACCCCAAGGCCGTCCGCGCCTCCGTCGGCTCGCACTTCCACCTGCCCGTCGCCGTCGGCGTCCCCGTCGAGCAGGCCGTCGCCGGGCTCAAGGGCGTCGGTGTGCGGATCCTCGCCGCCGACGGGGCCGGGACCGACGACCTCGACGACGAGTTGGACAAGGGGACCATGGGCGGGCCGACCGCCTGGGTGTTCGGCAACGAGGCCTGGGGGCTCCCGGAGGAGACCCGTGCGCTGGCGGACGCCGTCGTGCGCGTCCCGATCCACGGGAAGGCCGAAAGTCTGAACCTCGCCACCGCCGCCGCCGTATGTCTCTACGCATCGGCCCGTGCACAGCGCGCCTCCGGAGGGTGCCGTTCCGTCACCAGGGACTAGTAGGGTGACCAGCTCGGGGGCCTGCTGCGCCGTCTGAGAGGTGGAGTACGGGGTATGAGTGTCGGCACCAGCAACGCGCCGGGGGGCCGTGGCACCGGCCATGTGCCCGCGCCCCGGCACGGCGACCTCACCGGGCCCGGCATCGACCCCGACGAACTGCCCGACGGCCTCGTGATCGCCGACGAGCACGGTCTCGTCGTCTGCTTCAACGCCGCGGCCGCCCGGATCACCGCCACCGCGCCCGCCGACGCCCTCGGGCAGCGCCTGGAGAAGGCCCTCCCTTTAGAGGACCTGGAGGGCAGGCGCTGGTGGCAGCTCACCGACCCCTACGGCGGCCTCGCCATCCGGGTCGGCCAGCCCGAGCGCAACCTGCTGCTGCCCGGCGGCCGGGAGGTGCTGGTGTCCGCCAGGTACGTGCGGGCCGAGCCGACCGGGCCCGTGCGCCGGGTCGTCGTGTCGCTGCGGGACACCGAGGCCCGCCGCCGTACCGAACGCAGTCACGCCGAGCTGATCGCCACCGTCGCCCATGAGCTGCGCTCGCCGCTGACCTCCGTCAAGGGGTTCACCGCCACCCTGCTCGCCAAATGGGAACGGTTCACCGACGACCAGAAACGGCTGATGCTGGAGACGGTGGACGCGGACGCCGACCGGGTCACCCGGCTCATCGCCGAGCTGCTGGACATCTCGCGGATCGACTCCGGGCGCCTCGAGGTGCGGCGGCAGCCGGTGGACATAGGCGCGGCCGTCGGACGGCACATCCAGGCGTACGTCGCCGCCGGGCAGCCCGCCGACCGCTTCCTGCTCCGCGTCGAGCAGCCGCTGCCCGCCCTGTGGGCCGATCCCGACAAGGTCGACCAGGTCCTCAGCAATCTCATCGAAAATGCCGTGCGGCACGGCGAGGGAACCGTCACCATTGACATCACGGCCACGGCCTCCCCGCGCGAAGGCGAGGAAGCCGGCACGTCGGTCACGGTGAGCGACGAGGGGCCAGGCATCCCGGAGGAGTCCATGAACCGCGTCTTCACCCGCTTCTGGCGGGGCAGCAAGCGCGGCGGCACCGGCCTCGGGCTGTACATCGTCAAGGGCATCGTCGAAGCCCATGGCGGCACCATCACCGTCGGACGCGCCCCCAGCGGCGGCGCCGAGTTCCGATTTACGTTGCCCGTGAGCGCCCCGGCATATCTCGCCTGAGAACGGCTGAGCAGTCCGGGAGCGGCCCGCGGGCGCGTTCGTATACCTCCACCCCGTTAGACTCGGCCTTTGGCACCTTTGTGTCCTTCTCACGGCCCATCAACGGTCTCGGGGACCATCCGCCAGCCAACCGGAAGCACGGGAAGAGATGTCGGCACCCAATAAGTCGTACGACCCTGTAGAGGTCGAGGCCTTGAAACCGGAAGAGATCGAGCGCATGCGGGACGAGGCGCTCGCCGCCTTCGCCGCCGCGGACTCCCTCGACGCGCTCCAGGAGGCCAAGGTCGCCCACACCGGCGGCACCTCCCCGCTGGCCCTCGCCAACCGCGAGATCGGCGCCCTGCCCCCGCACGCCAAGGCCGCGGCCGGCAAGGTGGTCGGCCAGGCCCGGGGCGCGGTGAACAAGGCCCTCGCCGGCCGTCAGGAAGAGCTGGAGGCCGAGCGTGACGCCCGGGTGCTGGTCGAGGAGGCGGTGGACGTCACACTGCCGTACGACCGCGTCCCGGCCGGTGCCCGGCACCCGCTGACCACGCTCTCGGAGCGCATCGAGGACATCTTCGTGGCCATGGGCTACGAGGTCGCCGAGGGCCCGCAGGTCGAGGCCGAGTGGTTCAACTTCGACGCGCTCAACATCGGCCCGGACCACCCGGCGCGCGGCGAGGCGGACACCTTCTTCGTGCAGGGTCCCGAGGGCGGCACCGAGTCCGGTGTCGTGCTGCGCACCCACACCTCGCCGGTCCAGATCCGCTCGCTGCTCGACCGTGAGCTGCCGGTCTACGTGATCTGTCCGGGCCGGGTGTACCGCACCGACGAGCTGGACGCCACGCACACCCCGGTCTTCCACCAGGTCGAGCTGCTCGCCGTGGACGAGGGCCTGACCATGGCGGACCTCAAGGGCACCCTGGACCACATGGTCCAGTCGTTGTTCGGCGCGGGCATGAAGACCCGGCTGCGGCCGAACTTCTTCCCCTTCACCGAGCCGAGCGCCGAGATGGACATGCTCTGCTACGTGTGCAAGGGCGAGTCCGTCGGCAACCCCGACCGGCCCTGCCGCACCTGCTCCTCCGAGGGCTGGATCGAGCTGGGCGGCTGCGGCATGGTCAACCCCCGGGTGCTCGCCGCCTGTGGCGTGGACCCGGAGAAGTACAGCGGCTTCGCCTTCGGGTTCGGCATCGAGCGGATGCTGATGTTCCGCCACAACGTCGAGGACATGCGAGACATGGTCGAGGGTGACGTCCGGTTCACCCGGCCGTTCGGGATGGAGATCTGATGCGGGTCCCGCTTTCCTGGCTGCGGGAGTACGTCGACCTGCCGGCCACCGAGACCGGCCGTGACGTCCAGGCCAAGCTCATTTCGGCCGGTCTGGAGGTCGAGACCGTCGAGCAGCTCGGCGACGGCCTCAAGGGCCCCCTGGTCGTCGGCCGGGTGCTGACCATCGAGGAGCTGACGGAGTTCAAGAAGCCGATCCGCTTCTGCACCGTCGACGTCGGTACGGCTGGGGGCACCTCCCAGGCTTTCGGCTCTGGGGGAGGCACGGGTGAGCCGCAGGAGATCGTCTGCGGCGCCCGCAACTTCGCCGTCGGCGACAAGGTCGTCGTCGTGCTCCCGGGCGCGGTGCTGCCCGGCGGCTTCGCGATCAGCGCCCGCAAGACGTACGGCAAGACCTCCCACGGCATGATCTGCTCCACCGGCGAACTGGGCATGGGCGACGACGGCAGCCACGGCATCATCGTGCTGCCGCCGGAGACCGAGGTCGGCAAGGACGCCATCGAGCTCCTCGAGCTGGTCGACGAGGTCCTGGACATCGCCGTCACCGCCAACCGCGGCGACTGCCTGTCCATCCGCGGTGTCGCCCGCGAGACCGCCATCGCCTACGGCCTGCCGCTGCGCGACCCGGCGCTCCTCGACGTGCCGGGACCGAACGCCTTCGGCTACCCGGTCCAGGTCTCCGACCCGATGGGCTGCGACCGCTTCACCGCGCGCACCGTCATCGGCCTGAGCCCCGAGGCCCGCTCCCCGATCTGGCTGCAGCGCCGTCTGCAGAAGGTCGGCATGCGCCCGATCTCGCTCGCGGTCGACGTCACCAACTACGTGATGATGGAGCTCGGCCAGCCGCTGCACGCCTACGACCGCAACCTGGTCCAGGGCACCATCGGCGTCCGCCGCGCGGCCGAGGGCGAGAAGATCGTCACCCTCGACGGCACCGAGCGGAAGCTGCACGCCGAGGACCTGGTGATCACCGACGACCGCGGCCCCATCGGCCTCGCGGGCGTCATGGGCGGCGCCAACACTGAGATCGCCGACCACGAGGACGTGGAGAACGCCACGACCGACGTGGTGATCGAGGCGGCCCACTTCGACGCCGTCGCCATCGCGCGCACCGCCCGCCGCCACAAGCTGTCCTCCGAGGCCTCCCGCCGCTTCGAGCGCGGCGTCGACCCGCAGGCCGCGGCCGCCGCCGCGCAGCGCACGGTCGACCTGCTGGTGCTGCTGGCCGGCGGCACCGCCGAGGCCGGCGTCACCGAGGTCATCGCGCCGTCCGCGCCGCACACCATCACGGTCGCGGCGAACCACCCCGACAAGGTCGCGGGTGTCGAGTACGGCCGGGAGACCGTCGTCCGCCGCCTCCAGGAGGTCGGCTGCGACGTCTACGGGCAGGACGAGCTGATCGTCACCGTCCCGTCCTGGCGGCCCGACCTCCTTGAGCAGAACGACCTGGCCGAAGAGGTCATCCGTCTGGAGGGCTACGAGAACCTGCCCTCCACGCTGCCCAAGCCGCCGTCCGGCCGTGGCCTCACCCACCGCCAGCGCCTGCACCGCCGGGTCGGCCGCGCGCTGGCCGGGGCCGGCTACGTCGAGGCGCCGAACTACCCGTTCGTCGGCGAGGGCGTCTTCGACCAGCTCGGCCTGGCCGCCGACGACCCGGCCCGCCGTGTCGTCAAGCTGACCAACCCGCTCAACGACGAGGAGCCCGCGCTCCGCACGTCGCTGCTGCCGGGCCTGCTCGGCGCGCTCCGGCGCAACGACGGACGCGGCGGGCACGACCTGGCGCTGTTCGAGACCGGCCTGGTCTTCCTCCCGCGCGAGGAGCAGGGCGTCGCCGGTCATCTGCCGGTCGACCGCCGCCCGACCGACGAGGAGCTCGCCGCGCTGAACGCGGTACTCCCCGAGCAGCCGCGCCATGTCGCGGTCGTCCTCACGGGCGCCCGCGAGCAGGCCGGCTGGTGGGGCAAGGGCCGTCCGGCGGACTGGGCCGACGCGGTGCAGGCCGCGCGGACCGTCGCCGCCGAGGCGGGCGCCGAGCTGACCGTGCGGTCCGGCCAGTACGGACCGTGGCACCCCGGCCGGTGCGCCGAGCTGGTGGTCGTTGCCGACGGCACCGAGCGGGTCGTGGGCCACGCCGGTGAGCTGCACCCGCGCGTCGTCAAGGCGCTGGGACTGCCGGCGCGCACCTGCGCGATGGAGCTGAACCTCGACGCGCTGGAGCAGGCCGGCGACGGTGCGCCGCAGGCGCCGAGCATCTCGACGTTCCCGGTGGCCACGCAGGACGTCGCCCTCGTGGTGGACAAGCCGGTGCCGGCGGCGGAGGTCGAGGCGGCGCTGCGCGAGGGCGCGGGTGAACTCCTCGAGGCCATCCGGCTGTTCGACGTGTACGTCAACGACGGGCAGCTCGGCGACGGGAAGAAGTCGCTGGCGTATGCGCTTCGCTTCCGTGCCGGGGACCGGACGCTGACCGTGGACGAGGCGTCGGCGGCTCGGGATGCGGCGGTTGCCCTTGCGGGGGAGCGTACGGGAGCGGTGCTGCGGGGCTAGTCGCCGTTGGGGGACTGTTGTCGGCCGGCTGCGGGTTGGTTGTGGCTGGTCGCGCAGTTCCCCGCGCCCCTAACGAGGCGCTGCCTCTCGCGGCGTGAAACATGTACTGCCACCTGCATAAATGCGGGTGTCTGGATGATCGTCACTCATTTGGGTGAGATCCAACCCAGACCTGGCCCTTTCGGGGCATGCCGTCGACAGAATCGGACCGGCCTTTCGGGGCCGGTCCGTCTGTTCTGGCAGGGCCTACATGGGGGCCATCGGCATGATCCGTATCAAGGCGAACCCACGGCCCGGGCGCCGTGCACGTGCCCTGGGGCTGCCGACGGCGTGGGGCGCCGTCGCGGTCTCGTACAAATTCGGATGCCCGCTGGCCGGGCAGAGCCAGCTCGGCGCGCGGATCGTCACCAGCGCCGTGTTCTTCGCGGTCGGCACCGGACTCATACTCCATGTCCGCCGGACCCTGCTCCGGGAGCTGCGGCAGGTCCGCAAGGTCGCCGGCGCCGCGCAGAGCGTGCTGCTGCGGCCGTTGCCGCCGCGCCTCGCCGGACTGAACGTCGCCGCCGCCCAGCTCTCCGCCGACCGGGGCGCGAGCATCGGCGGCGATCTCTACGAGGCCGTCGCCACCGAGCACGGTGTACGGGTCGTGATGGGCGACGTACGCGGACACGGGCTGTCCGCCATCGGCACGGTCGCCGCCGTCCTCGGCAGCTTCCGCGAGGCCGCCCACGACGAGCCCGAACTGGGACGTGTCCTGGGCCGGTTGGACCGCGCCCTCGCCAGACACCTGCGCGAACGAGCCAGGGCCGAGCACCCGGCCGGCGGCGGCCTGGACCCGGACAGCCCGGTGGCCGAGGAGTTCGTGACCGTACTGCTGCTGGAGATCACGGGAGACGGCGAACTACGGGCGATCAACTGCGGTCATCCATGGCCGTATCTGCTGAGCGGCGCGCGCGTGGAGCCCCTGTCGCGAGCCGATCCGCTGCCGCCCCTCGGCCCGTTCCCCCTCCCGACGGACCTCACCGCCACCGACTGCGGCCCCCTGCACCCCGGCGAGTCCCTGGTCCTGTACACGGACGGCGCGGAGGACGCGAGAGACCGGGAGGGCCACTTCTTCTCCCTGCCGGAGGCGCTCGCGGAAGCGGTGCGAGACCGCCCGGTCTCCCCTCAGGGCATCCTTCGCACTGTTTTCACGGCCCTGCTCCACCACACGAACGGCCACCCGACCGACGACATCGCACTCCTGGTACTTCGCAACGAACGCGAGCATCAACGGACCTGTCTGGGGGCGCGGGGAACTGCGCGACCAGCCACCACGCACCCGCAGTCGACGAACTACCTCCAGCGGCCCCTTCTCTAGTCGTCGGCCAAGCCAACGGCCGGGCCACCGCACTGTACGAGGGGGAGCCGGCGGCCCGGCCGGCCTCTTGCGAGGCAATTCAGTCAACCGGTTCGACACTCTCCGCAACAGTGCGCGTACGCTGCGGATTCGCGCACTCCGTTCACACCCCGTGTGAATCGGGACGCACTACGCTGACGGCACCAGGCCATTCGGGGGGCATTCATGCAGCCCAACTCTCTGCTCGACGCGATCCTGGACGAGGCGGGGATCTCGCACGCCGGTCTCGCCGCCCATGTCAACCAGGCGGGCCGGGCCCGAGGACTCACGCTCCGTTACGAACACACCGCCGTCGCCCGGTGGTTGAAGGGGCAGCGGCCGAGAGGCCAGGTGCCGGACCTGATCTGCGAGGTGCTGGCCGGCCGGCTGCACCGACCGGTCACCCTCGACGACATCGGCCTCGGCGTGCCCGGCGAGCCCAGCGTCCCGCACACGACCTCGCTCTCCGGGTTCGTCGAACGGGCCACCGCCCTGTGGCGGTCCGACGAACAGCAGCGCCCGCACATACTCGGCGCCCCCGCCGTCACCGGCACGCCCGCGGTGATGCCGGTGTGGGAGTGGGAGAACCCCCCTGAGGACGTGGACGTCTCGCGCGGCGGACGGCACCGGGTCACCCATGCCGACCTGGAGATGCTGCGCGCGGCCCGTGCCCACTACGAGCAGATGTACCGCAAGGCCGGCGGGATGGCGACCCGCACCCGGATCGTCGGCTTCCTGAACGCCGAGGCGGCCCCGCTGCTGCGCGGCAGCTACACGGACGCCACCGGGCGCCAACTGCACCGCGCGACCGGTGGGTTGGTGGCGATCGTGGGTATCTGCGCGTACGACTCCGACGCTCACGGTCTCGCCCAGCGCTACTTCCACCAGGCCCTGCGCCTGTCAAAGGCCAGCGGTGACCGGGGACTCGGCGCGTATGTCATCGCGCTGCTGGTCAACCAGGCACTGTTCATGCGGGAGTTCCGGCAGGCCGTCGCCTTCGCGGAGGCCGCGCTGCGCACCGCGGGCAAACACATCACCCCCGCCCTCGCCTCCGACCTCTACGCGATGCAGGCCAAGGCGTACGCCCACCTCGGCGACGGCACGAGCGCGCTGTCCTGCATCCGGCGGGCCGAGACGGCCGCCGAGCGCATCCGGCGGGGCTACGAACCCGACGAGACCGGCTATGTCCAACCCGGCCTGGTCAATGTGCAGGTGGCCGAAGCGCTGCTCAGCCTCGGCGAGATCGCCGCCGCCCGGGAGCACGCCGCGGCCGCCGTCGACAACCCGGCCCACGACCGGGGGCGGGTGCACCGGCTCGCCATGCTCAGCACCATCGAACTGCGTCAGGGAAACGCCGACAACGCGGTGGCCACGGCCGTCCAGATGGCCGAGCAGGCCCGTGGGATGGAGTCCCAGCGACTGCGCGACAGACTCCGCGCGGTACGCGAGCACCTGGTGCGCAGCGGTTGTTCCGGAACCGCCGAAGCCGCCGAACTCATCGACGGCGCACTGCGCGTACCGCTGTAGAGGCCCAGTACTGCTGAGGAGTCCCTGCTGCGATATTGCCACTTACTCGGCGGAAGGTGGCAGAACCGTGCAGTGGACGAAACAGAACGAACAAACTGTGTATGAAAACCGCTGGTTCAGCGTCAATCTCGCAGATGTCGAGCTGCCGGACGGCCGGCACCTCGACCACTTCCTGATCCGGCTGCGGCCGGTGGCCGTGGCGACGGTGGTCAACGAGGCCAATGAGGTCCTCCTCCTGTGGCGCCACCGTTTCATCACCGACAGCTGGGGGTGGGAACTGGCCGCGGGCGTGGTCGAGGACGGCGAGGACATCGCGTACGCGGCCGCCAGGGAACTGGAGGAGGAGACCGGCTGGCGGCCGGGGACCCTGCACCATCTCATGACCGTGGAGCCGTCCAACGGCCTCACCGACGCCCGGCACCACATCTACTGGTCCGACGAGGGCGAGTACGTCGGACACCCCGTGGACGACTTCGAGTCGGACCGCCGGGAGTGGGTCCCGCTCAAGCTCGTCCCGGACATGATCGCCCGTGGGGAGGTCCCGGCCGCCAACATGGCGGCCGCGTTACTCCTGCTGCATCACATGCGGCTCACTGATGACTAGCGGGCCAGCGCCTGCCAGACGGTGACGACGAGGGCGCCCAGTGCGGTGAGCGCGGCGATCGAGGGCAGGGGCCAGCGAGCGTGCTCCAGCGAGGCAAGGCGGGTGTTCAGGTCGTCCAGTTCCTTGGCCGTCTCCTTGGTGCGATGGCTGAGCAGGTTCAGTCCACCCTCGACCTGTGCGTAGGCCACATCGAGGCGACGACGTAACTCTGCGAGTTCTCCTTGGACCACGGGATGCTCTGGTTCGGTGGCCACGGGTCCGCTCCTTTGCGTAGTCGAATGTGTAGTTCCGCATCCCTTGCATGCGCATGAAGAGTGAACTCGCCTGGTGAGCGCGTGGGGAGAGTGTGCGAAGGGCATATGCGTGCCCGGCGCGCACACGGTGTGTGAAAAACATGGGCCCGGCACCGATGGCGGTGCCGGGCCCATGCGGCATCGCTCCCTGTAACCGCAAGGCGGTTGGGAATGCCGGTAGCGCATCAACACCGAACGCCTGCCCAGGGACGGGTCAGGATCGCGCTGGTCACCCTGCCCGACACGAAGTCCTGGGCGTCCTGCCCGGAGGCCGCCGTGCGGTCGGCGCGGAAGCGGGTCGGGGTGCGGCCCGTCATGGCCTTGAACGTCCGGTCGAAGTGCGGCTGGTCGTGATAGCCGGCCTGGGCGGCGGCCATGGCCCAAGGGGCCCCCGTCTCCTTCAGCCGCAGGGCGTTCTGGAGACGCATCACCTGTGCCGCGCCCTTCGGGGTGAGGCCGGTCTGGAGATGGAAGCGGCGTTCGAGGTGGCGGCGGCTCCAGCCGGTCCTGGCGGCGAGTTCCTCCACCCGGATCCGCCCCGCCGTCCGCCGGCAGGCCTGCCACGCCCAGCATGCGCGAGCGCGGCTTCACCTACCGCCCGCAGCCCCTCGCCCCGGGCCCCAACTCGCTGGACGACAACCGGTACGGCCTGCTGACCGCCGAGCAGGCCACGCAGGACGGCTATGGCGAGACCGGTGCGGTGCTCCGCGCAGCATCCACCGCCGACACCAACTCCCGCGAGGAGACCGACCCGCGCTGGACGGCTGCGCTGCTCGGCACCGACCGCCACCGGGCCTACGTCCATCTGCCGGCCGGGCAGGAGTACTTCTACAACTCCGACGCATGCGTGACCGCCGCCGACACCGGGCTGTACGGCGCGGACTACCAGCGCCTCTGCAAAACCTTCCAGGTCCTCACCGGCCAGGTCGTCGACCGGGGTGACCGCGGACGCGCGGTACCGTTCCGCCGTACGGCGCTGGGAGACGTGCATGCGCAAGGCCGACCAGGACGTCCACGGGCTCGACAGCCCGGCCGTCGCGATCCAGCGGCAGCTACGACGCATCGGCGACGACCGGGCCGCACTGCACACGATCGCCGGCCAGGAGCTCGAGTCCGCCGCCACGGACGCCCGTTGCCAGCAGCAGGCAGGACTCTTCGACGCGGTGGCCGCGGCGCAGCGCGAGGCGGAGCCCACGGTGCTGCGCGAGGCGAACGCGGAGGCGGAGCTCGCGCGCCTGAGGAAGGCACGGCAGTCGGCCACGGCCAGAGCGACCCCGCCGACACCCGAGCCCACACGCACACGGTGAACCCGCCCTACTCCTCCGGAGCCCCGCGCTCCACGGCCACGCGCGCTGGTAGCGCGTCAGGTTCTCCGGGTGCGTGCTGGGCGCGAGCAGGAGGCGGGGGAGACGGCAGCTGCGCGTGCAGCCTAGATCGTGTTCGGCATCGCATCGTGGCGCTCCTGAGCGACGCGCAGCAGGATCTCGCGCAGCACTTCGCGTGTGCTTCCACGTGTCTTGACGGCATGGCAGTTCGGGCAGAGCGCCACCATCTGACTCGGGTGATCGCGACCGCCGCCGGCGAGGTCCACCACATGGTCGACTTCGAGGATCGGATGCCTGCGATCCGTCACATCGGCGGGTTGGCCTGTGCACTGGGGGTTCTCGCAGCGTCCCTTGCTCCGGCGCAGGACGAGATGGCGTGCGGCACGTGAGCGCCTGGGCCGTTGCGTGGTGCGGGAGATCCGTTCTCCATGGGTTTTGGCTTCGCGCTCCTCGACGAGCCTGCAGCCGCGCTCGTACTCCGCTGCCGTGATGAGCCACTGCTCGGGCTCTCCCTCGGTCACCTCGGGGAGGTCGGCCGACTCGATGTCCCGCAAACCGACGTCAGCGAGAAGCGGGGTGCAGTCGAGGCCGTCGAAGAAGGTGTCGGCAAGCTCGTCGATCACGGCGAGGCGGGTCACCTCGGAGTCCCGGAACAGCTCGTACAGCGGCTCGGCCAAACCCCCGAGCGGTTGGTTGGCAGCGAACCAGCGGCGTACCTTGGCGTCACCGTGTGCGGTGGTCACGGGCTCCGCGTAGTCGTGCAACGACCAGACCCCGACGTGGTGGAGAGAGGCGACGGGGTAGTCGGGCCGTGGCCGCTCTCCCCTCAGACCGTGCCGCTCCAGGAGGGCCTTCAGAGTCTCCTCGGTTTCAGTCCAGGGAAGCAGCCGCTGCTCGCCGCGCAGGGCTCGGCCCATGGCCCACAGCAGCGCGATGGGTTGGTACAGGGCGGGATGACCGGAGGAGCGGTTCACCTTCAGATGAGTGACGCGGTGGACGAGATCGTCAGCGGTCGGACCGCTCACCGGATGATCCTCCGCGATGTCGAAGCCGAGGCTCCTCAGCAGTCCGGCGGCGTGCGCTGCGCCGCCGGAGAAGTCGCCCGCAGCCAGCGGCTGTTGGCCGGGCAGGAAACCGTGTGCGGCGCCGACGATCGCCTTGGAGTCGTACTGTTCGCCCTCGTACGACAGCAGGTAGCGGCGGGCGCGCCGGAAGCCGTGATGCTTGAGGAAGGCATCGCGACCGAGCCGATCGCATTCTTCGATCGCCTTCTCGACCTCGCGGCGTGTTATGTCGGTCAGCGCCATGCCAGAACCCTACGTGAGGGGCGCCGCTCAAGGCGGAGCCGGCGACGCTGCTGTCGGCAGGGGTACGTGGCTGAGGTGGTCGATCACGGGTGAAACCGCCACCGGCCTTCTGAAACCACGTCCACCTTGTCGTCGCTGACGCGAATGGCTGTGTCGTCGTCGATGAAGTAGATCGGGAAGTCCGCTCGCGCGGTGATGCGATCGGCCCAGGCGTCGTCGCGCTCCGGGAAGTCCGGCGAGTACAGATGGGGCTTCAGGTACCAGTCGAAGAGGCCGAAGGGCGGCTTCACGGTGGTCGCGTCGAGGACATGGAGGTCCGCGGTGTCCCCGATGACGTCGGCGGAGTGTTCGGTGAGATTCCGGCTGAAGATCATCGATCCGGCGCTCAACCCCACATAGACCCGGCCTGCCAGCGCTTCCAGGAAGCCGTCGGCCAGGTCGTTGCCGGTGATGCTGCGCGCGAGATGGTAGTGACTGCCGCCCCCGGCATAGATGACGTCGGCGCGCAGCAGCCGGTCGAGTACCAGCCGCCGGGGCAGACCGTTCAGTTCCAGGACGTCGAACTCCCGCCAGCCGAGGCCGTGCAACCGGTTCATGTCCGAGAGGAGCCACCCGTGGTCTCCGGACTCGGCCACGGACGCCGTGGGAACGTACACGATGTTCGCCGACCCGAACGGCTTTCCCAGCATGTCCCGCAGCGCACCCCGCAGGGCCTCGTTACGCAGTCCGCTCGACGTCAGCAGTAGCTCCATCGGATGAGCCAACCACGCCCGACGGGCTCACGCAACGCACCGCCCGCAGACCCGGGCGGGCCTCAAGACCGCCTGCTCACCGGCTCGCCGTCGACATCGAGGCCACGGTCCTGCGCCCAGGCGCGCCGACGGCACGAGGAGCCCCGTCACCGGGAGCAGAACGTGAAGGGGCTCTTGAGCAGCGCCACTTGGCGGCGTCGCCGCACTCCCTAGTACGTGTAGAAGCCCGACCCCGTCTTCCGCCCCAGCCGCCCCGCCTCGACCATGCGCTGGAGCAGCGGGGGAGCGGCGTACAGCGGCTCCTTGTACTCGGCGTACATCGAATTGGCGATCGAGACGATCGTGTCCAGGCCGATCAGGTCGGACAGCTTCAGCGGGCCCATCGGGTGGGCGCAGCCCAGCTCCATGCCGTTGTCGATGTCCTCGCGGCTCGCGATGCCCGACTCGAACATCCGGATGGACGAGAGCAGGTACGGCACCAGCAGTGCGTTGACCACGAAGCCGGAGCGGTCCTGGGCGCGGATCGCGTGCTTGCCGAGCACCTTCTCGGCGAAGACCTGGGCGCGGCTGATCGTGCCCTCGGAGGTGGTGAGCGCCGGGATCAGCTCGACCAGCTTCTGCACCGGGGCCGGGTTGAAGAAGTGGATGCCGATCACGTGGTCGGGGCGGGAGGTCGCGACGGCCAGCTTGACCAGCGGGATCGAGGAGGTGTTGGACGCCAGGATCGCGTCGGCGCGGGTCACCACCTGGTCGAGCACCTGGAAGATCTCGGTCTTCACCTGCTCGTTCTCGACGACGGCCTCGATCACCAGGTCGCGGTCGGCGAACTCGCCGAGGTCCGTGGTGAAGCTCAGCCGCGCCAGCGTGGCGTCCCGCTCCTCCTCGCTGATCTTGCCGCGCTCGGCGGCCTTGGCCAGGGAGTTGTACAGCCGGGTACGGCCGATCTCCAGGGCTTCGCCGGTGGTCTCGGCGACCCGCACGTCCAGACCGGCGCGGGCGCACACCTCGGCGATGCCCGCTCCCATCTGGCCGCAGCCCACGACTCCGACCTTCTCGATGTCGGTCACATCGTCCCCTTCGCTGATCTACGGGCGGCCCGCAGGACCTCCGGATCCGGTGCCTGCTCCGTTCGTGCACGTTACCCGTAAGTATCGATGATCGATCGTCCGGGTGGGGCATCCTGGCCGCGGACGAAGATCCGTCAGGGTGCGGATCCCCCAGGATCCCCGAGCGTAAGAGGGTCTCACGATGGCAGGAGTGTCTCGCAGGGCATTCGCGTTGGCGGCGCTGTCGACGCTGACACTGGCTACGCCGGGGGCCGAGGCCGCACCGGCACGGTCGCGCCGGGCGGTCACCGAGATGCGGGGCATGTGGCTGGCGACCGTCTCCAACCGTGACTGGCCCTCCCGCACCGGCCTGACGGCCGCCGAGCAGCGCAAGGAACTGACCGCCCTGCTCGACAAGGCGGTCGACTACCGGCTCAACGCCGTGATGTTCCAGGTACGGCCCACCGCCGACGCGTTCTGGCCCTCGCCCTACGAGCCCTGGTCGCAGTACCTCACGGGCACCCAGGGCAAGGACCCCGGCTGGGACCCGCTGGGCGTGGCCGTCGAGGAGGCGCACGCCCGGGGACTGCAACTGCACGCCTGGTTCAACCCGTACCGGATCGCCAACAACACCGACCCGGGCAAGCTGGTCGCCTCGCATCCCGCCCGCAAGCACCCGGAGTGGGTGGTGCCGTACGGCGGCAAGCTCTACTACAACCCGGGCATCCCGGCGGTCCGCGCCTTCGTGGAGCAGGCGATCCTGGACGCGGTCGCCAGGTACCCCGTGGACGCGGTCCACTTCGACGACTACTTCTACCCCTATCCGGTGGCCGGCCAGACCTTCGACGACGATGACGCCTACGACACCTACGGCGGCGCCTTCTCCTCGCGGGCGGCCTGGCGGCGGGACAACATCGACAAGCTGGTGACCGAGATCGCCGACGGGATCAGGGTGCTGCGGCCCGGCACCCGGTTCGGGGTCAGCCCGTTCGCGGTGTGGCGCAACGCCACCACCGACTCCCGGGGCTCCGACACCAGAGCGGGCGTCGAGACGTACGACGACCTCTACGCCGACACCCGGACCTGGGTGCAGAGGAACTGGATCGACTACATCGTCCCGCAGGCGTACTGGCAGATCGGCAACACGGCCGCCGACTACGCCAAGGTCGTCGACTGGTGGGCGGGCGTCGCCAAGGGGACCGGGACCCGGCTCTACATCGGTGAGGCGCTGTACCAGGCGGGCGCCGCCGACGCGCCCTCGGCCTGGCAGGACCCGGCCGAGCTGTCCCGGCATCTGACCCTGGCCGGCCAGTACGCACAGGTCGGCGGGCATGTGTACTTCGCGGCCAAGGACGTGGCCGCCGATCCGATCGGGGCGCTCTCGCGGGTGGTCGCCGACCACTACCGGCAGCCGGCGCTCCCGCCGGGCTGACCTGCGCGTGGCCGGCGACCCCGGCGCCTACTTCTGCGGGTGGGTCTCCCGGTGCCTGACCTGGCAGTCGGGGCCGGGGGACATGATGGCCTCGTGGCCGTCCTCGAAGCGGACCCGGTAGGGCGGGGTGCCCTCCGGTCCCAGCACCTTGACGATGGTGGACACATGGTCGTGCTGTCCGACCACCCTGCCGTGCTGGACAAGCTGGTCGCCCTCGGATGCACGCATCTCCAGGGCCTCCTCACGATCGCGATCGTTGGGTGACGGCGATGCACACGAGCACGGCGGCGGCCGTGAGAGGAGCGGCCGCGGAGAGGTGCTCGCCCAGCAGCAGCACCGACCACACCAGTGTGAGCAGCGGCTGGGCCAACTGCAACTGGCTGGCCTTCGGAATGCCCACGGCCGCCATGCCCCGGTACCAGACCACCAGCCCGAGGAACTGCGAGCCCGCCGCCACCCACAGCACCCCGAGCACACCGTGCGTGTTCCAGACGACCGGCTCGTACGACAGCGCGACCACGGCGGCCGGCACGGTGAGCGGCAGACAGAGCACCAGCGCCCAGCCGATGACCTGCCAGCCCGGCATGATCCGGGCCAGCCGGCCGCCCTCGGTGTAGCCGGCCGCGCACACCACCAGCGCGGCGAACAGATAGGCGTCGGCGGTCGTGAGCGCCCCGCCGCTCTGCGCGATCGTGAACGCCAGCACGGCCGCCGCGCCCGCGAGAGCCGCCGCCCAGAAGGTGCGGGACGGCCGGATGCCCATGCGCAGGGCCGAGAAGAGGGCGGTGGTCAGCGGCAGCAGGCCCACGACCACGGCGGCGTGCGAGGTGGTGGAGGTCTCCAGGGCGAGCGTGGTCAGCATCGGGAAGCCGAGCACGACCCCGGCCGCGACGACGGCCAGCCCCGCCCAGTGCCGGCGCTCGGGCAGCCGTACCCGGAGAAACAGCAGACAGCCGCCCGCCATGACCGCCGCCAGCACACTGCGCACCGCCACCAGCGCCCAGGGGCCGAAGCCCTCCAGGCCCCAGGCGGTGGCCGGGAAGGTGAGGGAGAAGGCGACCACACCGAGCGCGGCCTGCAGGGTGCCGAGCCGGTGGGAGGGAGCGGCAGGCGAGGTGCCGGAAGGGGAGGTGTCGGCCGGGGTAGTGCCGGTCGGGGAGGTGTCGGCCGGGGGAGTGCCGACCGCTATCGAAGTCGAGCGGATAGCGCTACTCTGTTCTCTCATGCAAGAGCGTAGCAGTGTCCTTGAACTGGCGGAACAGTTGCGGCGGGACCTCGACCGCTACTCAGCTGGCGGAAAGCTCCCGTCGAGCCGGGCGCTCGTCGAGCGGTTCCGGGTGAGCCCGGTGACGGTCTCCCGGGCGCTGGCGCAGCTGGTCGCCGAGGGCCTGGTCGTCACCCGGCCCGGTGCCGGCGCCTTCAAGGCCCGGCCGCGCTCCACGCCCGAGCCCATCGGGGACACCTCCTGGCAGGAGGTGGCGCTCAGCGCCGACGGCGCCCTCGACGTGGTCCCGCGCACGGTCGACGCGTCCGGGGTCACGGTGTGCCTCGCCGTCCCGCCGCCCGGTGTCCTGGAACTCAGCGGCGGCTATCTGCACGCCTCCCTGGAGCCGGAACGGGCGATGGCGGCGGCGCTGGCGCGGGCCGGCCGCCGTCCCGGCGCCTGGGGCCGGCCGCCCCTCGACGGACTGCCGGAGCTGCGCGAATGGTTCGCCCGCGAGATCGGCGGCGCCGTCACCGCGGCCGAGGTACTGATCGCGAACGGCGGGCAGTCCGCCCTGGCCACCGCCCTGCGCGCGCTCGCCCCGCCCGGCGCCCCGGTCCTCGTCGAGTCCCCGACCTACCCCGGCATGCTCGCCATCGCCCGCGCCGCGGGACTGCGCCCCGTCCCGGTCCCCGTCGACCCCGACGGGGTCAGACCCGAACTGCTCGCCGACGCCTTCCGGGCCACCGGCGCCCGGGTGTTCGTCTGCCAGCCCCTCTTCCAGAACCCGACCGGCGCCGTCCTCGCCCCCGGTCGCCGCGCCGAGGTGCTCCGCATCGCCCGCGAGGCCGGCGCGTTCGTGATCGAGGACGACTACGTACGACGGCTGGTCCACGCGGACGCGGGCCCGCTGCCCCGCCCGCTCGCCGCCGACGACCCCGACGGAGTCGTCGTCCACGTCGTCTCACTGACCAAGGCCACCTCACCGAGCTTCCGGGTGAGCGCCCTGGCCGCCCGCGGCCCGGTCCTCGAACGCCTCCGCGCCATCCAGATCGTCGACACCTTCTTCGTCCCCCGCCCCCTCCAGGAGGCCGCCCTCGAACTCGTCGGCTCCCCGGCCTGGCCCCGTCATCTGCGGGCCCTGTCGGCAGCGCTGAAGAACCGCCGCGACACCCTGACCGGCGCCCTTGCCCACCAGCTCCCCGAACTCGCGATCCCGCACATCCCGTCCGGCGGCTACCACCTCTGGCTCCGCCTCCCCGAAGGCACCGACGACACGGTCCTGACCGCCGCCGCCCTGCGCGCGGGCGTCGCCGTCACCCCCGGCCGCCCCTACTTCAGCGCCGAACCCCCGGCCGCCCACGTCCGCCTGAGCTTCGCGGCCGTCGCGGGGGCGGGGGAGATCACCGAGGGGGTACGACGACTGCGGGCGGCCTGCGACGAGGTGCTGCGGCCCAGACCGTGAAAACCGATCGACGCCCGCGCCCCCGACCGGCGAGGATCCCCGCATGAGCGACACACCCGGCCTCCCCGAGGGCTACGAGTTCTCCGCCGACACCGACCGCGTGGACGTCGAGCGCGTCCACGCCTGGCTGTCGACCGACGCCTACTGGGCGACCGGCCGTCCGCTGGAGAAGCACCGGCGGGCGATGGCGAGCTCGATCAACTGCGGGGTCTACGACACCGTCACCGGGGAGCAGGTGGCCTACGCGCGTGTGGTGACCGACCAGGCGCTGTTCGCCTGGCTCGCCGACGTGTACGTCGACCGGTCGGTGCGCGGCAAGGGCGTCGGCACGGCGCTGGTCGGGGCGATCCGCGAGCACCTGCGGCCGTACGGACTGCGGCGCGTGCTGCTGGCCACCGACGACGCCCACGGGGTCTACCGGAAGCTCGGGTTCGCCCCGCTCGAACAGCCGGACAAGTGGATGGCGCTGTACTACACGTCACCCGAGTGACATTCGGGCCGACTTGTCGGACACCTCCTGACCATTGAGTAACGTTTCCTCCAGCTCGGACAACTCACCACCCCACAGCCCTTGACCTGCGCACATGAGCGTCACACCATCGCCGCATGTCACTTCGGGTCACGTTCGTCGCAGCCGCGCGCAGCTCACCGCTGCTCGCGGAGCGCTTCGAGGACCACCTCCCGCTGGACAGGGAAGGCTGGCAGGAGGTGCAGCGCGTCGCCCCTGAGCTGCTGCCCCTCGCGGCGGCCGAGCTGCGCTACTGCTCACCGACCCCGCGCAGCCGTGCGACCGGCGAGGGCCTGGGGTACGCCCCGCTGGTCCAGCTCGCCCTGCGCGACTGCGACATGGGCCGCTGGCGCGGGCTGACCCTGGGCGAGGCGATGGCCAGGGAGCCGGACCAGGTGGACGCCTGGCTCGCCGACCCGCGTGCCACCCCGCACGGCGGCGAGTCGCTGCTGGCGTTCATCTCCCGGGTCGGCAGCTGGCTCGACACCCGCCCGGTGGGCGACGGCGGCCGGATCGTCGCGGTGGCCGAGCCCTCGGTGATCCGCGCCGCCCTCGTCTACGCCCTCAAGGCGCCGCCCTCGATCTACTGGAACATCGACGTACGCCCGCTGTCGACGACCACGGTGACGGGCATCGCCGGCCGCTGGAACCTGCGCTTCGACACGCCCACGGCACAGGCCCCGCGCACCTGAGCGCTCCGCCGGGAGCGCCGCGACATGCCGTCGGCGGTCTGCGGCGCCGGTGCGGTTGGTCGCGCCCACTCGGCGGCAGCCGCACATCGGTTCAGCCCCGTGCACGTAGTCGGTCGTCTGCGGCGCGGGTGTGGCTGGTCGCGCAGTTCCCCGCGCCCCTTCGGGGCGCTCAGTCGGGGTCGGCCTCGCGCGCGTAGTCGGTCGTCAGGACCAGGTCCTTCGTCGGGCCGCCGACCCGCCACACCGTCCGCCAGTGGTCGGCGTCCCGGACGGTGAACTCGCCCCGGTAGAGGTCGGCCGCACAGGGGTGGTCGGCGACATACCGTCCCGTCGTCAGATCCAGGTCGTGGAAGGGCCGTCCGTCGGCGAACCGCACGTCCGCCGTTCCCGGCCGCGCGCCGGGCAGGAACCGCAGCGTGCGCTCGGCGGGCCGGGCCACGCCCTGCCAGGTGAACGTCCCCGATTCCTCGTGCAGCAGCCCGCCCCCGGCCAGCGGCCGGAACACCGTGATGCCCTCGAACCGCCCCTCGTCCCCGCCCGCCAGATCGCGCACGGTCCGCTCGAGACGCCACCGCCCGGCGAGATGGGCCAGCACGTCCGCCACGGGCCAGAGGCCGTCCACGGGCCGGAAGTCGTCCATGCTCACCCCTTCTTCGGCCGGGGCGTGCCGGTCGGCGCCTTGCGCTCCGCCTGTTGCCGGATCTCGTGGTGCGCGGCATGGCCGGTCGCCCGGAACGCCTCCTCGTACGCGGCCAGCGCCCCGCCCAGCCCGCCACCCGCCGCACCCCGCTGCTGGATGTACATCCCTCGACCCTACGCCCGCCCCATTGACGCGCTCATGGCGTGTACATATCTTGCCGTTCGAAGTGCTGACCGCTGTCCGATATTTCGAATAAGCAACTCCTGAGCAACTCCTTCACGAGCCGCGGAGTATCCATGTCACGCACCACCCGCACCCGGCTGAGACTCGGCCTTGGAGCAAGCGCTTTCCTGCTGGCCGCAGGTCTCGTCCCGGCCCCCGCCCACGCCGAGGACACCACCGACTACTCGATCAGCGTCGACCCGGCCGCCCAGGGCGCCAAGATCGACAAGACGATGTACGGCGTCTTCTTCGAGGACATCAACCGCGCCGCCGACGGCGGCCTGTACGCGGAGCTGGTCCAGAACCGGTCCTTCGAGTACACGACCGACGACAACAAGTCGTACACCCCGCTCACCGCGTGGACGGTCACCGGCACCGCCCAGGTCGTCGACGACTCCGGCCGCCTGAACGACCGCAACCGCAACTACCTGTCCCTGGGCGCCGGTTCGTCCGTCACCAACTCCGGCTACAACACCGGCATCCGGGTCGAGGACGGCAAGAAGTACGACTTCTCGGTCTGGGCCCGCGCGGACGCCGGCACGACCCTCACCGTCGGCCTCTCCGACGCCGGCGGCACCCTCGCCACCGCCCGCCAGGTGGCCGTGAAGAAGAACGGCTGGGCCAGGTACCGGGCGACCTTCACCGCGACCCGCACCAGCTCCACCGGCCGCCTCACCGTGGCCAGTTCGGACGCCGCCGCGCTCGACATGGTCTCCCTCTTCCCGCGTGACACCTACAAGCACGAGCCCAACGGCCTGCGCAAGGACCTCGCCGAGAAGATCGCCGCCCTGCACCCGGGCTTCGTCCGCTTCCCGGGCGGCTGCCTGGTCAACACCGGTTCCATGCAGGACTACAGCGAGGCCTCCGGCTACCAGCGCAAGCGGTCGTACCAGTGGAAGGACACGATCGGCCCGGTCGAGACCCGCGCCACCAACGCCAACTTCTGGGGCTACAACCAGAGTTACGGTCTCGGCTACTACGAGTACTTCCGCTTCGCCGAGGACATCGGCGCGATGCCGCTGCCCGTCGTCCCCGCTCTCGTCACCGGCTGCGGCCAGAACAAGGCCGTCGACGACGACGCGCTGCTCAAGCGGCACATCCAGGACACCCTCGATCTCATCGAGTTCGCCAACGGCCCGGCGACGTCGACCTGGGGCAAGGTGCGCGCCGGGATGGGCCACCCCAAGCCCTTCCACCTCACCCACATCGAGGTCGGCAACGAGGAGAACCTGCCCACCGAGTTCTTCGCCCGCTTCACGCAGTTCCGCACGGCCATCCAGGCGAAGTACCCGTACATGCAGGTCATCTCCAACTCCGGCCCGGACGACGCCGGTACGACCTTCGACACGGCCTGGCAGCTCAACAAGGACGCCAAGGTCGACATGGTCGACGAGCACTACTACAACAGCCCGCAGTGGTTCCTGCAGAACAACGACCGCTACGACTCCTACGACAGGAGCGGTCCGAAGGTCTTCGTCGGCGAGTACGCCTCCGGCGGCAACACCTTCAAGAACGGCCTCGCCGAGGCCGCCTACATGACCGGCCTCGAACGCAACGCGGACGTCGTCAAACTCGCCTCCTACGCCCCGCTGTTCGCCAACGAGGACTACGTGCAGTGGCGCCCGGACCTGGTCTGGTTCAACAACCACGCCTCCTGGGACTCGGCGAACTACGAGGTCCAGAAGCTGTTCATGAACAACGTCGGCGACCGGGTGGTCCCGAGCACCGCCACCACCACACCGAACGTCAGCGGCCCCATCAGCGGTGCCGTCGGCCTGTCGACCTGGAACACCAGCGCCGCCTACGACGACGTCAAGGTCACCGACGCCGACGGGAACACCCTGCTCAGCGACGACTTCTCCGGCGACGCCACGCAGTGGACGCACACGGGCGGCGGCAGCTGGGCGATCCAGGACGGGCAGTACGTCGAGACCTCCGACACCGCCGAGAACACCATGGTCCAGGCCGGCGACACCAACTGGCACGACTACGACCTGCATGTGAAGGCCACCAAGAAGTCCGGCAAGGAGGGCTTCCTCGTCGCCTTCGGCGTCAAGGACACCGGCAACTACTACTGGTGGAACATCGGCGGCTGGAACAACACCCAGACCGCCGTCGAGCAGGCCGTGGACGGCGGCAAGTCCACGCTGATCGCCAAGGCCGGATCGGTCGAGACCGGCCGTGCCTACGACGTCGACATCAAGGTGCGGGGCCGGCAGGTGACCCTGTACCTCGACGGGCAGGAATGGGGCAGCTTCGCCGACAACAAGCCGGCCGAGCCGTTCCGGCAGGTCGTCACCAGGGACAAGAAGACCGGTGACCTGATCGTCAAGGTCGTCAACGCCCAGTCGGCCGCGGCCCGTACGGCGATCGACCTCGGCGGCGCCAAGGTCGCGAAGAAGGCGAGGGTGACCACGCTCGCGGCGGCGCAGGACGCGGTGAACACCGAGACGTCCACCGCGGTCGCCCCGGTCACGTCCACCTTCACCGGGGTCGCCGACAGGTTCACCTACACCTTCCCGGCGAACTCGATCACCTTCCTGCGGATCAGGCAGAAGTAGCGTCCCGCGTGGGCTGCTGTCCGACCGGCAGCAGCCCACGCTCGGCGAACACCTTCTTCGCTACGAACGTGGCGTTGAGGGCCTTCGGGAAGCCGCAGTACCCGGCGGAGTGCAGCAGGGCCTCGACGATCTGTTCGGGAGTGAGGCCCACGTTGAGCGCCGCGTTGATGTGCACCTCGAGCTGCGGCTCGCAGCCGCCCAGCGCGGTGAGCATGCCCAGCGTCACCAACTGCCGGTCCCTGGGCGCCAGTTCGGGGCGGGCGTAGATCTCGCCGAAGCCCCAGGAGACGATCTGGTGGGCCAGCTCGGGGCTGATGTCGGCCAGCGAGTCGATGACCCGCTGCCCGGCCTCACCGTCGACCTTCCTCAGAACCCCCAGTCCGTGGGCGAAACGCTCTTCGCGGGTGGTGTTCTCGCTCATGTCGGCTCCTCCGTTCTCCTCGGAATCGGGCACGGCGAGAACGCTAGGAGGTGGAGTGCGCTCCAGGTCAAGTGGCCGCGCGGTCACCCCAGTTCGCGCAGTGCGGCGACCCGTTCGCCCAGGAAGCCGCGGCCCCAGCCGGCACGCTCGGCGTCGTAGCCCCGGGGCGCGCACTCCACCACCAGGATCAGGCCCAGGTAGAGGCCGTACAGCGCGAGGCGGTGGCGCAGGGCCGGGGTGAAGTCGAGGCGGCCGCCGGCCGCGAGGTATCCCGCCACCAGGTCGCTGTCCGGGCCGATGTCCCCGCCGAACTCCAGGGAGACCAGTTCGGCGGCCGGGTCGCCCCAGAAGGCCCGTTCGTGGTCGATGAGGCCGGTGATCCGGGCCCCGTCGCCCCGGTCGTCGACGAAGATGTTGCCCGGCCACAGGTCGAAGTGGACCAGGCGGGGCTCGGTGACCTCGTCCAGCGCCTGGCCGCCCTCGGCCACCAGGGTCCGGACAGCGGCGGCGGGCACCCCGAGGTCGGATCCCCAGTGTTCCGCGTCCTCCAGGAGGGCCTCCACCATGGCCGTGAAGGCGGTGCGCCAGTCGGCCGCGGACAGGCCGGCCTCGGGCGCCGGATAGCCGAACCGGCCGTCCTCGGCGGTCAGGGTGTGCAGCCGGGCGGTGATCGCGCCCAGTTCGCGGCGCAGCGCCGACGCCGAGGTGTGCGGGAGCTGCTCGGCCGCCTTGTCCCACGGGGTGCCCTCCAGGACGGAGACGGCGAGGAAGTCGTCGCCGGAGTGCAGCAGCGCCGGGGCCGGCACCGCTCCGTCGGCCAGGGACGCGAGCCGCCGGTAGACCATGACCTCGGTCGCCATGATGCCCCGCTCGTACCTCAGCACCGGTGCCCCGGCGGGCGGGGCGAGCTTCACCACGGCCGTGCGTCCGTCGTCGAAGCGCACGCGATAGGCGGTGTTGAACCAGCCGTCGGTCAGCTCCGCCTCCAGCCGGCATCCGAGTCCCGTCGCCGCGCGGAGGAGGGCGTCGAGTTCGGCGGCGGACAGCCGGCGCTTGGTCAGGCTCTGCATGAGGTGACTCGCTCTCGTCCGGGGCAGCTTGGGAGCGCTCCCGAACATACGGGACCGACTCAGGCATGACCCCTGCTTCGGATGATCTCCGCGGCCTCCAGCAGTCCGGAGAGCACGGTCCGCACCGCCCTGCGCGCCGCGCGCTCGGGGCGGTGGAGCACGTCGACGTGGCGGTGGGCCTCGATGCCGGTGAGCGGTCTGAGGGTGACGCCGGGGTGGGGGCGGGACGTCCAGCGGGGCATCAGGGCGACTCCGCCGCCCGCGGCGACCACCTCGGCGACCACCGTGATCTCGTTGACCCGGTGGACGATGTCGACCCGGCGGCCGGCCGCGGCGGAGACGGCCTCGACGGTCGCGAGGAGCGGGAAGCCGTCGTGCACGCTGATCCAGGGCTGATCGGCGACGTCCTGCGCGGTCAGGGCGGACCGCGCGGCCAGCGGGTGGCCGACGGGCAGGGCGATGTCGAGGGGTTCGCGCAGCAGCGGGGTGGCCGTGGCGGTCCGCGGCCAGGGCGGGGCGTGGTCGAGGCGGTGGGCGATGACCAGGTCGTAGGTGCGGGTCAGGGGCGGGAAGCCGGTCTGGGCCACGTCCTCGTCGTGGAGGGCGAGCCGAGGGGACCCCGGCGCTGCCGACCGTCGTAGCAGCAGCGGATAGAACGCGGCGGCCCCGCTGTGGAAGGCCGCCACCGACACCGTGCCGTCGGGCTGCTCGACGTACTCGTCGATGGTGTGGCGGGCCCGGGCCAGTGCCGTCTCCACCCCGATCGCCGCGTCGGCCAGGGCCTGCCCGGCCGCGGTGAGCACCAGCCGGCGGCCGGCGCGCTCGGTGAGGGGGACCGGGATCGAGCGCTGCAGCAGGCGCAGCTGCTGCGAGATCGCCGAGGGCGTCACCCGCAGCGCCTCCGCGACAGCCGTTACGCTGCCCAGTTCGCCCAGCTCCCGCAGGACGCGCAGCTGCCGTTCGTCCACGGCCCGAGTGTAGCTTCACTACAAGGTTGGTTGAGCAAGTCGTCGTTTACTTCACAGTCCCGGCCGTGGATCGTGAACGGCATGCCGACCCACCGTCGTACCGATGCGGTGCTCCTGGTCGTCGCCGTCGTCTGGGGCTCCAGCTATCTGGCGGCGAAGACGGCCACGGACACCCTCCCCGTACTGACCGTCCTCTTCCTGCGGTACGCCATCGCCGCACTCGCCTGCGCCGCCGCCCTGCGCGGACTCGGTTCCCTCACCCGGGACGAGAAGGCCTACGGCTCCCTGCTCGGCCTCACCCAGGCCGCCGTCCTCGTCCTGGAGACGTACGGTGTCGCCCGCACCAGCGCCGGGAACGCGGGCCTGATCATCAGCCTCACCCTCGTCCTCACCCCGGTCATGGACCGCGTGGGACGCCGGGGCGGACTGCCGGGGCGGTTCCACCTCGCCGCCGGGGTGTGCCTGACGGGTGTCGCCCTGCTCGTGTCCGGCAACGGGCTGCGCGCCCCCGGAACCGGCGATCTGCTGATACTGGCGGCCGCGGTGGTACGGGCGGGCCATGTGGTGCTGGTCGGGCGGGTGACCGCGGCCCGCGAGCTGCGCCCCTTCCGGCTGACGGCCGTACAGACCGCCGTGGGCGCGGTCCTCTTCCTCGTGCCCGCGGCGCCCGCGCTGCCGGCGCTCGCCTCGACCGGCGCCGCCACCTGGGCCGAGCTCCTCTACCTGGCCCTCTTCTGCGGCCTGTTCGCGTTCCTCGCCCAGACCTGGGCCGTCCAGCGCACCTCCGCGACCCGGGCCAGTCTGCTGCTGGGCACCGAGCCGGTGTGGGCCCTGCTGGCCGGCGTCGGCCTCGGCGGCGAACACCTCACCGCGCTCTCCGTGCTCGGCGCCACGCTGATCGTCGCCGGAACATACTGGGGCCAAGCCGTCGAACGCGCCCATCGCGCCCTTCCTGCGACGCCTGCCCGCGCGATGTCCGCCGAAGGTGCCCGATAGGTCCCCGACGGGCCCCTGAAAGGCTTGTTAACCTGCCCATCATGTCCAGGAAATCTTTCGTTTCCTTTTCCGCCGCCAATTCTTTCCCAAAGGGCACGCGCATTCGGAATTAGGCCTATTACTTCACAGCCGAGGCACAACCAACCTGGAGCCCTACCCGTCTAAGTCGGCGAAACACCGACCTGCGGGGAGTAACACCCCCGTTTTTCTCTGGGGGCCGCACAGAATGAATCGCACAACCCTGACCGGGCGCGAACAGGGGGTGAAACCGGTAAGGGGCGAAGGGCGGGAAGCCGGTCCCGTGAGACGGCCGAAAGCCGATTCGAGAGGGGCGGCCGCTCTGCTCGCGGCGCTCCTCACCGCCGTCGCGTTCTGCACGGCCGACGCGGTGGCCCGCAGCTACCCCTTCGGCTCGAACACCCGCAACGTCAACGACCTGGGCAACCAGTACGTGCCCTTCCACGCCCACCTGTGGGACCTGCTGCACGGCAGGGCCGACGGCGGCCTCCTGATCAACTGGCAGTCCGGCTACGGCTCCAGCTTCCTGCCCGACATCGGCACCTACCTCAGCAGCCCGTTCGCCCTGCTGGTCGGGGTGTTCCCGCGCCATGAGATCGACCTCGCGGTGTACGTGATCACCGTGCTGAAGACGGCGACCGCCGGAGCCGCCATGGCCTGGCTGCTGCTCAGCCTGCGCCGGGGCCGCTGGTGGGCGGCCGGCCTCCTGGGCGCCTCCTACGCCCTGTGCGGCTGGAGCCTCGCCCTCGCCTCCTTCAACCCGATGTGGCTCGACGGCCTGATCGCACTGCCGCTGCTCTGCCTGGTCGGCGAGTGGGTGCTGGCCGGACGCCGTCCGCTGCTCGGGGTGCTGATCGTGGCGCTCGCCTGGATCGCCAACTTCTACACCGCCTACATGGCCACCCTCGGCGCCGCCCTGGTGCTGCTGCTCCGGCTGGTGCTCGCCGAACTGCCCTGGCGGCGCGCCCTGGCGGTCCTGGGCCGGGCGGCGGTGACCGTCGGGCTCGGGATCGGCCTGGCCGCGCCGCTGGTGATCGTCGTGTACTCCGGGACCAAGCACGCCTACCCCGGCCGCGAGGGCCACTTCGCCCCGGTCGGCACCGAGGACCTGCTCGCCCGGCTGCTGCCGACCACCTACAGCTACGGCTCCCCGGCCCTCTACGTCGGCATCACCGCACTGGTGCTCGCCCTCGCCCTGCCGTTCCACCGGGCGGTACCGGTCCGGGTCCGGGCCGGCTGGACGGTACTGGTGCTCGCGGTGGCGCTCTCCCTCCAGTGGGCGCCGACCAGCCTGGCCTGGCACGCCTTCGCCGTCCCGAACGGCAGCTCCTACCGCCAGGCCTTCGTGCTCTGCGCCCTGCTGGTGATGGCGGCCTGGCAGGCACTGGCCCACGGCCTGCCGGACTGGCGGGCGCTGGGCGCGGCGGCCCTGCTGCTGGCCCTGATCGGCGCGGTCGCCAGCCGCAGCACCCTGACCCAGCAGCACAACCACCACACCTGGACGGTGGTCCTGCTCGCCGTCGCGGGCGCCCTGGGCGGACTCGCCCTGCTCAGCCTCAGGAACGGCGGGCCCGTACTGGTCGGACTCGCCGCGCTGCTGCTGATCGGCGCACAGTTCGGCGAGGCCGCCGCCACCTCCGCCGTCGCCACCCGTATGCGCCTGAACCAGATGGACGACTACGCCCCCTGGGGCGACCGCCAGCAGCGGGAGGCGGACGCCGTCGCCCAGGCCGACGCCTGGCCGAAGTACCGCACCGAACCCGGCCGCGACCAGACCGTCGGCAACGACCCGATGATGGTCGGCGGCCAGGGCTCCCAGTACTACAGCAGCCTCACCGCCGACGTCCTCAGCCGCACCATGACCGCGCTCGGCGACGGCTGGACCTCGCGCGGCCGCAGCCTGCAGAGCCTCGACAACCCCGTCACCGACGCGGTCTTCGCGGTCGGCGCCCGGGTGCACAACCCGCCGGACCCGCACCAGAAATGGCTGCCCCAGGGCGGCGGCCCGTCGACCGTCACCCGCGAGGACGTCCCGCCGCTGGTGACCGTGCGGGCCACCACCGCCGGCAGCACGACCCCCGCCGCCTTCGGCCCCTCGCCGTACCGCAACCAGGAACTGCTGCTCGGTGCCCGCGTCTACACCCTGCCCCGTACCACCCTCAGCGGTGCGCGGAAGGGCGACGAGGTGCGGGGCCTGCTGGTCGACGGCCCGCAGACGGTCACCGCGCAGTGCCGGGCCGGGAGTTCGGTCTTCCTGTGGGCGCCGCAGTACTCCGGTACCGCACAACTCGCCGCCGGCGGCGAGCGGAAGCTGTTCCGGTCCGACGCCGACGGCACGAAGATCGCCGCGATGCAGCCGCTCGGCACGGCGCGCGCCTCCGGGCAGGTAAGGATCGAGCTGAAGCCCAACCGGCTGAGCCGGGTTCCGGCACAGGGCGCGGTCGGCTGCCTCGACACGGCGAAACTCCGGGACGCCGTGGGGCAGTTGAAGTCCACCGGCGCGACCCAAGTGACCGTCTCCGACGGCACGCTGCACGCCAAGCTCCCCGCCGGCAGCAAGGGAACCGCCGTCGTGGCCGCCCCCCGCATCGCCGGCTGGCGCTGCTCCGCCGGCGGCGACGAGGTGGCGGCGGGCGAGTTCTACGGCCTGATCGCCGTCCCGCTGGGCGCCTCCGCCACCAGCCTCACCTGCACGTTCCACCCGCCCGGCCTGCGCCTGGGCACAGCCGTCGGCGGCGTCTCGCTGCTGACCCTGATCCTGCTCGGCACCGTCCCGGCCGTACGCCGCAGAATCGCCGCCCGCTCCGGCGAGCGCACGACCGCCGCTCACTGACCCGTCCCCAGGGGGAGAAACCCATGCTGATATCGATCGTCGCGCCCTGCTACAACGAGGAAGACGTCATCGAACGCTTCCACGAGCAGGTCCAGAAGATCGCCAACGAACTCCTGCCGCTGGGCCACGACATGGAGTTCGTGTACGTCGACGACGGCAGCCGCGACCGGACGCTGCACCTCCTCAGCCAGATCGCCGAGGGCGACTCGCGCGTCCGGTACGTCTCCTTCAGCCGCAACTTCGGCAAGGAGTCGGCCCTGCTCGCCGGCCTGAAGCACGCGACCGGCGACGCCGTGATCGTCATGGACGCCGACCTCCAGCACCCGCCGGAGCTCATCAAGCGCATGGTCGAACTGCGCGGCGAGGGCTACGACCAGGTCATCGCCAAGCGCACCCGGCAGGGCGACCGCTTCACCCGCACCCTCACCGCCCGCCTCTACTACCGGCTCATCAACCGGATGGTCGACGTCGAACTCGTCGACGGCGTGGGCGACTTCCGGCTGATGTCGCGCCGGGTCGTGGACGCCGTCGTGAACCTCACCGAGTACAACCGCTTCTCCAAGGGCCTGTTCGCCTGGGTCGGCTTCCCCAGCACCACCTTCGAGTACGAGAACGCGGTGCGCGAACACGGCACCAGCTCCTGGTCGTTCCGCAGCCTGCTCAACTACGGCCTGGACGGGCTGCTCTCCTTCAACAACCGTCCGCTGCGCGCCGCGCTCTACCTCGGCATGACCCTGCTGGCGCTCGCGGGCGCGTACACGGCGTGGATCGTGGGAGCCACGATGATCAACGGCGTCCAGACGCCCGGCTATGTCACCATCATTACAGCCGTCACCGCCCTGGCCGGTGTCCAGATGATCATGCTCGGGGTCATCGGGGAGTACACCGGCCGGATCTACTACGAGGTCAAGGGGCGTCCGCACTTCCTGGTGAAGGCGACGAACGTGGATCGTACGGAAGACCGCACCCGCGGCACGACGAAGGACCTCATCCCCTGATGCCGAACGCCCTGTCGACCGCTTCGTCGACCACCGGACCCACTCGCCCGATATCGGGGCAGATCATCACCTTCGCGGCGGTGGGTGTCGTCAATACGGCGACGTACTACGGGCTTTACTTGTTTTTTCTGATGTATTTGCCTTACCTCGCGGCGCACATTATCTCGTTCACGCTGAGCATGATCGGCTCGTTTTTTCTCAATGCGAAGTTCACCTACCGGACGCGTCCCACCTGGCGGAAATTCCTGCTCTTCCCGCTGACCAACGCGACGAATTTCGTGATCACGACGGTGGGGGTGTACGTGATCGTCGACATGCTGCACGTGGGGAGCAAGTTCGCCCCGCTGATGGCGTCGGCGGCGGCGATTCCGGTCACCTTCGTGGTGTCGCGATGGGTGATGCTGCCGAAGGTGGACGCGGCGTAGGCAGGGCGACGACGGCATCGATCGCGGACCGGATCTCCCCGTCCGCCAGGAACGCGCGGTGGTCCCGGTGCGGCGACAGCCACCGGTCGAGTCCCCGTACCGTGCGCGCCGAGCCCGTCCGCCCTGGAGAAGTGCGTCCTGCCCGTCGCCGGCGGTGACGACTCCTTCGGTCTCTTCGGCTACGCGCTGCACGCGATCGCCCGGATCGGCTGCGTCGCCGTGGTCCATGACCTGTCGGACGCGGGCGGCGCAGGGCAGGGCCGCCGGGCCGAAATCGCCCAGGAGGACGACGGGGCCACAAGGCCGGTCCTCGGACGGCAGCGCCTCGCCGAGGAACCGCAGCGCCGTGTCGTGGTCGCCGCCGACGCCCCCGAATACATTGCATAAAAGTGCAAGGGAACGTATAGTCATGCCATCTGGAGGAGGATGGACATGGCGGTACGTGCGGCGGTGGCCGGAGCGAGCGGGTACGCGGGCGGAGAGGTCCTGCGGCTGCTCCTCGCGCACCCCGAGGTCGAGATCGGCACCCTGACCGGGAACTCCAACGCGGGCCAGCGCCTGGGCGCGCTCCAGCCGCACCTGCTGCCGCTGGCCGGCCGAGTCCTCGCGGAGACGACCGCCGAGACCCTCGCCGGGCACGACGTCGTCTTCCTCGCGCTCCCGCACGGGCAGTCCGCCGCCGTCGCCGAGCAGCTCGGCCCGGACGTCCTCGTCGTCGACATGGGCGCCGACTTCCGCCTCCAGGACCCGGCCGACTGGGAGCGCTTCTACGGCTCCCCGCACGCCGGCACCTGGCCCTACGGCCTCCCCGAACTGCCGGGTGCCCGCGCCGCGCTGGAGGGGTCCAAGCGCATCGCGGTACCCGGTTGCTACCCCACCGCCGTCTCGCTCGCCCTCTACCCGGCCTACACCACCGGGATCGCCGAGCCCGAGGCGCTGATCGTCGCCGCGTCCGGTACCTCCGGCGCGGGCAAGGCGCCCAAGCCGCACCTGCTGGGCAGCGAGGTCATGGGCTCCATGACCCCGTACGGCGTCGGCGGCGGCCACCGGCACACCCCCGAGATGATCCAGAACCTGAGCGGTGCGGCGGGGGAGCGGGTCGCCGTCTCCTTCACACCGACGCTCGCGCCGATGTCCCGGGGCATCCTCGCCACCTGCAGCGCCGCGGCGAAGGACGGGGTGACCGCCGAGACCGTCCGCGCCGCCTACGAGAAGGCCTACGCCGACGAGCCCTTCGTCCACCTCCTCCCCGAGGGCCAGTGGCCCGCGACGGCGTCCGTCCACGGTTCCAACGCCGTTCAGGTGCAGGTCGCGTACGACGAGGCCGTCGGCCGCATCATCGCGATCAGCGCCATCGACAACCTGACCAAGGGCACCGCCGGCGGTGCCGTCCAGAGCATGAACCTCGCCCTGGGTCTCGCCGAGACCACCGGGCTGACCACGATCGGAGTTGCGCCGTGAGCGTGACGGCAGCGAAGGGATTCACGGCGGCGGGCATCGCCGCCGGGATCAAGGAGAACGGCAACCCGGACCTGGCCCTCGTGGTCAACACCGGGCCCCGCCGTGCCGCCGCGGGCGTCTTCACCTCCAACCGTGTGAAGGCCGCGCCCGTGCTGTGGTCCGAGCAGGTGCTCAAGAGCGGCCAGGTCTCGGCCGTCGTCCTCAACTCCGGCGGCGCCAACGCCTGTACGGGCCCCAAGGGCTTCCAGGACACCCACGCGACCGCGGAGAAGGTCGCCGAGGTGCTGGGGAGGGGCGCGATCGAGGTCGCCGTGTGCTCCACCGGGCTCATCGGTGTGCTGCTGCCCATGGACAAGCTGCTGCCCGGCGTCGAGACCGCCGCCGCCCAACTCTCCGAGCACGGCGGCGAGAAGGCCGCCATCGCCATCAAGACCACCGACACCGTGCACAAGACGTCCGTTGTCGCCAAGGACGGCTGGACCGTCGGCGGGATGGCGAAGGGCGCCGGCATGCTCGCGCCCGGCCTCGCCACCATGCTGGTCGTGATCACCACGGACGCGGCCGTCGAGAGCGACGTACTGGACCAGGCGCTGCGCGCCGCCACCCGGACCACCTTCGACCGCGTCGACTCCGACGGCTGCATGTCCACCAACGACACCGTGCTGCTGCTCGCCTCCGGCGCCTCCGAAGTCACCCCCGAGTACGCGGAGTTCGCCGAGGCCGTCCGCGCCGTCTGCGACGACCTCGGGCAGCAGCTGATCCGGGACGCCGAGGGCGCCAGCAAGGACATCAAGGTGGAGGTGGTCAACGCCGCCTCCGAGGACGACGCCGTCGAGGTGGGCCGCTCCATCGCCCGCAACAACCTCCTCAAGTGCGCCATCCACGGCGAGGACCCCAACTGGGGCCGCGTGCTCTCCGCCATCGGCACCACCAAGGCCGCCTTCGAGCCCGACCGGCTGAACGTCGCCATCAACGGCGTATGGGTCTGCAAGAACGGCGGGGTGGGCGAGGACCGCGAGAAGGTCGACATGCGCTACCGCGAGGTGCACATCGTCGCCGACCTCGCCGCCGGTGCCGAGACCGCCACCATCTGGACCAACGACCTCACCGCGGACTACGTCCACGAGAACAGCGCCTACTCGTCATGAGCACCACGCGTAAGCACACCGCGCTGCCCAAGGCCCAGACCCTCATCGAGGCGCTGCCCTGGCTGGTCCGTCACAACGGCAGGACCGTCGTGATCAAGTTCGGCGGCAACGCCATGATCGACGAGGACCTGAAGGCCGCCTTCGCCCAGGACGTCGTCTTCCTGCACCACGCCGGCCTCAAGCCCGTCGTCGTGCACGGCGGCGGCCCGCAGATCAGCGCCGCCCTCGACAAGCACGGCATCGTCAGCGAGTTCAAGGCCGGGCTGCGGGTCACCACCGAGGACGCCATGGACGTCGTACGGATGGTGCTCGCCGGGCAGGTCCAGCGCGAGCTGGTCAACCTGCTCAACCAGCACGGGCCGCTCGCCGTCGGACTGACCGGCGAGGACGCCCACACCATCACCGCCACCAAGCACCGGCCCGAGATCGACGGCGAGTTGATCGACATCGGGCGGGTGGGCGAGATCACCGCGATCGACACGGGCGCGATCGAGGCCCTGCTCGCCGACGGCCGGATCCCGGTCGTCTCCTCCATCGCCCGCTCCCAGGACGACGGACATGTCTACAACGTCAATGCTGATACGGCGGCTGCGGCACTCGCTGCTGCTCTGGACGCCGAGACCCTCATGGTCCTCACCGACGTCGAGGGCCTCTACGAGGACTGGCCGAACTCCGACGAGGTGATCAGCCGCCTCACCGCATCCCAACTGGAGAAGCTGCTCCCGGAGTTGAGCGCCGGCATGGTGCCGAAGATGGAGGGCTGCCTGCACGCCGTGCGCAACGGCGTGCAGACCGCCCGGGTCATCGACGGCCGGGTCCAGCACTCGATCCTGCTGGAGATCTTCACGAACGACGGCATCGGCACGATGGTCGTGCCGGACGCGGAGGGGGAGTCATGAGCAACCAGGAACTGACCACGCGCTGGCAGGGCGCGCTCATGAACAACTACGGCACCCCGCGCCTGCCCCTGGTGCGCGGCGAGGGCGTCAAGGTCTGGGACACCGAGGACCGGGAGTACCACGACTTCGTCGGCGGTATCGCCACCAACGCGCTCGGCCACGCCCACCCGGCGATCGTCGAGGCCGTGAGCACGCAGATCGCGTCCCTCGGGCACATCTCCAACTTCTTCATGGCCGAGCCCACCGTCGCCCTCGCCGAACGGCTGCTCCAGCTCTTCGGCCGGGAGGGCAGGGTCTTCTTCTGCAACTCCGGCGCGGAGGCCAACGAGGCCGCCTTCAAGATCGGCCGGCTCACCGGGCGGACCCACATGGTCGCCACCGACGGCGGCTTCCACGGCCGGACCATGGGCGCTCTCGCGCTCACCGGGCAGCCCGCCAAGCAGGACCCGTTCCGCCCGCTGCCCCCCGACGTCACCCACGTGCCCTACGGCGACGCGCAGGCCCTGGCCGCCGCGGTCACCGAGGACACCGCCCTGGTGATCATCGAGCCGATCCAGGGCGAGAACGGCGTGGTCGTACCCCCGCCCGGCTACCTCAAGGCGGCCCGCGCGATCACCGCCGCCACCGGCGCGCTGCTCGTCCTCGACGAGGTGCAGACCGGCACCGGCCGCACCGGCACCTGGTTCGCCTACCAGGCCCACGAGGGCGTGCTGCCCGATGTCGTCACCCTCGCCAAGCAGCTCGGCGGCGGGCTGCCGCTCGGCGCGACCGTGGCCTTCGGCCGGGCCGCCGAACTGCTCCAGCCCGGCCACCACGGCACCACCTTCGGCGGCAATCCGGTCGCCTGCGCCGCCGGCCTCGCCGTCCTCGACACCATCGAGAACGAGGGGTTGCTGGAGAACGTCAAGCGGCAGAGCGAGCGGTTGCGGGACGGGATCGAGGGTCTCGGCCACGGGTTGATCGATTATGTCCGGGGCGAAGGCCTCCTCCTGGGTATCGTGCTCACCGAGCCCCTGGCCGCACAGGTCCAGCAGGCGGCTCAGGAGGCCGGGTTCCTGGTGAACGCGCCCGCCCCCGACGTCGTACGGCTGATGCCGCCGCTGAACCTCCGCGACGTCGAGGCGGACGCGCTGCTGCAGGCGCTGCCCGGCATCCTCGACGCAGCGAACGGGGACGGACGATCCGGGGAATGAGACGACGATGAGTGAGGCGCAGGAGTTCGACCAGTCGGGCGGGGTGGGGCCCGCGGTGCCGCAGACCCGGACCGCCCGGCACCGCCGGATCGTGGACATCCTCAACCGGCAGCCGGTGCGGTCGCAGAGCCAGCTCGCCAAGCTGCTGGCCGACGACGGGCTCACGGTCACCCAGGCGACGCTCTCCCGGGACCTCGACGAGCTCAACGCGGTGAAGATCCGCAACACCGACGGCGAGCTGATCTACGCGGTCCCGAGCGAGGGCGGCTTCCGCACGCCCCGCGCGCCGCTGGGGGAGTCGGCGAAGGAGGAGCGGATGCGCCGCCTCTCCCAGGAGCTCCTGATCTCGGCGGAGGCGTCGGCGAACCTGGTCGTCCTGCGCACCCCGCCGGGCGCGGCCCAGTTCCTGGCCTCCGCCATCGACCAGGCCGAGCTGCACGACATCCTGGGCACCATCGCCGGCGACGACACGCTGCTGCTGATCAGCCGCGAGCCGACCGGCGGCCAGGCCCTCGCGGACCATCTGCTGCGCCTGGCCCAGAACGGGCACTGAGAGCCTGTGTCACATCCCCGGCCGGGCGCGCGGCGTCTGGCACGCACTCCCCCAGAGGGGGGACCCCCAGCGGCGTTGCCGAACCGCCCACGTGGCTCCGCCATGAGGGCGCTCCGGCGCCTTGCGATCGCACGCACCAGACGCCGCGCGCTGATCCGACCGGGGATGTGACACAGGCTCTGACCCGCATGCGGGGCCCGGCCCGCCGACGGAGAATGGACATGTGATCTTCCGCGGCGGGCGGGCAGGCGGGCGGGCAATCCCCTGGCGGCCGTCGAACGTATACAGGGGTGTGTCGGGATTCCGGTTCCCCGTCGGCCGCCTCCCGGACGAGGCTCTGCTGTCCGGGCTGGCCACCGGAGATCCGGAGCTCGCCGAGATCTTCGTACGAAGGTTCCAGCACCGGGTATTCGGGGTCGCCATGGCCGTCACCGGGGACCAGCAACTCGCCGAGGACGTTGCTCAGCAGACGTTCGAGCGTGCTTGGCGGCACGCCCAGATCTACGACTCGCGCCGTGGCTCGGTCGGGACCTGGCTGACGACCATCGCGCACAACCTCGCCGTCGACGCCGTCCGCGCCAGGCGGACGGAACCGATGGCCCCCGAGGACCTCGACCCGCTTCTCGACGTCGTCACCGAGACCCCCGAGCAGTGGGCGCTGGCCGACGAGGCCTCCTCCCAGCTCCGGGCCGCGCTGGCACGGCTGCCGCGGGAGCAGGCCAGGGCCCTGATGATGGCAGGTGTCTACGGTATGACGGCCCAGCAGATCGCCGAGGTGGAGAAGATCCCGCTGGGCACCGCCAAGACGCGGATCAGAGCGGCGATGGCGAAACTCCGCACCGCGCTCGCGTCTCCGAAGCGAGGCGACCATGTCCAGTGACGCGCACTGCGAGAAGCTGCGGGAGGTCGGCGCCGAGCTGGCGCTGGGCGTGCTCCCCGGCCGCGAGCGGGCCGAGGCCGTCGCGCATCTGGACGGGTGCGCGGACTGCCGGGAGTACGTCCGGCAACTGACCGGGATCGGCGACCGGCTGATCGGCCTGCTCCCGGACGCCGAGCCGCCGCCCGGCTTCGAGGCCAGGGTGGCGCGCAGCCTCGCCGAGCAGGCGGCGACGGCCCCCGAGGGGCAGCGGCCCGCCCGTGCCGCCCAGGGCCTGCGCAGCCGCGCCCGGCGGGCCCGGCTGCGGCTCGCCGCGGTGGCCACCGCCGTCGCCGTCGCCCTCGGCTTCGCCGGCTGGGCGATCGGCGGCGCCGTCGAGGGAGCCGTCACCGCCTCGCCGCGCGCCGTGGAGTCCGAGCCCATGCTGGTCGGCGACATGTTCCCGGCCGGGGGCGGGCAGCCCATCGGCGACGTCTACGCCCACCCCGGCAGCCCCGCCTGGATGTTCGTGTCCGTCGTCTTCCCCGGCACCCCCTACACCGGCAAGGTCACCTGCCTCCTCGAACACATCGACGGTACGACCACGCGCATCGGCGAGTTCCCCGTGCGCGAGGGACGCGGCCACTGGGGGGTGGCGGTCGCCGTCGACCTCACCCAGTACTCCGGTGCCCGCCTGACCTCGCCCCACGGCACCGTCGTCGCCACCGCCCAGCTGCAGAAGGGCAAGGTGGTGACGCCGGTGACGTGAACGCCCGACGGCGGCGGAACGGCTCAGGACAGCACCGCTCCCGCGTTCAGCCGGTGCAGCCGGGCGTACGCCCCCTCGCGCCCGAGCAGCTCCGTGTGCGCGCCGTCCTCGACGACCCTGCCCCGGTCGAGCACCACGATCCGGGTGGCGTCCCGGACGGTCAGCAGATTGTGGGAGATGACGACCGTCGTCCGTCCGGCCATCAGCCGGCGCAGCGGATCCATGATCCGCCGTCCCGACCGCACGTCCAGCCCGGCCGTCGGTTCGTCCAGCAGCAGCACCGGCGCGTCCCGGATCATCGCCCGGGCGATCGCCAGCCGCTGGCACTGTCCGCCGGAGAGCGTGCGGCCGCGCTGGCCGACGAGCGTCTCGTAGCCCTCCGGGAGCCGCTCGATGAACTCGTGCGCGTCCGCGGCCCGCGCCGCCGCGACGATCTCCGCCTCCGTGGCCGCCGGCCGGCCGTAGGCGATGTTCTCGCGCACGGTGCCGTGGAAGACGAGCGTCTCCTGCAGCACCACCGCGACGTTCTCCCGCACGTCGGATAGGCTGAGCTCGCGCAGGTCGGTCCCGTCCAGGCGGACCGCGCCCCGGTCGGGGTCGTAGAACCGCAACTGCAGCTTCGCGAGCGTGGACTTGCCCGCCCCGCTCGCCCCGACCAGTGCCAGCGTCTCCCCGGGCGCCACCTGGAACGACACGTCCGACAGCGCCCAGGCCGCCGTACCGGGATAGCGGAACCACACCCCGTCGAACTCCACGTCACCCCGCGCCCGGCGGATCCGCCGCGCCCCCGGCGCCTCGGTCACCTGAGGCCGCTGGTCCAGCAGTTCGATGATCCGCTCCGCCGAGGCGGAGGCCGCGTAGAAGGTGGTGCCGAGCCCGGACAGGCCGTGCACCGGGCCGTACAGCTTGCCGATCAGCGCGAGGAACACCAGGAGCCCACCGAGCGTGAGCTGGCCCTGGGCCAGCTTCCAGGTGCCGAGGCCCAGCACCGCGAGCCCGCCCGCCACCTCGATGACCTCGACGACGGGTCCGTACACGGCCCGGATCCGTGCGGAGGCCATCGCCGCCCGGAACCTGCCGAGGCTCTCCCGCTCGAACCGGTGCGCCTCCCAGCCCTGCCGGTTGTACGCCTGGACCAGCACGACATTGCCGAGCGACTCCTCGGCGACCGCGCTGAGCGAGCCGCTGCTGCGCCTGCGCTCCCGCGACGCCTCCTTGATCAGCCGCGAGAAGTGCCGGGCGGAGCCCCAGAACAGCGGCACGATGAGGAGGGAGAGCAGGGTCAGGTCCCAGCGCAGGTAGAAGAGCAGGCCGAGGAAGACGCCCAGGCGGATCACGTAGTACAGGGCGTCCGCCACGCCCGAGAGCAGGAACGTCTCCACCGCGTCGACATCGCCGGTGACCCTGGACAGCACGTCCCCGAGCCGCCGGCGCTCGAAGAAGCCGAGCGACAGTCCCTGGACGTGCCGGAACACGTCGCAGCGCAGGGCGAGCAGGAAGTGTTCGCCGACCCAGGTGGAGGTGACGTCGTCGGCGAACCCGAGGGCTCCGGAGCAGACGACGAGCCCCAGATAGGCGGGTGCGATCCAGAGGAACGGCCGTAGATCCCGGGTGACGAGCACGTCGTCCACGACGATCTTGAAGAGCCAGAGCTCCGCGGCGTCGACGGCGGGGGCGGTCAGGCTCAGCAGGACGAGCGGCACGAGCCAGCGCCGGCCGCCGCGGGTGTACGGCCAGAACCGCCGGAACACCTCACGCGGGGAGACCGGGGGTACGGCCGCCACCACCGAGTCGGACGGGTCGCCGGTCGACAGCAGACGCCGCAGGAGATGCGCCATGACAGGAGTTCCTCGGGAACGAACGGCAGTGCGGACCGGCTGCCCCGGTCGCCGGTCCGCTCACCCTTCCCTCTGCGGTCAGTAGCCGTTGTGGCCGTGACGGTCGCCCTCGCCGTGGTCGTGCCGGTCGCCGTGACGGTCACCGTGGTCGTGGTCGTCCTCGTGGTCGTGCCCGTGACGGTCGCCGAACCGATCGTCGCCGTGGCCGCCGTGGTCCCGGTGCATCGCCGGCAACAGGTTGCTGAAGATGGCCATGGTGTTCCTCCCGAAACTTGCTTCACAGGAGATACGGCCGAAGGGGGAGCTTGGATGGCTTTTCTCGTGACAAATTGGAAAAACTTCGCGAACGGCGCGGGCAGTTCTTCGTCTGCGGGTGAGTGGGGGCTGGTCGCGCAGTTCCCCGCGCCCCTGAAGGGGCGCTTCCCGGCGCCGGCAAGCGAAACCCCCGCCCGCCCTCAACCCAAACGCGCGGCAAGTCCCCCAGTGCACCGCACCTCGTCCCCCGCCGTGATCAGCAGCCCCTCCACATCCGGCAGCGACTCCAGCCAGGCCAGCCCCTCCCGCGATCCCATCGCGAACGCCGCCGTGGCCCAGCAGTCCACCCACGTCAGACGCGGGCCCACCACCGTCACCGCCACCAGGTCCGTCACCGCCGACTTCCCGGTCCGCGGATCGACGATATGGGCGCCCCGCTCCGCCGTACCGGACGTGGCGACCGCCAGCTCCTCCACGCCCGCCGCCGAGATCACCGCGGCCAGTCCACCCGGCCGCAGGGGATCGGCGATCCCCACCCGCCACGCCCGCGTCGGCTCGGGCGCGCCGAACATCTGGACGTCGCCGCCGCCGTTGACGCTCACGCCGCGCACCCCGGCCACCTGCCGGAGGGCCTGCGCCGCGCGCTCCGCGGACCAGCCCTTCACGATCCCGGTGGGGTCGAGCCGGCCGCGGTAGCGCGTGCTGAACCAGCCGTCGCTCACCCGCTCCGCCTCGGCCGCCAGTTCCAGCACCTCGGCGACTTCGGGATCGCACGCGTCGACGCCGATCTCCCCCCGGGCCAGCCGGGACACCTGGCTGGCCTCGCGGTAGGTGCTGAACACCTCGTCGACCCGGTGCAGCCCGGCGACCGCCTCGGTGAGGGCGGCCTGTACGGCATCCGGATCCCCGCCGCGGACGTCGAAGGAGAAGACGGTCCCCATGACCTCCTCCGCATGACGTACCGCGGCGGGAGCCTCCGCGGACTCCGCCACCGCGTCAGCCACCGGCCTGGTCCAGCGCCGACTGCAGGGACTGCTTGTAGCCGGTGCTGGTGTAGGTGGCTCCGGAGACGGAGTCGATGGTGGCGTTGCCCGCCGCCACCGCCTCCTGGTTGAGCTTCGGCACGGCGAGCGCCGTCTTCTGGTCGCTGAGCCCGCCCTTGGGCGCCTGGACCGCCTCCGCCTTGGTGATCTTCCCGCCCGAGACGGTGATCCGGACCTGGACCGGCCCGTACTGGGTCTGCGCGACCTGCCCGGTCACCGTCTTGGCCTGCGCCTGCGCGGACCCCGAAGAGGACGAGGACGAGCCGGCGGACGAGCCCGTACCGGAGGACGAGGACGAGCCGGAGGACGACGAGGCCGCCTCCTTCATCTTGTCCAGCGCCGACTGCAGCGACTGCTTGTACCCGGTGCTCGTGTACGTCGCCCCGGAGACCGAGTCGATGTTCGCGCTCTGCGCCGCCACCGTCTCCTTGTTCAGCTGGGGCACCGACAGCGCGGTCTTCTGGTCGCTGGTGCCGCCCTTGGGCGCCTGGATCGCCTCGGCCTGGGTGATCTTCCCGCCGGCGACGGTCAGCCTGACCTGCACGACCCCGTACTGCGTCTGGGTCGCGTCACCGGTCACCTGCGTGGCCCCGGCGGCCCCGGTGCCGCCCTGCGGCGACTCCTGCCCGGCCGCCGCCGCGGACGGGGCCGCGCCCGCCGCCGACGCGGACGTCGGGTCCGACGACGGCTTCAGCGACAGCAGCAGCACGACGGCGGACACGGTTCCCGCGGTGGCCAGCATCACGCGCCTGATGGGGTGACTCTTCCTCATCGTTCCAGAACTCCCGATTCCCCTGGGTCCCTTGGATCCCTTGAATTCCCGTCGCTCACATCTCGAACGACTCGTGATGGATGCGGCGGGCGGGAACCCCCGCGCCGCGCAGCGCTTCGTACACTCCCTGCGCGAACCCGGGCGGGCCGCACATGAAGACGTCGTGGTTGTCGATGTCCGGGATCTTCCGCTGGAGGTTCTCCGCGGAGATGTCAGGACGCTCGCCGTCCGGGCTGTTGACCGCGTACATCAGCCGGGCCCCGCGCTCGTTGGCGATCTTCGCGAGCTCGTCCCAGAGCGCCAGGTCCTGCGTGGTGTTGGCGCGGTAGAGCAGGGTCAGGTCGCCGGCGGCGCCGGGCAGCGTCTCGAACAGCGCCCGCATGGGCGTGATCCCGACGCCGCCCGCCACCAGCAGAACCTTGCCGCGGCTGCGCCGGGACGCGGTCATCGCCCCGTACGGCCCTTCGGCCCACACCTTGGTCCCGGGCCGTAGTTCGCGCAGCCGCGCGCTGTGGTCGCCGATCGCCTTGACGGTGATCCGCAACATGTCGGGGCGGGGTGCCGCCGACAGGGAGTACGGGTGCGAGCTGAACCGCATCCCGGGCGCCAGGAACCGCCAGCGGAAGAACTGGCCGGCCTCCGCGCCCATCCGGTGCAGCTTGCGCCCGCCGATCAGCACCGACACGATGCCCGGCGTCTCCTCGATGACCGCCTCGACCCGCATCCGGTGACGGAGGTTGAGCCGGATCGGGGTGAGGATCCGGTACCAGACCACCAGCGCGGTGACGGCGCCGTACAGCCCGTACCAGAAGGTCTTGGCGATCGGCGTGAGGGCGAAGTCGTTGCCGGTGGTGATCTGGTGCCAGAACGTCAGGAACACCGCCGCGTACGTGAGCAGGTGCACGTGGTACCAGGTGTCGTACGGCAGCCTGCGCCGGACCACCCCGATCGACGTCAGGCCGATGACCACGAACAGGCCCGTGCCGATGGCGGCCTTGCCCATGTCCGGCAACTGGTTCACCGAGTCGATGGTCTGCTGGACGATGTCGTTCAGCGTCTTGCCGGCCTGCAGCGCGTAGCCCCACATGATGAGGAAGACGTGCGCGAAGACCAGGCAGAGGGTGTAGCGGCCGCTCATCGCGTGCCAGCGGGCGACGCGGTCGGAGCCGACCCGTCGCTCCAGCGCGGGCACGCGGGCCATCTGCAGCACGACGAGTGCCATCAGATATCCGGCCAACAGGCCCGTGATGCGGCCCGCGTTGAGTATCTTGCCGTTGGTGTCGGCGATGGACGGTGTGTTGTGCCACCACAGCCAGAGCACGGCCGCCGCGCCCGCCCAGACGGCGAGCAACAGCGGTACGGCCGGGGAGCGGCGCGGGCGGATGCGGCGCATCGTCTGGCGGCGGGCGGCACGTCCGCCTGCGAGTGTGGTGGTCACGGTTCCTCCGTGGGGACTTGACCCTTGGCCCACAGATACGTGCCGCACAGCCCGAGTGTTCAGAGCCCCGTTCAGAGACCCGCTGAGTCCAGTGCCGACTGGAGTGACTGCTGGTAACCCTCGCTGGTGTACGTCGCCCCGGAGACGGTGTCGATGCTCGCGCTCTGCGCCGCCAGCGCCTCGCTGCGCAGCTGCGGGAGGGCGTAGCTGTTGATCTGCTGGTCCCGGGGGTTGTCCGACGGGTACTGGAGCGCCGTGACGTCGGTGATCTTGCCGTTCTTGACGGTCACCCGGACCTGCACGGGACCCCAGCGGGTCTGGACGGTGCTCCCGGTGACGGTCTTGGCGGCGGTACTGCCGCTCCCGGACTTGCCGGATTTGCTCGACTTGCCGGACGTGCCGGAGCCGCTGCTCCCGGAACTGCTCGACGCCTGCGGTGCGGCGCTGCTCGCGCTGCTCGACGGTGCCGGCGCCACCGAGCCCGTGACCACGGTCGGGCTGGTGTGCGGCTTCAGGGCCAGCAGCATCACGATCCCGGAGACGGTGGCGGCACTCGCCAGCACGACCCGGCGCAGGGGACGGTTCTTGTTCAGTGCGTGCACGGCAGCGGCCTCACAGCTCGAAGGACTCGTGGTGGATACGGCGGTCCGGCACCCCGGCGGCACGCAGCGCGCCGTACAGCTCCTGGGCGAAGCCGTGCGGACCGCAGATGTAGACGTCGTGACCGGCGAGGCCGGGGAAGGTCGCCCGCAGCGCCTCCGCCGTGAGGGCGGGGCGTTCGCCGTACGGACCGTTGAGGGCGTACAGGACCTTGGCCCCGCGCCACCGCGCGATCGCCTCCAGCTCGGCGCCCAGCGCCAGGTCCTCCGCCGTACGCGCCCGGTAGAGCAGGGTGACCTCGCCGGGCAGCGTCTCGAACAGGGCCCGCAGCGGGGTGACCCCGACGCCGGCCGCGATCAGCAGGGACCGGTGACTGGTGGCCCGGTCCGCGGTGAGCGCGCCGTACGGCCCTTCCGCCCACACCCTGGTGCCGGGCCGCAGCAGCGGCACGGCCGCGCTGTGGTCGCCGAGCGCCTTGACGGTGATCCGCAGCAGATCGCCGCGCGGCGGCGCCGACAGGGAGTACGGCGTCGACGTCCAGCCCATGCCGTCGCCGCCGAAGAACCGCCAGCGGAAGAACTGCCCGGCCTGTGCGCCCAGTTCGCCGATCCGCCGCCCTTGCACCACGACCGAGTACACACCCGGCGCCTCCTGCTGCACGGAGTCCACGCGCAGCCGGTGCCGGAGATTGAGCCGCACCGGCGCCAGCACCCGGAACCACAGCACCAGGGCCGCGACCCCCAGGTACAGCGCGTACCAGAAGGCGGTGGCGACCGGCTTGCCGTTGAGGTCGTTGCCGAGTGCCAGCTGGTGGCCGAAGGCGAGGAAGACGGCCGCGTAGGCGAGGAGGTGGACGTAGTACCAGAACTCGTAGCTGGTACGACGGCGCACCGCCCGCGCGGAGGTGATGCCGACCGCGAAGAGGATCACCGTGCCGGCGGTGGCCTTGAGCATCTCCGGGTAGTGGAGGACGACGTCCACCGCCTCGTGGACGAGCGAGGCGTGGTCCTGGGCCGCGTACCCGCTGAGGATCAGCGCGACGTGCGCGACCAGCAGACAGACCGTGTACCGCCCGGCCATCGCATGCCACCGCGCCACCCGGTCGGAGCCGACCCGGACCTCCAGCAGCGGTACCCGGGCCATCAGACCGACGAGCACCGCACAGGAGTACCCGCACAGCAGCCCCGCTATCCGCCCCGCCCCGGTCAGCCAGCCGGCCGCGCCGACGACCGAACCGGTGTCGTACCACCACAGCCCCACCACGGCCGCCGCCCCGGCCCACAGCACGGCGAGCACGGCGCCCGCGGGGGAGCGGCGCGTGGCCACGGGCACGGCCGGGGCCGTACGCCGTTCGTCCACGGTCGTCATGAGTCGCGTCCTTTCTCCGGGTCAGGACGCCCACTGTGCAGCGCGAACTTCTGAGCGCCCTCTGAGCGGGCCCGGCTCAGCCCACTCAGAGGAAACTCAGAGCACCGGAGGTCACCTCTCGCCGCCCGCAGGAGCGATGCTGGTAAACGCGATGAACATGACCCGCTCCGGCCGCCCGGCCCTCACCCGCCCCGACGGCACCCCGCTCCGCGTCCTCGTCGTCGACGACGACCCCGACCTCGCGGAGGTGCTCACGGGTGCCCTGCGCTACGAGGGCTGGGAGGTCCGCGAGGCCGGCGACGGCGCGAGTGCGCTGGTCGCCGCCCGTGAGCTGCTGCCGGACGCGGTGGTCCTCGACGTGATGCTCCCGGACACCGACGGCTTCGCCGTGCTGCGCTCCCTGCACCAGGTCAAGCCGGACGTCTGTGTGCTCTTCCTCACGGCCCGGGACGCCGTCGAGGACCGGATCGCCGGCATCACCGCGGGCGGTGACGACTACGTGACCAAGCCCTTCAGCCTGGAGGAGGTCGTCGCCCGGCTGCGCGGACTGCTGCGCCGCGCCGGCATGGCCCGCCAGCAGGAGGACGGCCCCCGGCTGGTCGTCGGCGACCTGTCCATGGACGAGGAGGCCCGCGAGGTCACCCGGGCCGGCGAGCTGATCGAGCTCTCCCCGACCGAGTTCGAACTCCTCCGCTTCCTGATGCGCAACCCCCGCCGCGTCCTCAGCAAGGCACAGATCCTCGACCGGGTCTGGTCGTACGACTTCGGCGGCCGCGCCCATGTCGTCGAGCTGTACATCTCCTACCTGCGCAAGAAGGTGGACGCGGGCCGCGAACCCATGATCCACACGGTGCGCGGCGCGGGATACGTCCTCAAGCCGGTGACCAGGTGAATCTCCTACGACGACGCTGGCCACGGCTGCGGACCGGGCTACGGCACCTGCCCCGCCCCCGCACCCTGCGCGCCCGCCTCACCGCGGGCCTGGTCGTGCTGCTGGCGGTGAGCTGCGCGGCCGTGGGCGTCGCCGCGGTCGTCGAGCTGAACGGCTTCCTCACTGGCCGCCTCGACCAGCAGCTCCAGCAGAGCGGCCCGAGCTTTCCGCAGTCCCTCGAACACGGCAAGTACAAGCCCAGCGACCGGGACGGCGACGAGCACGGCGACACCCGCCGCCAGGCCTCCGGCACCTTCGGCGCGCGCCTCCTTAAGGGCCGGATCACCAACGCGGCCCTGATCCCGGCCAACGACGATCCGGACCTGACCGTCGGCCTCACCGCACACGACCGCGCGCTCCTGGCCGGGGTCCCGGTGGACGGCAGGGGACACACGGTCCACCTCCGGTCGATCGGCGCCTACCGGCTCATGGCCTGGACCGGCCTGGACGGCGACGTCCTGATGACCGGTCTGCCCCTGGAGCCGGTCCGGGCCACCGTGCACCGCCTGGAACTGGTCGCCGCCGCGGTCTTCGGCCTCGCCCTGGCCGTGGCCGGGGTGGCCGGCGCCTTCTGGGTCCGCTGGTCCCTGCGCCCGCTGAGCCGGGTGGCGGCGACGGCGACCAGGGTCAGCGAGCTCCCGCTCGCCAGCGGCGAGGTGGCCCTGCCGCCCCGCGCCCCCGAGACGGACCCCCGCGGCGAGGTCGGCCAGGTGGCCACCGCCTTCAACCGCATGCTGGGCCACGTCGAGGACGCCCTCACCAAACGCCACGCCAGCGAGGAACGCCTGCGCACCTTCGCGGCCGACGCCAGCCACGAACTGCGCACCCCGGTCGCCTCGGTCCGCGGCCACGCGGAACTGGCGCTGCTGCACCCCGGCCCGGTACCGCCCGAGGTCACCCGGGCCCTGGACCGCATCGCCGCCGAGTCCTCCCGCATGGGCGAGATGGTCGACGACCTCCTCCTGCTGGCCCGCCTGGACGCGGGCCGCCCCCTGGAACGCGAGCCGGTCGACCTCACCCACCTGATCCTGGACGCGGTCACGGACGCGCGGGCCGCGGGCCCCGACCACCGCTGGACCCTGGACCTCCCCGAGGACCCGGTGACGGTCCCGGGCGACACCCACCGCCTCCAACAGGTACTGGCCAACCTCCTGGCCAACGCCCGTCTGCACACCCCCGCGGGCACGAAGGTGACGGTGCTGCTGGAGCAGGAGGACGGGGCGGCGCTCCTCCGCGTCCACGACGACGGCCCCGGCATCCCGAAGGACATCCAGCCGGGCGTCTTCGAACGCTTCACGAGGGCGGAACACCGCCGCCGCCAGGACGCGACAGGGGCGGGCGCGGGCCTGGGCCTGTCGATCGTGGCGGCGGTGGTGGAGGCACACGGGGGGACGGTGACGTTGGAAAGCGCCCCAGGATCGACGACGTTCACGGTCCGGCTTGCGGCCGGTAGAGATACCTAGGGGCGCGGGGAACTGCGCGACCAGCCCAGGACGGCCCGCACCCGCCGTCACTGCGCACCTCCACGGCGAAGCAGCGATCTCAATACCGGGTAAGAGCCGTATCCCCGCTCACCGTCCCGATGGCAATGTGCGGTCCCTTCCCCGGATCCGCCCACTGCAGAATCCGCCGCATCGCATCCACCGGCACCGACACACACCCGGCCGTAGCCCCCGCCCCGTTGACATGCAGAAAGATCCCGGCCCCCCGCCCCCGCACGGGCTGCTGGTAGTTGAACCCGATCACCAGGGCATACGCATACTGCGTCGTGTACGACGCCAGCTTCTCCGACTCCGAGGCCCGGCAGTCGCCCGGCAAGGGCTCGACCCAGCGGTTGTAGGCGCCGGAGTCGTTGTCCTGGCACCACCACGAATTCGCGGTCACCGCCCGGTACTCGACGGCGGTCCCCGCCGGCGCCGCCTGGAGACCGAACCCGAACGGAAGGTCGTACAACCCCGTAGGGGTCGTGTTCGTGCCCTGTTGCCGCTTGACCCCCTCGACCAGCCCCTTCGCCCCGAAGCGGGCGTCGGCGGACCCCACCTTCACCCACGCCCCGTCCCGCCGCTCCCACCACGTGAGCGTCCCCGACGTCGAGCTCGGCGCCTCCGCCTCCGCGGTGATGAGCTGGCTGCCGCCCCCCGTGTCGGCCATCCGCACGGGCAGCGGTGACGAGTCCCCGTCCCCCGGTGCCGCACCGAGCAGGAGCAGGGACGCGGACACCAGGGTGACGACGACACGTGGACGCATGGCTCAGACGGTAGACGGGGGAAGCGGCAACGGCAGCCCGGGTAGGCCGTCCAGGCTCACCGCGATGTGGTCCTTGCGCTCGAAGTACGCGCTCAGCGAGGCGTCGTCCTCGCGCGCGAAGCGCTTCCCGTGCAGCTCGCGGTCGGCCTCGTACGCCATGTAGGGGACCGCGTATCCGCAGCTGTCCCGGATGAGTTCGGCGTGGACGACGATGACGGCGCGCAGGCCGTGCTGGGCCAGGTCGATGTCGGGGAAACGGGTGAGGAGTTCCTTGAAGCGGGGGTCGTCCCGGAAGACCGCCTCGCCGCGCCCGTGCACCCGCACGATGTTCGGCGGGCCCTGGAACGCGCACCACATCAGGGTGATGCGGCCGTTCTCCCGCAGATGGGCGATGGTCTCGGCGTTGGAGCCGGCGAAGTCCAGATACGCCAGGGTGAGTTCGTCGAGGACCACGAAGGAGCCCTTGAGGCCCTTGGGGGAGAGGTTGACCGTGCCGTCGCCCGCGAGCGGGGCGGTGGCGGTGAAGAACAGGGGCTGTTCCTCGATGAACGTGCGGAGCCTGCCGTCGATGCGCTCATAGGTCTTTCCCATACCTCGGGATTATCGACGCGGCTACTTCGCTTGTCTAAGTAATTGCCGTGGGAAGTTTCGGGTTCCGGACAGGCTCCACTGTGGCCGCCCCGGCCGGCGCTGAACACGGGGCGGCCACAGCTGCCTGTCACGTCACTTGGTGAGCGTGCAGGCGGCCAGGGAGTCGAGGCCGGTCGGCTTGGTCGACGTACGGCCGATCGCGATGGCGATCCGGTCGATCGTCGACTTCCGCTTGTCCGCCAGCGGGCCGAGGATCGCGTTCTGCACGAAGTTCGGGCCGCCCTGGCCGACCGTGGTCTGGAGCCGGTTGTTGGCCTCGTCGATCTGGGTCTGCAGCAGGGTGAGGTTGCGGGTGACCTCGGCCTGCGCGGACGCGGGGATCGCCGGGAGCTGCGAGGCGACGTCGGGGCAGGTGATCGTGCCCACCGCGCTGTTGGTGGTGCCCGTGCCGGTGCTGCCGGTCGACTGCTGCTGGGTCGCCGCCGTGCTCGGCGTGGCCGAGGCCGCGGTCGAGCCCGTCGCCGTACCGCTGCCCGTGTTCGTGCTGGTCCCGCTCGCGTTCAGGGTGCACGGCGCGAGCGCGTCCAGGCCGGTCGGCTTGGCGGCCGTACGGCCGATCGCCGTCGCGATCCGGTTGACGGTGGCGACGCGCTTGTCCTTCAGGGGGCCGAGGATCGCGTTGTTGACGAAGTTCGGTCCGCCCTGGCCCACCGTGTCGACCAGCCGCTTGTTGGCCTCCTGGATCTGCGTCTGGAGCAGAGTGAGGTTGCGGGTGACCTCGGCCTGAGCGGACGCGGGGATCGCCGGCAGCTTGGAGGCGACGTCCGGGCAGGTGATCGTGCCGGGACTGGAGAGGGTGCGGGCGTTCGTGGTGTCGCTGCTCTTGTCCGGGGTCCCGGCGAGGGCCGAACCGGCGATGACCGCCCCGGACAGCACCACCGCGGCAGCGCCGCCGATGAGCGCGACGCGACGCTTGTTGTACTTCGGAAGAGCCCTGGACATACGGATGCCTCACTTGGGTCAGAGGTGGGTTTACAAACGCGGCGCCTGCGTTCAGGCATGGGTACGGGAAAGCGATTTCGTTTGTTCAAACCTCTTTCACATCTCTTCCGCTCTCTTCCGCGGGAGGTCCCGGGGAGGGCTGGATTGACGAATCATGCAGAGCTCTGCATACTCATGCATAGCAAGCGGATGTACGTGAGGAGGGACCCATGACCGAGCGCGTCGTACTCGCCTACTCGGGCGGACTGGACACCTCCGTCGCCATCGGCTGGATCGCCGAGGAGACGGGCGCCGAGGTCATCGCCGTCGCGGTGGACGTCGGCCAGGGCGGTGAGGACCTGGACGTCATCCGCAAGCGCGCCCTCGCCTGCGGTGCGGTCGAGGCCGAGGTCGCCGACGCCAGGGACGAGTTCGCCGAGGAGTACTGTCTCCCGGCGATCAGGGCCAACGCCCTCTACATGGACCGCTACCCGCTGGTCTCCGCCCTCTCCCGGCCGACGATCGTCAAGCACCTGGTCGCCGCCGCCCGCAAGCACGGCGCCGGCACGGTCGCCCACGGCTGCACCGGCAAGGGCAACGACCAGGTCCGCTTCGAGGCCGGCATCGTCGCCCTCGCCCCCGACCTCACCTGCATCGCCCCGGTCCGCGACTACGCGATGACCCGGGACAAGGCCATCGCCTTCTGCGAGGCGAAGAACCTCCCGATCGCGACCACCAAGAAGTCCCCGTACTCCATCGACCAGAACGTCTTCGGCCGCGCCGTCGAGACCGGCTTCCTGGAAGACATCTGGAACGGCCCGATCGAGGACATCTACGAGTACACGCAGAACCCGGCCACCCCGCGCGAGGCCGACGAGGTGATCGTCACCTTCGAGCAGGGCGCCCCGGTCGCGATCGACGGCAGGCCCGTCACCGTCCTCCAGGCGATCCAGGAGCTCAACGAGCGCGCCGGCGCCCAGGGCGTCGGCCGGATCGACATGGTCGAGGACCGCCTGGTGGGCATCAAGTCCCGCGAGGTGTACGAGGCGCCGGGCGCGATCGCGCTCATCACGGCCCACCAGGAACTGGAGAACGTCACCGTCGAGCGCGAACTCGCCCGCTACAAGCGGCAGGTGGAGCAGCGCTGGGGCGAACTCGTCTACGACGGCCAGTGGTTCTCCCCGCTCAAGCGCGCCCTGGACGGCTTCGTCAACGAGGCGAACCAGCATGTCACCGGCGACATCCGGATGACCCTGCACGGCGGCCGCGCGGTCGTCACCGGCCGCCGCTCCGGGTCCTCCCTCTACGACTTCAACCTCGCCACGTACGACACCGGCGACACCTTCGACCAGGCGGCGGCCAAGGGCTTCATCGACCTCTACAGCCTGTCGTCGAAGATCGCCGCCAAGCGTGACCTCGCGTAACCAGTAGCGTGACCACCGCCTCCCCGTTCATGGCCGGGGAGGCGGTGCCACATCCGTATCTCTCTAGGAGCGACGCAAGTGAGCAGCAACAGCGGTGACGTACGGCTCTGGGGCGGACGTTTCGCCGACGGTCCCGCCGAGGCCCTGGCGAAACTGTCCGCGTCCGTCCACTTCGACTGGCGGCTCGCGCCCTACGACATCGCCGGTTCGCGTGCCCACGCGCGCGTGCTGCACAAGGCGGGCCTGCTCACCGAGGACGAACTCCAGCGCATGATCGCCGGTCTCGACCAGCTGGAGGCCGACGTCGCCGACGGCTCCTTCGTCGGCACGATCGCCGACGAGGACGTCCACACCGCCCTGGAGCGCGGCCTCCTGGAGCGCCTCGGCCCCGACCTCGGCGGCAAGCTGCGGGCCGGCCGCTCCCGCAACGACCAGGTCGCGACCCTCTTCCGGATGTACCTCCGCGACCACGCCCGCACCATCGGCGGCCTGATCGCCGACCTCCAGGACGCCCTGATCGGCCTCGCGGAGGCCCACCCGGGCGTGGCGATGCCCGGCCGCACCCACCTCCAGCACGCCCAGCCGGTCCTCTTCGCCCATCACGTCCTGGCCCACGTCCAGTCCCTGTCCCGGGACGCGGAGCGGCTGCGCCAGTGGGACGACCGCACGGCCGTCTCCCCGTACGGCTCCGGCGCGCTCGCCGGCTCCTCCCTGGGCCTGGACCCGGAGGCGGTGGCGGCCGACCTCGGCTTCGAGCACGGCAGCGTCGGCAACTCCATCGACGGCACGGCCTCCCGCGACTTCGTGGCGGAGTTCGCCTTCATCACGGCGATGATCGGCGTGAACCTCTCCCGGATCGCCGAGGAGATCATCATCTGGAACACGAAGGAGTTCTCCTTCGTGACCCTGCACGACGCGTTCTCCACGGGCTCGTCGATCATGCCCCAGAAGAAGAACCCGGACATCGCGGAGCTGGCGCGCGGCAAGTCGGGACGCCTGATCGGCAACCTCACCGGTCTCATGGCCACCCTGAAGGCCCTGCCCCTCGCCTACAACCGCGACCTCCAGGAGGACAAGGAGCCGGTCTTCGACTCCTGCGACCAGCTGGAGGTGTTGCTCCCCGCGTTCACCGGGATGATGGCCACCCTCACGGTCAACCGCGACCGCATGGAGGAACTGGCCCCGGCCGGCTTCTCCCTGGCCACCGACATCGCCGAGTGGCTGGTCAAGCAGGGCGTGCCCTTCCGGGTCGCCCACGAGGTCGCCGGCGAGTGCGTCAAGGCGGCGGAGGCCGAGAACAAGGAACTCGACGAACTGACGGACGACCAGTTCGGGAAGATCTCCGCCCACCTGACCCCCGAGGTCCGCTCGGTCCTCAACGTCCCGGGGGCGCTGGCTTCGCGTGATGGCCGAGGCGGCACGGCTCCCAGCGCGGTCGCGATCCAGCTGACGGAGGTCAAGGCGAACGTGGCGCAGCAGCACGAGTGGGCAGAAGCCAAGAAGCAGGCCTGAGGGAAGCGCCCCGTCAGGGGCGCGGGGCGTAGTCGATATGCGGCTCCGCCGCGTGGGCGCGAGAAACCACGACGCACCCGCACCCGCCGACGCACCGAACCCCCCGAGCTGAACGCCGAACCGAAGGTCATCGCGGGTTACGTTGGTCAACAGCCCGACGCAGCCGACCGAAACGGACCCCGCGATGCCCTTCGCCCGACTGGCAACAGCAACGACCCCGACCTGCCACATCGGCCTCGGCCTCGCCGCAGTCGGCCGCCCCGGCTACATCAACCTCAACCGCGACGAGGACCTCGGAGAGAACCGCACCGTAGAAGCCCTCCGCACCCGCACCCACGAACTCCTCGACGCCGCCTACGCCCAGGGCGTCCGCTACTTCGACGTGGCCCGCTCCTACGGCCGCTCCGAGGAGTTCCTCGCCGACTGGCTCACCGCCCACCCCGGCATCGACGACGTGGTCGTCGGCAGCAAGTGGGGCTACACCTACACCGCCGACTGGACCACGGACGCCGAGAAGCACGAGGTCAAGGACCACAGCGTCCGGACCTACGACCGCCAGCGCGCCGAGACCGCCGAACTCCTCGGCGACCGCCTCGACCTCTACCAGATCCACTCGGTGACCCCGGACAGCCCCGCCCTCACCGACAGGGAACTCCACGCCAAGCTGGCGGAAGCCGCCGCCCAAGGCCTCACCGTCGGGTTCTCCACCAGCGGCCCGGCCCAGGCCGACGCGATCCGCGCCGCCCTCGCCGTCACGGTCGGCGGCGAGCCCCTCTTCCGTACCGTCCAGTCGACGTACAACGCCCTGGAGACCTCGGCCGGCCCCGCCCTCGCCGAGGCGCACGACGCCGGACTGACGGTGATCGTGAAGGAGGGCATGGCCAACGGCCGCCTGGCCGCCCCGCACGCCCCCGACGCCCTAAAGGCCGTGGCCGAGCAGACCGGCCTCGGCTGCGACGCCGTCGCCCTCGCGGTCGTACTGCGTCAGCCCTGGGCCGGAGTCGTCCTCTCCGGCGCGGCGACCCTCACCCAGCTCGCCTCCAACCTGCACGCGGCCGCGGTCGACCTCGAAACGGACCAGCTGACCCGCCTGGCCACGCTCGCCGAGGACCCGCACGTCTACTGGGAGCGCCGCGGCAGCCTGCCCTGGCACTGACCCGAAAACACGGCTGACCTGCGCCGACTGAGTCATGCATGCCTATGGTGAGACAATTGTGTCTCACATGGGCTACTCTTGTCTCATGGCCCTCGATCGTGACCATGTCCTGCGCAGTGCAGCCGCCCTGCTGACCCGTAAATCGACCGCGACCATGGACGAGGTCGCCAAGGCCGCCGGGATCAGCCGCGCCACCCTGCACCGGCACTTCGCCGGGCGGGACGCGCTCGTGCGCGCGCTGGAGGCGCTCGGCATCGAGGAGTGCGAGGCGGCCCTGGACGCGGCCCGCCTGGACGAGGGCCCGGCGGCCGACGCCGTGCACCGCCTGGTCCGCGAGATCGAACCGGCCGCCGCCCTGCTGGCCTTCCTCTACACCGAGAACCAGCTGTTCGAGGGTGAGGGACAGAACCAGGGCTGGGCCCGGATCGACGACCGCATCGCGACCCTCTTCAGACGTGGCCAGCGAAGCGGCGAGTTCCGTATCGACCTCACGCCCGCCTGGCTCACCGAAGCGCTGTACGGCCTGCTGGCCTCCGCCGCCTGGGCGGTCTCCGAAGGCCGCGTCGCCCCCAAGGACTTCACCCACATGATCGTCGAGCTGTTGCTCGGCGGCGCACGACGAAGAGAGGAATCATGACCAGCACCGTGCGGCCGACGCGGATCACGGAGACGGAAGAGGAGCGCCCGGGCCGCTGGCTCGCGCTCGCCGTCCTCGTGCTCGCCGTGCTGCTGGTAGCCGTGGACGCGACCGTCCTCGGCCTCGCGACCCCCTACATCAGCGAAGACCTCAACCCCTCCGGCACCCAGCTGCTCTGGATCGGCGACGTCTACTCGTTCGTCATCGCCGGTCTGCTCGTGTCCATGGGCAGCCTCGGCGACCGCATCGGCCGCAAGCGGATCCTGCTCGGCGGCGCGACGGCGTTCGGTGCGATATCCGTCCTGAACGCCTATGCGACGACCCCGGGGATGATGATCGCGGCCCGCGCCCTGCTGGGCGTCGCGGGCGCGACCCTGATGCCCGCCACCCTCGCCCTGATCCGCAACCTCTTCCACGACCCGCGCGAGCGCAGCCTCGCCGTCGGCATCTGGGGCGCCGCCGCCTCCGCCGGTACGGCCGTCGGCCCGATCGTGGGCGGCTTCCTGCTCGAACACTTCTGGTGGGGTTCGGTCTTCCTCATCAACCTGCCGGTGATGGCGGTCCTGGTCCTCGTCGGCATCAGGACGCTCCCCGAGTCCCGCAACCCCGACCCCGGCCCCTGGGACCTGATCAGCGTCGTGCTCTCGCTGGTCGGCATGATCGCGGTCGTGTACGCGGTGAAGGAGGCCGCTACCCACGGTCTCACCGGAGTGACCGCGGGCGCCGCCCTCCTCGGCGCCGCCGCCCTCTACGGCTTCGTCCATCGCCAGCTCACCATGCCCAAGCCCCTGTTGGACATGCGGCTGTTCCGCGGGCGCGGCTTCAGCGGTGCGGTCCTCGCCGACCTGCTCACCGTGCTCGGCATGTCGGGCCTGGTGTTCTTCCTCTCCCAGTACCTGCAACTGGTCCAGGGCAGGCGCCCGTTCGAGGCCGGTCTGGCCGAACTCCCCGCGGCGGTCGGCGCGGTGGCGGCGGGCCTGGTGGCCGGCCGGGCCGCCCGCCGCTACTCGGTACGGCTGGTGGTCTCCGGCGGCCTGGCGGCCGTCGGCGTGGCCCTCGCGGTGCTGACCACCCTCTCCCGGTCCACCGGCTACCCGATCCTCGGCGCCGCCCTCCTGGTGGTCGGCATCGGCGCGGGCTTCTCCTTCACGGTCACGGCGGACGTCATCCTCTCCAGCGTCCCCAAGGACCAGGCGGGCGCCGCCTCGGCGGTCTCCGAGACGGCGTACGAACTGGGCGCGGCCCTGGGCATCGCCCTGCTGGGGTCGATCGTGATGGGCGTCTACCGGGACTTCGCGGGCCCGACGGGCACCCCGGCCGCCGCCCGCGAGTCCCTCGGGGCGGCGGTGGAGGCGTCGAAGACCATGCCGGCCCATACGGCGACGGAGATGCTGACAGCGGCCCGCGACTCCTTCACCCACGGCCTGCACCTGGCATCGGGCGCGGGCGCGGCAGTCCTCCTGGCAACGGCGGCGGCAGCCTGGTTCCTGCTACGGAATCAACGGCTGGAGAGCGCCCCGTAAGGGGCGCGGGGCCGTATCCGATATGCGGCTACCGCCGCGTGGGCGCGACCAGCCCCCACCCACCCGCGCCCGGCGAACGACCGAAGTCCCCCGAACCTCACTTCTTGTAACCGAGCACCGTCATCATCCCGCTCTCCGAGTGGTACTGGTTGTGACAGTGCAGCATCCACAACCCGGGGTTGTCCGCATCGAAGTCGAGCACCAGCTTCCGGTGCGGCAGCACGATCGTCGTGTCCTTGCGCGCCCCCGCCGAGCTGATCCCGGTGACGGAGAACGTGTGCCCGTGCAGATGCATCGGATGCCACATGTCCGTCGCGTTGACGAGCGTCAGCCGTACCCGCTCACCGGCCCGCACGGCATGCCGCTGCCGCACGTCGTACGCCTTGTGGTCGAACCCCCAGTTGTACCGCTGCATCGTGCCCGTGATCCTGATCAGCAGGTCGCGGTCGGGCACCCGGTCGTCCATGGCGACGGAGTCGGCCGGCAGCAGGCGGCGCGCCGGGACGCACTCACGGTCCAGTTCGGCGGGGCGGACATCCGGCGCCGGAAGGTTTCTTCCCTTGTCGGTGCGGAGAATCGCGAGCGCCTTGCCCGGCTTGCCCTCGGCGAGTGCGACCAGGGGGAAGACGCCGTCCTTGACGGTGACGAGGACGTCGTAGCGCTCGGCCATGCCGATCAGCAGGGCGTCCGTCCGCTGGTGCTTCACGGGATAGCCGTCGGTGTGGGTGATGGTCATGGCGTGGCCGCCGAGCGCGACCCGGAAGGCCGTTTCGGAGCCCGCGTTGATGATGCGGATCCGGACCCGGTCGCCGGGCTTGCAGCGGAAGACGGAGGGGTCGGTGCGCAGGCGCCCGTTGGCCAGGTAGTGCGGGTAGGCGACGTTGCCGCCCTCGCCGTGGAGCATGGCGCTGTGGGAGTTCCGCAGCACCCGGTCGGGACCCGTCGACTTGGACTTGGACGTGGACTTGGACGTGGACTTGGACGGCGACGCGGACGCATGCGCGTGCGCCGACCCGCGGGGGCTCGGGCTGTCGCGGCCGGGGCCCATGCCCATGCCCATTCCCATGGATCCGCCCGGCTTGAGCTGGGCGATCACCTGGTCGGGGGTGGAGCCGTCGATGCCGTCGACCCAGTCGTCCAGGACGACGATCCACTCCTTGTCGTAGGCGAGGGGCTCGCGCGGGTCGTCGACGATGAACGGCGCGTACAGGGCGCGGTCGGGCTGCATGCCGACGTGGGAGTGGAGCAGATACGTGCCGGGGTGCTTGGCCACGAAGCGGTAGATGAAGTCCGTCCCCGCCTCGATGGGCGCCTGGGTCAGGTCCGGAGCGCCGTCCATGTCGTTGCGCAGGCGCACCCCGTGGGCATGCAGTGTGGTCTTCTCGGCCAGATGGTTGGCCAGGGTCAGGCTGAGGACGTCACCGGCGGTGACACGCACCAGCGGACCCGGGACCGACTCGTTGTACGCCCAGCTGTGGACGGACTTCCCGCCCAGATCCAGCATGCTCTCGGCGGCCGTGAACCTGACCATCCGGACGGGCCCTGCCCCGCGCTTCCGCTCGGCCGCCAGCACCTCCGGGTCCGACGGGTTGACGTACCCCTTGGGCCCCTGGGGCACGAACGCTCCGGTGCCGGCCATGTGTTGCGGGCCGGAGCGGGGTTCGGAGCCGGAGTCGGAACATGACGCGAGGAGCCCCGCGCCTGCGACAGCGAACGGAGCACGGAGCAGGGTACGCCGAGAAGGTTTCTGCATGTCTGAATAAGACATGCTGTGTGACCATATGGCCGGTAAATACGAAGGAATGACCGAAGTGTCGGGCCAGATTCAACCGGCAGGCGGACGGCGGACGGACGGCGGACGAAGGTCAGGCGGACGGCAGACAGAGGGGCACGGACCGTCGGTCCGTGCCCCTCCGCCGAAAGAGTGTCAGACGCCCTCGGTCGTCAGGCGGCCTTCGCCTTCGTGGCGTACATGTCCACGTACTCCTGCCCCGACAGCCGCATGACCTCGGCCATCACCGAGTCCGTCACGGCCCGCAGCACATAGCGGTCCCGGTCCATCCCCTCGTACCGCGAGAACTCCATGGCCTCGCCGAACCGGACGGTGACCCGGCCCGGCCGCGGCAGGCCCGAGCCGCCCGGCTGCAGCTTGTCGGTGCCGATCATCGCGAACGGCACCACCGGCGCGCCGGTCATCAGCGTCAGCCGCGCGATACCGGTACGGCCCCGGTACAGCCGGCCGTCGGGGGAGCGGGTGCCCTCCGGGTAGATCCCGAAGACCCGGCCCTCGTCCAGGACCCGCTTGCCGGTCATCAGCGCGGCGACACCGCCGCTCGCGCCGTCCCGGTCCACCGGGATCATGCCGACGCCGGTGAAGAACCAGGCCATCAGCCGGCCCTTGAGACCCTTCCCGGTGACGTACTCGTCCTTGCCGATGAAGAACACCTGCCGCTTGCTGACCAGCGGCAGGATCATCGAGTCGATGAAGGTCAGATGGTTGCCGGCGAGGATGACCGGACCGTCCCCCGGGATGTGCTCCACGCCTTCCACCCGGGGGCGGAACATCAGGCGCATGATCGGTCCGAGCACTGCCTTGATGAGCGCGAAGCGGGACAACGGGTCCTCCGATGTCGAGGGGCGGGATGAGTCTGTGCAGGTGAGGACATTACTCGCGGCTGTGTGGGAAGCGCACATCGGGTACGGCCGGTTCACCGAGGTCTTACGTACTGTTGACGCTGGTTTACCTGCGGTGGCGTTCAGGAGACGGGCCGTAACCAGTTCGCGACGATGTGACGGAAGTCGCCGACGGACCGTCATGGGTCGCCGTGCATCAGCCATACGGCGTCACCCGACCGTTGGGTCGGTGGTCTCCCTTCGGTCACATCCGGACCCCTACGATCAGCCGGCATCGAAGGGCGAAGGTCAGGAGAGCGCTCATGGACACCCACGACTCGAACGAGCGGACGCAGGTGAACGGCACGACCGGACGGCGCGCGCTGCTCGGTGCCGCGGTCCTCGGCGCCGGCGGCGCGGTCCTCGGACTGCCCGGCACCGCCCGTGCGGCCGAGGCCAGACAGGCCGGCTACGGCAACGGCGGCCTGAAGAGCCTGCCGAAACCGGCGATCATCGGCCACCGGGGCGCCAGCGGCTACCGCCCGGAGCACACCTTCGGCTCCTACAACCTGGCCCTCGACCTCGGCGCCGACATCGTCGAGGCCGGCGACCTGGTCCCCACCAAGGACGGCCACCTGGTCTGCCGCCACGAGCCGGAGATCGGCGGCACCACGAACGTCGCCGACCACCCCGAGTTCGCCGACCGCAAGACCACCAAGACGCTGGACGGCGTCCCCACCACCGGCTGGTTCACCGAGGACTTCACGCTCGCCGAGCTGAAGACGCTCCGCGCGATCGAGCGCATCCCGGCCAACCGCCCGCACAACACGCTCTACAACGGCCGCTGGGAGATCCCCACCTTCGAGGAAGTCCTCAAGTGGCAGGACGAGCAGACCCGCAAGCGCGGCAAGCAGGTCTGGATCTACCCCGAGACCAAGCACCCCACCTACTTCCGCAAGCTGGGCCTCGGCCTTGAGGAGCGGGTCGCCAAGCTGCTGCGCAAGTACGGCAAGGACAAGCGGAACTCGCCGGTCATCCTGCAGTCCTTCGAGCCCACCAGCATCCAGCGACTGAACACGCTGGTCGACAACCCGCTGGTGGTCCTGCTCTCCGGTGCGACCACCCGGCCCTACGACTTCGTCGCTACGGGCGACCCGCGCACCGTCGCCGACCTGATCACCCCCAAGGGGCTCCGTGAGATCGCCGGCTACGCGCAGGGCATCGGCCCGACCCTGGACCTGATCATCCCGAAGGACGCGAACGGCAACTTCACCACGCCCAGCACGCTGGTCGCGGACGCGCACAAGGTGGGCCTGATCCTGCACCCCTACACCATGCGCAACGAGAACCCCTTCCTGCCGCCGGCCTTCCGCAAGGGCACCGGCGTGGACGCCTACGGCGATGTCTTCAGCGTTTTCAAGACATACTTCGCGACCGGTATCGACGGTGTCTTCTCGGACAACGCCGACACCGCCGTCCTGGCCCGCGCCGACTTCGTCAACGGCTGAGCCCCCGCACCCCGTTCGGGGTATCTCCCGGCCGCCCCGGCAACCTGCCCCGGGGCGGCCGCGTCGTTCCGCACATGACCCACGACCTGCTGACCGCCCTGCGCCCCCTGCTCAGCGCCGAGGCCTCGGCCGAGGCGCACGCCTCGGGAAGCGACCCCGGCGACCTGGAACAGACGGTCTGGCTCCGCCTCCTGGAGCGCCTGGAGACCCACGGCCCACCACGCGCCCCCGCGGACTGGCTGCGCCGGGCCGTCCGCGCCGAGTCCCGCCGCACCCGCCGTACGACACGCCATGAGCGCCCGTACGACAGCGATCCCGCCGACCCCGGCGCCCCCACCCCCGAACAACTCGCCCTGACCGCGGCCCGCCACCGCGCCCTGCGCGACGCGGTCGCCCGCCTCCCCGGCCGCTGCCCCCGCCTCCTCCAGGCCCTGCTCTCCCCGAAGGACCCGACCTACCGGGAGATCGCCCGGGAGTTGGGTATCTCACAGGGCAGTCTGGGACCGGAACGTTCCAGATGTCTGGGATGTCTGCGCCGATTGTTGACGCCGGAGGTTGCGGCCCGCGAAGTGCGGGGATAGGAGTGGGAACAACAGGCGATCAGGTGAGCGGGAGGCGTGCGCACATGGGCATGAGCGTGACCATCTCGGTGGCGACCGAGCAGGATGCAGAGCAGATCTTCAGGCTCCAGTACCTGTGCTTCCAGAGCGAGGCGGCGCTGTACGGCAACTACCGCATCGACCCGCTCGTCCAGAGCCTCGACTCGGTCCGCCAGGAGGTCACCTCCGACTGCGTCTTCGTGGCGCGCCTCGGCGAGGAGGTCGTCGGCTCGGTCCGCGGCTCGGTCACGGAGGACGGCGCCGCCGCCATCGGCAAGCTCTGCGTCCACCCCCGCCTCCAGGGCCACGGCATCGGCGCGCGGCTGCTGCGCGCGGCGGAAGGGGCCCTGGCCGAGGAACGCGGAGCCAAGAAGTTCCGCCTGTTCACGGGCCACCGCAGCGAGGGCAACCTCCGCCTGTACCGCCGAGTCGGCTACGAGACGGTAGGCACGTCAAAGGGCGCGGACGGAGTCCCGATGATCGTCCTGGAGAAGCCGGCCAGTACGTATGCAACCACGGCTTGATGCAGCGCCCCTTTAGGGGCGCGGGGAACTGCGCGACCAGCCACAACGCACCGGCAGTCGCGCACCTTCCTCAGCCCGCGTCCCCCTTGGCGCCCTTCCGCAGCCAGTACAGGGCGGAGAGCGGCAACAGCACGGGAATGAACACGTACCCCATCCCGAAGTCCGACCACACCGTGGCGTCCGGGAACGCAGAAGGCTCGACAAGGGTCCACGTACCCACGATCAACACGCCCGCAAGCTCGGCGGCGCAGCACACCTGCGCCACCTTGCGAGCCGTCTCGCCGCCCCGCACCAACGTGTACGTGATGAACCCGTACACCACCCCCGCGACCGCCGACAGCGAGTACGCGAGCGGCGCCCGGTCGAACTCGGTCGCGATCTGGTACGCGGATCGCGACACCGCCCCGACGACCATCACCCCGTAGAACCACACAAGCAGCGTGCCCGGCCCGCTGGTCAGCCGCTTCGGCCTCTCTTCCACGGCCGTCATCTCACCCTCCCCAGATGTCATAGAGCCGCACTTCCAGCACGGCCAGCACCACGCCGCCCGCCGCGACCGTCACGGAACCCCACCGCGTGCGCTCGGCGAGCGACATGAACCCCGCGGCCGGGACGCACGCGAACGCCCCCAGCAGATAGGCGACGAAGATCGTCGTCCCCTGGTCCGGCTTCTCGCCCCGCGCCAGCAGCACGATCCCGGCCACCAGCTGGACCAGCGCCAGCACCGACACCACGGCCATCCCGATGAAGTGCCAGTCCTTCGTCGGCTGGTCCCGGTACGCGGCCCACCCGCACCACGCGGCGAGCAACAGCGCGGCGACTCCCGTCACCAGCAGCAGGGCATTGAGCATGCCGCGACCTTATTACGGCCGAAACGGCCCGATGCCGCCGCCCCTGTGCCGCCGGGACCGCCACCGTGGCGTTGGCCACAGCCCGTCGCGCCGAGGAGCCGCGCGCGGATCTCCTGGTGAAGGACCTGTCGGCCTTGTCGGTGCTGGTCGGCGGCCACACCGTCGACATCTCCGGGCACGGCTGACGCGTGTCCGCCGCTGTCCGGCATGCGGACAGCGGCGGCCTGTCAGGACCGTAGGTCTGGTTTACTGATCGCATGACCACGACGAGCGACCGCACCCCTGCGACCGAGGCGACCATGACGCCCGGTGCTCGTTGTATGTGTCGAATGTGCGCCTTCTAGAGGGCCCCCGCACCACCCAGAGCCTCGCGCCCCGAAGCGAGACCGGTGGCATGTCCGTACGACGCGACAACGCTTGTACGTGACGTAAGCCGCCCCCCCCGCGCACATGTTCTCCCCGGTTCAGCGCTCCAGCGAGAACCGTGCCGCGTCCCTGCACGAACGCATCCGTGCGCCCGGGCACACCCACGCCCGCGCACTCGACAGTGACGGAAACCCACGTGATCACCACAACGGGCCTCACCAAGGTCTACCGCTCGCGCGGCCGCGAGGTCACCGCCCTCGACGGCGTCGATCTGCACGTCCGCGAAGGCGAGGTGTACGGCGTCATCGGCCAGTCCGGCGCCGGCAAGTCCTCGCTCATCCGCTGCGTCAACCTGCTGGAACGCCCCACCGCCGGCACCGTGACGGTCGACGGACGGGACCTCACCGCCCTCGCCGGGCGCGGTCCCCGGGCCGGCCGGGAACTGCGCCAGGCGCGCAGCCGTATCGGCATGGTCTTCCAGCACTTCAACCTGCTGTCCACCCGGACCGTCCAGGACAACGTCGAGCTGCCGCTCGAGATCCTCGGCACATCGGGGAAGGAACGTTCCCGCAAGGCCCTGGAGCTGCTCGACCTCGTCGGACTCGCCGACAAGGCGAAGGCCTACCCCGCCCAGCTCTCCGGCGGCCAGAAGCAGCGCGTCGGCATCGCCCGCGCCCTGGCCGGCGACCCCAAGGTGCTGCTCTCCGACGAGGCCACCAGCGCCCTCGACCCCGAGACCACCCGCTCCATCCTCCAGCTGCTGCGCGACCTGAACCGGCAGCTGGGCCTGACCGTCCTGCTCATCACGCACGAGATGGACGTCGTCAAGACGATCTGCGACTCCGCCGCCCTCATGGAGAAGGGACGGATCGTCGAGTCCGGCACCGTCAGCGAACTGCTCGCCACCCCGGGCTCCGAGCTGGCCGCCGCGCTCTTCCCGGTCGGCGGCGAGGCCTCCGGCGCGGACCGCACGGTCCTCGACGTCACCTTCCACGGCGAGGCCGCCACCCAGCCGGTCATCTCCCAGCTCTCCCGCACCTACAACATCGACATATCGATCCTCGGCGCGGCCATCGACACCGTCGGCGGCCTCCAGATCGGCCGGATGCGCATCGAACTGCCCGGCCGCTACGAGGAGAACGTGGTGCCCATCGGCTTCCTGCGCGAACAGGGCCTGCAGATCGACGTGGTGGGCCAGGAGCCCGCGCTGGTGAAGGAAGGTGCCAAGTGAGCTGGTCCGAGATGCAGCCGCTGCTGTCCCAGGCGTGTTGGGACACCCTCTACATGGTCGGCTGGTCCACGGTGATCGCCGTCGTCGGCGGCCTCCCGCTCGGCATCCTGCTCGTCCTCACCGACCGGGGCGGCCTGCTGCAGAACGTGGTCGCCAACAAGGTCATCGGGCAGATCGTGAACGTCGCCCGCTCGATGCCGTTCATCATCCTGATGGTCGCGCTGATGACCTTCACCCGCTGGATCACCGGCACGACCATCGGCCGCGAGGCCGCCATCGTGCCGCTCGCCATCGGCGCCATCCCCTTCTTCGCCCGCCTCGTCGAGACGGCTGTCCGCGAAGTGGACGGCGGGCTGGTCGAGGCCGTGCAGTCGATGGGCGGCAACACCTGGACCGTCGTACGCAAGGTCCTCGTACCGGAGTCGCTGCCCTCCCTCATCTCCTCCACCACGACCACGATCGTCGCGCTCATCGGCTACTCCGCCATGGCCGGCACGGTCGGCGCCGGCGGCCTCGGCGACATCGCCATCCGCTACGGCTACCAGCGGTTCGAGACCGAGCTGATGTGGATCACCGTCGCGATCCTCGCCGTGGTCATCTCGGTCATCCAGTTCGCCGGCGACTACGCGGCCCGCTCCCTGCACCGCCGCGGCGGCCGGTCCGGCCCCGCGCCCAGGCTGCGCCTGCTGAAGGCCTCGACGGCCGCCACCGGCGAGACCGGCTGAGCCTCCCGGCGCCCCACAGATTTCCCCGCACCACCAATCGCGGGGTCGCTCCACCCATAAGGAAAGGCACTTTTCGTGCGTAACACCGCCAAGCTCACCACCGCCGTCCTCGCCGCCGGAGCCCTCACCTTCGGGCTCACCGCCTGCGGCTCGGGCAAGGACTCCGGCTCCGGCTCCTCCGACTACAGCGGACCGCTGGTCGTCGCCGCGAGCCCGACCCCGCACGCCGAGATCCTGGACTTCGTCAAGAAGAACCTGGCCACGAAGGCCGGACTCGATCTCGAGGTCAAGGAGTTCACCGACTACATCACGCCCAACACGGCGACCGAGGACGGCTCGGTGGACGCCAACTACTTCCAGAACAAGCCGTACCTCGACGACTTCAACACGAAGCGCGGCACCCACATCGTGCCCGTCGTCACGGTGCACCTGGAGCCGCTCGGCCTCTACTCCCACAAGGTCAAGAGCGTCGACGCGCTGAAGAGCGGTGCGACCGTCGCCGTCCCGAACGACGCCGTGAACGAGGCGCGGGCCCTCAAGCTGCTCGCCGCCAACGGACTCATCACCCTCAAGGACGGCGCCGGCAGCGAGGCGACCCCGCAGGACATCGCCAAGAACCCGAAGAACCTCCAGTTCAAGGAGGTCGAGGCGGCCCAGACCGCGCGTTCCCTGGACGACGTGGACGCCGCGGTGATCAACGGCAACTACGCCATCTCGGCCGGTATCAAGCCCGCCAAGGACGCCCTCGTCCTGGAGTCCGCGAAGAACAGCCCGTACGGCAACTTCCTCGCGGTGAAGAAGGGCAACGAGAAGGACCCGCGGGTGAAGAAGCTCGCGAAGCTCCTCACGTCGCCCGAGGTCAAGAAGTTCATCGAGGACAAGTACCAGGGCTCGGTCATCCCGTCCTTCTGACCTTCCCGCCGACCTTCCCGCCGTCGGCACGTATACGGCGTATCGCCACGCACGGGGTCCACTCGCTCACCGGGGGTGGACCCCGTCGTGCGGTTCGGTGGTTTCATGCTGCATGCTGGGCAGTTCGCAGGCCCCGAAGGTTTGGGCCTGAAGGATTTACGAAGGCTACGGAGCGGCGCATGACTGGCACCTTCCCCAACATCTCCATCAGCACGGAGCGGTTGGTGCTGCGTCCCCTCGACGAGGACGACGTGCCCGCACTGGCCGAGATGATGAACGACGAGCAGGTCGGGGCCTGGACGTCCGTGCCGCAGCCCTACACCGAGAGGGACGCCCGCGCCTGGATCACCGGGACCGCCCCCGCCGAGCGCGCCGAGGGCCGTGGCATCGTCCTAGCCGTCACCGAGTTCCTCACCCAGCGCCTTGTCGGAATGGTGCATCTGCGGAACACCGATTGGCGTGTCCGCGCCAGCGAGATCACGTACATCGTCGCCCCCTGGGCCCGCGGTGAGGGCTACGCCACCGAGGCGGCCCTCGCCACCGCGCAGTGGCTGTTCCACGATCAGAAGTTCGAGCGGATGGAACTGCGCACCGCCGCCGACAACACCGCCTCCCAGCAGGTGGCCCAGAAGATCGGGTGCATCAGCGAGGGCGTGCTCCGCAACGCCTGGATAGCCCGGACCCGGACGGAGAACGGGCGGTGGGCCGATGTGCGCACCGACGTCATCGTCTGGAGCCTGCTGCCGGAGGACCTCGCCGGAGTCAGCGAACAACTGGCCGACACCGGTGGTTTCACGTCCCTCAACGACTGGAACTGACACCTGGGGGCCCGATGCGGGACCGACCGCCGACACGACGGCGGAACCTTCCACCAGGTAACCTCACGGAGCCCGACCTGCGTAAACCCCCTGGAGACCGACGACTATGGCCGACCGCGTCACAGTGATCGGCTGGGACGGCTCGCCGCTGACCGCCGCGGCACGCTCCGCCCTGGGCGCCGCCACCCTCGTCGCGGGCGCGGCCCACCATCTGGCCCTGCCCGAGGTGCCGCCCGGCGCCGAACGCATCCGCCTCGGCAGCGTCGCCCTCGCCGCCCGCCGGATCGCCGGCCATCGCGGCACCGCCGTGGTGCTCGCCGACGGCGACCCCGGCTTCTTCGGCGTCGTACGGACCCTGCGCGCGCCCGAGTTCGGCCTGGAGGTCGAGGTCGTGCCCGCCGTCTCCTCCGTCGCCGCCGCCTTCGCCCGCGCCGGAATGCCCTGGGACGACGCACAGGTGGTCGTCGCACACCGGCGCACCCTGCGACGCGCGGTGAATGTGTGCCGAGCCCATACCAAGGTCGCCGTCCTCACCTCGCCCGGCGCCGGACCCGCCGAACTCGGGCTGCTCATGGAGGGCGTCCACCGCACCTTCGTCATCTGCGAGGAACTCGGCACCGAACGCGAGCAGGTCTCCGTCGTCACCTCGGACAAGGCCGCCGACCACAGCTGGCGCGACCCCAACGTCGTCATCGTCATCGGCGGCCCGGCCGGACCGGTGGGGGCCGGCGAGGGCGGCGGCTGGATCGCCGGGCGGGATCCGGCCACCGGACCGCGTGGCTGGGTGCAGCCCGACAGGGAGTACGGCGAGGGAGCCGCCCTCGGCGAAGGGGAAACGGATCTGCTCCGGGCCGCCCAACTCGCCCGCCTCGGACCCCGGGTGGGGGACCTCGTCTGGGACATCGGCTGCGGCAGCGGGGCGTTCGCCACCGAGGCCGCGCGCGCCGGGGCCGCCGTCATCGCCGTCGACCGGGACCTGGCGGCCTGCGTGCGCAGCGAGTCGGCCGCCCGCAGGTTCGGGGTCCAGCTCCAGATCGTGCACGGCAGCGCGCCCCATGTGCTGGAGAACCTGCCCGAGCCGGATGTCGTCCGGGTCGGCGGCGGGGGAGCGGCGGTGGTCTCCGCGGTCGCCGACCGCCGGCCGCAGCGCATCGTCGCGCACGCCGCCACCCGGGACGCGGCCGAACTCATCGGCCGCGATCTGACCGAGCACGGATACGACGTCGAGTGCGCCCTGCTGCAGTCCGTCGAACTCGACACCAGGGCCTGGACGGAGACCGAGCGGAACGTCGCGTTCCTGCTCAGTGGCGTCCTTCCTGAGCGTGCCCCGTGATCCTGTTGTCATACTGCGCGCGGTAGGCTGGCCGATCGCTGCACTACGCCGGTGGCCCGGAAATTCGTTCGTCAATGTCCGGAAAACACGCCCCTTTTGGGGCGGGTGTGGTACGGCAGAACCGGGGACGCGCAACGTGGCGCAGTCCACAGCGGGCTGTCGCGGATCACGCTGTCGCGACGGTCGAACGGCCGGGACAATGCCACTGAATGGCTTTGTCGCCTTTTCCGGCGGGTCGTTCGTGCCGCTGGGCACGGACGCTCGTTCTTCACTGCGGGACGGTCGGTGCGCCGCCCCGGGTGAGCTGGTCGTAGAAGGCACTAACCGATGGGCGAGGGGTACGCATGACGGACACCGGCCAGGTCCCGGGCGAGGGACTGCCGGAGAGCGCAGGCATGGTGGAACAGCCGGGCGTTCCCGCGCACGGCGCGTACACCTACCTCTCCGAGTCGCCCGCCGAGGACGAAGACCTGTTGCTGCCCGGCGCCCAGGGCGCCTGGGGCAACGAAGTGCCGCCGCCGGCCCCGGAACCGGTCGTCGAGACCGTCCACGAGCCCGGTCCGCACGAGACGGCGGGCCGCGACAGCGGCTCGGTCGACCTCACCGGTGTCCGCCTGCCCACCTCGGTGCCGGCGTCCCCGATCCTCTCCGTGCCGCACGACCCGGCGGCCGCCCCGGCCCCGCGCCGTCCGCTGCACCTCGGCCCGCCGATCCCCGACACCTCCGCCAGCCCGGTCCGCTCCCTCGCCGACCGCGGCCCGGCCGGTGCGCCGGTACGGCAGCCGGGCCCGCCGACGGCCGGCCCCGAATACCTCGACGTCCAGCCGCCGCGCGAGGGCGTCCCGCAGCCCGCCGCGCCCTGGGGCGCGCCCCAGACCGTCCCGCAGACCGCCCCTCAGGCTGCTCCGGTGGCACAGGTGAGCGCACAGGCCCCGGCTGCCGAAACGGTTGTTCCGGCACCGGAGGCGGTTGCTTCCGCTGTGCCCGTCGCCCCCGGCGCGCCCGCCGGTGCGGCTGTTCCCGCGCCGGAGCCCGCGGTGTTCCAGCAGACCTGGACTCCCGACCCGTCCGGCGCCGCGCAGGCGGCCGTCGCCCGGCTCACCACGGAGGCGGCCGTCCCGGCCGCCGTGGGCGTCGCGGTGGGGCAGCAGGCGGCGGTGGGGATCGCCGACGCGGCGGTCCCCGGAGGGTGGCCGGCGGCCCCGTACGGTCCGGAGGCCGTGGCCGTCCAGCCGGTCGACGGGGGCGTTCCGGTGCCCGTGGCCGAGCCGGTGGCGCCGCAGGCCGTCGAGGCGGCTGCGGTCGTGGAAGGCGCTCAGGGGCCGGTGATGGGCGCGGGGCACGAGGCGGCGCCGGTCGCGGAGGTTCCGCAGGCCGTCGAGGTCCCGCAGACCGTGGACGTTCCGCAGGCGCCGGACGCGGGGCAGGTGCCCGGTGCCGGTGGGGTTCCCGAGGCGAGCCCGGCCGAGGCGGTCGTGGCGGCGCAGGCCGTTGCGCAGGCGGCCGAGGCCGGTCCGCTCGCCGAGACGGCCGCCCTGCTCGGCGAGACGGTCGCCGAGGCCGTGCAGCCCGTGCCGCCGGTCGCGCCGGAGCCGCAGGTCGCGGAGCCCGTCGTACCCGAGCAGGCGGCGGAGCCCGTCGCGCCCGAGCCCGTCCCGGTGCCGGAGGCTGTCGTGCCCGAGCCCGTTCCCGCGCCCGGGACTCTCGTGCCCGAGCCCGTCCCCGCCCCCGAAGCCGTCGTGGCCGAGCCCGGTCAGCCGGAGGCCGGCGCGCCGCCCGTGCCCGTGCAGGCGACGGAGACCGTCGTCGAAGAACCCGCCCCGCCGGCCCCTGTCGCCGAGGTCCCGCAGCAGCCGGAGCCCGTCATTCCCGTTGCCCGGGCGGCCGGGGAACCCGAGCCGCTCGCCCCCGCCCCGGAGGCGGCAGGGGCCGAGGCCCCCGCGGCAGCCGTCGTACCCCCTGTCGAGGCGCAGCCCGCCCCGCCGGTCGAGGTGCCCCTCGCCGGCCCCCAGACGCAGGACACCCCGCCCGAGGAGGCTCCGGCGGCCCCGGAACCCCTGGCCGCGGCCGTCCCGACGGAGCCGGCGCCGGACCAGCCGCTGGGTGAGTTCGTCGCCGTCGACGGCCAGGTGCCGACCACCCCGCACCTCGCCCCGACCCCGCCGCACCCGCTGGTCCTCCCCGCGCAGGACCAGGGCGAGTCGGCGCCGGAGCAGACCGCGACGGTCCCCGCGCCCCGCGAGGCCGAGCCCGGTCCCGTGCCGGAGCCCCACCCCGATGTCGTACAGCAGGCGGCGGACCTGGAGACCAGGGCCGCCGAGCAGGAAGAGAGCACGGCCCCCGTGGCAGAAGCACGACAGTCCACCGGCCCGGCCGCGCCCGCCTACGACGACGCCGAGCGCGAGGCCGTCCTCAAGGTCATGCGCGAACGCCGTGACATCCGCAACGGCTTCCGCAGCGACCCCATCCCGCACGAGGTGCTGCTGCGCGTCCTGGAGGCCGCCCACACCGCGCCCTCCGTCGGCCACTCCCAGCCCTGGGACTTCGTCGTCATTCGCTCGGCCGACACCCGCCGCACGATGCACGAACTGGCCATGCGCCAGCGTGACGCCTACGCCAAGTCCCTTCCCAAGGGCCGCGCGAAGCAGTTCAAGGAACTGAAGATCGAGGCCATCCTCGACACCCCGGTGAACATCGTCGTCACCGCCGACCCCACCCGCGGCGGCCGCCACACCCTCGGCCGGCACACCCAGCCGCAGATGGCGCCCTACTCAGCCGCGCTCGCCGTCGAGAACCTCTGGCTCGCCGCCCGCGCCGAGGGCCTCGGCGTCGGCTGGGTCAGCTTCTTCGACGAGCGCGAGATGGTCCGCGCGCTGGGACTGCCCGAGCACCTCGAAGTCATCGCCTACCTGTGCGTGGGGTACGTCGACGAGTTCCCGGACGAGCCCGAGCTGATGCAGGCCGGCTGGTCCAAGCGCCGCCCGCTGTCCTGGGTCGTCCACGAGGAGACGTACGGCCGTCGCGCACTGCCCGGCGAGGACCCGCACGACCTGCTCGCCGAGACTGTCGCCAGTGTCCGCCCGCTGGACGCCAAGGCGCTCGGCGAGGCCTGGGAGCGGCAGAAGCGGATGACCAAGCCGGCCGGCGCGCTCGGCATGCTGGAGATCATCTCCGCCCAGCTCTCCGGGCTGTCCCGGCAGTGCCCGCCGCCGATCCCGGAGCCCGCGGCCGTCGCGATCTTCGCCGGTGACCACGGGGTGCACGCCCAGGGCGTCACCCCCTGGCCGCAGGAGGTCACCGCCCAGATGGTGGCCAACTTCCTCGGCGGGGGAGCGGTCTGCAACGCGTTCGCGTCCCAGGTGGGCGCCGAGGTCTGTGTGGTCGACGTCGGTGTGGCGTCCGAGCTCCCGGCCACCCCGGGTCTCCTCCCGCGCAAGGTCCGGGCCGGCACGTCCGACATGACGACCGGCCCCGCGATGACCCGCGAGGAGGCCAAGCAGGCCATCGAGGTCGGCATCGAGACCGCGCGTGACCTGGTGGCGGCCGGCAACAAGGCGCTGCTGACGGGCGAGATGGGCATCGCGAACACCACCGCGTCCGCCGCCCTCATCTCCGTGTTCACCGGCGCCGACCCCGCCGAGGTCACCGGCCGCGGCACCGGCATCAACGACGAGACCCTCGCCCGCAAGACCGAGGTCGTCCGCCGCGCCCTGGAACTCCACCAGCCGGACCCGGCCGACCCGATCGGCGTCCTGGCGGCGGTCGGCGGCTTCGAACACGCGGCGATGGTGGGCCTGTTGCTGGGCGGCGCGTCGTTGCGTACGCCGGTGATCCTGGACGGCGTCAGCGCCGGTGCCGCCGCCCTGGTGGCCCGGGCGATCGCCCCCGAGGTCCTCGCCGCCTGCATCGCCGGCCACCGCAGCGCGGAACCGGGCCACGTCGCAGCCCTCAACAAGCTGGGCCTGCGCCCCCTGGTCGACCTCGACCTCCGCCTGGGCGAGGGCACGGGCGCACTGCTGGCGCTGCCGCTGGTGCAGAGCACGGCGCGCGCCATGCACGAGGTGGCCACGTTCGACTCGGCGGGCGTGACGGAGAAGTAGGGGGAGCCGCCGAGAAGCCGAGGGCCCTGGAACGACCGGTTCCGGGCGCCCGGCGCGGCGGGCGCGGCGGGCGCGTGGTGGTGTGCCGCGGGTCGGCGGTGCCGGGTTCCCTGCCGACCGACCGTGGTTGTGCCCACAGCCGTGCACCCGGCCCGCAACGCCCAGCCACCGGACACCTGACCCGCCATATCGCCCCGCAGCTTAAAATCTGCACGTCAGGGCTATAGCAACGCCTCGGAGGAGCCGCACCTCATGGCCGAACACCCCGCCTACCCCGTAGGCCTCCGCCTCACCGGCCGCAAGGTGGTCGTCCTCGGCGCCGGCCAGGTGGCCCAGCGCCGCCTCCCCGCGCTCATCGCGGCAGGCGCCGGCATCACCGTCGTATCCCCTGAGGCGACCCCGTCGGTCGAAGCCATGGCAGACGCGGGTGAGATCACCTGGGAACGCAGGCCCTACGCCGACGGCGACCTCGCCGAAGCCTGGTACGCCCTCATCGCCACCAGCGACCCCGACGCCAACACCGCCGCCTCCGCCGAAGCGGAGCGCCACCGCGTCTGGTGCGTGCGCTCCGACGACGCCGACCAGGCCACCGCCTGGACCCCGGCGACCGGCCACAGCGAGGGCGTCACGGTCGCGGTCCTCACCACGGACGCGAGGGGCCGCGACCCGCGCCACACCGCCGCCATCCGGGACGCGGTCGTGGAGGGCCTGCGCGACGGCACCCTCGTCGCCCCGCACCACCGCACCCGCACCCCCGGCGTCGCGCTGGTCGGCGGCGGTCCCGGCGACCCCGACCTGATCACGGTCCGCGGCCGCCGCCTGCTCGCCGAGGCCGACGTCGTCATCGCCGACCGCCTCGGCCCCCGCGACCTCCTCGCCGAACTCCCGCCGCACGTCGAGGTGATCGACGCGGCGAAGATCCCGTACGGCCGCTACATGGCCCAGGAGGCCATCAACAACGCCCTGATCGAGCATGCGAAACAGGGCAAGTCGGTCGTACGGCTCAAGGGCGGCGACCCCTATGTCTTCGGCCGGGGCATGGAGGAGGTCCAGGCGCTCGCCGAGGCCGGGATCCCCTGCACGGTCGTCCCCGGTATCTCCAGCTCGATCTCCGTGCCGTCCGCCGCCGGTATCCCGGTCACCCACCGGGGCGTGGCGCACGAGTTCACGGTGGTCAGCGGCCACGTGGCCCCCGACGACGAGCGTTCGCTGGCCGACTGGCCGTCCCTCGCGAAGCTCACCGGAACCCTCGTCGTCCTCATGGGCGTCGACAAGATCGGGAAGATCGCCGAGACCCTGGTCGCGCACGGCAAGTCCCCGGACACGCCCGTCGCGCTGGTCCAGGAGGGCACGACGGCCGCGCAGCGCCGCGTCGACGCGACCCTCGCCACCGTGGCGGAGGTCGTCCGCGCGGAGGAAGTGAAGCCCCCGGCGGTCATCGTCATCGGCGAGGTCGTGAACGTCGGCCCGCGGACGGTTGCCTGAAAGGGCACGCCTGCCTGAAAGGGCACTGACGTAACCCCGGGTAACACAACCCGTTCCAGACCATTGGCACCCCACCCAGGACAAGGCAGTATCACCCTGTGGCCGATCTCATCACCGTTGAGGATCCCGACGACCCGCGCCTCCGTGACTACACGGGCCTGACCGACGTCGAGTTGCGCCGCAAGCGCGAACCGGCCGAGGGCCTGTTCATCGCCGAGGGCGAGAAGGTCATCCGCAGGGCGAAGGACGCGGGCTACGAGATGCGTTCGATGCTGCTGTCCGCCAAATGGGTCGACGTCATGCGCGATGTCATCGACGAGCTCCCGGCCCCCGTGTACGCGGTCAGCCCGGAGCTCGCCGAGAAGGTCACCGGCTACCACGTGCACCGCGGCGCGCTCGCCTCCATGCAGCGCAAACCGCTGCCGACGGCGACCGAACTGCTGCGCACCGCCCGCCGGGTGGTCGTCATGGAGTCGGTCAACGACCACACCAACATCGGCGCGATCTTCCGCTCGGCGGCGGCCCTCGGCATGGACGCGATCCTGCTGTCCCCCGACTGCGCCGACCCGCTCTACCGCCGCAGCGTGAAGGTCTCGATGGGCGCGGTCTTCTCCGTGCCGTACGCCCGTCTCGACACCTGGCCCAAGGGGCTCGACTCGGTCCGCGAGGCCGGGTTCACGCTGCTCGCCCTCACCCCGGACGAGAAGGCCCGCAGTCTCGACGAGGCCGCCCCGCACCGGATGGACCGGGTCGCCCTGATGCTCGGCGCGGAGGGCGACGGCCTCTCCACGCAGGCCCTGGTCGCCGCCGACGAATGGGTCCGGATCCCGATGTCCCACGGCGTCGACTCCCTCAACGTGGGCGCGGCGGCCGCGGTCGCCTTCTACGCGGTGACCGCGGGCCGCCCCGAGGCGTAGGACCTCGCTACTCCCGGAGGGCCACGGCCTTCGCCGACGGTACGACACCTCCGGGCACGCCCAGCCCGTGCGCCGGGCCGGAACAGCCCTGGGCCAGCGCGATCCCCAGGGCCACCAGCAGGGTCACCACGACGAACACGAACAGCCGCTGCCGCAGCAGCCGCGGATTGGCCGGCCGCCGCCCGGTGCCGGTGGGGCGTGGCGCCGGACGCCCGGTACCACTGCGCGGCGCGGGCCGGCCACCGGTACCGGGGCGGGTGCCGTTGCCGCGGGGGGCGGGCGTGGGACGCGTGCCGCCCGGCCGTGACGGCACACCGCCGTTGACGCGCGGGCCGCTGCCGCCCCGCGAGGGGGCGTTCCCCCGCACCGGCGTCCCCTGCGTCCGCCGCTGGGTGCGCTGCTGCTCGGGGTAGGTCTCGGTGAGCCGCCCGGTGGGCCGGTCCGCCTCCGCGGCCCGCGGCGCCGGCGGCCGTACGTCGGCCAGGCCCTGCGCCTCACGCGCGGCGATCTCCTTCAGCCGGAGCGAGAGCTGCAGCGTGCTCGGCCGTTCCTCCGGGTCCTTCGCCAGACAGGCCCGCACCAGCGGCGCGAGCGCGTCCGGTACGCCGTCCAGGTGCGGCTCCTCGTGGACCACGCGGTAGAGCATCACCTCGGAACTGCCGTGCCCGAAGGGCGAGTCACCGGTCGAGGCGTAGGCGAGGGTCGCGCCGAGCGAGAACACGTCCGTGGCCGGGCTGACGGCCGCCCCGCGCACCTGCTCGGGCGCCAGGAACCCGGGGGAGCCGACCGCCGTACCGACGTGGGTGAGCGTGGAGGCCCCGGTGGCCCAGGCGATGCCGAAGTCGATGATCCGCGGCCCCTTCGGGGACAGCAGGATGTTGGACGGCTTGAGATCCCGGTGGACGACCCCGGCCTCGTGCACGGCGACCAGGCCCTCGGACAGCGCCGCCCCGACCGACGCCGCCTCGGCCGCGCCCAGCGGCCCTTCGTCGGCGACCTTGTCGTGCAGCGAGGGTCCGGGCACGTACTGGGTGGCGAACCACGGCCGTTCGGCGTCCAGATCCGCCGCGACCAGCCTTGCCGTGCAACCGCCCCTGATCCGCCGGGCCGCCGAGACCTCACGGGCGAAACGCGACCGGAACTCCTGGTCCTCCGCCAGATCGGGCCGGATCACCTTCAGCGCGACCCGCTGCCCCTTCTTGTCGGAGCCGAGGTAGACCACGCCCATCCCACCGGCGCCGAGTCTTCTGTGAAGCCTGAACGAGCCGACGACGCGCGGGTCCTCGCGCCTCAGGCGCATCATCGCCATGTTCATCCCCGCTGCCCGGTCCGTTTGACGTGGCACAGCTTACGTTTACCGGGCCGCCCGTGCGCAGAGGCCGCGCCCTCTCGGTCCGATGGATTGTCAGTGCCGGGTGCGAGACTTGAGGAGTGGTCAGGAAGGCGCCGGAATCGGTGCCTTTGAGCACCCGAATGCTCCAACAAGCCGTCACAGAAGGGGGATTGAAGCTGTGAAGGGTGACCGCGTGGAGATAGTCGTCGACGCCGGCGACACGACCCGCACCTACGAGGTGGTGGCGAGCAGGGCGGGCCGCCGGGTGGAGACGGCGGTACGGCGAGGGGTGGTGGAAGTGAGCGAAGTCACGCGGTGGGGGTCCCCCCACGCCCTTTAGGCAGTGGGGGAGGTTCGGTCGTCCGTACGGCCCGCTTCATGGCGACCCGGGTCCTGGCCCTCGTCGAGCAGCCGGTGCCCCGCGAGGACAGCTCGGAAAAACCGGGAAGGACCGGGCACCCCCTCCGGGAAGACCCCGAGAGGTAGGAGAAGGCGTAGGACCCGGTCTCCACCCAGGGGAGTAGACCGCAGGTCATGGCTCATCCTCCGGGAGGCCCGCGAATCGGTACGAGGGCATGACGCCCGCCAGGGCCCGCGCGCCTAGATTTGAGGTCAAGCGGCGGGTGCAGCACTCGTCCCCCGAGGTCAGACACCCGCCGCTGCCAACGACAAATGAGAACGGTCAGGAGAGGGACCATGGCCCTTACGGCACAGCGGACACACACCACCCGCCCCCGCCGGCAGGGCCGTCGCCACCCGCTGGTGGCGACGCTCATGGCCCTTCCCCTGGCGGTCCTGCTCCTCGTCGTCTTCGACGGCTGGGAGACAGTGGCCACACAGGCGTCGTCCGTGGGAGTGATGCTGGGGCGCTGAGCGGCGACCCCAGGCCCGGAAGAGCGGTCCGGGCGGGGACATCCACCCATGAAACCCCGTGGGGACGGGGGTGCGGCGGACGGCACAAATGCCGGCGCAGCTGGGGAGCTGCGCCGGCATTGCTTTTTTGCTCAGACCGAAGCGCGCTTACGACGTCACGTTGTCGTAGGCGCAGTCGACCAGTGCGTCGCCCTCCTCGTAGACGTGGCCGTAGAAGAGGCAGACGTAGAAATCGATCGACTCCCCTTCAGGGAACAGGTCGGCCGTGACGCTCGGGCACTTGCCGTTGTCCAAGGAGTCTTTGACGTAGAAGTACGAGTCGTCTCCGAAGGCCATCGCGATGACGCCCATCCCGTCGTCCGCGTTGTCGCAGACGGCTATCTCCTCATCGGTCGCGGACCCGCCGGGATCGGTCCACCACTTCCCGCTGCCGGCGCCGTTCGTGGTGTCCATCCACGGGCTGTCGGCCTGTGCGGTGGAGACGGAGCCGAACGCTGTGGCGGCGGCTATGGCGGCGATCACGGACGTTCTTCGAATCCAACGCTTGACCTTGTGCACAACGCCTCCCCTTACCGTTGCCTGCCCTGCCTCACGGCTTCCGGGCCTTCGTCTCACGATGAGACAGCGCGGATCCGACGGGGGAGGACCGGATGTGCCAGCGGGGGGCGCTACGCGCCATCGAGCCGTGGTGGCCCCCGGCGAAGCGCGTGAGCACGGTCCGGTCGTCGGGCTCGCTCGCCGCGCAGGCGTACTCGTCCGCCGGTCCGGACTGCCGTCATCCTCGATTCGATCACGCCGTACAGGGGGTCCGGGTGACCGCGGCTTCTGCACGGGGCGCCGTGCCCGGGCCGTTGGCCCCCGGCTTCCGGTTCCCGGCCTCTCGGCTTCCGGTCCTCGGCTTCCGGTTCCCGGCCTCTCGGCTTCCGGTCCTCGGCTTCCGGTCCCCGGCCTCTCGGCTTCCGGCCCCCGGCTTCCGGTCCCCGGCCTCTCGGCTCGCGGTCCCCGGCCTCTCGGCTCCCGGCCTCTCGGCTTCCGGTCCCCGGCTTCCGGTTCCCGGCCTCTCGGCTCCCGGTCCCCGGTCCCCGGCCTCCCTCGGTCCCCGGTCCCCCGGTCCCCCGGTCCGCGGGCCTCCCGGTTCCCGGCCCCCCGGCCAACGCGGACCGCGGCCAAGCTCACCGACGTACGCTCGGCGCAGCGCACCGCACACCCCGGGGGACCCTTGACGACCGCTGACGTACTGCCCCAGTTGACCGCCAAGGTCACAGCCGCCGCCCACCCGCAGTCGGCGTCCCCCTGCGTCTGCGGCACCACCACCCTCGCCGACCGTCCCGACACCACGGTCCTCCGCCACGCGGCCACCGTCGCCAAGGCCCACGCCCCCGGTACCGACCCCACCGCACTGGCCCTCCGGCTGGACACCGCGGCCGACCTCCCCGAGGTCTTCCTCGCGCCCCTCGGCCCGGCCACCCTCGTCGGCTCCCGGCCGGTCACCTTCTGGCCTTACGGCCGACCCGTGGACCCCGACGACCCCGCCGCCGCTCCCTGGGAAGCCGCCGCCGCCCTCCTCGCCCGCCTCCACCGCACCCCACCCGCGCCCGCCACACCCCCGATGCGGGGCCCCGCCAAGGCCGCCCACGCGATGGCCCGCCTCCGCGGGACACTCGCGGCCGAGGGCCCGCACCCCGCCGCCCCGCCCGTCCTCCGCGCCTGGTCCGCCCTGCCCGCCTGGGCCCGCGCCGAGGCCCCGATGCCCGGCACGCCCACCCTCTGTCACGGCGACCTGCACCTCGGCCAGCTGGTCCGGCATCCCGCGCCGGACGGCGCCTGGCGGCTCATCGACGTCGACGATCTCGGCGTCGGCGTCCCCGCCTGGGACCTCGCCCGCCCCGCCTCCTGGTTCGCCTGCGGCCTCCTCCCGCCCGACGAGTGGACCCGCTTCCTCACCGCCTACCGCGCGGCCGGCGGCCCGGCCGTACCGGAGGACGGCGACCCCTGGCCCGCCCTGGACGTCCCGGCCCGCGCCCTCACCGTCCAGACCGCCGCGCGCTACCTCGCGAAGGCGCTCGCGGCGGACCGCCCCCTGGACGAGGTCGAGCAGTCCCTGATCGACACTTGTGCCCGGATGGCCCCGGAATGATCCTGTAGCGCTCTCGAAGGACCTCGGCTCACGCCCGGTTGGGGCGCGCGTTCCCGAAGTAGGGTGCAACCGACCGGGGTCGGACGGAGTCTGTCCTGGGGAAACGCGAAGCAGTATCGACCGGCGAGGAGTTGAGCCGACCATGCATTGTCCGAAGTGCCATGCGCCGATGCACACCTACAACCGCAGTGGCGTCCAGATCGAGCAGTGCAGCGGCTGCCGGGGCATCTTCCTCGACTACGGCGAGCTGGAGGCGCTGACCCAGATGGAGGCCCAGTGGGCGAAGCCCGTCCCGCCGGCCCCGCAGGCGTACCCGGCCCCGCCCGCGCCGGCCTGGGGTGCCCCGCACCACGGCGGTCACCACGGCGGGCACGGCCACCACGGCGGTCACCACAACAAGGGCTGGGCCCACATGCTCTTCTCCAGCTGAGCGGCGCACGAAGAAGCCCCGGCCGTTCGAGACGGCCGGGGCTTCTTCAGCGTGTGGACGATACTGGGATTGAACCAGTGACCTCTTCCGTGTCAGGGAAGCGCTCTCCCGCTGAGCTAATCGTCCTCGGGACCGCGATCCGAAGATCACGGGCAATGCGTGCGCGATACTGGGATTGAACCAGTGACCTCTTCCGTGTCAGGGAAGCGCTCTCCCGCTGAGCTAATCGCGCGGGGCAGATCCGGGGCCTTCCGGCCAAGATCCAGTGGACGATACTGGGATTGAACCAGTGACCTCTTCCGTGTCAGGGAAGCGCTCTCCCGCTGAGCTAATCGTCCTTGGAGGTGGAGACGGGATTTGAACCCGTGTAGACGGCTTTGCAGGCCGTTGCCTCGCCTCTCGGCCACTCCACCAGGAGTGTAGGGGATCGGGAAGACCCCTGTTCCTGCGAGCGGACGACGAGGCTCGAACTCGCGACCTCAACCTTGGCAAGGTTGCGCTCTACCAACTGAGCTACGTCCGCTTGTCGTTTCGGTCCGCTCTCGCGTCCCGGCGACGTGTTGAACTCTAGCGGATTCCCCGGCCAGCACAAAAACGCGTTTGCGCAGCGTGCTGCGCCTGACCCGGCGGACGACGTGGTCAGGGCCCCCTCGGCGACATGCCCGGGTCATCCCCAGGACACCCGCCATAGACTCGACGACGTGCTCCGTCTCCCTCCTCTCGCCCGCTTCGGCGGCCGTGTCGCCACCGGTCTCCTGGATGTCACCAGCGATCCCGCGGCTCTCGACTCCACCGGTTTCTGGGCCGTCTGCGCGGACTTCGAGGGGCGGCTGACCTGCGCCCGCTTCGGCGACGTACGGGAGGAGCCGGTGCCCGCGCCGGTGCCGGGGGAGTGGCACGGCCCGGCCGCCGGTGACTGGACGTCGTCCCTCGACCGCGCCGCGTACACGGCGGGCGTGGAGCGGATCCGCACGTACATCGCGGCCGGCGAGGTGTACCAGGCCAACCTCTGCCGTGTGCTGTCCGCGCCGGTCGCCCCGGACGCCGACGTGGACGCCCTGACCGCGCTACTGGCCCGAGGCAACCCGGCGCCGTATGCCGGAACGATTCGCCTGCCCGGGCACGGCGTGGAGATAGCCACCGCCTCGCCCGAGCTGTTCCTGCGCCGGACGGGACGGACCGTCGAGAGCGGTCCCATCAAGGGCACCGGCCGCACCGAGGCGGACCTCCTGGAGAAGGACTACGCCGAGAACGTGATGATCGTGGACCTGGTCCGCAACGACATCGGGCGCGTCTGCGCCACCGGCACGGTGACCGTCCCCGACCTGTGCGCCGTGGAGAAGCACCCGGGGCTCGTCCACCTGGTCTCCACGGTCCGCGGTGAGCTCCGCGCGGACGCCGGCTGGCCCGAGCTGCTCGCCGCCGCCTTCCCGCCCGGCTCGGTCACCGGCGCGCCGAAGTCCAGCGCGCTGCGGATCATCGAGGCCCTGGAAAGCGCGCCGCGCGGTCCGTACTGCGGCGGCGTCGGCTGGGTCGACGCGGACCGGGGTGTCGGCGAGCTGGCGGTCGGGATCCGTACCTTCTGGATCGACCGGGACGCGGGCGTCCTGCGGTTCGGGACCGGGGCCGGGATCACCTGGGGTTCCGACCCGGAGGGTGAATGGCGGGAGACCGAGCTGAAGGCGGCCCGGCTGCTCGCGGTAGCGTCGGGCACGTACGACGTGAACGAAGGGGGTCTCAGGTGAGGATCTGGCTGGACGGCGGGCTGCAGGACGCCGAGTCCGCGCGCGTCTCCGTCTTCGACCACGGGCTGACCGTGGGGGACGGCATCTTCGAGACGGTGAAGGCGGCCGACGGCAGGCCCTTCGCGCTCACCCGGCATCTCGACCGGCTGACCCGCTCGGCGCGGGGCCTCGGCCTGCCCGACCCCGACCACGACGAGGTGCGCCGGGCCTGCGAGGCGGTCCTCGCGGCCAACCCGATGCCGCTGGGCCGGCTGCGCATCACCTACACCGGCGGCCACGGCCCCCTCGGCTCCGACCGCGGCGAACACGGCCCCACCCTGGTCGTCGCCCTCGGCGAGACCAGCCGCCGTGCCGACTCCACCGCCGTGATCACGGTCCCCTGGACCCGCAACGAGCGGGGCGCTGTCACCGGCCTGAAGACGACGTCGTACGCCGAGAACGTCGTCGCCCTGGCCCGGGCCCGCGAACACGGCGCCTCCGAGGCCCTGTTCGCCAACACCGTCGGGCAGCTCTGCGAGGGCACCGGGTCCAATGTCTTCGTCGTCCTCGACGGCGAGATCCACACCCCGCCGGTCGCCTCCGGCTGCCTGGCCGGCATCACCCGCGCCCTGACCGTCGAGTGGACCGGCGCCAAGGAGACCGACCTGCCCCTAGATGTCCTGGAGCGGGCCGACGAGGTCTTCCTCACCTCCACCCTGCGCGACGTCCAGGCCGTGCACCGGGTCGACGACCGTGAACTCCCCGGCGCCCCGGGCCCGGTGACGGCCAAGGCGATGCGGATCTTCGACGAGCGGTCGGGCGAGGACCTGGACCCGTAGGGGGCGCGGGGAAATTGGGCTGCTGTGCGGCCTCTCCCCGGGTAGAACTCCTCTGATGACCACGACCCTGCGGCCCACCGAGCCGCTCCAGCGAGGTGCGGACGGGGCGCTGTCCCGCCGCTTCCAGGTGTGCGTGAACAGCAGACCCGTCGGCACCCTCCACCTCGGCACCTCGCCGAGTCTCGGCGCCCGGGTGGCCCGCATCAACGATCTGCGCGTCGAGGAGCCGGACCGCCGCCGGGGCCGGGGCACGGTGGCCGCGCTCGCCGCGGAGGAGGTGGCGCGCGGCTGGGGCTGCCGGCAGATCGAGGTGTACGTGCCCGCCGCCGCGGAGCCGGCGCTCCGTCTCGCCGAGGCACTCGGCTACGTCCTGCGCAACCGGGGCATGTCGAAGCGGCTCGGCGACACCCCGCCCGGCCTGCCGGCGGGCAGCCGGGGCCGTGGCATGACCGAGGCCGAGTACGAGGCGTGGCTCGCGTACGAGACCGATCACTACGCGCGCGGGTGGATCGGCCTGGGCGTGCCCGAGGCCGAGGCGTACGAGAACTCCAGGATCGGCCACGAGAAGCTGCTGCCGCGGGGACTCGCCACGGAGGGCATGCGGTTCAGCGTCCTCGAACACGAAGGCACACGTGTCGGCACCCTGTGGGTGGCCTTCCGGGAGGACCAGGCCTGGGTGTACGACGTCGAGACCGACGCCGCCCACCGCGGGCACGGGCACGGCCGCACGCTCATGCTGCTGGCGGAGAACCAGGTGATCGCCGTCGGCGGACACGTCCTCGGCCTCAACGTCTTCGCCGGCAACACCCCGGCCGAGCGGCTCTACGCATCGCTCGGCTACGCCACCGTGACGTCCACCCTGTACAAGGATCTGATCTGAGGTCCGGTCAGCCCTGCTCGGCCAGCAGCCGGTCCGCGATCTCCGCCACACGCTCGCGCAGCCCCTCCTGGCTCTTGCCGCCGTCGAGGCGCTCGCCGCCGATGACATAGGTCGGGGTGCCGGTCACGCCGATGGCCTTGCCCTCGGCCTGGTCGGCGTCGACGATCAGGATGTGCCGGCCGTCGACCAGCGCGGTGTCGAACTCCTCGGCGTCCAGGCCCAGTTCACGGGCCACCTCGACCAGGAAGGGCTCGCCCGCGCGGTCCAGTTCCTCGACCCGGCCGAGCACCGCCTCCACGTACTCCCAGCCCTTCCCCTGCTCCAGCGCCTCCTCGGCGGCCTGCGCGGCGGCGAAGGCGTGCTTGTGCTTCTCCAGCGGGAAGTGCCGCAGCCGCAGCTCCAGCCGGTCGCCGTACCGGGCGCGCAGGGCACGGAGGTCGTCCAGGGCGCTGCGGCAGTCGGGGCACTGGAGTTCGCACCAGACGTCGAGGACCGGGGCGTCGGCGCGCGCGGGGGAGTCGTTCATGGCGGCCAGTCTTCCAGGCCGGGCTCCGTCGACCCAATCGGGACGGCGGGCGGTGACCGGTGGCCGGGTGGCTGCGTCGCTCGTCCCTGGGGTGGAGACGACCCGGAGAGGACCCCGAGATGCCCCTGATTGTCGGGCTGAGGCATGGATCGTGCGGGCCTGGCGGTGCACGATGGAAGGGGCGCAGCGCATGCGCGCCTGTCGCCCCGCCCGCCCGACCGCGCCCGCCAGGAGGACCGGATGATCGCCGAGACAGTCTGCTCCGCCGTGTCCGCGGCCGGCCTGGGCATCGCCGTGGTCACCGCTTACCGCAAGCGCTATCTGGCAGCGGCCCGGATCGCCGCCTACTCACTCGTGCCCGTCGGCCTGGTCATGACGGGAGTGGTGGGCTGGCTCGCCGACACCGCGTTCAGCCCCACCGCCTGGGCGGGCTTCGGCGTGCTCGGCGCGGCCTGGGCGCTGTTCGCCACCACCCGAGCCGTGGAGCGCCGGCGCGGCGGCACCCGTGCCGAGCGCAAGGCGGCCGCCCGCAGTGCGCGCAACGACGCGGTCGCCCCGACCGCCTCGGCACCGTCGCTGGGCCCCGCCACCCGCCCGGCGACCCGCCCCGCGGCGGCGCCCCGGAGCACCGGCTCGGGCGACGACTTCAGCGATATCGAGGCCATCCTCAAGAAGCACGGAATATGACACTCCGCGGCGGTCGGCACGGCGCGGGAGCGGCACGGGGGACGGCGTTCCCGCCGCACCCGGCCCGGCACTGGTCAGCCCGGTCACGGGCACATGCATATGACAGTCACATGAAGCATTGAAACGACACAGTGCGTCCGCGGCGCGCACGGAAGCGTTCAGGGGGTGACCGGAAGCGAACCGGACATCACGGAATTCGGCGAACTCCCGCCCATTCCGGGTGTGTTGATCGCGCAGAGGGTGCTCGCTGGGTCATCATCGCCGCGAGATGCTGGACACGAAACAGAGCGAGGCCGCGCCGTCGAAGGACGAGCCCCGCGGGTGCCTCTTCGCCCTTTCCCAGCCACCGCTGATGATCTTCCTAGCGGTGATCGGGTGTCTGCTCCTCATGGCTGCGCTGCACGACCTGCTGTGGCTATGAGCCGTACCCGCCCGTCCCGGCGCCACCCGCCGGGAGGGGCGTCGGCATCGACCCGTCTTCCGCGTTCCCCCGCGGGTTCCCGTGCGCGGGGCTCCCGCCTCTCGGGCATCGGCCCGGGGGTCAGCCCGCGGCCTCCTTGCGGCGTGCCCGGTACGCGGCGACATGCAGACGGTTTCCGCAGGTCCGGCTGTCGCAGTAGCGGCGCGAGCGGTTGCGCGAGAGGTCGACGAAGGCGCGTCGGCAGTCCGGGGCCTCACAACGCCGCAGCCGCTCCTGCTCCCCGGCGACGACGAAGAACGCGAGCGCCATCCCGCCGTCGGCGGCGAGGTGGTCGGCCACCGAGGCGCCGGGCGCGAAGTAGTGCACATGCCAGTCGTAGCCGTCGTGGTCGGTGAGCCGGGGGGTGGTGCCCGCGGCCGCGACCAGTTCGTTGATCATCCCCGCGGCGGCCCGGGCGTCCGGGCTGGCGAAGACTCCCGAGAACCGTCCGCGGATCTTGCGCACCGCCGACAGATCGAACTCCGACAGCACGCCCACATCGCTGATGTCGTGCGTTCGTACGAAATTCTGGAGGGCCGCGACATCGGACAGTCCGTCCAGCGCTGTGTCGTCCTCCGGCGCGGTGTTCACCAGATCCACCACGATGTCGAGGGAACGCCGGGTGTCGTGGGTGATCAGCACGTTTCGCTCCCTGGCCTGGGGGTCGGGCGGGCGCCCGCCGATGGTGGCCGATGGTAGCGACATCCGGGCGCGCCGTACCGTGCCCCGCCCCACTCGTGGCTGTCCTGTAGAACGATCACCGCCCGGCGAAGGTTCCCGCCGGCGCAGGGCACGCCGACGCCGCCCCGTGACCGATCACGGTGGCGGCGCCGATGCTGCCGTATGCGGTTGTCTAGGCCCGAGCCGTCTCCCCGAGTGGACGGCGCCGGGCGGCTTGCAGGGGCCGCGCCCTAGCTCTCCGCCAGAATGTGCGAGAGCTCCTGGTCGAGATCGAAGTGCCGGTGTTCCGTGCCGGGCGGCACGGCGGCGTCAGTTCGCTTCAGGAAGGACTCCAGGGCCCGCGCGGGGGCTTCTAGCAGCGCTTCCCCTTCCGGGGAGCTCAGGGCGATGCACACGACGCCCTGTCCGTGACTGCGGGACGGCCAGACGCGGACGTCTCCGGTGCCGGTGGGGCGGTGCAGTCCCTCGGCGAGGAGGTCGCGGGCGAACACCCACTCGACGGTTTCCTCGGCTCCGGTGTGGAAGGTGGCGTGCACGGCGTAGGGGTCGGCCGTGTCGTACCGCAGGCCTGCGGGGACAGGCAGGGAGGACTCGCTCGACACAACGAGGCGCAGGTGCAGCTCGCAGCTGACCGTGGTGTTCATAAGCGCCAGGGCCTTTCGCTCAGTGTGCGCTCGGGGATTCGCACGTCGGCGAAATCGACATGCCACCTACGGTGCCGTTGTAAACCCCTCTGCGTGTTTTGCGTGTCTTTACGTAACTCTTCCGGCCGAGAACCACTACGAGAGCTACGTCCATTCCGGTGACCGGAATCGCTCGGGTAGGGTTTGGTCGTATGAATACGGGGAGTAACGAACCGGGCGAGGTTGCCGTGGCCTCGGACGGGAGCGAGGTGGACGGGACGACGACGGACGGGGCACGCGACGAGCGGGGGCTCGGATCGCGGGCGCCCGGGTTCATCAAGGCGCGCCGGGCACTGCACCTGAGCTGGCAGGTCGGGGTTTTCGTGGTCGGCCTGGCGGTGGTGGTCGTGGGCATCGTCCTGCTGCCGTTGCCCGGGCCGGGCTGGGTGGTCATCTTCGGCGGCATGGCGATCTGGGCGACCGAGTTCGTCTGGGCCCAGCTGGTGCTCCGCTGGACGAAACGCAAGGTCACGGAGGCGGCACAGAAGGCACTCGACCCGAAGGTGCGCCGCCGCAACATCACGCTGACGACGATCGGCCTGGTGGTCGTGGCCGGTCTGGTCGGGGTCTACCTCTCCAAGTTCGGCATAGTGATGCCCTGGAAGATCGAGGAGTGACCCGGGCGCGTGCCATGGGCCCCCGGCGACTGGTCGGGGGCACCCCCTGACATGGGGTAATGTTCTTCCTGCGTCCGGGCGATTAGCTCAGTGGGAGAGCGCTTCGTTCACACCGAAGAGGTCACTGGTTCGAACCCAGTATCGCCCACCCGGAACTGCGGCCCACCTGCGAGAAGGCAGGTGGGCCGCAGTCGTTGAGGGGCCCGGGCGGACGGTCGGCGAGGGCAATGCGCCGGCTGCCTCGTGCGGTGCGCGCGTCGGGCCCGGCGAAGGCTGTTTCGGGCCGACGGCCGCCGTAGATGCGGCGGAGGGCGTGGGGCGGCCTGAGGGGTGCGGTACGGCTCGTCGGCAGTGTGCCGGAGTCTGGGCGGCCGGGTCGGTTCTGCGGGCTCGTCCGTCGAGGCGGGGGCGAACACGCTCGGTACCTGGCCCGTCGCTGCCTGCCCCGGAGTACGCCCTGCACACTGAGGGTCGGCGGCTCCGCGTGAGCCCACCTCGCCCCCCGACGCGCATTCCGGACAGCCCGGCCGACCTCGGATCACTCGCCGAAGCCGACCGACCCGTGACCGGTCCGCCGGGGCCGCGACACGCGTCCTGTGCGTGGTCCGATCCCGACAGGCCGGTCTCCGGCGGCCCGGCCGTATGGGTGGGCCCTGCTCCACCGGGGTGATCCCGGGGCGCGTGATCGCGGCGGCCCGAACGGCCCGGGACGCCGCAAGCGGGCAAGCCGCCTGTCCGGCGATCGAGTTGAGCCGCCCGCGTTGCGTGTCTTCCGGTGAGCGGCCGCCAATTCGCGCTCCCCGGCAAGCCACTTCACGTTCGGCCACCCGACCGTGCGCCCCTCACCTGCGGCGTCACCCACCCCGAGGCCGCCACGCTCTCGTTGCTCCGCTCCGCTCCGCGGCCCCGCTCACAAGAAATTCCTGTCCGAATCATTGACGCCTCACCGGGCCCTCCGTAACTTGTGCCAGCAAGCGCTTACTTGAAACGATTCATGCAGCCAGCGGCGACGCGGCGGGGAGGGGCCCGACTGTGGGAACCAGCAGGAATGTGGAGAGGCGGACCATCCTGAAGGCGGCCGGTGCCTCGGCGGCCGTGCTCGGGCTGGGGGCGACGACGGCGTGCGGCGGTGACAGCGGCTCCGGGAACGGAACGGTGACGATCCGTTACTCGTGGTGGGGTGCCGAGGAGCGTGCGCAGAAGATCAACCAGACCATCTCCCTCTTCGAGAAGAAGTACCCGAAGATCAAGGTCAAGACCGACTTCCAGACGTATCAATCGTTCTGGGAGAAGTTCCAGACCCAGGCCGCCGGTGGAAATCCGCCGGACGTTTTCCAAAATGCCGTCACCTTTCTTCGGAAGTACGACAAGCGAGGAATTCTTCTCGACCTCAAGTCGCAGGTTCAGGCGGGCAATCTGAGCCTGGATCACTTCCGGGCCGGAGTGACGAAGGTCGGCGAGGTCGACGGCAAGCAGCTGGGAATTCCCGTCGGTTCCAACACCATGGCGCTGGTCATCGACAAGAAGGTCTTCGAGAAGGCCGGCGTCGAGCCGCACACGGGCTGGACCTGGGACGACTACTTCAAGGCCCTGAAGACCATCCATGACAAGACGAAGGTGCCGGGGGACACCGGCTACTTCGCGATCATGTACCTCTACGACCTCTACCTCCGCCAGAACGGCAAGGCGTTCTACACGTCGGACGGGCTCGGCTTCGACAAGGCCGACCTGACGGAGTGGTGGACCGACGGCTACAACCGCGTCAAGGCCGGCATCGTCACCGACCCGAAGGTCGTGGCGCAGGATCAGCCCAAGTCCTCCCTCTCCGCCGGACACGGCGCCTCGGAGTTCACCTGGGACAACTTCACGGTCCGCTACTCCTCCGAGGGCAGCAGCACCTACGGCCTCGCCCCGATCCCGACCATGGACGGCAAGCACACCGGCCAGTACCTCGCCTCGCTGATGCTCAGCGCCTCCGCCCGCACGGCCCACCCCAAGGAGGTCGCGCAGTTCATCGACTTCATGGTCCACGACCCTGAGGTCGGCAAGATCATGGGCTACGACCGGGGCATCCTGGCGAGCACCGAGCAGTACGCGGCGTTCAAGCCGACCGACCCGGTGAACAAGGAGATCGCGCAGTACGAAAACGACACCGCCAAGGCCGGTGTCCTCGGCACGATCACCCCGCACCCCTCCGGGGCCGACACCATCGAGGCCGCCTTCCTGCGCATCGGTGGTGACCTCGGACAGGGCAAGACGAAGGTCGCGGACGCGGTGAAGCAGTTCTTCACCGAGTCCGAGGCCGCCTTCCAGGCCTGATGGGACATGCCGTGACGCTCGTCAAGGACTCGCTGCCCACCGCCCGAAAGACGCGCTCGGCCGCCTCCGCCACCGCGGGGCGGCCGGGCCGCCGGCGTGAGAACCTCGCCGGCTACCTGTTCATGTCCCCCTGGATCGCGGGCTTCCTGCTGCTGACCGCGGGCCCGATGGTCGCCTCGCTGTACTTCGCGTTCACCGACTACAACCTCTTCAACACCCCGAAGTGGGTCGGGTTCGACAACTTCACCAAGATGTTCGACGACCCCCGCTGGCAGAAGTCGGTGGAGGTGACCGCGAAGTACGTGGTCATCGGCACCCCGCTGAAGCTGCTGCTCGCCCTCGGGGTGGCGATGCTCCTCGCCCAGAGCCGTCGCGGCCAGGCCTTCTACCGGGCCGCCTTCTACGCCCCCTCGCTGATCGGCGCGAGCGTCTCGGTCGGTTTCGTCTGGCGGTCCCTGTTCTCCGACGGCGCGATCGTGGACCGTACCCAGTCCTTCTTCGGCTGGCACGTCGGCGGCTGGGTCGGCAACGCCGACTGGGTGCTGTACAGCCTGGTCGCGCTGACGGTGTGGCAGTTCGGCGCGCCCATGGTCATCTTCCTGGCGGGCCTGAAGCAGGTACCGAAGGAGCTGTACGAGGCCGCCGAGATGGACGGCGCGGGACCCTTCCGGAAGTTCTGGAACATCACCCTGCCGATGATTTCCCCGGTGCTGTTCTTCAACGTGCTCCTGGAGACCATCCACTCCTTCCAGATCTTCGCCTCGGCGTACGTCGTCTCCAACACCTACTGCGGCCCGGCCGACGCCACGCTCGTCTACACCTGCTACCTCTACCAGCGAGGCTTCCAGAACGCGCAGATGGGCTTCGCCTCCGCCATGGCCTGGATGCTGCTGCTGGCGGTGGCCCTGGTGACGGCCGTTCTCTTCTGGTCCCAGAAGAAGTGGGTGTACTACGAGGAGGGCGCCCGATGAGCGCGATCACCACCAAGGTCACGGAGACGGTGGGCCGCAGGCGGGCCGGGTCCCTCGCCTGGCACCTCGGCGCCCTGCTGATCCTGGCCGTCATCCTCTACCCGGTCGTCTGGGTGATCGGCGCCTCGTTCAAGCCGAGCAAGGACATCATCAACAGCCTCCAGCTGTTCCCGTCCCACCCGATCGTGTCCAACTTCAAGGGCCTCGCCGACGGCATAGCGGACATCAGCATCTGGACCTTCTTCCAGAACTCCCTCTTCTACGCCGGCGGAGCCGTCGTCGGGGTGCTGATCTCCTGCTCGCTCACCGCCTACGCCTTCGCCCGTATCCGGTTTGCGGGCCGCAACCTGCTCTTCTCCCTGATGATCGGCACGCTCCTGCTGCCGTACCACGTGCTGCTGATCCCGCAGTACGTGATGTTCCAGAAACTGGGCTGGATCAACACCTACGCCCCGCTGCTGATCGGCAAGTACCTCGCCACCGAGGCCTTCTTCGTCTTCCTGATGGTGCAGTTCATGCGCAACCTGCCCCGGGAACTGGACGAGGCGGCCCGGCTCGACGGCTGCGGGCACTTCCGCATCTACTGGTCGATCGTGCTGCCGCTGTGCCGGCCCGCCCTCATCACCAGCGCGATCTTCACCTTCATCAACGCCTGGAACGACTTCATGGGCCCGCTGATCTACCTCAACGAGCCCGGCAAGTACACCGTCTCCCTAGGGCTGATGATGTTCCGCGACTCCGACGGCGTGGCCGCCAACTACGGCGGGATGATCGCCATGTCCCTGGTCGCGCTGCTGCCCGTGCTGCTGTTCTTCCTCGCCTTCCAGCGCTATCTGATCGACGGAATGGCGACCTCCGGACTGAAGGGCTGATGACGTCGTGGCCGACGTGCGCACCAAGCCGTCCGTCTTCACGGAGAAGTTCGGCGTCTTCGCCGAGTGTCTGCTCACCGGGGTGTGGATCGCCGTCGCCTCGCTGGGCGTGGTGACCTACCCGGCCGCCTTCGCCGCCGGTGCCCGGCATCTGCGCCGCCGTACCGGCCATGTGGCCGGCGGCTGGCGGGAGTTCGTCGCGGACTTCCGGGTCGCGGTGCGCGGCGGCTGGGCCGTCGGGCTCGCCGGCTGGGGCGCGGTCGCGGTCGCCTGGGTGGACGTCCGGGCCGTGCGCGCCGGGCTGCCGGGCGGGCCGCTCGTCGGGGCCGTCGGATTGTTCGCGGTGATCGGTCTCGCGGTCGCGGGTCTCCGCGCGGCGGCCGTCTGGGCGCCCGGCGACCGCTGGCGCACCCTGCTCGCGGCGGCGGGCCGCCGTACCGTCCTCGACCCCGGCGGGTCCTTCCTGCTCGTCGGGGGAGCGGTCCTCGTGGTCTGCTCCGCCCTGCTCATCGCGCCGCTGGCGGTGCCCGTGCTGGGCGCCGTCGCGGCGGCGGCCGTCGCCGTGGAGGAGCGCCGGCGCCGCCGCTGACCAGCCTTCCATCAGGGGCGGTGCCACCGGCGCCGTACCTCTCTCTGTCATGCCCCTGACCACCCTGCACCCGCACGGAAAGGAAAGGCGGAAACATGTCTCCCATCCCCCGTAGGTCCCTTCTCAAGGCGGCCGCCGTCGCCGGCGCCGCCGCCCAGTTCAGCTGGGCGCTGGGGACGAAGGACGCCCAGGCCGCGCCCAGAGCCGGGGCCGCCGACGCGGACCCGGTGACCCTGGACTGGCTGGAGGACGGCGGCCTCGGTGCCGCGCCCGGCTCGACCGCCGGTGTGCCCTGGCCGATGGGCACGTTCCAGGAGGACCAGACCTTCGCGCTGACGGACGCCGACGGCAAGGACGTGCCCGTCCAGTCCTGGCCGATCGCCTACTGGCCGGACGGCTCCCTCAAGTGGACCGCCCACGCGGTGAGTTCGGGCAGCGGCAAGCTCACGCTCGCGGCGGGCGACGCGGCCGCGCCCGGCAAGAAGGTCACCGTCTCCACGGGCGGCGGGACCATCGACGTCTCCACCGGAGTGATCGCCGCGAAGATCGGCAAGAACGGCTCGACGCTGATCAAGTCCGTCACCCGGGGCTCCACCGAGATCGCCAGGAACGGCCGGCTGGTCCTCATCCGCCAGCCCGAGGTCGAGGACGAGGACCAGGGCACGGTCAAGACCGAGCGATTCGACGGCGCCATCGACTCCGTCACCGTCGAACAGGACGGCCCGGTCCGCGCGGTCGTCCGTATCGACGGCAAGCACCGCAAGGGAAGCCGCAGTTGGCTGCCGTTCTCGATCCGCCTCTACTTCTACGCGGGCGCCGACTCCTTCCGCATGGTCCACACGATCACGTACGACGGTACGCAGGAGCCGGGCAAGGCGAGCGGCGACTTCATCCGCGGGCTCGGCGTCCGCTTCACCGTGCCGATGCGCGACGAGGCGTACGACCGGCACATCCGCATCGGCGGCGAGGGAACAGGCCTGCTGCGGGAGGCCGTTCAGGGCATCACCGGCCTGCGCCGCGACCCGGGCGCGGCCGTCCAGGCGGCCCAGTACGCCGGCCAGAAGCTGCCCGACCCGGCCACCTGGGACCAGCGGGTCACCACCCGCCTCCAGTACATCCCGCACTGGGGCGACTACACCCTCGCCCAGCTCTCCGCCGACGGCTTCACCCTGCGCAAGCGCACGAAGAAGGGGTACGGCTGGATCGCGGCCGGCGGCGGGAAGCGGGCCTCCGGGTTCGGTTACGTCGGCGGGGCGAGCGGCGGACTCTCCTTCGGGCTGCGGGACTTCTGGGAGAAGTTCCCGGCCCAGCTCGACATCCGCGACGCGCACACCGACGCGGCCGAGGTCACCCTCTGGCTCTGGTCGCCCGAGGCCCAGCCGATGGACCTGCGCTTCTACCACGACGGCATGGGCCAGGACACCTACGCCGAACAGCTCGAAGGCCTCAACATCACCTACGAGGACTACGAGCCCGAGTTCGGCACCCCCTACGGCATCGCCCGCACCTCGGAGCTGTTGTTCTGGGCCAACGAGACGACACCGACCCCGGAGGTGCTCGCCGACCAGGTCGACGCGGTCCGGGTGCTCCCGCAACTCACCGCCCCGCCCCAGCAGTTGATCAAGGCCAAGGTCTTCGGCCCGGGCCTGTTCTCCGAGCCCGACCGCTCCACCGCCGCCAAGGCGAAGATCGAGGACCACCTCGACTTCCTCTTCACCTACTACAAGGACCAGGTGGAGCAACGCCGTTGGTACGGCTTCTGGGACTACGGCGACTTCATGCACACCTACGACACCGTGCGCCACCAGTGGCGGTACGACGTCGGCGGCTACGCCTGGGACAACTCCGAGCTCTCGCCGGACCTCTGGCTCTGGTACGCGTACCTGAGAAGCGGGCGCTCCGACATCTTCCGGTTCGCCGAGGCGCTGACCCGGCACACCGGCGAGGTCGACGTCTACCACATCGGCCAGTGGGCGGGCCTCGGCACCCGGCACGGCGTGCAGCACTTCGCGGACAGCGCCAAGCAGCAGCGCATCTCCAACACCACCTACCGGCGCTTCTACTACTTCCTCACCGCCGACGAACGCGTCGGCGACCTCATGGCCGCCAACGTCGACTCCGACGAGACCTTCCTCGTCCTCGACCCGCTGCGCAAGGTCCGCACCGACCCCTACACCCCCGACCGGCACGCCCTCTCCATCGGCTTCGGCACCGACTGGAGCGGCCTGGTCTCGGCCTGGCTCACCGAGAGGGAACGCAAGGGCCCCAAGTGGGAGAAGGCCAAGGCCCGCGTCCTGTCGACGATGGAGGGCATCGCCGCCCAGCCCAACGGGTTCGTCCAGGGCAGCGGCCTGTACGACCTCGACACCGGCAAGTTCGCCACCGCGGCCACCCCGGTCGTCTCGGTCTCCCACCTCTCCGCGGTCTTCGGCCTCAACGAACTCTGCGCCGAACTCATCTACCTGGTCGACATGCCGAAGTTCAACGAGGTCTACTTCGACTACTGCCGCTACTTCAACGCCACCAAGGCCGAACAGGCGGCACGCTACGGCACCAACTTCGGCACCCTGCTGCTCTTCCAGGGCCACTCGCGCCTCGACGCGTACGCCGCCGTACAGACCGGCGACGCCACGCTCGCCACGCGCGCGTGGACGAAGTTCTACAGCTCCGACGGCTATATGGAGTCCTCGCCCTGGAAGACCGAGCCGCTGTCCGGCCCGGTCACCCTCGTCGCGGGCAGCGAGGCGAGCTGGGTGTCCTCCAACGACACCGCGCTGTACGGGCTCGCCGCCATCGAGAACCTCGCCCTGCTGGGCGACAAGATGCCCTCCTAGCAGGTGGGCGGGGGAGCGCCGTCGCACGGGCGGCGGCGCTCGCATCCCCGAGTGTGGTTCAGGTCACTTCGTACGGCATGAGTACGCGTACTCAGATGCGGCGCACGGGCAGACTCCGCCCATGGACTGGACCCACTACCGCTTCCTCAGCCTGTGGCCGCTGCCCCACGGAACCACGGCCGTCTACCGGGCCCTCGAACGGGTCGAGGAGTACCCGGACTGGTGGCCCCAGGTGCGTTCGGTGAGCCGCCTGAACGACACCACCGGCGTCATCACCATCCGCTCGGTCCTGCCGTACGACATGACCTTCACCGCGCGCGAGACCCGGAGCGATCCGGCGGCCGGCGTGCTGGAGGTCGCGATGACCGGCGACATCGAGGGCTGGGCCCGCTGGACGGTCACCGCCGACGGCACCGGCACACTCGCCCGCTACGAGCAGGTCGTGGACGTCAACAAGCCGCTGCTGCGGCGACTGGCCGTCCCCGGACGGCCGTTCTTCCGCGTCAACCACCGGCTGATGATGCGGGCGGGGCGGCGCGGACTGCTCGGGCACCTGCAAGCGGTTTGAACGAAACGCGCCGGTCCCTGTATTGTTCACTGCGTTCCCGGGCGATTAGCTCAGTGGGAGAGCGCTTCGTTCACACCGAAGAGGTCACTGGTTCGAACCCAGTATCGCCCACCACCGGGAAGGCCGGTCCGCCTGTGCGGACCGGCCTTTTGCGTGCACGGCCGAATGGTGGACGCGACGCCCTGCGCGCGCCTGCCTGCGGGGCGGCGGCGGCCGGTGGTCCCTAGGCTGTCCCCGCCACGGAAGGGCGGTGCCATGGACAGTGAGTCCCGGATCAGGGCCGCGATCGAGGAGCACTGGCGGGCGTCGGAACGCGGGGACATCGAAGCCGAGCACGCCGTGTACGCCGTGGACGCGATCCTGGACTACCCGCAGTCGGGCGAGCGTTTCCGGGGGCGCGAGGCGATCGCGGCGCAACGCGGCGGGCACCCGGCCGACCGGCACTTCACCGTCCAGCGGATCACCGGCCACGCCAACGTCTGGGTGAGTGAATGCGTCATCACCTACGACGGTGTGCCGTCGTACTCGGTGAGCGTCATGGAGTTCACCGGCCGGCACGTGGCGCACGAGACGCAGTACTTCGCCGGCCCGTTCGACCCACCGGCGTGGCGGGCCGCGCTCGCGGAGCCGATGCCGGGACGGACCGTCACGGGAACCTGACGTCGGCCGCGGTGTCCGTGGTGCGGAAGCGCGCCCGATAGGCCCCCGGCGTGATGCCGAGGTTGCGCGTGAAGGCCCGGCGCAGCGACTCCGGTGAGCCGAAGCCGGTGCGCCGGGCCACCGTGGCCATGGGGTCGTCGCCGCCTTCCAGCATCGCCTGTGCGGCTTCCATACGGACCTGCTCGACATAGCGGGCCGGGGTCGTGGTCATCTCGTCGTGGAACAGGCGCGTCATATGACGGGTGCTCACACCCGCCCGGCGCGCCATGGTCGCGAGAGTGTGCGGGGCGGACGGATCTTCGGCGACCGCGTCCAGGACCCTGCGCAGCATCTCCTGTCTCGCGCGCGGGGCGTGCGTGCGGACACTGAACTGGGACTGGCCGCCCGGCCGCTGCATGAACACGACCATGTCCTTGGCCACGGCCCGGGCGACGTCGGCGCCGAGCTGCTCCTCGACCAGGGCCAGCGACAGATCGATGCCCGAGCTGACGCCCGCGGAGGTCATGATGTGGCCGTCCCGCACGAACAGGGCGTCCGCCTCCACGGTCACCCGCGGATACCGCAGGGCGAGCTGGTCGGCGAAGCGCCAGTGCGTGGTCGCCCTGCGTCCGTCGAGCAGCCCGGCCGCGGCGAGGAGGAAGGCGCCGGTACAGATGGACGCGGTACGGCGGCTGTGCGCGTCGAGTGTCCTCACGGCGTCCAGCAGGGCGTCGTCCTTGACGAGGGACGGCCACTCGGGTCCGCCGGGTATGACGGCCACGTCGCTGCCCTCCGTCAGCTGCGCCGCGGCCAGGCCGACGCTCAGTCCGGTGCCGGCCGCGGTGACCACGTCGGCGCCGTCCGGGGAGACCGTGCGCACGCGGTAACACCCGCCGAATTCGTTGGCCGACGCGAACACCTCGATCGGGCCGGTGACGTCGAGCAGGCGTACGCCGGGGAAGACCAGCACGGTCACCAGCAGCGGTTTCCTGCCTGACTGCGTGTCCCGCATCGTGCGCCTCCTGGCCGGACGGACCCGCCCGATCCTACCCTTTATGAGTTTGATTATCGAACCCACTCGGTGCCCGGCGCCTCGATGTCCTGGTGTGAGGGAGTCATGGCGCGAGCTGCTCTGTGGCGGGATGCGTGCTCCGCCATAGCTTCGGAAGCGGCAACGGGCCGACGGTCCCGGCTGCGCCCCGTGAGCTGCCGGGTGCGGACCGGCCGGTCGGCCGACCACCGCCGCCGGTCCCGGGCGGTGACGCATCCGACACGAGACAGAGAAGGCACTCCACGCCGTGGCACCCCACTCCAGTACCGGCCGGGCGGTCCCGTCCCAGGCCGGCCCCGCTCCGAGACGTTCCGTGCATGCCCGTGACCGGCCGCGGGGGCCGCTCGCCCCCGGCTGGTTCGCGGCCGTCATGGGCACGGGGATCGTCGCCGCTGCGGCGGCCACCCTGCCGCGCGGCTTCCCCGGGCTCGACGCGGCCGCCACGGTGGTCTGGGCGGGGGCCGCGCTGCTGCTGATCGTGCTGACCGCCCGTTACCTCGGGCAGCGGACGCTGCGCGCGCATGCCGTCGATCCGGTGACGGCCCAGTTCTTCGGGGCACCGCCGATGGCACTGCTCACCGTCGGGGCGGGCACGCTGCTGCTCGGCCGGCGGCTGATCGGGGAGCGTGCGGCGCTGGATGCGGACTGGGCGCTGTGGTCCGTCGGTACGGTGCTGGGTCTCGCCGCTGCCTGCACGGTTCCGTATCTGATGGTCACCAGGCACCGGTACACGCCCGACGCGGCGTTCGGCGGCTGGCTGCTGCCGGTGGTGCCGCCGATGGTCTCCGCCGCCACGGGCGCGCTGCTCGTCCCGCGGGCGTCGGCCGGGCAGCCGCGCCTGGCCATGCTGCTGGGCTGCTACGCGATGCTCGGGCTCGGGCTGGTCGCGGTCCTGCTGGTGCTGGCCATCGTGTACAGCCGCCTGGTGCATCACGACGTGCCCGGCGGCGCGGTGGTGCCCACGGTGTGGATCGGCGTGGGGGCGCTGGACCAGGCGGTGACGGCGCTGGGCGCGCTGGCCACGGCGGCGCCGAGCGCGCTGCCCGCCCCGTATGCGCGCGGGAGTGCGGTCGCGGCGCTCCTGTGCGGGCTGGGGCTGTGGGGCTTCGCCCTGCTGTGGCTGGTGCTCGCCACGGCGCTGACCGTGCGGGAGATCCGCCGGGGGCTGCCGTTCGCGCCCACCTGGTGGTCCTTCATCTTCCCCCTCGGCGCCGCCGTCACCGGCACGAGTGCCCTCGCCGCCCGTACCGGCTCACAGCTGTTCGTATGGAGCGCCGTCGTCCTGTACGCGCTGCTCGTCACCGCCTGGGCGGTGGTCGCCTGGCACTCCCTGCGTCACGTCGCCGGCCGGCCGGAGGGGCCGGGGTGAGAAGGACATGATCGACCGCGATCCGTCGGACACCGCACGGTCTGTCGCTCCACGACCACCTCGTCCTCGGTGCCCTCGCCGAGGCCCGGGGCCGGCCGGTGCCCGTGGCCCGGCTGACGGAGTTCCTCCGGGAGTCGGGGAACCGGATGTCCGCCCTCCTGAAGAGGCTGCAGGCGGCCGGACTGATCGAACGCGAGCGCCGCGCCGGAGACCGCAGGACGGTCGAGGTCACCCTGACCGACGCGGGACGCGCCAGGTTCGCCGACGCCGAGAGGACCGCGCACGCGCGGCTGCGCCGGCATCTCGTGCCGTGACCGGACGCCGTGACCGGGCGGAGAGGCGGGGCGCCTGTGCCGGCGCCCCGTCTCTCAAGCCGCCGTCGGCAGTTCCGGCCGCAGGGGCCAGTCCTGGTTCACCGTCTCCGGTGTGCCGCTGCGGTTGAACCACGCCTGCAGGCCACGGGCCTGCGCCGCGTGCCACGTCGTCTGCAACGTGTGCAGCTCCGCGGGGGTCAGACGCTCCAGGCGTGCCGCGAAACGGCGCCCCAGGGACCGTACGACCTCCAGGGACGCGAGCGCGTCCGCGCCGGCGTCGTGCGCGCCCTCCAGGGTGACCTCGTAGTGCGCGCACAGGTCGGTCAGGGTGCGGCGGCCCTTGCGGTAACGGTCGAGGTGTTTGTCCAGGACCCGGGGGTCGAGGACGAGCAGGGGGCTCGCCTCGAACCAGTGGTCCAGCGGGGACGCCCGGTGCCGCCGCAACTCGCGGTCCAGGAGCGTCAGATCGAACGGCGCGTTCATCACCACCAGCGGGCGGTGCATCGCCGCGTGCTCGGCCAGTTCCTCGGCTATCTCGTACATCACGGGCGCCGGCCAACGGCCGTTGCGCTGCAGGTGTTCGTCCGTCAGCCCGTGCACCGCCGTCGCCGCTTCCGGCACCGGCACGCCGGGGTTCACCAGCCAGCGGGTCACCCGGGGCCGGGTGCCCGGGGCGTCCTGGACGACGACCGCGGCAGACACGATGCGGTCGGTCTCCACGTCCACGCCCGTGGTCTCCGTGTCGAAGGCCGCAAGGGGCCCCTCGTACCAGCACGTCATGCCAATACAACTCCTCGTTCACCCACGGCAGGTGACGTTCCGTCTTCTGCCCGTTTGGTGATACCCGGCCTGTTTGCGACGTACGCCGGAAGGACACAACAGGAGTGCGGGTCTTTGCAGTTCAGCGGCCCGCCACGGGGAAACTCTTTGGCTGGGAAGGCTGTTGGTCATGGCGATAGCGCAGCCCGAACGGGGCGGGCTGCTGCCCGAACGTACGGGCCCCCATCGCGGCACACTCGCCACCACCGCCTGCATGGAGACACTGCAGGTGGGATATCTGCACGCCGTCGCGGCGGCGGCCGGCTGCTCACTGTCGCAGCCATTCCCGGACAACGGCATCGACTGGCACGTCAGCCATGGCTCGCCCGGACACACCGTCGACGACGAGGTGACCATAAAGGTGCAGCTCAAGTGCACGTACCAGATAGCACCGAACCCGCCGGGACGTTTCTTCTCCTTCACGCTGGACAACGACCACCTGCGCAAGCTCGCCCGCACACCGGTGTCGGTGCACAAGATCCTGGTGGTGATGCTGGTACCGCGCTCCCAGGACGACTGGCTGCGCGCCAGCCACGACCGGCTCGATCTGCGCCACTGCTGCTACTGGGTCAACCTGGCAGGGCACCCGATCACCGGCCGGCACCGGACCACCGTGCGGGTTCCGACCGCGCGCATCTTCGACGACCGGGCGCTCTGCGAGATCATGACGCGGGTCGGGACGGGAGGCAGACCATGAGGCACCGTCCGTACGAGGAGCAGCTGCGGGAGGTCCGGCCGCATCCCGACGACTCCCATCGGCCCCACTGGAACCATCCCCCCGAGCCCGCCGAGGTCGACCCGGCCGTGCTCGGCGCCCTGCTGCGCCGGCACGGCTGGCAGCGGCGCGGCGGAGCCCCGGGGCGGTACGGCCGCTGGACCCCACCCGGGCCGGGCAACACCGGCACCAGCCTGCTGGTACCCGAGAGCCGCGCCTTCCCGGACAGTGACGACCTGCTCGGGGAGGCGCTCACCGCTCTCGTGCGCAGCGGTACGCCCGCCGCCCGCGAGGTGCTGGTGGGGCTCGCCGTGCCCAGTGACGAGATCCGCTGGTGGCGGGACGTCCCGAGCGGACCCGCCGACGCCGCGTCCTGGACCGCCGAGGAGCAGCTGCGCACCGCGGCCCGGGGGACCCTGCTCGCCGGCGCGCTCGCCACACGCGCGCGTGCCGGTTACTACGGCGCCCGGCACAAGCGCGCGGCCGCCGCGATGCTGGAGAACGTGCTCGTCGGCTCGGCGGAGGGCGGGCGGGGGCTGGCCGCCTTCGTGCCGGTCGGCACCGGCAGGCCGCTCGCCGTACGCCTCCACCAGGCCCTGTACGCCGCCCGCGAGGCCATCGACTACCAGCGGGCCACCGGCGGCATGGACGCCTTCGACGGAGCCGTCGAGGCGGGTGTGAGCCGTGAGCTGACCGACGCCCTCGTCATGCTCGTGCGCGGGACCGAGGGCGCGCGCATCTCCGTCGACTGGGCGCCCGGCGCCGGGGTCCCCGACGACTGCGCGGCCACCTCCGAGCCCGTCGAGTTCTCACCCGGCGACCTGCCCGTGCTGCGCGAGGCCGGCGCCCGCTATCTGCGCGAGGAACCCTCCGTCGCGGTCCGTGTCACCGGGACCGTGGTCCGGATGCGCCGCTCCGATCCGCGCGGCGAGGGCGCGGTACGGCTGCGGGTGATCGCCGGCGCCGAGGTGCCGTACGTCCGGGTCACCCTCGACGAGGAGGACTACCGGATCGCCGGGCAGGCCCACCTCGTGGGGCTCCCGGTGCGGGTGCACGGGCGGCTGGAGAGCCGGGGCGGCTTCCGCCGGCTGTCCGGCGCCACCGGGGTCGTACCGGTGCAGGTGGACGAGGCCGACCGGGACCGGCTGCTGAAGTCCCTCCAGGAGAACCTCGACTTCTTCGAGGAGGCGTGCACCGGGGACGACTGCGACTGACCGCGGACGGTCCCTCACAAAGAGCGACCGTTTCGCAGTCGGCGGGGCCGGGTCGGTACGATCCGGTATTGCGCGCGCTCCTGGTATGGCGCCGCATCCACCTTCAGTCAGGAGAGACCGGTGTCAGACGTCCGTGTGATCATCCAACGCGATTCCGAGCGGGAAGAGCGCGTGGTGACGACGGGCACTACGGCCGCCGAGCTCTTCGCCGGCGAGCGCGCGGTCATCGCCGCCCGGGTGGCCGGTGAGCTCAAGGACCTCGCGTACGAGGTGAAGGACGGCGAGACCGTCGAGGGTGTCGAGATCTCCTCCGAGGACGGTCTCAACATCCTGCGCCACTCCACCGCGCACGTCATGGCGCAGGCCGTCCAGGAGATCTTCCCCGAGGCCAAGCTGGGCATCGGCCCGCCGGTCAAGGACGGCTTCTACTACGACTTCGACGTGGCGAAGCCGTTCACGCCCGAGGATCTCAAGGCCGTCGAGAAGAAGATGCAGGAGATCCAGAAGCGGGGGCAGAAGTTCTCCCGCCGTGTGGTCACCGACGAGGCGGCCCGCGAGGAGCTGGCGAACGAGCCGTACAAGCTCGAACTGATCGGCCTCAAGGGCTCCGCGTCCTCGGACGACGGCGCGGACGTCGAGGTCGGCGCCGGTGAGCTGACGATCTACGACAACCTGGACGCCAAGACCGGCGAGCTGTGCTGGAAGGACCTCTGCCGCGGTCCCCACCTGCCGTCCACCCGGCTGATCCCGGCGTTCAAGCTGATGCGCAACGCGGCCGCCTACTGGCGCGGCAGCGAGAAGAACCCCATGCTCCAGCGCATCTACGGCACCGCCTGGCCGTCCAAGGACGAGCTGAAGGAGTACCTCGACTTCCTCGCCGAGGCCGAGAAGCGCGACCACCGCAAGCTGGGCAACGAGCTGGACCTGTTCTCCATCCCGGAGCAGATCGGCTCCGGTCTCGCCGTCTTCCACCCCAAGGGCGGCATCGTCCGCCGCGTGATGGAGGACTACTCGCGCCGCCGGCACGAGGAGGAGGGCTACGAGTTCGTCTACACCCCGCACGCCACGAAGGGGAAGCTCTTCGAGACGTCCGGGCACCTGGACTGGTACGCCGAGGGCATGTACCCGCCCATGCAGCTCGACGAGGGCGTGGACTACTACCTCAAGCCCATGAACTGCCCGATGCACAACCTGATCTTCGACGCGCGCGGCCGGTCGTACCGTGAACTGCCGTTGCGCCTCTTCGAGTTCGGCACCGTGTACCGGTACGAGAAGTCGGGCGTCGTGCACGGCCTGACCCGGGCCCGCGGCTTCACGCAGGACGACGCGCACATCTACTGCACCAAGGAGCAGATGGCGGAGGAGCTCGACAAGACGCTCACCTTCGTCCTGAACCTGCTGCGCGACTACGGCCTCACCGACTTCTACCTGGAGCTCTCCACCAAGGACCCGGAGAAGTTCGTCGGCTCCGACGAGGTCTGGGAGGAGGCGACGGAGACGCTCCGCGCGGTCGCCGAGAAGCAGGGCCTCCCGCTGGTCCCCGACCCGGGCGGTGCCGCCTTCTACGGCCCGAAGATCTCCGTGCAGGCCAAGGACGCCATCGGCCGCACCTGGCAGATGTCGACCGTCCAGCTCGACTTCAACCTGCCCGAGCGCTTCGACCTCGAGTACACCGCCGCCGACGGCACCAAGCAGCGCCCGGTGATGATCCACCGCGCCCTGTTCGGCTCCATCGAGCGGTTCTTCGCGGTGCTCCTGGAGCACTACGCGGGCGCCTTCCCGGCGTGGCTGGCGCCGGTGCAGGCGGTGGGCATCCCGATCGGGGACGGGCACGTCGAGTACCTGCAGAAGTTCGCGGCCGAGGCCCGGAAGAAGGGTCTGCGGGTCGAGGTGGACGGCTCCTCGGACCGGATGCAGAAGAAAATCCGGAACGCCCAGAAGCAGAAGGTGCCCTTCATGGTCATCGCGGGCGACGAGGACATGGCGGCCGGTTCGGTCTCCTTCCGCTACCGCGACGGCTCGCAGGAGAACGGCATCCCGTTCGACGAGGCCATCGCCAAGATCGTGAAGGTGGTCGAGGAGCGGACCCAGGTCTGATCCCGCCCGGATGCGAAGGGGCCCTCGGAGATCACTTCTCCGGGGGCCTCCGCTCTTCCGCGCCCAGCGAGAACCGCTGCAGCAGGAACGACGAGAACGACCCCGTCACCGTGCCCAGCAGCGCCAGACCACAGGCCATCAGCCCCACGGCGATGATCCGGCCCATGGCGGTCACCGGGACGAAATCGCCGTAGCCGACGGTGGTGAGGGTCTCGCAGGTCCACCACAGGGAGTCGCCGAAGGTCCGGATCGTCGCGTCCGGAGCGGAGCGCTCGGCCTGGTAGACGGCGAGCGAGCCCGCGAAGCCCAGCAGCGCGATCGACAGCGCCGAGTAGGCCGCCACGCGTGCGTGCAGCCCCATCCTGGGCTCACCGTGCCGGCGCAGCATCGCCTCGTAGGTCCGCACCACCCGTACCGGCCGCAGCAGGGGCAGCAGCAGGACGACGGTGTCCAGCCAGTGCCGTCGTACGAACCCCGGGCCCTCGTGGCTGAGCCGCCAGCGCACCGCGTAGTCGACGGCGAACATCGCCCAGGTCGCGTAGGTCAGCGACAGGAGGATGGCGTGTACGGCCGAGGGCAGCTCCGGGTCCAGCACGTGCACCGCGTACGAGCCCAGGAAGACCAGTGACGCGACGCCGAGCGGGAGGTCGGTCCTGCGATCCCAGCGGTCCAGCCGACTGCGGTCGTCCATCCGTCCAGCTTCGCCGCCGAGCCGCTTCCTGCTGCCCCGGCGACACGCCGCGAACGGGCGAAGCCATATGCTGCCTAGCATGACGAGTGAGCCGGAGCAGCAGATCGGAGTGGGGACGCAGGACGCGTTCCAGCGCCTGTGGACGCCCCACCGGATGGCCTACATCCAGGGTGAGAACAAGCCGACCGGCCCGGGGGCCGACGACGGCTGTCCCTTCTGCTCGATCCCGGCCAAGTCCGACGAGGACGGACTGATCGTCCGGCGCGGCGAGCACGTCTACGCGGTGCTCAACCTCTACCCGTACAACGGCGGCCACCTGATGACGGTCCCGTACCGCCATGTCGCCGACTACACGGACCTGACCGGCCCGGAGACGGCCGAGCTGGCCGAGCTGACCAAGCAGGCGATGACCGCGCTGCGCACGGCCTCCGGTGCCCAGGGCTTCAACATCGGCATGAACCAGGGCTCGGTGGCGGGCGCCGGCATCGCGGCCCACCTGCACCAGCACATCGTGCCCCGCTGGGGCGGCGACACGAACTTCATGCCGGTGGTGGGCCACACGCGCGTACTGCCGCAACTGCTGGCGGACACCCGGAAGATGCTGGCCGAGGCCTGGCCGACGGCCTAGGCTCTACTGTTCCCCCTCCCTCGAACAGGGCTCCCGCACACAGGGCTCCCTGAGGGAGGGGGAGGGGATCACGCGTCGTACTTGTCGGCCTTCTTCGGTGACGCCTCCTGGACCGCCCCGCTGAGCGCTCCCGCCCGCGCGTTGAACTTGTCCATGTTGACGTCGTGCTCCTTGAGCACGGTGAACGCGGCCCGGTGCACCGCCCGGAGTATCGGCGTGGCCGCGCGCAGCGCGTCGTCGGCCATGAAGCGGTGGTTCCAGGGCTGGTCGGCCCAGGCGTGCCGCAGGCCGAACGGCTCGGGCAGGCCTATGGAACCGCCGAGCCACTTCAGCAGCGGCGGGTACCAGGTGATCGTGGCCCGCGCGGCGAGCCGGACCACCTCGTCCGGGGTGACCAGCGGCAGCTTGATGGTCCGGGTCTCCCAGAACTTCACGGTCTTGGCGACCGTCCTGGTGGGCGCCTCCGGCTTGCCGCCGAACAGGCCGTTGACCGGGCCCAGCGCGTGTCCGGTGACCTCGATGCGCAGGGTCTCCTTCAGCACGTTGACGGTGACCATCATGGTGATGATCAGTTCGCCGTTCCACAGGTTGGGCCACTGCACGCCCAGGTAGTGCCGTTCGCCCTTGTCGAAGTGGTTGGTGTTGCAGATTTTCTCCACGTCGCCGGGCCCCACCTTGTAGTCGGTGCCCTCGGGCCGGGACACCGCCTTGGCGCCCTCACCGACATGGGTGACGATCCAGTGCTTGACCTGCGGCTCCGAGAAGCCGCCGGTCTTCAGGTGCTGCCGGTGCAGCACGCTCAGTTCCTTCTCGATCTCCCGGATCACCGTCCAGGCGCGGAACTCGTGGACGCCCTTGACCGGGTCGAGGGGGACCAGCTCCTCCGCCAGGTGCCAGGAGCCCCAGCGGGTGCCCATCCCGAGTATCCCCCTGGGGCCGGCGTAGAAGACCGAGTTGGACTGCTGCTCGGCGCTGAGCCGGGCCAGGGACTGGCGCAGCTGCTCGGCCGCGGCCTGGTCGGGGCTGGTCGGCACCGCCTCGGGGACCTTCGCACCGACGCTGCCGCCGGACAGCAGACCGTCCCAGGCCCCGCGCAGGTCCCTCGCGGTGGTCTCGCACAGCCGCTTGGCCAGATACCAGCCGGCCACGGGGAGCACGATGCAGCCGCGCGCGTACCACCCCCAGAAGCCGGTGAGCGGCATCCGGATCAGGAAGATCACCGCGACGACCCCGACGGCGGCCAGCAGGGCGCTGCCGAACCCGGAGACCCGCTTGTTGCCGTTCTTCAGCATGGTGGCCCGGAGCTGGAAGACCAGCAGCCAGACCAGCAGGCCGGGCAGGAACAGCACGCCGCACAGCAGCATGATGGCGGTCAGCCGCTGGTCACGCTCCTTGCGGATGCGGTTGGCCGCGAGGCAGTGCTCGACGACCACCTGGGGCTCGCTGCCGAAGGACTGGATCAGCGGCTTGCGGCCGACGCCCAGCATGCGGTCGATGACCGCCTGGGAGTACGCCTCACCGAAGTTGGGCCGGAAGATCTTCGCCCACTTGCGGCCCTCGTTGACCGTGGACTGGTGCCACTCGTTGTCGGCCTTCTTGATGTCCTCCATCGGGTTGTCCCGGTAGGCCGCCGAGGCCAGGGCATAGGTCGGGGCCTGCGCCTCGCCGCCCGGCCTGGGCACCTGTGGCCCGAAGAAGTCCTCGAAGCTCATTCCCGCCCCCACTTGCCGCCGTCCCGCTTCTGCGGCCTTCCCGACTTCCGTACTCCGCACACCTGTTGATCAAGTACTCAGAGTATCTCCAGCCATCGACAACCGTCGGCGGACGGCCGAAGCCGCCCGCCGAACACCTTTGCTGTCGACTATCGGACGAACTACGAGGCCTCCTTGGCCTGTTCGCGGATCTTCTCGGCGATCTGCGGCGGCATCGGCTCGTGCCGCGCGTAGGAGCGGCTGAAACGGGCCGTGCCGTGCGAGAGGGAGCGCAGGTCGACCGCGTACCGGCCGATCTCGAACTCGGGCACCTCGGCCTTGATCAGGGTGCGCCCGCCGCTGGTCTGCTCGGTGCCCAGCACCCGGCCGCGCCGCCCGGACAGGTCGCTCATCACCGCGCCCACGTAGTCGTCGCCGACCAGCACGGACACCTCGGCCACCGGTTCCAGGAGATGGATCCTCGCCTCGGCCGCGGCCTCCCGCAGCGCCAGCGCGCCCGCCGTCTGGAAGGCGGCGTCGGAGGAGTCCACCGAGTGCGCCTTGCCGTCGAGCAGGGTGATCCGCACGTCGACGAGCTGGTAGCCGGCGGCGACCCCCCTGACGGCCTGGGCCCGGACGCCCTTCTCGACCGACGGGATGAACTGCCGGGGTACCGCGCCGCCGACCACCTTGTCGACGAACTCGATGCCCGAGCCGCCCGGCAGGGGTTCCACCTCGATCTCGCAGATCGCGAACTGCCCGTGCCCGCCGGACTGTTTGACGTGCCGGCCGCGTCCCGCGGACCTGCCGGCGAACGTCTCCCGGAGGGACACCTTGTGCGGTACGACGTCGACCTGGACGCCGTACCGGCTGCGCAGCCGTTCCAGGGCGACGTCCGCGTGCGCCTCACCGAGGCACCACAGCACCACCTGGTGGGTGTCCTGGTTCTGTTCGAGCCGCATCGTCGGGTCCTCGGCGACAAGGCGGGACAGACCCTGCGAGAGCTTGTCCTCGTCCGCCTTGCTGTGCGCCTGGATGGCGAGCGGCAGCAGCGGGTCGGGCATCTCCCAGGGCTCCATGAGCAGCGGGTCGTCCTTGCCGGAGAGGGTGTCCCCGGTCTCCGCGCGGCCGAGCTTCGCCACGCACGCGAGGTCACCGGCGATGACGTGGGTGACCGGGCGCTGCTGTTTCCCGAACGGGGTGGACAGGGCGCCGATGCGCTCGTCGACGTCGTGGTCCTCGTGGCCGCGGTCGGCGAGGCCGTGCCCGGAGACATGGACCGTCTCGTCGGGGCGCAGGGTGCCGGAGAACACCCGGACCAGCGAGACGCGGCCGACGTACGGGTCGGACGCGGTCTTCACCACCTCCGCGACCAGCGGACCGCCGGTGTCGCACGGCTTGATCTCGCGCGGCTTGCCGTCGACGGTGGTGACCTCCGGCGTGGGGTGCTCGAACGGCGTCGGGAAGCCGCCCGTGACCAGTTCGAGGAGTTCCACCGTGCCGAGGCCCTGGCGGGCGCCCTCGGCCGCGGGGGCGGCGGCGAGGACGGGGAAGAACGCCCCACGGGCCACGGCCCGCTCCAGGTCCTCGATCAGGGTCTTGAGGTCGATCTGCTCGCCGCCCAGATAGCGGTCCATGAGCGTCTCGTCCTCGCTCTCCGAGATGATCCCCTCGATCAGCCGGTTGCGGGCGTCCTCGATGTCCGGCAGCTGGTCGGGGCCCGGCTCGGACTCCTTGCGCTCCCCCGAGGAGTAGTCGAACAGCTTCTGGGTGAGCAGCCCGATCAGCCCGGTCACGGGCGCGTGCCCGTCCGGACCCTGCGAGCCGTGCAGCGGCAGGTACAGGGGGAGTACGGCGTCGGGGTCGTCGGCGCCGAACGCCTCGGCGCACACCCGGGTCATCTCCGCGAAGTCCGCGCGGGCGGCCTCCAGGTGCGTGATCACGATCGCCCGCGGCATTCCCACCGCCGCGCACTCCTCCCACACCATCCGGGTCGAGCCGTCCAGCCCGTCCGAGGCCGAGACGACGAAAAGGGCCGCGTCCGCCGCGCGCAGACCGGCCCTCAGCTCACCGACGAAGTCGGCGTATCCCGGGGTGTCCAGGATATTGATCTTGATTCCGTTCCAGTCGACCGGGACCAGCGACAGCTGTACGGACCGCTGCTGCCGGTGCTCGATGTCGTCGTAGTCCGAGACGGTGCCGCCGTCCTCCACACGGCCCGCCCGGTTCACGGCTCCCGCGGTCAGCGCGAGAGCCTCCACCAATGTGGTCTTGCCCGATCCGGAGTGGCCGACCAGCACCACATTCCGTACGGACGCGGGGTGGTCGGCCGCCATAGCCCTGCCGGCGGCTCCGGGGTGTTCCTTGACCTTGTCGCCCATGGTTATGCCTCCCGTGCACGGTGAGGTCTCTGTGGGCGCGGGCGAGCATGGCGGGCCGCGTGCGGTGGCGGCTCCGATGACGCCCGCGGTTATTCGAGCTTTCCACTCCCGTCACGGTGCGTCCATACGAAGGACGTGATCGTGCCCGCGCGGCCCTCGCGGCACGGCCGCCGGTGCCGTCTGAGAGTGCCCACCCGTCGCACACACGCGCGCGTGGCTACGATGGGCCAGCCGGGGTGGCCAGCAGGGGCCGCACGGCGCAACGACCGTCGGGAAGGCCATGCTGAACAAGTACGCGCGTGCATTCTTCACGCGTGTCCTCACACCGTTCGCCGCGTTTCTCATCCGCCGGGGCGTGAGCCCGGACACGGTCACGCTCCTCGGCACGGCAGGAGTGGTCGCGGGCGCACTGGTCTTCTTCCCCCGGGGCGAGTTCTTCTGGGGCACGATCGTGATCACCCTGTTCGTGTTCTCCGACCTGGTCGACGGCAACATGGCCCGCCAGCTGGGCCGTACCAGCCGCTGGGGAGCCTTCCTGGACTCCACCCTGGACCGGGTCGCCGACGGCGCGATCTTCGGCGGCTTCGCCCTCTGGTACGCGGGGAACGGGAACAACAACGTCCTGTGCGCCGTCTCGATCTTCTGCCTGGCCAGTGGCCAGGTGGTGTCGTACACCAAGGCGCGCGGCGAGTCGATCGGCCTGCCGGTGGCCGTCAACGGTCTCGTGGAGCGCGCCGAACGCCTGGTGATCTCGCTGGTGGCGGCCGGTCTGGCCGGCTTCCACAAGTTCGGTGTGCCGGGCATCCAGATCCTGCTTCCGATCGCCCTGTGGATCGTCGCCGTGGGCAGCCTCGTCACCCTCGTCCAGCGGGTCGTCACGGTCCGCCGCGAGTCCGCCGAGGCGGAGGCGGCGGCCGAGCGGGAGAAGGCCTCCCACGGGAGCGAGGCCGCGCAGTGACCGCCACCGACCGGCTCACCGACGCCCTGTACGGAATCGGCTGGAGCACCGTGAAGAAGCTCCCCGAGCCGGTCGCCGTACGCCTCGGCGACTCCATCGCGGACCTCGCCTGGCGGCAGCGCGGCAAGGGCGTCCAGCGGCTGGAATCCAACTACGCGCGCGTGGTGCCCGACGCGAGCCCGGAGCGGCTGCGCGAGCTGTCGCGCGCCGGCATGCGGTCGTACCTGCGCTACTGGATGGAGTCCTTCCGGCTGCCGTCCTGGAGCGAGGAGCGGATAAAGACCGGTTTCGACGTCAAGGACGTCCACCACCTCACCGACGGCCTCGCCTCCGACCGCGGAGTGATCCTCGCGCTGCCGCACCTGGCCAACTGGGACCTGGCCGGCGCCTGGGTCACCACCGAGCTGAAGACCCCGTTCACCACGGTCGCCGAGCGCCTCAGGCCGGAGACGCTGTACGACCGCTTCGTCGCCTACCGGGAGGGCCTCGGCATGGAGGTCCTGCCGCACAGCGGCGGCTCCGCCTTCGGCACCCTGGCCCGCAGGCTGCGCGACGGCGGCCTGGTCTGCCTGGTCGCCGACCGCGACCTGTCCGAGTCGGGCGTGGCGGTCGACTTCTTCGGCGACACGGCCAGGATGCCCGCCGGTCCGGCCCTGCTGGCCCAGCAGACCGGCGCCCACCTGCTCCCCGTGACGCTCTGGTACGACGACACCCCCGTCATGCAGGGCCGGGTCCACGCCCCGATCGAGGTACCCGAGTCAGGTGACCGGACCTCGAAGACGTCCGTCATGACACAGGCGCTGGCCGACGCCTTCGCCACCGGGATCGCCGACCATCCGGAGGACTGGCACATGCTGCAGCGGTTGTGGCTCGCGGACCTCGACCCCGCGAAGGGACCGTCGTGAGGATCGGCATCGTCTGCCCCTATTCCTGGGACGTCCCGGGTGGCGTCCAGTTCCACATCCGCGACCTCACCGAGTACTTCATCCGCCTCGGCCACGACGTCTCCGTCCTCGCCCCCGCCGACGACGACACCCCGCTGCCCCCGTACGTCGTCTCGGCGGGGCGTGCGGTCCCGGTGCCGTACAACGGGTCGGTGGCCCGTCTCAACTTCGGCTTCCTGTCCGCCGCGCGGGTCCGCCGCTGGCTGCACGACGGCGCGTTCGACGTGGTCCACATCCACGAGCCGACCTCGCCGTCCCTGGGCCTGCTGACCTGCTGGGCGGCGCAGGGCCCGATGGTCGCGACCTTCCACACCTCCAATCCGCGCTCCCGCGCGATGATCGCCGCGTACTCGATCCTCCAGGCCGCACTGGAGAAGATCAGCGCCCGGATCGCGGTGAGCGAGTACGCCCGCCGCACCCTGGTCGAGCACCTGGGCGGCGACGCGGTGGTCATCCCCAACGGCGTCGACGTCGACTTCTTCGCCAAGGCCGAGCCGCGCCCCGAGTGGCAGGGCGACACGATCGGCTTCATCGGCCGGATCGACGAGCCCCGCAAGGGCCTCCCGGTGCTGATGAGGGCCCTTCCCAAGATCTTCGCCGCCCGCCCGGGGACCAGGCTCCTGGTGGCCGGCCGGGGCGACGCGGAGGCCGCGGTCGAGTCCCTCCCCGCCGAGCTCCGCTCCCGCGTGGAGTTCCTCGGCATGGTCAGCGACGAGGACAAGGCCCGCTTCCTGCGCAGCCTCGACCTGTACATCGCGCCCAACACGGGCGGCGAGAGCTTCGGCATCATCCTGGTCGAGGCCCTGTCCGCGGGCGCTCCCGTCCTCGCCTCCGACCTCGACGCCTTCGCCCAGGTCCTGGACCAGGGCGCGGCGGGCGAGCTGTTCGCCAACGAGGACGCGGACGCGCTGGCCGAAGCGGCGGTACGGCTGCTGGAGAACCCGGAGCGCAGGGCCGAGCTGCGCGAACGCGGCAGCGCCCATGTGCGCCGGTTCGACTGGTCGACGGTGGGTGCGGACATCCTGTCGGTGTACGAGACGGTGACGGCGGGCGCGGCGGCGGTGGCGGCGGACGAGCGGTCGGGGCTGCGGGCGCGGTTCGGGCTGGCGCGGGATTAGTGAGCCGCGAGAGGCCGTCTGACGGGTGCGGCTCCGTTGTGGCTGGTCGCGCAGTTCCCCGCGCCCCTTCGGGGCGCTGCCGCGGGTGTCTCCTATAGCGTTCCGCCCGTGACCGCAACGCTCATCTGGACCCTCTGGATTCTCGCCGCCCTCGTGGTGATCGGCCTGTACCTGAGCTGGACCGCCGGGCGGCTCGACCGGCTGCACTCCCGTATCGATGCCGCCCGGGCCGCCCTCGACGCCCAGTTGCTGCGGCGGGCCTCGGTGGCCCAGGAGCTGGCGACCTCGGGAGTGCTGGATCCCGCCGCCTCGATCGTGCTGTACGAGGCCGCGCACGCCGCCCGGCAGGCCGAGGAGGAGCAGCGGGAGGTCGCCGAGAGCGAGCTGAGCCAGGCGCTGCGGGCGGTCTTCGAGGACCCGCAGCAGGTGGAGGAGGTCCGCGGAGCCCCCGGCGGCGAGGCCGCCGCGACCGAGCTGGCCGAGGCCGTGCGCCGGGTCCCGATGGCCCGCCGCTTCCACAACGACGCCGTGGGCGCGGCCCGCCGGCTCCGCGAGCACCGCAAGGTCAGGTGGTTCCGACTGGCCGGGCACGCGCCCTTCCCGCTGGCCTTCGAAATGGACGACGAGCCGCCGACCGCGCTGGTCGAGCGCGCCGCCTAGCCGCAAAACGATCCACCGGCTTCCCATTGGCCCTTGCTGTGGACTGGTCCGCTCGCGTTTCCTCGGTGTTTGCAGAAACCCTCTTTCAACGAGCGAGGTCACCCGTGTCCACCAGTGAGAACCAGGCCCCCGAGACCGGCACCGCCCGCGTGAAGCGCGGCATGGCCGAGCAGCTCAAGGGCGGCGTGATCATGGACGTCGTCACGCCGGAGCAGGCGAAGATCGCCGAGGACGCGGGCGCCGTCGCCGTCATGGCCCTGGAGCGGGTCCCGGCCGACATCCGCAAGGACGGCGGGGTGGCCCGGATGTCCGACCCGGACATGATCGAGGGCATCATCGAGGCCGTCTCCATCCCGGTCATGGCCAAGTCCCGCATCGGCCACTTCGTCGAGGCCCAGGTCCTGCAGTCCCTCGGCGTCGACTACATCGACGAGTCCGAGGTCCTCACCCCGGCCGACGAGGTCAACCACTCCGACAAGTGGGCCTTCACCACGCCGTTCGTCTGCGGTGCCACCAACCTCGGTGAGGCCCTGCGCCGCATCGCCGAGGGCGCGGCCATGATCCGCTCCAAGGGCGAGGCCGGCACCGGCAACGTCGTCGAGGCCGTCCGCCACCTGCGCCAGATCAAGGGCGAGATCGCCAAGCTGCGCGGCTGCGACAACAACGAGATCTACGCCGCCGCCAAGGAGCTGCGCGCCCCCTTCGAGCTGGTCAAGGAGGTCGCCGAGCTCGGCAAGCTGCCGGTCGTGCTGTTCTCCGCCGGTGGCGTCGCCACCCCGGCCGACGCCGCGCTGATGCGCCAGCTCGGCGCCGAGGGCGTCTTCGTCGGCTCCGGCATCTTCAAGTCCGGCGACCCGGCCAAGCGCGCCGCCGCCATCGTCAAGGCGACCACCTTCTACGACGACCCGAAGATCATCGCGGACGCGTCCCGCAACCTCGGCGAGGCCATGGTCGGCATCAACTGCGACACCCTCCCCGAGACCGAGCGCTACGCGAACCGGGGCTGGTGATGACCACTCCCGTGGTCGGAGTGCTCGCACTCCAGGGCGACGTACGGGAGCACCTCGTGGCCCTGGCCGCGGCAGACGCCGTGGCCAGGCCGGTCCGGCGCCCCGAGGAACTCGCCGAGGTGGACGGCCTGGTCATACCCGGCGGCGAGTCCACCACCATCTCCAAGCTGGCCGTCCTGTTCGGCGTGATGGAGCCCCTCCGCGCGCGCGTGCGGGCCGGTCTGCCCGTCTACGGCACCTGTGCGGGCATGATCATGCTCGCCGACAAGATCCTCGACCCGCGCTCGGGCCAGGAGACCGTCGGCGGCATCGACATGATCGTGCGCCGCAACGCCTTCGGGCGGCAGAACGAGTCCTTCGAAGCGGCGGTCGACGTACGCGGCATCGACGGCGATCCTGTAGAGGGCGTCTTCATCCGCGCCCCCTGGGTGGAGTCCGTCGGCGCCGAGACCGAGGTGCTCGCCGAGCACGAGGGCCACATCGTCGCGGTCCGCCAGGGCAACGCGCTCGCCACGTCGTTCCACCCGGAACTGACCGGCGACCACCGTGTGCACTCCCTGTTCGTCGACATGGTGCAAGCGAACCGGGCGACGGAGTCCTAGTAGGATCTCTGGGGTTCGTTGTTGGATGGGTTACGCGAAGGAGACAGGCAGATGTCCGGCCACTCTAAATGGGCTACGACGAAGCACAAGAAGGCCGTGATCGATGCCAAGCGCGGCAAGCTCTTCGCGAAGCTGATCAAGAACATCGAGGTCGCGGCCCGCATGGGCGGCGTCGACATCGAGGGCAACCCGACTCTCTACGACGCCATCCAGAAGGCGAAGAAGCAGTCGGTCCCGAACAAGAACATCGACTCCGCGGTCAAGCGCGGCGGCGGCCTGGAGGCAGGCGGCGCCGACTACGAGACGATCATGTACGAGGGCTACGGCCCGAACGGCGTCGCGGTGCTCATCGAGTGCCTCACCGACAACCGCAACCGCGCCGCCTCCGACGTGCGCGTCGCCATGACCCGCAACGGCGGCAACATGGCCGACCCGGGCTCCGTGTCGTACCTCTTCAACCGTAAGGGCGTCGTCATCGTCCCCAAGGGCGAGCTGACCGAGGACGACGTCCTCGGTGCCGTCCTGGACGCGGGCGCCGAGGAGGTCAACGACCTGGGCGAGTCCTTCGAGGTGCTCAGCGAGGCCACCGACATGGTCGCCGTCCGCACCGCCCTCCAGGACGCCGGGATCGACTACGACTCCGCCGAGGCCAACTTCGTCCCGACCATGCAGGTCGAGCTGGACGAGGAGGGCGCCAAGAAGATCTTCAAGCTGATCGACGCGCTCGAGGACAGCGACGACGTGCAGAACGTCTTCGCCAACTTCGACGTCAGCGACGAGGTCATGGAGAAGGTCGACGCGTAACGCCGCGACGGGCTGCACGGACCCAACGGGCCGACGGGACACACCCGTCGGCCCGTCGTCGTGTCGGCCGTTGTCGGTGGCACCGGATAGCCTGCACAAACTGGGGGCACCTCCCAGCGATAGCTGGGGGAGACCGAAGGGAGGGGCGCGTGCGCGTACTGGGGGTGGACCCCGGGCTGACCCGGTGCGGTGTCGGCGTCGTCGAGGGCGTCGCCGGGCGGCCGCTGACCATGGTCGGCGTGGGGGTCGTACGGACGCCCGCGGACGCCGAACTCGGCCATCGCCTCGTCGCCATCGAGCAGGGCATCGAGCAGTGGCTGGACGAGCACCGGCCCGAATTCGTCGCCGTGGAGCGGGTGTTCAGCCAGCACAACGTACGGACCGTGATGGGCACCGCCCAGGCCAGCGCCGTCGCCATGCTGTGCGCCGCCCGCCGCGGCATCCCCGTCGCCCTGCACACCCCCAGCGAGGTCAAGGCCGCCGTCACCGGCTCCGGGCGCGCCGACAAGGCCCAGGTCGGCGCCATGGTCACCCGGCTGCTCCGGCTCAGCGCCCCGCCCAAGCCCGCCGACGCCGCCGACGCCCTCGCGCTCGCCATCTGCCACATCTGGCGCGCCCCCGCCCAGAACCGACTCCAGCAGGCCGTCGCCCTGCACGCAGCCAACGCAACGAAAGGCCGTACGGCATGATCGCCTTCGTCAGCGGCCCGGTCGCCGCCCTCGCCCCGGACTCCGCGGTCGTCGAGGTGGGCGGGATCGGCATCGCCGTCCAGTGCACGCCCAACACCCTGTCCGGGCTGCGCATGGGCCAGCAGACCAAACTCGCCACCTCCCTTGTCGTACGGGAGGACTCGCTCACCCTGTACGGCTTCGTCGACGACGACGAGAAGCAGGTCTTCGAGCTGCTGCAGACGGCGAGCGGCGTCGGCCCGCGGCTCGCCCAGGCGATGCTCGCCGTGCACAGCCCGGACGCGCTGCGCCGCGCGGTCGCCACGGGTGACGAGAAGGCGCTCATCGCGGTGCCCGGCATCGGCAAGAAGGGCGCGCAGAAGCTGCTCCTGGACCTGAAGGACCGCCTCGGCGAGCCCATCGGCGCGCCCGTCGTCGGGGCGCCGATCAGCCAGGGCTGGCGCGACCAGCTGCACGCCGCCCTGATCGGCCTCGGCTACGCGACCCGCGAGGCCGACGAGGCCGTGACCGCCGTCGCCCCGCAGGCCGAGGCCGCCGGGGGCCCGCCCCAGGTCGGCCAGCTGCTCAAGGCTGCCCTGCAGACCCTCAACCGCGCCCGCTGACCCCACCACCGCTGAGGCACATCACTTATGAACTGGGACGACACGACCGACACCGGCGCCGACGCGGAGCGGCTGGTGGGCGCCGTCGCCGACCGCGAGGACCAGGCCGTCGAGGCCGCGCTGCGCCCCAAGGACCTGGGCGAGTTCATCGGCCAGGAGAAGGTCCGGGAGCAGCTCGACCTGGTCCTGCGCGCCGCACGCGCGCGTGGTGCCACCGCCGACCACGTGCTGCTCTCCGGCGCGCCCGGCCTGGGCAAGACCACCCTCTCGATGATCATCGCGGCCGAGATGGGCGCACCGATCCGCATCACGTCCGGCCCCGCCATCCAGCACGCCGGCGACCTGGCCGCGATCCTCTCCTCCCTCCAGGAGGGCGAGGTCCTCTTCCTCGACGAGATCCACCGGATGTCGAGGCCGGCCGAAGAGATGCTGTACATGGCGATGGAGGACTTCCGGGTCGACGTCATCGTCGGCAAGGGCCCGGGCGCCACCGCGATCCCGCTCGAACTGCCCCCGTTCACCCTGGTCGGCGCCACCACCCGCGCGGGTCTCCTCCCGCCCCCGCTGCGCGACCGCTTCGGCTTCACCGCGCACATGGAGTTCTACGAGCCGCACGAACTGGAGCGGGTCGTGCACCGCTCGGCGCATCTGCTGGACGTCGAGATCGAGCCGTCCGGCGCCGCCGAGATCGCCGGCCGCTCGCGTGGCACACCCCGTATCGCCAACCGGCTGCTGCGCCGGGTCCGCGACTACGCGCAGGTCAAGGCCGACGGGGTGATCACCCGCGAGATCGCGCACGCGGCTCTGGCCGTCTACGAGGTGGACGAGCGCGGCCTGGACCGGCTCGACCGCGCGGTGCTGCAGGCCCTGCTCAAGCTGTTCGGCGGCGGCCCGGTCGGCCTGTCGACGCTCGCGGTGGCGGTGGGGGAGGAGCGCGAGACGGTGGAGGAGGTCGCCGAGCCCTTCCTGGTCCGCGAGGGCCTGCTCGCCCGCACCCCCCGCGGCCGCGTCGCCACCCCGGCCGCCTGGGCCCACCTCGGCCTGACCGCCCCGCGCGGCACAGCGAGCGGATCCGGCCAACAGGACCTGTTCGGCACGTGACCCTCCGGGCCGACACCCGGGCGCCACGGCGAAACCCCCTCCATCTCCATGGGATCCCGCCCCAGACCTTCGGCCGGGCCCTGCGTCGGCCTGTCGGCCGGGCTCCGCATCGGTTTGTCGGCCGGATCCTGCGTCGGCCTGTCGGCCGGGCTCCGCATCGGTTTGTCGGCCGGATCCTGCGTCGGCCTGTCGGCCGGGCTCCGCATCGGTTTGTCGGCCGGAT
>NZ_JBEZLQ010000004.1:412434-575072 GCF_040652235.1 Streptomyces sp. NPDC048277
GGATCCTGCGTCGGCCTGTCGGCCGGGCCCTGCGTCGGTTTGTCGGCCGGATCCTGCGTCGGTTTGTCGGCCGGACCCCGCACCGGTCCGTCCGCCGGTCCCCGCACCGGCTCGTCGGCGTACGTGGCCCCGGGTCGGCCCTGCGCTGCCCTGCCCGCCCTGTCCTCCCGGGTCGGCCCCGCCCCGTCCGCGTCCCGGCCTCCGGACTCATCGCCGTCCGCCCGGTAGGGTCCCGCGGCAGACGTGATCTCTTCGTGACGGCGGGGCATTGGCGGGGTCAGGAACCCAGGTGCCATGCTGAGCGTTGTTCCATGCGCGCGGACTCGCTTAGACTCCGCCGATGCCGCCCTTGCGGGTGGCGCCCACCACGCCCCCATCATCCAGGCCGCTCACCGCCGCGGCTGCGCGAAGGAAATTCCGTCCCGTGAATACCTTGACCCTTCTCCCGCTCATCGTGCTCATCGCGGCCATGTTCCTGCTGACGCGCTCGAACAAGAAGCGGCAGCAACAGGCCCAGAACATGCGGAACGATCTGCAGCCCGGCAGCGGCGTCCGCACCATCGGGGGCATGTACGCGACGGTCAAGGAAGTCAACGAGGACACGGTCCTCCTCGACGCCGGCCCGGGCGTCGAGCTTCTCTTCGCGAAGAACGCGATCGGCGCCATTCTCACCGACGACGAGTACAACCGCATCGTGCACGGCGTCGAGCACGACCTGAAGGCCGACACCGACATCGTCCCGGACGACGCCTCCTCCCTCACCGAGACCGACGACGAGCCTGCCGACGCTGCCGCCGCCTCCGACGACAAGGCCGTCGACCTCGGGAAGAAGGACGCCGCCGAGGAGAAGGCCGAGGAGGCCGCGACCGCCGAGGCCGAGACCGCCGAGGCGAAGGCCGACGAAGAGCCGAAGAAGACCGACGGCGACTCCGACGCGAAGTAGCCGCGACCCGGGGAGCGGTGCGCGCACCATGCGCGCACCCCGCACCCCGGGCGCGTCTGTTTCTCGCACGGGATCCCGACACCATGTCATGGCCGACCGCGCCGACCAGGAGCGCGGCGGCCCGAGAGGGAGTACAAGAAGGTGGCAGCACCTAAGAGGGGCCGGAGCGCGAGTGCCCAGAGCAGGCCAGGGCGCTCGCTGGCCCTGATCCTGATCGCCATCGTGGCGCTCACCGGGGGAATGTTCGCCTCCGGAAACACCACTCCGCGTCTTGGTATCGACCTGGCCGGTGGTACGAGCATCACGCTTCAGGCGCAGAACGAGCCGGGCCAGCCGAACGCGATCAACAAGGCCAACATGGACACCGCGGTCGAGATCATGAACCGCCGTGTCAACGGTCTGGGTGTGTCCGAGGCGGAGGTGCAGACCCAGGGGACGAGCAACATCATCGTCAACATCCCCAAGGGCACCAACTCCGAGGAGGCCCGTCAGCAGGTCGGCACCACCGCGAAGCTGTACTTCCGCCCGGTCCTGGCCACCGAGGCCAGCGTCGGCGCCGCGTCGTCCGCCTCTCCGAGCGCGTCCTCCAGCGCCGGCTCCAGCTCCTCCCCGAGCGCCACCCCGTCGAGCAGCGCGTCGGCGTCCCAGAAGGCGACCGGGTCGTCCTCCGCCTCGCCGTCGTCCTCGGCCACCTCGCAGGGCCGCGCCGTCACCGACGCCCTGAAGGCCGGCTCCACGCCGTCCTCCTCGGCCTCGGCGAGCGCGTCCGCCTCGGCGAGCCCCTCCGCGTCCTCCTCGGCCGATGCGAGCGCCTCCGCCGCGGCCAGCAAGCTGGAGGCCGAGTACACCGCGCTGGACTGCTCCAAGCAGGCACAGCGCGCCACCGCCGGCAAGGGCGCCAAGCCCACCGACTCCACCGTGGCCTGCGGCAAGATCTCCGGTGTCTGGTACAAGTACGTGCTCGGCCCGGCCGCCGTCGACGGCACCGAGGTCAAGAAGGCCCAGGCCGTCTTCGACACGCAGGGTGCCTCCGGCTGGCAGGTCCAGATGAACTTCAACTCCAGCGGAGCCAAGAAGTTCGCGAACATCACCGCCGAGCTGGCCAAGAACTCCCAGCCGCAGAACGAGTTCGGCATCGTGCTCGACGGCGAGGTCGTCTCCAGCCCGTACGTGAGCCAGTCCATCACCGGCGGCCAGGCGGAGATCTCCGGCAGCTTCACCCAGGAGGAGGCCCAGAGCCTCGCCAACATGCTGTCGTACGGTGCGCTCCCGCTCACCTTCAAGGAGCAGAGCGTCACCACCGTCACCGCCGCCCTCGGCGGCGAGCAGCTGCACGCCGGTCTGATCGCGGGCGCCATCGGTCTCGTCCTGGTCGTGCTCTACCTGCTGGTCTTCTACCGCGGTCTGTCGGTCGTCGCGATCCCCTCGCTGCTGGTCTCCGGCGCCCTCACCTACGTGATCATGGCGCTGCTCGGCCCCGCGATCCACTTCGCGCTGAACCTGCCGGCCGTCTGCGGTGCGATCGTCGCGATCGGTATCACAGCGGACTCGTTCATCGTGTTCTTCGAACGCATCCGGGACGAGATCCGCGAGGGCCGCACGCTGCGTCCCGCCGTCGAGCGGGCCTGGCCGCGTGCCCGGCGCACCATCCTGGTCTCCGACTTCGTGTCGTTCCTGGCCGCCGCCGTGCTGTTCATCGTGACCGTCGGCAAGGTCCAGGGCTTCGCGTTCACCCTCGGTCTGACCACCGTGCTCGACGTGGTCGTCGTCTTCTTCTTCACCAAACCGCTGATGACGATCCTCGCCCGTCGTAAGTTCTTCGCGAACGGCCACAAGTGGTCCGGGCTCGACCCGAAGGGCCTGGGCGCCAAGCCCCCGCTGCGCCGCACCCGCCGTCCCGCCGGTCCCGTCGCCGGCCCTGTCGACCCGAAGGAAGCGTGAGCGATGTCGAAACTCGGCAACCTCGGCGCCCGACTCCACCGCGGCGAGATCAGCTACGACTTCGTCGGTAAGCGCAAGATCTGGTACGGCGTCTCCATCCTGATCACCATCACGGCCATCCTCGGCCTGGCGGTGCGTGGCCTGCACATGGGCATCGACTTCCAGGGCGGCGCCGTCTTCACCACCCCGAAGACCAGCGTCTCGGTGGCTCAGGCGGAGACCTACGCGAAGGATGCCTCCGGCCAGGAAGCGGTCGTGCAGAAGCTCGGCACGGGCGGTCTGCGCATCCAGATCGCGGGCATGGACACCACCAAGTCGGACGCGACCAAGGCCGCGCTGGCCAAGGACATGAAGCTGAACCCCGAGTCCATCGCCGCCGACCTGGTCGGCCCGAGCTGGGGTGACGAGATCGCCAACAAGGCCTGGGAGGGCCTCGCGATCTTCATGGTCCTGGTGGTCGTCTACCTGGCGATCGCCTTCGAGTGGCGCATGGCGGTCGCGGCCCTGGTCGCGCTGATCCACGACATCACCATCACGACCGGTATCTACGCCCTGGTCGGCTTCGAGGTCACGCCCGGTACGGTCATCGGTCTGCTGACGATCCTCGGTTACTCGCTCTACGACACGGTCGTCGTCTTCGACAGCCTCAAGGAGCAGACGAAGGACATCACCAAGCAGACCCGGTTCACCTACAGCGACATCGCCAATCACTCGATCAACGGCACCCTGGTCCGTTCGATCAACACCACGGTCGTCGCACTGCTGCCGGTCGCGGGCCTGCTGTTCATCGGCGGCGGCTTCCTCGGCGCGGGCACGCTCAACGACATCTCGCTGTCGCTGTTCGTCGGTCTCGCCGCCGGTGCCTACTCGTCGATCTTCATCGCCACGCCGCTCGTCGCCGACCTCAAGGAGGCCGAGCCGCAGATGAAGGCCCTGAAGAAGCGCGTCCTCGCCAAGCGGGCCCAGGCCGCCGCCGAGGAGGAGATGGCCGAGGCCCGGGGCACCGGCGCCGACGAGGACGAGTCCGACGACGCCGCCCCGGCCGTGGTCGGGCCGCGCAACCAGCCCGCGTCCCGCACCCGGGGCCGTGGCCGCCCCTCGGGGAAGCGCCGATGACCGAGCTCGCCGACATCACGACACTCCTGCTCAGCCGCATCCGGGACGTCGAGGACTACCCGGAGCAGGGCGTGATGTTCAAGGACATCACCCCGCTGCTGGCGGACCCGGCCGCGTTCACCGCGCTCACCGACGCGCTGGCCGGGATCGCGGCCGACACCGGCGCCACCAAGGTCGTCGGCCTGGAGGCCCGGGGCTTCATCCTGGGCGCCCCGGTCGCCGTCCGCGCCGGCCTCGGCTTCATCCCGGTCCGCAAGGCGGGCAAGCTCCCCGGAGCCACCCTGCGCCAGGCCTACGAGCTGGAGTACGGCTCGGCCGAGATCGAGGTGCACGCCGAGGACCTCGGCAAGGACGACCGGATCCTGATCGTCGACGACGTGCTCGCCACCGGCGGCACCGCCGAGGCCTCGATCCAGCTGATCCACCGCGCCGGCGCCCAGGTCGCGGGCGTCGCGGTCCTGATGGAACTGGGCTTCCTGGGCGGCCGCGCCCGTCTGGAGCCCGCGCTGGACGGGGCGCCGCTGGAGGCCCTCCTCCAGGTCTGAGCGTCGTACGGCCGACAGAACGCCCGCCCCCCGGGGCGGGCGTTCCGCATGTCCGCAGGGCCCCTGGAAACCCACGGGACACCCCCGAGGAATCCCCCGGCAGCCTCCCGTGTTTCTCCCGTATACGGTCCTCGGTTCGGCCTCCAGGCGATGACATGGCTCAGGCTCGCTACCATGGGGTCTCCGGAGCCTGACTGGGGGACCCGGATCGCGCACGAGGAGTCCTCTTGCCAGACGAGGCCCAGCACCTGACCGCCGCCAAGCCCGAGCCGGCCTCGGCAGCCGCGGCCAAGCCCGCGCCGAACGTGTCGCAGACGAAGAACGACACTCGCGGGCCGGTCGAGCACGCCCAGTCCGCGCCCGCCGAGAAGTCGGCCGAGACCTCGCGCCCCAAACCGACCCCGCCCGAGCGCCCCGCGGCCCGCCCCAACACGGGCCAGCCCGCGCGCTCCGGCTCCTCCAACCGCGTCCGCGCCCGCCTGGCCCGGCTCGGCGTGCAGCGCGCGAACCCGTACAACCCGGTCCTGGAACCGTTGCTGCGCATAGTCCGCAGCAACGACCCCAAGATCGAGAACGCCACGCTGCGCCAGATCGAGCGCGCCTACCAGGTCGCCGAGCGCTGGCACCGCGGCCAGAAGCGCAAGAGCGGCGACCCGTACATCACCCACCCGCTCGCGGTCACCACGATCCTCGCCGAGCTGGGCATGGACCCCGCGACCCTGATGGCCGGGCTGCTGCACGACACCGTCGAGGACACCGAGTACGGCCTGGAGGACCTGCGCCGCGACTTCGGCGACGTCGTCGCGCTGCTCGTCGACGGCGTCACGAAGCTGGACAAGGTCAAGTTCGGCGAGGCCGCGCAGGCCGAGACCGTGCGCAAGATGGTCGTCGCCATGGCCAAGGACCCGCGCGTCCTGGTCATCAAGCTCGCCGACCGCCTGCACAACATGCGCACCATGCGCTACCTCAAGCGCGAGAAGCAGGAGAAGAAGGCGCGCGAGACCCTCGAGATCTACGCGCCGCTCGCCCACCGGCTGGGCATGAACACCATCAAGTGGGAGCTGGAGGACCTCGCGTTCGCGATCCTCTACCCCAAGATGTACGACGAGATCGTCCGGCTGGTGGCCGAGCGGGCGCCGAAGCGGGACGAGTACCTGGCCATAGTGACCGACGAGGTCCAGTCCGACCTGCGCGCCGCCCGTATCAAGGCGACCGTCACCGGCCGGCCGAAGCACTACTACAGCGTCTACCAGAAGATGATCGTCCGCGGCCGGGACTTCGCGGAGATCTACGACCTGGTGGGCATCCGCGTCCTGGTGGACACCGTCCGCGACTGCTACGCGGCCCTGGGCACCGTCCACGCGCGCTGGAACCCGGTTCCGGGGCGCTTCAAGGACTACATCGCGATGCCCAAGTTCAACATGTACCAGTCGCTGCACACGACGGTCATCGGCCCCAACGGCAAGCCCGTCGAACTCCAGATCCGCACGTTCGACATGCACCGCCGCGCCGAGTACGGCATCGCCGCGCACTGGAAGTACAAGCAGGAGGCCGTCGCCGGCGCCTCCAAGGTGCGCACCGACGTGCCGAAGGCCGGCAAGGGCAAGGACGACCACCTCAACGACATGGCGTGGCTGCGCCAGCTCCTCGACTGGCAGAAGGAGACCGAGGACCCCAGCGAGTTCCTGGAGTCCCTGCGCTTCGACCTGTCCCGCAACGAGGTCTTCGTCTTCACCCCCAAGGGCGACGTCATAGCGCTCCCGGCCGGTGCCACCCCCGTCGACTTCGCCTACGCGGTGCACACCGAGGTCGGCCACCGCACGATAGGCGCGCGGGTCAACGGCCGCCTGGTCCCGCTGGAGTCCACCCTGGACAACGGCGACCTGGTGGAGGTCTTCACCTCCAAGGCACCTGGTGCGGGGCCCTCCCGTGACTGGCTCGGCTTCGTCAAGTCGCCGCGCGCCCGCAACAAGATCCGCGGTTGGTTCTCCAAGGAGCGCCGGGACGAGGCGATCGAGCAGGGCAAGGACGCCATCGTCCGCGCGATGCGCAAGCAGAACCTGCCGATCCAGCGCATCCTCACCGGCGACTCGCTGGTCACCCTCGCGCACGAGATGCGCTACCCGGACATCTCCTCGCTGTACGCGGCGATCGGCGAGGGCCATGTGGCCGCGCAGAACGTCGTGCAGAAGCTGGTGCAGGCGCTCGGCGGCGAGGAGGCGGCCACCGAGGAGATCGACGAGGCGGTCCCGCCGTCCCGCACCCGAGGCCGCAAGCGGCGCAGCAACCAGGACCCCGGCGTGGTCGTGAAGGGCGTCGACGACGTCTGGGTCAAGCTGGCCCGCTGCTGCACCCCCGTACCCGGCGACCCGATCATCGGCTTCGTCACGCGCGGTAGCGGCGTATCGGTTCACCGCAGCGACTGCGTCAACGTGGAGTCACTGTCCCGCGAGCCCGAGCGCATCCTCGACGTCGAGTGGGCGCCCACCCAGTCCTCGGTCTTCCTGGTCGCCATCCAGGTCGAGGCCCTGGACCGCTCCCGGCTCCTGTCGGACGTCACCCGCGTCCTGTCCGACCAGCACGTCAACATCCTCTCCGCGGCCGTCCAGACCTCCCGCGACCGGGTGGCCACCTCCCGCTTCACCTTCGAGATGGGCGACCCGAAGCACCTGGGCCACGTCCTGAAGGCCGTACGGGGCGTGGAGGGCGTGTACGACGTCTACCGGGTCACGTCGGCGCGCAACCGGTCGTAGCAGCGGCCGTAGAGCGCCCTCGGGCATACGACGAGAGGGGCCCCGTACGCCACGTACGGGGCCCCTCTCGGTGTTTCGGGCAACCTCAGCCGCCGAACTCCTGCAGGCCCTTCAGAGCCTGGTCCAGGAGCGCCTGGCGGCCCTCCAGCTCACGCTCCAGCTTCTCCGCCTTGGACGCGTTGCCCTGGGCGCGGGCCTGCTCGATCCCCGCCCTCAGCTTGTCCACGGCGGCCTGCAGCTGACCGGTCAGACCCGCGGCACGCGCGCGTGCCTCCGGGTTCGTCCGGCGCCACTCGGCCTCCTCGGCCTCCTGGATGGCCCGGTCGACCGTGTGCATCCGGCCCTCGACCTTCGGACGCGCGTCGCGCGGCACATGGCCGATGGCCTCCCAGCGCTCGTTGATCGAGCGGAAGGCGGACCGCGCGGACTTCAGGTCCGTGATCGGCAGGAGCTTCTCGGCCTCGCCGGCCAGCTCCTCCTTCAGCTTGAGGTTCTCGGTCTGCTCCGCGTCCCGCTCGGCGAAGGCCGAGCCACGGGCCGCGAAAAACACGTCCTGGGCACCGCGGAAGCGGTTCCACAGGTCGTCCTCGTGCTCACGCTGCGCCCGGCCCGCGGCCTTCCACTCCGCCATCAGCTCGCGGTAGCGCGCGGCCGTCACACCCCAGTCCGACGAGTCGGACAGCGCCTCCGCCTCGGCGACCAGCTTCTCCTTGGCCTTGCGGGCGTCCTCGCGCTGCGCGTCGAGCTGCGCGAAGTGCGCCTTGCGGCGCTTGGAGAACGCCGACCGGGCGTGCGAGAAGCGGTGCCACAGCTCGTCGTCGGACTTGCGGTCCAGGCGCGGCAGCCCCTTCCAGGTGTCCACCAGGGACCGCAGCCGCTCACCGGCGGCCCGCCACTGGTCGGACTGGGCCAGCTGCTCCGCCTCGACGACCAGGTCCTCCTTGGCCTTGCGGGCCTCGTCGGACTGCTTGGCACGCTGTGCCCTGCGCTCCTCGCGGCGCGAGTCCACGGTCTTCACCAGGTCGCCGAGCCGGGTGCGCAGCGCCTCCAGATCACCGACCGCGTGGTGCGCCTCCACCTGCTCGCGCAGGTGGTCGATGGCGACCTGGGCGTCCTTCGCGGACAGGTCGGTGGTCTGTACTCGCTTCTCGAGGAGGCCGATCTCGACAACCAGGCCTTCGTACTTGCGCTCGAAGTAGGCCAGCGCCTCCTCGGGGGAGCCTGCCTGCCAGGAACCGACGACCTGCTCGCCGTCGGCCGTACGCACGTACACGGTCCCCGTCTCGTCGACGCGGCCCCACGGGTCGCTGCTCACAGCGCCTCCTCCACATGATGCCTGCGAGGGGCCTCAGTGCCCCCGGGCATCGTCCACAGTTTCGTCACGGCCAACATAGGCGACCGGCGGGTTGCCTGTCCGCATCCCGCGCGACCGAAATTTCGCAGTTGGTGCTCAGGATTTCGTGACCGTGGCCTTGTTGATCACGACCGTCGCATTCGGTGCTCCGTCACCGGCTCCGGTGCTCTCTCCGGCGGCGGCGATTTTCTTCAGAACCTTCAGTCCGGCGGCGTCGATCGTGCCGAACGGGGTGTAGCTGGCCGGCAACTGGCTGTCCTGGTAGACCAGGAAGAACTGGCTGCCGCCGGTGTGCTTCTGGCCGGTGTTGGCCATCGCGACCGTACCCGCCGGGTAGACACCGCCCTTCAGGCTTTTGTCCTTCAGGTTCTCGTCGGGGATCGTGTACCCCGGACCGCCGCTGCCGGTACCCGTCGGGTCGCCGCACTGCAGCACGTAGATGCCGTTGGTGGTGAGCCGGTGGCACTTCGTGTGGTCGAAGAAGCCCTTCGACGCGAGGAAGTCGAACGAGTTCACCGTGTGCGGGGCCGCCGCGGTCTTCAGCGCGATGTCGATGTCACCGCACGTCGTCGCCAGCTTCATGGTGTAGTTCGCCGACGTGTCGATCGACATCGCCGGCTCCTTCTTCCAGCTGAGCTTCGCGACCTTGCCGGCGGCTGCCTTCTCGCACGGGTCCGGCGCCTTGCTGGCGCTCGGCGAGGCGCTGGGCGTCGTCTCCGAGCTGGCGTTCGCCTTGTCGTCGTTCTTCAGCACGCCGGTCGTGTACAGCGCGACGCTGCCGATCACGATCACGCCGAGCACGGACGCGATCACGGAGTTGCGCATGCGTGACTTGCGTCGTGCGCTGGTGCGCCGCTGCTGCTGCCGCAAGAACTTCTCCCGGGCGAGCTGACGCCGCCGCTGCTCCTGGCTGACCACCGGGTTCTCTCCTCATGCGTGTCGTGTGTCGACCGGTACGCGTGCGTCCTGTGCGCTGTGTGAGCCGACTGCTGCGTGTAGCCCCGTACCGTATATGGGTTCGCTGAGGAAACGGCAGCGCCGGTAGGCTCTGGACCACAGCTTGTAGCCACCCGTATCGACACAACGAAGGACGATCGTGCTCATTGCCGGGTTCCCCGCCGGGGCCTGGGGGACGAACTGTTATCTCGTCGCCCCCGCCGCCGGTGAGGAGTGCGTTATCATCGACCCCGGCCACCAGGCCGCCGAAGGCGTCGAGGAAGCACTGAAGAAGCATCGGCTCAAGCCCGTCGCCGTCGTCCTCACCCATGGCCACATCGACCACGTGGCCTCGGTCGTCCCCGTGTGCGGAGCGCACGACGTACCGGCCTGGATCCACCCCGAGGACCGGTACATGATGAGCGACCCCGAGAAGGCGCTCGGCCGGTCGATCGGCATGCCGCTGATGGGCGAGCTGACGGTGGGGGAGCCGGACGACGTGTTCGAACTGGCCGACGGGGTGCGGCTGGAGCTGGCCGGACTGGGGTTCTCCGTCGCGCACGCGCCGGGCCATACCAAGGGGTCGGTGACCTTCCAGATGCCGGAGACGGCCGAGATCCCCTCGGTCTTCTTCTCGGGCGATCTGCTCTTCGCCGGCTCCATCGGACGCACGGACCTGCCGGGCGGCTCCATGGACGACATGCTGGCCTCGCTGGCCCGCGTGTGCCTGCCGCTCGACGACTCCACCGTGGTGCTGTCCGGCCACGGCCCCCAGACGACCATCGGCCAGGAGCGCGCCACCAACGCCTACTTGCGGCAGGTGGCCGCCGGCCAGGGAGCGCAGGACGCTCCCCGACGAGGAATGTGACGAGAGACCTTCCGTGAGCACCTTTCAGGCCCCCAAGGGCACGTACGACCTGATCCCGCCCCGTTCCGCGAAGTTCCTCGCGGTGCGCGAGGCGATCGCGACCCCGCTGCGCAACTCCGGCTACGGCTACATCGAGACCCCCGGCTTCGAGAACGTCGAGCTGTTCGCACGCGGCGTCGGTGAGTCGACGGACATCGTGACCAAGGAGATGTACGCCTTCGAGACCAAGGGCGGGGACAGGCTGGCCCTGCGGCCGGAGGGAACCGCTTCGGTCCTGCGCGCCGCCCTTGAGGCGAACCTGCACCGGCAGGGCAACCTCCCCGTGAAGCTGTGGTACTCGGGCTCCTACTACCGGTACGAGCAGCCGCAGGCCGGCCGCTACCGCCACTTCTCGCAGGTCGGCGCGGAGGCGATCGGCGCCGAGGACCCGGCCCTCGACGCCGAACTGATCATCCTGGCCGACCAGGCGTACCGCTCGCTGGGCCTCAGCAACTTCCGCATCCTGCTGAACAGCCTGGGCGACAAGGAGTGCCGCCCGGTGTACCGCGCGGCCCTGCAGGACTTCCTGCGCGGCCTGGACCTGGACGAGGACACCCTGCGCCGCGCCGAGATCAACCCCCTGCGCGTCCTCGACGACAAGCGGGAGTCGGTCCAGAAGCAGCTGGGCGACGCGCCCCTTCTGCGCGACTACCTCTGCGACGCCTGCAAGGCGTACCACGAGGAGGTCCGCGAACTGATCACGGCGGCGGGCGTCGCCTTCGAGGACGACCCGAAGCTGGTCCGCGGCCTGGACTACTACACGCGTACGACCTTCGAGTTCGTCCACGACGGTCTGGGCTCCCAGTCCGCGGTGGGCGGCGGCGGCCGCTACGACGGTCTCTCCGAGATGATCGGCGGCCCCGCGCTGCCGTCGGTCGGCTGGGCCCTCGGCGTCGACCGCACGGTCCTCGCGCTGGAGGCCGAGGGAGTCGAGCTCGACATCCCCTCCGCCACGAGCGTCTTCGCGGTACCGCTGGGCGAGGAGGCGCGCCGCGTGCTCTTCGCCAAGGTCACCGAACTCCGCAAGGCCGGCGTCGCGGCGGACTTCTCCTACGGGGGCAAGGGCCTCAAGGCGGCGATGAAGGCTGCCAACAGGTCCGGCGCCCGCTTTGCGCTCGTAGCCGGCGAACGCGACCTCTCCGAGGGCGTCGTCCAGCTCAAGGACATGGAGTCCGGAGAGCAGGTGGCCGTCGGCGTGAATGAGATCGTGGCGGAGCTGGAGTCGCGGCTCGGATGAGAGGTGGGCCGGGCGGCGCATCTGCCCGGCCCACAACCCCGCGTCGGCGGGGAGCACGCTCCGCTTCGGTTGGCGCTCTTCATGGCGCCCGGACCACCCCCGCGGCGGCAGGGAACGATGCTCGGAGCACCCGGTGCAACGAGCCGCGGACCCATTGGTCACAGCAACCCGTGGCGCAGCGCCCTGGTGACCGCCGCCGTTCGGTCGTCCACCCCCAGCCTCGCCGCGACCGACGGCGCCAGGACCGTCTCGCCGCGCACCGCCGCCCGTACCGCGTCGGCCAGTTCGCCCCGGGGCAGGTCCTTCAGCAGGTAGCCCGCCGCGCCCGCCTCCACCGCCCGCAGGATGTCCCGGTCGTTCTCGTACGTGGTCAGCACGACCACCCGGCAGCGCAGGCCCGCCTGCGTCATCCGCACGATCGAGTCGACGCCCCCGCCGCCCGGCATGCGCAGGTCCATCAGCACGATGTCGGGGGCGAGTTCCGCCGCCAGCGCCTCCGCCCGCGGCCCGTCGGACGCATCGGCGACCACCTCCAGGTCCGGCTCGGCGCTCAGCATCGCGCGCAGTCCCTCCCGTACGACGGGATGGTCGTCGGCGAGCACGATCCGGATCACAGCGGATCACCTCCCAGGGGCAGTTGTACGGTCACTGTCGTACCGTCGCCCGGTGCGCTGCGTACCGTCGCCGTACCGCCCGCCTCCGCGGCCCGCGCCCGCAGACCCGCCAGACCGTAGCCGGAGCACTCGGCACCCGCGTCGAACCCGCAGCCGTCGTCGTGGACGGCGACGGTGAGCGCTTCGTCCGTGTAGCTGAGGCGGATGGCGACCGGCACGGAACTCCCCGCGTGCTTGCGCGCGTTGGTCAGGCCCTCCTGGCAGGAGCGGAGGGCGACCACCTCGGTGCCGGCGGGCAGTGGCCGTACCGGGCCGGTCACCTCCAGGGTGGCCGCCCCGTGCCGGTCGACCAGGCGGCGCAGTGCGTCCGGCAGCGACGCGCCGTCCAGGTCCGCCGGCGCGCCCCCGGCGACGAGCGCGCGGGCCTCGGCGAGGTTCTGCCGGGCCGTCCGGTCCATCAGGGCCAGATGGCGGCGGGCCTGCGGCAGATCGTGGTCCAGTTCCGCCTCCACCGCCTGCACCAGCATCAGCAGGCTGGTGAAGCCCTGCGCGAGGGTGTCGTGGATCTCCCGCGCCATGCGCTGGCGTTCGGCGAGTGCGCCGTGCGCTGCCGAGAGGCGGGAGATCTCGTGCCGGCTCGCGTCCAGCTCCGCGATCAGCTCGGCGCGTTCCGAGCTCTGCTCGATGATCCGGATGATCCAGCTGCCGAGTGCCACCGAGAAGACCAGAGTCACCACGGCGAACAGGGAGTTGGCGAACAGGTCAGGGACCTCCGGCCGCCACAGCAGCGCCCAGCCCGCCACCGGAGCCAGGTTGATCACGGTGACCGCGATCAGCGCCCGGCGCATCCGCAGGGTCATGAAGCACTGCGGGATCAGCGCGAACGACATCAGCCGCGTCTCGCCGACCAGCACCGCCGACGGCAGGAACAGCAGCATGGCCCCCGCCAGGTAGCGCACCGCCCGCGACTCGTCCGGATCGCGCAGCTGGATCACCGCCCGGCCGACCACCGCGTACCAGGGCACCAGGGGGACGAGCAGCAGCACGACGACGAGCCGGACCGGCCACCCCGGGTGCTCCGCGCCGAGCACGAAGACCAGGGTGGCCGTCCAGGCGACCGCGAAGTAGGCGTCCCAGAGCCGGATGGTGCGGTCCCAGGCGTGCTCGTCGCGGGCCCCCTGCCACCGGGTCATCCGTCGCGTCGGTTCTTCCAGCGGAAGGTCAGCAGACACAGCACCAATCCTCCGACGCACCAGGCGGCCAGCACCAGCGCGATCCGCCCGAACTCCCAGGCGCCCGCCTGCTCCAGGACCTTCGCCGAGTCGGGCAGGAACACCCCGCGCAGCCCCTGGCACAGCCACTTCAGCGGGAACAGGGCGCCGATGTCCAGCATCCAGCCGGGGATCGTGTCGATCGAGATGTACACCCCGGAGATGAACTGCAGAAGCAGGAAGGGCAGTATGACCACCGAGCTGGCGCTCTTCGCCGACTTCGGCACCGAGCTGATCGCGATGCCGAGCAGGGCGCACCCCGTCAGCCCGAGCACGAAGATCCAGGCGAAGTCCAGCCAGCGGGTCGCGGAGGAGGGCAGCGGGACGTCGTACAACGTCGTGCCCACGACGAGCAGGATCGCTGTCTCCAGGATTCCCGTGCAGAGAACGAGCCAGATCTTGCCCAGGAAGTACGCGGACGGTGGCATCGGCGTGCCGCGCAGCCGGCGCAGGACCTTCTCGTCGCGTTCGACCGCGATGGAGATGCCGAGCGACTGGAAGCTCGTCGACATGATCCCCGAGGCCATCATGGCCGGCACGTACAGCTGGGAGGCGGTGACGCCGGTGCCCCGGACGGCGTCGTGGAAGATCGATGCGAAGAGGAAGAGGAAGACGACCGGGAAGGAGAAGGTGAAGACCACCTGGTCGCGCTGGCGGAAGAACTGCCTGATCTCCAGGGCGCCCCGGCGCAGTCCGATCGTCCAGGCGCTCGGCAGGCGTTCCGCGGCGCCGTGGGTGCGTACGGGTGTGCCGGTCGTCGTGGTCATCGTGCGGCCTCCTGTCCGGTCAGGCGGAGGTAGACGTCCTCCAGGGTGGGGCGGCTCACCCGCAGCCCCGGGATCTCGCCGTCGAAGCGGCGCATGAGCTCGGCGACCGCCTTCGTCGGGGTCTGAGTGTGCTCCGCGCGCGTGGTGCCGTCCGGTTCCGTCCACTCGACGGTGGCGCCGGTGCCGAAACGGTCCCGGAGCGCCTGCGGCTCGCCCTCGGCGACCACCCGGCCGCGGGCCACGATCGCCAGCCGGTCCGCGAGGGCCTCCGCCTCCTCCAGGTAGTGGGTGGTCAGCAGGATCGTCGTGCCCTCGTCGGCGAGGAGGCGGATCAGGCCCCAGAACCGGCGCCTGGCAGCCGGGTCGAAGCCGGTCGTCGGCTCGTCCAGCAACAGCAGATCCGGATCGCCGATCACGCCGAGCGCCACGTCCAGCCGGCGGCGCTGGCCGCCCGACAGCGCCTTGATCCGGCTGTCCGCCTTGGCCTCCAGACCGACCAGCCCGATGACCTGCTCCGGGTCGCGCGGCCTCGGGTAGTAGCGCGCGAAATGCCGTACCGTCTCGCGGACCGTCAACTCGGCGGGTGCCGATTCGTCCTGCCAGACGATTCCCACCCGGGACCGCCACGCGCGCGTGCCCTTGGCCGGGTCCGCGCCCAGCACCGAGACCTCGCCCGCGTCCCGGGTCCGGTTGCCCTGGAGGATCTCCACCGTCGTGCTCTTGCCCGCCCCGTTGGGTCCGAGCAGGCCGAACACCTCGCCGCGCCGGATGCCCAGATCGATGCCGTCCACCGCGGTCACGTCGCCGTACCGCTTGCGCAGCCCCCGGACGTCCACCGCGAGTTCGTTCGCGTGTGCTGTCATGCCCCCGAGCGTCGGCCAGAACCGAGCGTTCCGGGACGACCGTGCGTACTTCCTTATGTCCACCGAACGGTGGACAGGGCGCCTCGTGCGGCACAATGGCCCCTGCCCGAAGAAGTTCCAACTCTCAAACAGACGGAATCGGCGTGATGAGCAAGACGACAGTCAAGGACGTCTCCACCGAGCCCGAGCCCGAGCACGCCTCCGCGGCATCGCGTACGGAGGGCGGCAGTCTCGCCTTCGCGCTGCTGCTGATCATCACCGGCGCCGCCGGACTGCTCGCCGCGTGGGTCATCACGATCGACAAGTTCAAGCTGCTGGAAGCCAAGGTCGAGGGCAAGACGTTCACCCCCGGGTGCAGCCTCAACCCGGTCGTCTCCTGCGGCAGCGTCATGCAGTCCAAGCAGGCCGCCGCCTTCGGCTTCCCCAACCCGATGCTCGGCCTGGTCTGCTACGGCATCGTCATCTGCGTCGGCATGAGCCTGCTGACCCGGGCCCGCTTCCCGCGCTGGTACTGGCTGACCTTCAACTTCGGCACGCTCTTCGGCGTGGCCTTCTGCACCTGGCTGCAGTTCCAGTCCCTGTACCGGATCAACGCGCTGTGCCTGTGGTGCTCGCTGGCCTGGGTCGCCACCATCACCATGTTCTGGTACGTGACCTCCTTCAACATCCGCAAGAGCTTCCTGCCGGCCCCGAACTGGCTGAAGTCCTTCTTCGGCGAGTTCACCTGGGTGCTGCCGGTCCTGCACATCGGCATCATCGGCATGCTGATCCTGACCCGCTGGTGGGACTTCTGGACCAGCTGACAGCACGGGCCGTGTTGTCAGTGCCGTGATTTAGGGTTTCAGCGTGGAACCCGACCTGTTCACCGCAGCCGCAGAAGAACGCCAGGAGAAGGACCCGACCGGCAGTCCCCTGGCGGTGCGGATGCGCCCGCGCACCCTCGACGAGGTGGTGGGCCAGCAGCACCTGCTGAAGCCGGGCTCCCCGCTGCGCAGACTGGTCGGCGAGGGCAACGGCGGTCCCGCCGGAGCGTCCTCCGTGATCCTCTGGGGACCGCCGGGCACCGGCAAGACGACTCTGGCGTACGTCGTCTCCAAGGCGACCGACAAGCGGTTCGTGGAGCTCTCCGCGATCACCGCCGGAGTCAAGGAGGTCCGCGCGGTCATCGACGGCGCCCGGCGCGCCAGCGGGGGATACGGCAAGGAGACCGTCCTCTTCCTCGACGAGATCCACCGCTTCAGCAAGGCCCAGCAGGACTCCCTGCTCCCGGCCGTCGAGAACCGCTGGGTCACCCTCATCGCCGCGACCACCGAGAACCCGTACTTCTCGGTGATCTCCCCGCTCCTCTCCCGCTCCCTGCTCCTCACCCTCGAACCGCTCACCGACGACGACGTGCGGGGGCTCCTGCGCCGGGCCCTCACCGACGAACGCGGTCTCAAGGCGGCCGTCACCCTCCCCGAGGACACCGAGGAGCACCTGCTGCGGATCGCCGGCGGCGACGCCCGGCGCGCCCTGACCGCCCTGGAGGCCGCCGCCGGGGCCGCCCTCGACAAGGGCGAGCCGGAGATCGGCCTGGGCACCCTGGAGGAGGTCGTCGACCGGGCCGCAGTGAAGTACGACCGCGACGGCGACCAGCACTACGACGTCGCCAGCGCCCTCATCAAGTCCATCCGGGGCTCCGACGTCGACGCGGCCCTGCACTACCTGGCCCGGATGATCGAGGCCGGCGAGGACCCCCGCTTCATCGCCCGCCGGCTGATGATCTCGGCCAGCGAGGACATCGGGCTCGCCGACCCGAACGCCCTGCCCATAGCCGTGGCCGCCGCCCAGGCCGTCGCGATGATCGGCTTCCCCGAGGCCGCCCTCACCCTCAGCCACGCCACCATCGCCCTCGCCCTGGCCCCCAAGTCCAACTCCGCGACCACCGCGATCGGCGCCGCCCTGGAGGACGTACGCAAGGGACTGGCCGGCCAGGTGCCCCCGCATCTGCGCGACGGGCACTACAAGGGCGCCGCCAAACTGGGGCACGCGCAGGGGTACGTGTACCCGCACGACCTGCCCGAGGGCATCGCCGAGCAGCAGTACGCCCCGGACACCGTCAGGGACCGCGAGTACTACACCCCGACCCGGCACGGCGCCGAGGCGCGCTACGCCGACGCCGTCGAGTGGACCAGGAAGCACCTCGGTCGCAGGCGGTCCTGAGCAGCCTGTAGACTTCCCCGAAGCGCCGAGTCCCGCGCTGTCAGAGCGGGACAGCCGGCCGGAACCCCCGCAAGGGGGATCCAGGAGCGTCGCGCACCGTCGAACGGTGTCGCGGGCAGCCCACCACCACTCGCCGTACGGCGGAATCGGTCGGTGGGCCACTCGCGTGCTGCACGTTTGTGCCCAGACCAGGGGAGCGGCTGCCCACCAGACCCGGCAACGGATCCGGAGGGTTTCCCCGGCTGCGGATTGCGACCTCCTTCAACCCTGACAAGCCGAATAATCAGAAGGAAGAAAGAGACAGTGGCGAACCAGTCCCGCCCCAAGGTCAAGAAGTCGCGTGCCCTCGGCATCGCGCTGACCCCGAAGGCCGTCAAGTACTTCGAGGCCCGCCCCTACCCGCCGGGTGAGCACGGCCGCGGCCGCAAGCAGAACTCGGACTACAAGGTCCGTCTGCTGGAGAAGCAGCGTCTGCGCGCGCAGTACGACATCTCCGAGCGTCAGCTGGTCCGTGCCTACGAGCGTGCCTCCAAGGTGCAGGGCAAGACCGGTGAGGCCCTGATCGTCGAGCTGGAGCGCCGCCTCGACGCGCTGGTCCTGCGTTCGGGCATCGCCCGCACGATCTACCAGGCCCGCCAGATGGTCGTCCACGGCCACATCCAGGTCAACGGCCAGAAGGTCGACAAGCCGTCCTACCGCGTGCGTCCGGACGACGTCATCCAGGTCCGCGACCGCTCGAAGGACAAGACGCTCTTCCAGATCGCCCGTGAGGGTGGCTTCGCCCCCGACGGCGAGACCCCCCGCTACCTGCAGGTGAACCTCCGCGCCCTTGCCTTCCGCCTGGACCGCGAGCCGAACCGCAAGGAAGTTCCGGTCATCTGCGACGAGCAGCTCGTCGTCGAGTACTACGCCCGCTGATCACCAGCCGGGTGTAGCACCTCAGCGTCAGCCCGCCGTCTCCCCGCCCTTCCGGGTGGGCGAGGCGGCGGGCTTCCGCATGCCGGTGCCGTCCCGCCGCTGCCGTACCGGCCCGCGCGGCGCCGGCAGCACCTCCGGCGGCCGTACTCCGAGGTAGGCCAGCGCCCGCGCCACCGCCGCCTCACGGTCGAGCAGCGCCCCCTGCCGTACGCACTCCGTGTACCGCTCGTCGCCCAGCGCCCGCCGTGCCGTCGCCTCGCACAGCTCGTGCGGGGCGTTGTAGTAGGCCGAGCCGAACAGCGGCAGCCCCACCGACGGCCACATCCGTTCCGCCGCGCCCTGCAGCACCGCGGCCTCGGCCGGATCGCCCTGCGCCACCGTCACCAGGGCGAGGAGCTCGATCGACAGCACCGAGCCCAGCAGGTCCCGGAAACCGTGCGCATGGCCGAGACAGTCGGTCAGCAGCTCACGGGCGGCCGGGTGGTCGCCGTCCCGCCAGGCCGCGTACGCCAGCACGTACAGCGCGTACGACCTGGCCCAGTGCTCGCCGTGGTCCTCGCACACCCGGCGCACGTCCTCGCACAGCCGCACCGCGTCCGCCAGATCACCCAGGAACGCCCTGGCCATCGCCAGCTCGACCTGGCCCATCAGGACGTTGCTGTTGAGCTCGCCGATCTCCTGGTAGCGGCCCAGGGCCGAGCGCAGCAGCGTTTCCGCGCGCGCCATGTCATCCGTGACCAGGGCCAGACAGCCGGTGCGGTGCTCCGCGTACGCCACCGCCGTGGGGTCGGCGACCAGCTCGGCCTCCTCGCGGCACTCCTGGAGCGCGGCCAGCGCGGGCACCGCGTCACCCTGGAGGATCGCCACATAGCCCAGCACCCACAACGCCTTCAGCCGGGACTGCGGGTACTCCGAGTCCAGCTCCAGACTGCGCTCCAGCCAGCGCCGGCCCTCCGACAGCCGTCCGCAGCCCGCCCAGTAGAACCACAGCGAGCCCGCCAGGTACTGGCCCAGATGCGCCTCGTCCGGCTCGGTCAGACAGTGGTCCAGGGCGGCCCGCAGGTTCGGCAGCTCGGCCTCGACCCGCGCCGCCACCTCGCCCTGCCGCGGCGAGAACCAGTCCAGCTCGCACCAGGTCGCCAGGCCCATGAACCAGTCCCGGTGCCGGCGCCGCAACCGCCCCGCGTCGCCCGCCGCCGCCAGCCAGTCGGCGCCGTACGCCCGCACGGTGTCGAGCATCCGGTAGCGCACCCCCGTCGGGGTCTCCTCGCGGGCCACCACCGACTGCGCGAGCAGCTCCGCCAGCACGTCCAGGACGTCCTCGGCGGCCAGCCCGTCACCGCTGCACACGTACTCGGCGGCCTCCAGCTCGAAGGTCCCCGCGAACACCGAGAGCCGCGCCCACAGCAACCGCTCGGCGGGGGTGCACAGTTCATGGCTCCAGCCGATCGCCGTGCGCAGGGTCCGGTGGCGGGGGAGCCCGTCCCGCCCGCCGCCGGTCAGCAGCCGGAACCGGTCGTCCAGCCGCGCCAGCAGCTGCCCCGGTGCCAGTGCCCGCAGCCGCCCCGCCGCCAGCTCGATCGCCAGCGGGATACCGTCCAGGCGCCGGCACACCTCCCGCACGTCCGCGCAGTCCCGCACGTCCAGCCCCTGCCGTTCCGCGCGCTCGGCGAACAGCTCCACCGCCTCGTCCGCACCGAGCGGCGCCAGCGGGAACAGCACCTCACCCGCCACCCCCAGCGGCCGCCGCCCCACCGCCAGCACGGTCAGGTCCGGCAACCGCCGCAGCAGCTCGGCCACCAGCTCCGCGCACGCGTCGACCAGATGCTCGAACCCGTCGAGGACCAGCAGGATCCTGCGGCCCGCGAGATGCTCCAGCAGCGTCTCGCGCGGCAACCGGGTGGTGTGGTCGGTCAGGCCGAGCGCCTCCACGACCGCGTACTCCACGAACTCCGGGTCGCGCACCGGCGCCAGCTCCACCCGCCACACCCCGTCCCGGGGCGCCGCGCCGGCCGCGGCCCGGGCCGCGAGCCGTGACTTGCCGACCCCGCCGACCCCGGTCACGGTGACCAGCCGGCCGGACTCCAGGGCCCGGGCCAGTGCGCCGAGTTCGGCCGAGCGGCCCACGAAGGCGGTCAGTTCCAGGGGCAGATTGCCGTCCGCCGAAGGGCCGGGGCGCTGAGGACCTCGCATGGGACACGGAGCGTACTTAACCGTGTTCGGTCCGTACAATCGCTTCCCGGAACCGAGCCGCCCGCGCGCGGTAATCCGGTACGGAGTCCCATCCCCGGCGCGATAGGCTCGGGACAGACTTTTCGATGTTGAGACACATGTCAGGGAGCGGGTGCGCGCAGTGTCCGGTGGAGAGGTGGCCGGGATCCTGGTGGCCGTCTTCTGGGCGATCCTGGTCTCCTTCCTCGCCGTCGCACTGGTGAGGCTGGCCCAGACGCTCAAGGCGACCACCAAGCTCGTGGCGGACGTGACCGACCAGGCCGTCCCGCTGCTCGCCGACGCCTCCGCGGCCGTACGCTCCGCGCAGACCCAGATCGACCGGGTCGACTCGATCGCCTCCGACGTCCAGGAGGTCACGTCCAACGCCTCCGCGCTCTCCAGCACCGTCGCCTCCACCTTCGGCGGCCCGCTGGTCAAGGTCGCGGCCTTCGGCTACGGCGTGCGCCGGGCGCTGGCCGGCCGCAAGGCGGACGTGCCCGTGAAGGAGCCCAGGCGTACCGTGATCGTGGGCCGGACGGTCCCGGCCGCGCGGCGGAAGAACCGGGGAAAGTAGGAGCCAGGTCAGATGTTCCGCCGTACCTTCTGGTTCACCACCGGTGTCGCCGCCGGTGTCTGGGCCACCACCAAGGTCAACCGCAAGCTCAGGCAGCTGACCCCGGAGAGCCTCGCCGCCACCGCCGCGAACAAGGCGCTGGAGACCGGCCACCGGATCAAGGACCGGGCGGTCGGCTTCGCGCTCGACGTCCGCGACAACATGGCCCAGCGGGAGGAAGAACTGGGGGATGCCCTGGGCATCAACACGGACCCCGAACTCCCCGCGCCCCGGCGGCTCGCCGCCATCGAGAACCGCAGCAACCCGAAGTACGCCGAAGACAGGACGACGTACTCGTACAACCGGAATGAGGACCACTGATGGAGTCGGCTGAGATTCGCCGCCGCTGGCTGAGCTTCTTCGAGGAGCGCGGGCACACCGTCGTCCCTTCGGCGTCGCTCATCGCGGACGACCCGACTCTGCTCCTCGTCCCGGCCGGCATGGTGCCCTTCAAGCCCTACTTCCTGGGTGAGGTCAAGCCGCCCTTCGACCGCGCCACGAGCGTGCAGAAGTGCGTGCGCACTCCGGACATCGAAGAGGTCGGCAAGACCACCCGCCACGGCACCTTCTTCCAGATGTGCGGCAACTTCTCCTTCGGCGACTACTTCAAGGAAGGCGCCATCAAGTACGCCTGGGAGCTGCTCACCAGCCCCCAGGACAAGGGCGGTTACGGCCTGGAGCCGGAGAAGCTCTGGATCACCGTCTACAAGGACGACGACGAGGCCGAGCGCATCTGGCACGACGTCGTCGGCGTGCCGAAGGAGCGCATCCAGCGCCTCGGCATGAAGGACAACTACTGGTCCATGGGCGTCCCCGGCCCCTGCGGCCCGTGTTCCGAGATCAACTACGACCGCGGCCCCGAGTTCGGCGTCGAGGGCGGCCCCGCCGTCAACGACGAGCGGTACGTGGAGATCTGGAACCTCGTCTTCATGCAGTACGAGCGCGGCGAGGGCATCGGCAAGGACAACTTCGAGATCCTCGGCGAACTGCCCAGCAAGAACATCGACACGGGCCTGGGCCTGGAGCGTCTCGCCATGATTCTGCAGGGCGTGCAGAACATGTACGAGATCGACACCTCCATGGCCGTCATCGAGAAGGCCACCGAGCTGACCGGCGTCCACTACGGCGACGCCCACGCCTCGGACGTCTCGCTGCGTGTGGTCACCGACCACATGCGCACCTCCGTGATGCTCATCGGCGACGGCGTGACCCCCGGCAACGAGGGCCGCGGCTACGTCCTGCGCCGCATCATGCGCCGCGCCATCCGCAACATGCGGCTGCTCGGTGCCACCGGTCCGGTCGTCCTCGACCTGATCGACACCGTGATCCGGATGATGGGCCAGCAGTACCCCGAGCTGGTCACCGACCGCGAGCGCATCGAGAAGGTCGCCGTCGCCGAGGAGAACGCCTTCCTCAAGACGCTCAAGGCCGGCACCAACATCCTCGACACCGCCGTGACGGAGACCAAGGACGCCGGTGGCTCGGTCCTCGCCGGCGACACGGCCTTCCTGCTCCACGACACCTGGGGCTTCCCGATCGACCTCACCCTGGAGATGGCCGCCGAGCAGGGGCTCTCCGTGGACGAGGAGGGCTTCCGCCGCCTGATGAAGGAGCAGCGGGACCGCGCCAAGGCCGACGCCCAGGCCAAGAAGACCGGGCACGCCGGTGCCGGCGCCTACCGCGAGATCGCCGACAAGACCGGCGAGACCGACTTCATCGGCTACGGCGACACCGAGGGCGAGACCACGATCGTCGGCATCCTCGTCGACGGCGTCTCCTCGCCGGCCGCCTCCGAGGGCGACGAGGTCGAGATCGTCCTGGACCGCACCCCCTTCTACGCCGAGGGCGGCGGCCAGATCGGTGACACCGGCCGGATCAAGGTCGACACCGGTGCCGTCATCGAGATCCGCGACACCCAGAAGCCGGTCCCGGGCGTGTACGTCCACAAGGGCGTCGTCCAGGTCGGCGAGGTCACCGTCGGCGCCAAGGCCCACGCCTCGATCGACTCCCGTCGCCGTACCGCCATCGCCCGTGCCCACTCGGCCACCCACCTCACCCACCAGGCGCTGCGCGACGCCCTCGGCCCGACGGCCGCCCAGGCCGGTTCCGAGAACCAGCCCGGCCGCTTCCGCTTCGACTTCGGCTCCCCGTCCGCCGTCCCGACGGCCGTGATGACCGACGTCGAGCAGAAGATCAACGAGGTGCTCGCCCGCGACCTCGACGTCCGCGCCGACATCATGGGCATCGACGAGGCCAAGAAGCAGGGCGCCATCGCCGAGTTCGGCGAGAAGTACGGCGAGCGGGTCCGTGTGGTGACCATCGGCGACTTCTCCAAGGAGCTGTGCGGCGGCACCCACGTGCACAACACCTCCCAGCTGGGTCTGGTGAAGCTGCTCGGCGAGTCCTCGATCGGTTCGGGTGTGCGCCGTATCGAGGCCCTCGTCGGGGTCGACGCCTACAACTTCCTCGCCCGTGAGCACACGGTCGTCGCCCAGCTCCAGGAGCTGATCAAGGGCCGTCCGGAGGAGCTCCCGGAGAAGGTCTCCGCCATGCTCGGCAAGCTGAAGGACGCCGAGAAGGAGATCGAGAAGTTCCGCGCGGAGAAGGTGCTGCAGGCCGCCGGCGGTCTGGTCGAGTCCGCCAAGGACGTCCGCGGCATCGCCGTGGTGACCGGGCAGGTCCCGGACGGCACCACCCCGGACGACCTGCGCAAGCTGGTTCTCGACGTGCGCGGGCGCATCCAGGGCGGACGTGCCGCCGTGGTCGCCCTGTTCACGGTCAACAACGGCAAGCCGCTCACGGTCATCGCCACCAACGACGCCGCCCGCGACCGCGGCCTCAAGGCCGGTGACCTGGTCCGCACTGCCGCCAAGACCCTCGGCGGCGGCGGTGGCGGCAAGCCGGACGTCGCCCAGGGCGGTGGCCAGAACCCGGCCGCCGTCGGTGAGGCCATCGACGCGGTCGAGCGCCTCGTCGACGAGACCGCCAAGTAAGGAAACGGTCGGAGATGCGCAGAGGACGTCGACTCTCGATCGACGTCGGGGACGCCCGGATCGGGGTCGCCTCGTGCGACCCCGACGGGATCCTCGCCACCCCGGTCGAGACCGTCCCCGGCCGGGACATTCCGGCGGCCCACCGCCGGCTGCGGCAGCTGGTCGAGGAGTACGAGCCGATCGAGGTCGTCGTCGGGCTCCCGCGTTCACTCAAGGGCGGCGAGGGCCCGGCCGCCGTCAAGGTCCGGGCCTTCACCCAGGAACTCGCCCAGGGCATCGCGCCGGTGCCGGTCCGGCTGGTCGACGAACGGATGACGACTGTAACGGCGAGCCAGGGGCTGCGCGCTTCTGGAGTGAAGGCCAAGAAGGGCCGCTCGGTCATCGACCAGGCCGCGGCGGTCATCATCCTTCAGCAGGCACTGGAATCCGAACGGGTGTCAGGTAAACCACCCGGCGAGGGCGTCGAAGTAGTCATCTGATCGCGATACGGTAACGTTCCGCGCGATGCGATGGTTTTCGAACAGCCACCGCACAGCAAGAGGCGGAACGGTCACCGGCCCACCAGCCGCGTGACGCGCCGCCTCGCGGCTCTAGGGGATCGATGACTGAGTATGGCCGGGGCCAAGGCTCCGAACCGTGGCATCCGGAGGACCCGTTGTACGGGGACGACGGATGGGGCGGACAGCAGGCCCACATGGGCCAGCAGTCCCCCTACGGCGGCCAGCCACAGCACTACCCGCAGCAGTCGCAGCAGCAGCAGTACGGCGACTGGGGCCAGCACCCGCAGGCCGGGTACGACCAGCAGCAGTACACGTACTACGACGAGCAGGGCCAACTCCAGTACGCCGACGGGCACGGTCAGCAGCAGTACGGCCAGCAGCAGTACGACCAGCAGTACGCCGGGCATGCCCCGCAACAGCAGCACCACCAGGGCGGCTGGGACGCCACCGGCACCCACGGTCACGTCCCCTACGCCGCCGACCCGGGCGACCCCTACGGCCAGCAGCCCGTGGCCTACGGCAATGAGCAGCCCGACTTCTACGGCACCGAGGACGCCTATCCGCCGCCGGAGCCCCCCGGCCGCCGGCGCGATCCGGAGCCGGAGGCGCAGACCGAGCCCGCCGTCGAGGAGGAGGAGCAGCACCCCTTCTTCACGGGCGCGGACGACGGCGACGACGACGAAACCGACGACGACCCGAAAGGGCGCCGCGGCGACGACCGGGGCAAGAACGCCAAAGGGGGCAAGGGCGCCAAGAAGCGCCGCAACGGCTGCGCCTGCCTCGTGGTCTGCCTGGTCTTCGGCGGCGGTGCGGCCACCGTCGTCTACTACGGCTGGCACTTCTACAAAAATCGTTTCGGCGCCGCCGCCGACTACGCGGGTAGCGGCAACGGCGAGACGACGACCGTCGAGATTCCCAAGGGCGCGGGCGGCTACGACATCGGCCGCATCCTGAAGGCGGCCGGCGTGGTCGAGAGCGTCGACGCGTTCGTCTCCGCGCAGACGGCGAACCCCGACGGCAAAGCGATCCAGGACGGCGTCTACACGCTGCAGAAGCACATGTCCGCCGCCAGCGCCGTGGCACTGATGCTCGACACGAAGAGCCACAGCAACCTCATCATCGCCGAGGGCCTGCGCAACACCGCGATCTACGACATGATCGACAAGCGTCTCGCCGTGGCGAAGGGGACCACCGCGAGCGTGGCGAAGCAGGACTACAAGTCCCTCGGTCTGCCCAAGTGGGCACTGAACCACGCCAACCTGAAGGATCCGCTGGAAGGATTCCTCTATCCCTCCAGTTACGCCGTGGCGAAGGGGCAGAAGCCCAAGGCGGTGCTGGCCGAGATGGTGGCCCGCGCCAACGAGAACTACCAGGCGCTCGGCCTGGAGAAGAAGGCGACCGGCCTGGGCCTCGACGGGCCGTGGCAACTGCTCACCGTGGCCAGCCTGGTGCAGGCCGAGGGCACCAGCCACGACGACTTCCGCAAGATGGCCGAGGTGGTCTACAACCGCCTCAAGCCCGCGAACCCCGAGACCTACGGCGCGCTGGAATTCGACTCCACGTACAACTACGTGAAGAACCAGAGCAAGATCGACCTGTCGATCGCCGAACTGCGGCGCTACAACAACCCGTACAACACGTACTACGTCAAGGGCCTGCCGCCCGGGCCCATCGACAACCCCGGCGAGGAAGCGCTCAGGGGCGCACTCGATCCGACGCACGACGGCTGGTACTACTTCATCTCGACGGACGGAAAGACCAGCAAGTTCACGAAGACGCTCGCCGACCACGAGAAACTCGTGAACGAGTGGAACGCCTCCAGGAAGAAGAGCTGACCGGTGGCTGACGCGGCCGACCGGTAACATCGCGACGTTTACCGCAAGTCGCGAGGCACAAGGACAGATCCCATGCCAACTCGGGCAACCGACGCCCGCCGGGCCGCCGTGCTCGGTAAGCCCATCGCCCATTCCCTCTCCCCGGTGCTGCACCGGGCCGCGTACGACGAACTCGGGCTCACCGACTGGTCGTACGAGCGCTTCGAGGTCGACGAGGCAGGGCTGCCCGGATTCTTCGGGAAGCTGGGACCGGAGTGGGCGGGGCTGTCGCTGACCATGCCGCTGAAGCGGGCGGTCATCCCGCTGGTCGACGAGATCAGCGAGACGGCCGCCTCCGTCGACGCGGTCAACACGGTCGTCTTCACGGAGGACGGACGCCGAGTCGGGGACAACACCGACATCCCGGGCATGGTCGCCGCGTTGCGTGAGCACGGCATCGAACAGGTCGACAGCGCCGCCATCCTCGGCGCCGGCGCCACCGCCTCCTCCGCGCTGGCCGCGCTCGCCCGGATCTGCACCGGCGAGGTCGTGGCCTATGTCCGCAGCGAAGAGCGCGCCGCCGAGATGCGGCACTGGGGTGAGCGGCTCGACGTCGAGGTCCGCACCGCCGAGTGGGCCGACGCCGAGCAGGCGCTGCACGCGCCGTTGGTGATCGCCACGACGCCGGCCGGTACGACCGACGCGCTCGCCGCGGCCGTGCCGGAGCGGCCCGCCACTCTTTTCGACGTGCTCTACCACCCCTGGCCCACCGCCCTCGCGGCCCGCTGGTCGATGTTCGGGGGCGCCGTGGTGAGCGGCCTCGATCTCCTGGTGCACCAGGCCGTGCTGCAGGTCGAGCAGATGACCGGGCACAGTCCGGCGCCGCTGGACGCGATGCGCCGGGCGGGGGAGAAGGCGCTCGCCGAGCGCTGAGCGCTTCGCCGGAGATGCGGCGACGGACCCGTTCGGCTGCGGCGCCGTTGTGGCTGGTCGCGCAGTTCCCCGCGCCCCTTCGGGACGCCGCCGACGTCCGTCTGCTGGACCGGCGACCGGGTTCGGCGCCCGGACGTGGGAGGATCGGGGTGGCGGACCGGGGCCGCGCACCCGGTCGGGCCGTCGCCGTACGCGAGGACGTGCGTACGCAGGGCAGTAGTACCAGGGCGCGAGCACTGAGGAGCATCGTTGAGCAGGCTGCGTTGGCTGACCGCGGGGGAGTCCCACGGTCCCGCACTTGTCGCAACGCTGGAGGGCCTTCCCGCCGGCGTGCCGATCACGACCGAGATGGTCGCGGACCACCTCGCGCGGCGGCGGCTCGGCTATGGCCGCGGTGCGCGCATGAAGTTCGAGCGCGACGAGGTCACCTTCATCGGCGGCGTCCGGCACGGCCTCACCCTCGGCTCCCCGGTCGCGATCATGGTGGGCAACAGCGAGTGGCCCAAGTGGGAACAGGTCATGGCGGCCGACCCGGTCGACCCGGAGATCCTGGCGGGGCTGGCGCGGAACGCGCCGCTGACCCGCCCGCGCCCCGGCCACGCCGACCTCGCCGGCATGCAGAAGTACGGCTTCGACGAGGCCCGCCCGGTCCTGGAGCGTGCCTCCGCCCGCGAGACCGCCGCCCGCGTGGCGCTCGGCGCCGTCGCCCGCTCGTACCTGAAGGAGACGGCGGGCATCGAGATCGTCTCGCACGTCGTCGAGCTGTGCTCCGTGAAGGCCCCGCAGGGTGTGTACCCCACACCGGCCGACGTCGAGAAGCTGGACGCCGACCCGCTGCGCTGCCTGGACGCGGACGCGTCGAAGGCGATGGTCGCGGAGGTCGACCAGGCCCACAAGGACGGCGACACCCTCGGCGGTGTGGTCGAGGTGCTGGCGTACGGCGTTCCGGTCGGCCTCGGCTCGCACGTGCACTGGGACCGCAAGCTGGACGCCCGCCTCGCCGGAGCCCTCATGGGCATCCAGGCGATCAAGGGCGTCGAGGTCGGCGACGGCTTCGAACTGGCCCGGGTGCCCGGCTCGAAGGCCCACGACGAGATCGTCAACACGCCCGAGGGCATCCGCCGCGTCTCCGGCCGCGCCGGCGGCACCGAGGGCGGCCTGTCCACCGGTGAGCTGCTCCGCGTGCGGGCCGCGATGAAGCCCATCGCGACCGTGCCGCGCGCCCTGCAGACCGTCGACGTCACCACCGGCGAGGCCACCCAGGCCCACCACCAGCGCTCCGACGTCTCCGCCGTGCCGGCCGCCGGCATCGTCGCCGAGGCGATGGTCGCCCTCGTCCTCGCGGACGCGGTCGCGGAGAAGTTCGGCGGCGACTCGGTCACCGAGACCCGCCGGAACGTGCGGTCCTACCTCGAGAACCTGGCCATCCGGTGAGCGGCGCACCGATGGTGGTGCTGGTCGGTCCGATGGGCGTCGGCAAGTCCACGGTCGGGCAGCTGCTCGCCGAGCGGCTCGGCGTCGGCTACCGCGACACGGACGAGGACATCGTGGCCGCCGAGGGCCGCGCCATCGCCGACATCTTCGTCGAGGAGGGCGAGCCCGCCTTCCGCGCCATCGAGAAGTGGGCGGTGCACACGGCGCTGGCCGGGCACGAGGGAGTCCTCGCGCTCGGCGGCGGCGCGATCCTCGACGCGGACACGCGCGCGCTGCTCGCCGGACAGCGGGTGGTCTACCTCTCGATGGACGTCGAGGAAGCCGTCAAGCGCACCGGCCTGAACACGGCCCGGCCGCTGCTCGCCCTCAACCCGCGCAAGCAGTGGCGCGAGCTGATGGAGGCGAGGCGGCACCTGTACGAGGAGGTCGCCACGGCCGTGGTACCGACCGATGGCCGTACGCCCGAAGAGGTCACCCAAGCAGCCCTGGACGCACTGGAGTTGAAGGAAGCATGAGCGAGGCAGTCACCCGGATCCAGGTCGGCGGCACGGCGGGCACCGAGCCGTACGAGGTCCTGGTCGGCCGTCAACTGCTCGGCGAACTGGGTGGGTTGATCGGCGAGAAGGCCAAGCGGGTGGCCGTGATCCACCCCGAGGCGCTCGCCGAGACCGGCGACGCGCTCCGCGCCGACCTGGCCGGGCAGGGCTTCGAGGCCGTCGCCATCCAGGTTCCGAACGCCGAGGAGGCCAAGACCGCCGAGGTCGCCGCCTACTGCTGGAAGGCGCTCGGCCAGTCCGGCTTCACCCGCTCCGACGCGATCGTCGGCGTGGGCGGCGGCTCGACCACGGACCTGGCCGGTTTCGTGGCCGCGACCTGGCTGCGCGGAGTGCGCTGGATCGCCATCCCGACGACGGTGCTGGCCATGGTCGACGCGGCGGTGGGCGGCAAGACCGGGATCAACACGGCCGAGGGCAAGAACCTGGTCGGCGCCTTCCACCCCCCGGCGGGTGTGCTGTGCGACCTGGCCGCCCTGGACTCCCTCTCCGTCAACGACTACGTCTCCGGGCTCGCCGAGGTCATCAAGGCCGGCTTCATCGCCGACCCGGTGATCCTGGAGCTCATCGAGTCCGACCCGGAGGCCGCGCGTACCCCGGCGGGCCCGCACACGGCCGAGCTGATCGAGCGGTCCATCCGGGTCAAGGCCGAGGTCGTCTCCTCCGACCTCAAGGAGTCGGGCCTGCGGGAGATCCTCAACTACGGCCACACGCTCGGCCACGCCATCGAGAAGAACGAGCGCTACAAGTGGCGGCACGGCGCCGCGGTCGCCGTCGGCATGCACTTCGCCGCCGAACTCGGCCGGCTGGCCGGGCGCCTGGACGACGCGACGGCGGACCGCCACCGCACGGTCCTGGAGTCGGTCGGCCTGCCGCTGCACTACCGCTACGACCAGTGGCCCAAGCTGGTCGAGACGATGAAGGTCGACAAGAAGTCCCGCGGCGACCTGCTGCGCTTCATCGTCCTGGACGGCCTCGCCAAGCCGACGGTCCTGGAGGGCCCCGACCCGGCCGTGCTGCTCGCCGCGTACGGCGAGGTCGGGCAGTAGGTCCGCTCCTGTTCCCCGCGCCCGTGTTCGCCTCGCGACACGGGCACTTCGGACCGCCCCCGGCCGTTTCACCAAACGACGACCGCGGGCGGTACCGTTCGGTAACGAGCGCAGCCGAACATGACGAGACGGAGTGGCACCGGATGCAGCACGCAGTGGGATCTCCGCTGCCGCCGCCCCATCAGCCGGGGCAGGGACCGACCGGCTGGCAGCCGGCCGCACACCATCCGGGAGCGCCCCAGGGCTCCGCACCCGTGCCGCCGCCACCGTCCGCGCCGCCACAGCCGTCGATGCCGCCGCTTCCCTCGGCCCCGCCGCCGCCCGACACCACGGGCCATGTCCCGCTGCCGCCGGGCGGCCCGGTGGGGATGCCGAGCGCACCCCCCGCCGCGACGACCGTGCCGGATCCCACGACCACCACCCTGGCCGTCCTTCTGATCGGCCCGGCCGGGGCGGGCAAGACCAGCGTGGCCAAGTACTGGGCGGACCACCGCCGGGTCCCCACGGCCCACGTCAGCCTCGACGACGTCCGCGAGTGGGTCCGCTCCGGCTTCGCCGACCCCCAGTCCGGCTGGAACGACAACTCCGAGGCGCAGTACCGCCTGGCCCGCCGCACCTGCGGCTTCGCCGCGCGCAACTTCCTGGCCAACGGCATCTCCTGCATCCTCGACGACGCGGTCTTCCCGGACCGCCCGGTCGTCGGCCTCGGCGGCTGGAAGCGCCATGTCGGCCCCGGCCTCCTCCCGGTCGTCCTCCTCCCGGGCCTCGACATAGTCCTGGAGCGCAACGCGGAACGCCGGGGCAACCGCCGCCTCACCGACGAGGAGGTGGCCCGCATCCACGGCCGCATGGCGGGCTGGTACGGCTCGGGCCTCCCGATCATCGACAACTCCCAACTGGACGTCCCCACCACGGCCCGCGTCCTGGACGAGGTCCTGGCAAGAGCGATAGCGAGCCCCCCGAACTGGTAGCCGGGGGGACTGAACCCACCTTCTTGTTCTTGGGGGGCACGGGGAACTGCGCAAAGCCCCTCACGCACCCGCACCCGGCAACGGCGCCCCACCACCCCACTCGGCCCTCCCCAACCGGCGCAAATCACCCATGACTCCTACGCTCGTGTCATGTCAGAGGTGTACGCCGCCCGCCGATCCCGCCTACGGGACCGCTGCCAAGCCAGCGGCAGCGCTTCCGCGCTGATCTCGCGCCCCGCCAACGTGAGATACCTCGCCGGCGCCGCCCCGGCCGGCTCCGTCCTGCTGCTCGGCAAACGCGAGGACCTCCTCGTATGCCACGGCCCCCAGGACGACCGTCCCGCCGAGGCCCGCCCCGACGAGTCCCTTCGGCAGCACCTCCTGGAAGGACCCGGCGGTGACCCCGCCGTCGCCGCCGCCGACCTCGCCGCGGCCCAGGACGCCGACACCCTCGCCGTCGAGGAACACCACCTCACCGTGGCCCGGCACCGCGCCCTCGCCTCGGTCGCCCCCGACCTGCGCCTCACCGACCTCGGTTCCGCCGTCGAACAGCTCAGGGTCGTGAAGGACGAGGAGGAGATCTCCTGCCTCCGCATCGGCGCCGAGATCGCCGACCAGGCCCTCGGCGAGCTGCTGGAGTCGATCCTCGTCGGCCGTACCGAACGGCACCTCGCCCTGGAGCTGGAGCGCCGCCTGGTCGACCACGGCGCCGACGGGCCGGCCTTCCGCACCTCCGTCGCCACCGGCCCGAACTCCGGCCGCCGAGGGCACCGCCCCACCGACCGCCGGGTCGAGGAGGGCGACTTCCTCTCCGTCTGCCTCGGCGCCACCTACCGCGGCTACCGCTGCGAGATCGGCCGCACCTTCGTCATCGGCACCTCGCCCGCGGACTGGCAGATCCAGCTGTACGACCTGGTCTTCGCCGCCCAGCGGGCCGGCCGGGAGAGCCTCGTGCCCGGCGCCGCCTACCGCGACGTGGACCGCGCGGCCCGCCAGGTGCTGGACTCCGCGGGCTACTCCGAAGGCCTGCAACCCCTCACCGGACACGGTGTCGGACTCGAAATCGACGAGGAGCCGCAGCTCGCCCCCTCGGCCATGGGTAAACTGGACGCTTGCGTGCCGGTCACCGTCGAACCGGGGGTTCACCTCCCGGGCCGGGGTGGTGTCCGGATCGATGACACGCTCGTCGTCCGCCCTGAGGCGGACGGCGGACCCGAGCTACTCACCATCACGACCAAGGAGCTGCTCGCACTATAGGGAACGTGCGTGCCCCGGGGTCGTCCACGTCAGTCCAGGAGATTCCGCAACCGTGGCTTCCACGAACGACCTCAAGAACGGCCTGGTGCTCAAGCTCGAAGGCGGCCAGCTCTGGTCCGTCGTCGAGTTCCAGCACGTCAAGCCCGGCAAGGGCCCCGCTTTCGTGCGCACCAAGCTCAAGAACGTGCTGTCCGGCAAGGTGGTCGACAAGACCTTCAACGCCGGCGTCAAGGTCGAGACGGCCACTGTCGACAAGCGCGACATGCAGTTCTCGTACATGGACGGCGAGTACTTCGTCTTCATGGACATGGACACGTACGACCAGCTGCACATCGACCGGAAGACCGTCGGCGACGCCGCGAACTTCCTGATCGAGGGCTTCACGGCCGTCGTCGCCCAGCACGAAGGCGAGGTGCTCTTCGTCGAGCTCCCCGCCGCCGTCGAGCTGACCATCCAGGAGACCGAGCCGGGCGTCCAGGGCGACCGCTCCACCGGTGGCACCAAGCCGGCGACCCTGGAGACCGGCCACCAGATCCAGGTGCCGCTCTTCATCACCACCGGTGAGAAGATCAAGGTCGACACCCGTACGAGCGACTACCTCGGCCGGGTGAACAGCTAACCGTGGCTGCCCGCAACACGGCCCGCAAGCGCGCCTTCCAGATCCTCTTCGAGGGCGACCAGCGCGGGGCCGATGTCCTGACGGTCCTCGCGGACTGGATCCGGCTCTCCCGGGACGACACCCGGCAGCCGCCGGTGAGCGAGTACACGATGCAGCTGGTCGAGGGCTACGCGGTGCACGCGAAGCGGATCGACGAGCTGATCGCCCAGTACGCGGTCGGCTGGACGCTCGACCGGATGCCGGTCGTCGACCGCAACATCCTGCGCCTGGGCGCGTACGAGCTGATCTGGGTCGACGAGACGCCGGACGCGGTCGTCCTCGACGAGATGGTGCAGCTCGCGAAGGAGTTCTCCACGGACGAGTCGCCCTCGTTCGTGAACGGGCTCCTCGGGCGTCTGAAGGAGCTGAAGCCGTCGCTGCGCCGTGAGGCGTAGCCGACGGAACGCGAACGCCGGAAGGCCCGCAGCTGCTTGCTGCGGGCCTTCCGGCGTTCGTGCGCCCAATGGGGTGGGTGGTGCGATGGTCGGGCGGCTGACGGTCGTCTGTGGCTTGTCGCGCAGTTCCTCCCCCAGCCTTCGGCCGGGGGTACCCCCAGCGCCCCTGGGGAGGTGGCGGTGGCCCTGCGCCGAGAAGTCCCGTCAGTGCCCCGAAAAGCGAACCGCCGGGCCGACCGGAACCATCCAGTTCCAGCCACCCCGGCGGCACGTTTCTGCTCAGGTGTTGCGCGGCTTACGCGTCCTCGTGCGTGGCCACCGCGCGGCGTGCGTCCGCGTCCAGGACGCCCCAGCTGATCAGCTGCTCGGTGAGGACCGAGGGGGACTGGTCGTAGATGACGGCCAGTGTGCGCAGGTCGTCCTGGCGGATCGACAGCACCTTGCCGTTGTAGTCACCCCGCTGGGACTGGATCGTCGCCGCGTAGCGCTGCAGCGGGCCCGCCTTCTCGGCCGGCACCGTGGCCAGCCGCTCCAGGTCCAGGACCAGCTTCGGCGGGGGCTCGGCGGCACCGCCGGGGGTGGTGCCCGGAAGCAGCTCCTGGACCGGCACACCGTAGAAATCCGCCAACTCGGCGAGGCGCTGCACGGTCACGGCACGGTCGCCGCGCTCGTACGAACCGACCACCACGGCCTTCCAGCGCCCCTGGGACTTCTCCTCGACACCGTGGAGGGAAAGGCCCTGCTGGGTGCGGATGGCCCGGAGCTTGGCCCCGAGCTGTTTGGCGTATTCGCTGGACATATAGCTCCCCGGACACTGTGTCGACGCGGCCGGCCTTGGTTCCCGCCGCGCGGCTGGTAACTCACTGTGAGGTTACGCAGCGTTACTCTCTCGCGTCAAGCCGAATGGTCCGCACCGGCTCTTCCGTGGTTGCGATGACCGGTTACGCCAGGGGGGTGATCGGGGGGCTCTCCGTCACCTGCTACGGTTGATGGCGCAAATCCGACGTCCTTTAAGGTCCGTCCCGTGAGGCGGAGAAGGGGGTCCGTTTCGTATGGACAAGATGGACAAGCAGGAAAAGCCCGAGGCTTCGGCGCAGGGCTCCGATGCACGGCCCGTTCTCGAAGGGCCCGACATCGCGCGGGTGCTGACCCGCATCGCCCACGAGATCGTCGAGCGCGCCAAGGGCGCCGACGACGTGGTGCTCCTCGGCATCCCGACCCGCGGTGTCTTCCTCGCCCAGCGGCTCGCCGTCAAGCTGCGGGAGATCACCGACCGCAAGATTCCCGTCGGTTCGCTCGACATCACCATGTACCGCGACGACCTGCGCATGCATCCGCCGCGCGCGCTGGCCCGCACCGAGATCCCCGGTGACGGCATCGACGGCAGACTGGTCGTCCTCGTCGACGACGTGCTGTTCTCCGGCCGCACCATCCGCGCCGCCCTCGACGCCCTGAACGACATCGGGCGCCCGCGCGCGGTCCAGCTCGCGGTCCTCGTCGACCGCGGTCACCGCGAACTCCCCATCCGCGCCGACTACGTCGGCAAGAACCTCCCCACGTCGCTGCGGGAGACGGTCAAGGTCCTGCTCGCCGAGGAGGACGGTCGCGACACCGTGCTGCTCGGTGTGAAGCCGACCCAGTAGCGAGCCGAGGGGCACGCACCGCTCCGGTGCGCCCCCGCTTGCCCGGAATCTCCCGATACGTGAACTTCCCTACGGAGCCTGACAGATGCAGCGTCATCTCATCTCGGCCGCCGACCTCACCCGCGACGACGCCGTACTGATCCTCGACACCGCCGAGGAGATGGCCCGGGTCGCCGACCGGCCGATCAAGAAGCTGCCGACCCTGCGCGGCCGCACCGTCGTCAACCTCTTCTTCGAGGACTCGACCCGGACCCGGATCTCCTTCGAGGCCGCCGAGAAGCGCCTCTCCGCCGACGTCATCAACTTCACCGCCAAGGGGTCCAGCGTCTCCAAGGGCGAGTCCCTGAAGGACACCGCCCAGACCCTGGAGGCCATGGGTGTCGACGCCGTCGTCATCCGGCACGGTGCCTCCGGAGCCCCCTACCGCCTCGCCACCTCCGGCTGGATCGACGCCGCCGTCATCAACGCCGGCGACGGCACCCACCAGCACCCCACGCAGGCCCTCCTCGACGCCTTCACCATGCGCCGCCGGCTCGTCGGCCGGGACGCCGGGATAGGGCAGGACCTGGCCGGCAAGCGCATCACGATCGTCGGCGACGTCCTGCACAGCCGGGTCGCCCGCTCCAACGTCGACCTGCTGCACACCCTCGGCGCCGAGGTCACCCTGGTCGCCCCGCCCACCCTGGTGCCGGTCGGCGTCGAGCGATGGCCCTGCGAGGTGTCGTACGACCTCGACGCGGTCCTCCCCAAGTCCGACGCCGTGATGATGCTCCGCGTGCAGCGCGAGCGCATGAACGCCGCGTTCTTCCCGACCGAGCGCGAGTACTCGCGGCGCTACGGCCTCGACGGCGAGCGCATGGCGAAGATGCCCGAGCACGCCATCGTGATGCACCCCGGCCCGATGGTCCGCGGCATGGAGATCACCGCGGAGGTCGCCGACTCCGAGCGCTGCACCGTAGTCGAGCAGGTCGCAAACGGAGTCTCCATCCGGATGGCCGTTCTGTACCTCCTGCTCGGCGGCAACGAACCCGCCGTCAGCCATGCCCGCACCACCGAGGAGAAGTAAGACCCATGAGCAAGATCCTGATCCGTGGTGCGAAGGTGCTCGGCGGTGAGCCGCAGGACGTCCTGATCGACGGCGAGGTCATCGAGGCGGTCGGCTCCGGGCTGTCCGCCGAGGGGGCCGAGGTCGTCGAGGCGGCCGGGAAGGTGCTGCTGCCGGGCCTGGTCGACCTGCACACCCACCTGCGCGAGCCCGGCCGCGAGGACTCCGAGACCGTGCTGACCGGCACGCGCGCGGCGGCCTCCGGCGGCTACACGGCCGTCTTCGCCATGGCCAACACCTTCCCGGTCGCCGACACCGCCGGTGTCGTCGAGCAGGTCTACCGGCTCGGCCAGGAGCACGGCTACTGCGACGTCCAGCCGATCGGCGCCGTCACCGTCGGCCTGGAGGGCAGGAAGCTCGCCGAGCTGGGCGCCATGCACGAGTCGGCCGCCGGGGTCACCGTCTTCTCCGACGACGGCAAGTGCGTCGACGACGCCGTGATCATGCGCCGGGCGCTGGAGTACGTGAAGGCCTTCGGCGGGGTCGTCGCCCAGCACGCGCAGGAGCCCCGGCTGACCGAGGGCGCCCAGATGAACGAGGGCGTCGTCTCCGCCGAGCTGGGGCTGGGCGGCTGGCCGGCCGTCGCCGAGGAGTCGGTCATCGCGCGCGATGTGCTGCTCGCCGAGCACGTCGGGTCGCGGGTGCACATCTGCCACCTGTCGACCGCCGGGTCCGTCGAGATCGTGCGCTGGGCCAAGTCCCGGGGCATCGACGTCACCGCCGAGGTCACCCCGCACCACCTGCTCCTCACCGACGAGCTGGTGCGGTCGTACAACCCGGTCTACAAGGTCAACCCGCCGCTGCGCACCGAGCGCGACGTCTTCGCCCTGCGCGAGGCCCTCGCCGACGGCACGATCGACATCGTCGCCACCGACCACGCCCCGCACCCGCACGAGGACAAGGACTGCGAGTGGGCCGCGGCCGCCATGGGGATGGTGGGCCTGGAGACCGCGCTGTCGGTGGTGCAGGAGACCATGGTGGACACGGGCCTGCTGACCTGGGCCGGCGTCGCCGACCGGATGTCCGTCAAGCCCGCGCGGATCGGACAGGCCGCCGGCCACGGCCGTCCCGTCTCGGCTGGTGAGCCCGCCAACCTCACGCTCGTCGACACGGAATACCGTGGCCTGGTGGACCCCGCGGGATTCGCCTCGCGCAGCCGCAACACCCCCTACGAGGGGCGCGAGCTGCCGGGCCGTGTCACCCACACGTGGCTGCGGGGCAAGGCGACGCTCGTGGACGGGAAGCTCACGTGACACCTCTGATCCTGCTGGCGGACGAGAAGAAGTCGGCCGCGGTCACCGACTGGGCCGCGCGTATCGGCTGGCTGGTCGGCCTGGCCCTCTTCGTCGCGCTCGTCTACTGGCTGATGCGCGAGGGCTGGAAGTGGCGCGGCACCCTCCAGGGCGACCTGCCGGAGCTGCCCAGCGCGCCGGACGACCCCGGTGCCGCGAAACTGACGATGAGCGGCCGCTACCACGGCTCCACCACCGCCGGGCAGTGGCTGGACCGCATCGTGGCCCACGGCCTCGGCTCCCGCAGCCGGGTCGAGCTCACCCTGACCGACGCGGGCCTGGACGTCGTACGCCCCGGCGCGACCGACTTCTTCATCCCCGCCGCCGCGCTCCGCGAGGCCCTGCTGGGCAAGGGCATCGCGGGCAAGGTCCTCACCGAGGGCGGACTGCTCGTGGTGACCTGGGCGCACGGCGACCGGCTGATCGACTCCGGCTTCCGCTCCGACCTCGCGGCCGAGCACACCGAGTGGGTCGACGCCATCAACTCCATGATCAAGACAAACAGCACGGAAGGCGCCGAACGATGACGACCTCCACAAGGGGAACCGGCAAGGTTCCCGCGGTACTCGTCCTGGAGGACGGCCGGATCTTCCGCGGTCGCGCCTACGGGGCCGTGGGGGAGACCTTCGGCGAGGCCGTGTTCTCCACCGGCATGACCGGCTACCAGGAGACCCTGACCGACCCGTCGTACGACCGCCAGATCGTGGTCGCCACCGCCCCCCAGATCGGCAACACGGGGTGGAACGACGAGGACGACGAGTCCAGCCGCATCTGGGTCTCCGGCTACGTCGTGCGCGACCCCGCGCGCGTGCCCTCCAACTGGCGGGCCAAGCGTTCGCTGGACGCGGAACTGGTGGCGCAGGGCGTGGTCGGCATCTCCGGGATCGACACCCGCGCCCTCACCCGCCACCTCCGCGAGCGCGGCTCGATGCGCGCCGGTGTCTTCTCCGGCGAGGCGATCGCCACCGACGCAGAGCTCCTCGCGCGCGTGCAGGCGCAGCCGCACATGAAGGGCGCCTCGCTGTACGAGGAGGTCGCCACCAAGGAGGCGTACGTCGTCCCGGCCGTCGGGCAGAAGCGATTCACCGTCGCCGCGATCGACCTCGGCATCAAGGGCATGACCCCGCAGCGGATGGCCGAGCGCGGCATCGAGGTGCACGTGCTGCCCGCGACCGCCACCGAGGACGACGTGTACGCGGTCTCCCCGGACGGCGTGTTCTTCTCCAACGGCCCCGGCGACCCGGCCACGGCCGACGGCCCGGTGGCCCTGATGACCGCCGTCCTGGCGCGGAAGACCCCGCTCTTCGGCATCTGCTTCGGCAACCAGATCCTCGGCCGCGCGCTCGGCTTCGGCACCTACAAGCTGAAGTACGGCCACCGGGGCATCAACCAGCCGGTCCAGGACCGTACGACCGGCAAGGTCGAGGTCACCGCGCACAACCACGGCTTCGCCGTCGACGCGCCGCTCGACAAGGTCAGCGACACGAAGTTCGGCCGCGCCGAGGTCTCCCACGTCTGCCTGAACGACGACGTCGTGGAGGGGCTGCAGCTGCTCGACCAGCCGGCCTTCTCCGTCCAGTACCACCCCGAAGCGGCAGCCGGCCCGCACGACGCCGCCTACCTGTTCGACCGCTTCGTTTCCCTGATGGAGGGCCAGCGTGCCTAAGCGCACCGATATCCAGTCCGTCCTGGTCATCGGCTCCGGCCCGATCGTCATCGGCCAGGCCGCCGAGTTCGACTACTCCGGCACCCAGGCCTGCCGCGTGCTGCGCGCCGAGGGCCTCCGCGTCATCCTCGTCAACTCCAACCCGGCGACGATCATGACCGACCCGGAGATCGCCGACGCCACCTACGTCGAGCCGATCACCCCGGAGTTCGTCGAGAAGATCATCGCCAAGGAGCGCCCCGACGCCCTGCTGCCCACCCTGGGCGGCCAGACGGCCCTGAACACCGCGATCTCGCTCGACGAGAACGGGGTCCTGACCAAGTACGGCGTCGAGCTGATCGGCGCCAACGTCGAGGCCATCAACAAGGGCGAGGACCGCGACCTGTTCAAGGAGGTCGTGGAGGAGGTCCGCCGCAAGATCGGGTACGGCGAGTCCGCCCGCTCGGTCATCTGCCACACCATGGACGAGGTCGTCGCCGGCGTCGAGACGCTCGGCGGCGGCTACCCGGTCGTCGTCCGCCCCTCCTTCACCATGGGCGGCGCCGGTTCCGGCTTCGCCCACGACGAGGAGGAACTGCGCCGCATCGCCGGCCAGGGCCTGACCCTCTCGCCGACCACCGAGGTGCTCCTGGAGGAGTCCATCCTCGGCTGGAAGGAGTACGAGCTGGAGCTGATGCGCGACAAGCACGACAACGTCGTGGTCGTCTGCTCCATCGAGAACTTCGACCCCATGGGCGTGCACACCGGTGACTCGATCACCGTCGCGCCCGCGATGACCCTCACCGACCGCGAGTACCAGATCCTCCGCGACATCGGCATCGCCGTGATCCGCGAGGTCGGCGTCGACACCGGCGGCTGCAACATCCAGTTCGCGGTCAATCCGGAGGACGGCCGGGTCATCGTCATCGAGATGAACCCGCGCGTGTCGCGGTCCTCGGCGCTCGCCTCCAAGGCGACCGGCTTCCCGATCGCGAAGATCGCCGCGAAGCTCGCCGTCGGCTACACCCTCGACGAGATCCCTAATGACATCACGCAGGAGACCCCGGCCTCCTTCGAGCCCACGCTCGACTACGTGGTCGTCAAGGCGCCGCGCTTCGCGTTCGAGAAGTTCCCGCAGGCCGACTCCACGCTGACCACCACCATGAAGTCGGTCGGCGAGGCCATGGCCATCGGCCGCAACTTCCCCGAGGCCTTCCAGAAGGCGCTGCGCTCGCTGGAGAAGAAGGGCAGCCAGTTCACGTTCGTCGGCGAGCCCGGCGACAAGGACACGCTGCTGCGCGAGGCGGTACGGCCCACCGACGGCCGGATCAACACCGTCATGCAGGCCATCCGCGCGGGCGCCACACCCGAGGAGGTCTTCGAGTTCACGAAGATCGACCCGTGGTTCGTCGACCAGCTCTTCCTGATCAAGGAGATCGCCGACGAGCTGGCCGCGGCCGACCGGCTGGACGCCGAGCTGCTCGCCGAGGCCAAGCGGCACGGCTTCTCCGACCAGCAGATCGCCGAGATCCGCGGCCTGCGCGAGGACGTCGTCCGCGAGGTCCGGCACGCGCTGGGGGTCCGCCCGGTCTACAAGACGGTCGACACCTGCGCCGCCGAGTTCGCCGCGCGGACGCCGTACTTCTACTCCTCCTACGACGAGGAGACGGAGGTCGCCTCCCGCGAGAAGCCGGCCGTCATCATCCTGGGCTCCGGCCCCAACCGCATCGGCCAGGGCATCGAGTTCGACTACTCGTGCGTGCACGCGTCCTTCGCGCTGAGCGACGCGGGCTACGAGACGGTGATGGTCAACTGCAACCCGGAGACCGTCTCCACCGACTACGACACCTCCGACCGGCTGTACTTCGAGCCGCTCACCCTGGAGGACGTGCTGGAGATCGTCCACGCCGAGCAGCAGGCCGGTCCGGTCGCGGGCGTGGTGGTCCAGCTGGGCGGGCAGACCCCGCTCGGCCTCTCGCAGGCGCTGAAGGACAACGGCGTGCCGATCGTGGGCACGTCGCCGGAGGCCATCCACGCGGCCGAGGACCGGGGCGCCTTCGGGCGGGTGCTCGCCGAGGCGGGCCTCCCGGCCCCCAAGCACGGCACCGCCACCACCTTCGCCGAGGCCAAGGCCATCGCCGACGAGATCGGCTACCCCGTCCTCGTCCGGCCGTCGTACGTGCTCGGCGGACGCGGCATGGAGATCGTCTACGACGAGACCCGCCTCGCCTCCTACATCGCCGAGTCGACCGAGATCAGCCCCTCCCGGCCGGTCCTCGTCGACCGGTTCCTGGACGACGCGATCGAGATCGACGTCGACGCCCTCTACGACGGCGAGGAGCTGTACCTCGGCGGGGTCATGGAGCACATCGAGGAGGCCGGCATCCACTCCGGCGACTCCGCGTGCGCCCTGCCGCCGATCACGCTGGGCGGTTTCGACATCAAGCGGCTGCGGGCGTCCACCGAGGCCATCGCCAAGGGCGTCGGCGTACGCGGCCTGATCAACATCCAGTTCGCCATGGCCGGGGACATCCTCTACGTCCTCGAAGCCAACCCGCGCGCGTCCCGTACCGTGCCCTTCACCTCGAAGGCGACCGCGGTGCCGCTGGCCAAGGCCGCGGCCCGGATCTCGCTGGGCGCGACTGTCGCCGAGCTGCGCGCGGAGGGGCTGCTGCCCGCGCGGGGCGACGGGGGCGAGCTGCCGTTCGACGCGCCGATCTCCGTCAAGGAGGCGGTCATGCCGTGGTCGCGGTTCCGGGACATCCAGGGGCGCGGTGTGGACACCGTGCTCGGCCCGGAGATGCGCTCCACCGGTGAGGTCATGGGCATCGACTCCGTCTTCGGCACGGCGTACGCCAAGTCGCAGGCGGGCGCGTACGGGCCGCTGCCGACCAAGGGCCGCGCGTTCATCTCGGTCGCCAACCGCGACAAGCGGTCGATGATCTTCCCGGCGCGTGAGCTGGTCGCCCACGGCTTCGAACTGCTCGCCACGTCCGGCACGGCCGAGGTGCTCAAGCGCAACGGCATCAACGCGACCGTTGTCCGAAAGCAGTCGGAGGGCGTCGGACCCGAGGGCGAGAGGACGATCGTCCAGCTGATCCACGACGGCGAGGTGGACCTCATCGTCAACACCCCGTACGGGACGGGGGGTCGCCTGGACGGGTACGAGATCCGGACGGCCGCGGTGGCCCGGTCGGTGCCGTGTCTGACGACCGTGCAGGCGCTGGCGGCGGCTGTGCAGGGCATCGATGCGCTGAACCATGGCGGCGTGGGGGTGCGGTCGCTTCAGGAGCATGCGGAGAGGTTGACGGCCGCGAGGGACTGATAGGCCGTGGTTCGGCTGCGGGCCGGTGGGGGCCGGTCGCGCAGTTCCCCGCGCCCCTTCGGGGGCGCTCGACCGAGGGGGGACTCCGGAGACGGCGTCCCCCCTTCGTGTGAGGACACCGATGTACAAGATCTTTTTCCAGCTCGTCTTCCGGCGGATGGATCCCGAGGCCGCCCACCATCTCGCCTTCCGGTGGATCCGGCTCGCCGCCCGGGTCCCCGTGCTGCGTACCTTCGTCGCGGCCGCCCTGGCTCCCCGCCACAAGGAACTGCGCACCGAGGCCTTCGGGCTGCGGATGCACGGGCCCTTCGGGCTTGCCGCCGGGTTCGACAAGAACGCGGTCGCGATCGACGGGATGTCGATGCTCGGGTTCGACCACGTCGAGATCGGCACCGTGACCGGGGAGGCGCAGCCGGGCAATCCCAGGAAGCGGCTGTTCCGGCTCGTCGCCGACCGGGCGCTGATCAACCGCATGGGCTTCAACAACGACGGCTCGCTGGCCGTCGCCGCCCGGCTGGCGACGCGTGAGCCCGTGTTCAGGACCGTCGTGGGCGTCAACATCGGCAAGACCAAGGTCGTACCGGAGGCCGAGGCCGTCGGTGACTACGTGAAGTCCGCCGAGCGGCTCGCGCCGTACGCGGACTACCTGGTCGTGAACGTGTCGTCCCCGAACACACCGGGTCTGCGCAACCTCCAGGCCACCGAGGCGCTCAGGCCGCTGCTGAGCGCCGTCCGTGAGGCCGCCGACCGTGTGGTGGCGCACCGCCGGGTGCCGCTCCTGGTGAAGATCGCGCCGGACCTCGCCGACGAGGACGTCGACGCCGTCGCCGACCTGGCCGTCGAGCTGGGACTGGACGGGATCATCGCGACCAACACCACCATCGCCCGGGAGGGGCTGGGGCTGCGGTCCGACCCCGGCCTGGTGAAGGAGACCGGGGGGCTCTCCGGGGCGCCGCTGAAGGCGCGCTCCCTGGAGGTGCTGCGGCGGCTGTACGCGCGCGTGGGCGACCGGATCACCCTGGTGGGTGTCGGCGGCGTCGAGAACGCCGAGGACGCCTGGCAGCGCATCCTGGCCGGTGCCACGCTGGTCCAGGGCTACAGCGCCTTCATCTACGAGGGTCCGTTTTACGCTCGCGACCTCCACAAGGGCCTCGCGGCGCGCCTGCGCACCAGCCCGTACGCCACCCTCGCCGACGCGGTCGGCGCCGATGTGAGGACGTCCGTATGAGCCCGCTGGAGCCCTTCGGCGCGCGGCTGCGCCGTGCCATGGACGAGCGCGGTCCGCTGTGTGTCGGCATCGATCCGCATGCCTCACTGCTCACCGAGTGGGGTCTGAACGACGACGTGGCGGGGCTGGAGCGGTTCAGCCGCACCGTCGTGGAGGCGGTGGCCGACCGGGTCGCGGTCATGAAGCCGCAGAGCGCGTTCTTCGAGCGGTTCGGCTCGCGCGGGGTCGCGGTCCTGGAGCGGGTGGTGGAGGAGGCGCGGGCCGCCGGGACGCTGGTCGTCATGGACGCCAAGCGCGGCGACATCGGCTCGACCATGGCCGGGTACGCGCAGGCCTTCCTGAGCAAGGACGCCCCGCTGTTCTCGGACGCCCTGACCGTCTCGCCGTACCTCGGCTACGGCTCGCTCTCCCCGGCCGTCGCACTGGCCCGGGAGAGCGGGGCCGGCCTGTTCGTGCTGGCGCTGACCTCCAACCCGGAGGGGCCCGAGGTCCAGCACGCGGTCCGTGCCGACGGCCGTACGGTCGGCGCGACCATGCTGGCCCACCTGGCGGCCGAGAACACGGGGGAGGAGCCGCTGGGCTCCTTCGGCGCCGTCGTCGGCGCGACGGTCGGCGACCTGTCGTCGTACGACCTCGGCATCAACGGCCCGCTCCTCGCGCCGGGCGTCGGCGCGCAGGGCGCGACGGCGGCCGACCTTCCCGGAGTCTTCGGGGCCGCGGTACGCAACGTGGTTCCAAACGTGAGCCGAGGTGTTTTGCGTCACGGTCCCGATGTCGGGGCACTCCGGGCGGCCGCGGAGCGGTTCGCGGGTGAGATCCGGGATGTCGTCGCAGGTCGGTGAGTCCTCCGATGAGTGCTCCGGCGGGCTCTTCGGCGACGGCTCGAGTGTGAATACATCCTCAAATCCAGGGCAATATGTCTGAAATGTCCGGCCTGGCGGAGGCTGACCAGGACTTTTCCGCTGTTCTCGCTGACTCTGGCGGACTTGCCCGCTAGTCTCCGAGCAGAGTCAACGGGCAAGCGTGTTGCTCGTAGCTCCCCTGGTGTGGGGCGACTAGGTTCCTCACCGGTCCGTATCCGACAGTTCGACATCCGAGGTGACGTAGGCGTGGCTCTTCCGCCCCTTACCCCTGAACAGCGCGCAGCCGCGCTCGAAAAGGCCGCCGCGGCTCGCCGGGAGCGGGCCGAGGTCAAGAATCGACTCAAGCACTCCGGCGCCTCTCTTCACGAGGTCATCAAGCAGGGTCAGGAAAACGACGTCATCGGCAAGATGAAGGTCTCCGCCCTGCTCGAGTCCCTGCCGGGCGTGGGCAAGGTCCGCGCCAAGCAGATCATGGAGCGACTCGGGATCTCCGAGAGCCGCCGCGTGCGTGGCCTCGGTTCCAACCAGATCGCCTCCCTGGAGCGCGAGTTCGGCAGCACCGGCTCCTGATCACCGGGCCGTCCGGGACAGCCGTCCCGGGCAACCTGCGATTGCTGGAATAATCGCTGCATGGCTGCAACATTCCGGGGGACGACCCCCGAGCCCCCGGACGTACGTCCGCGGCTGACCGTGCTCTCCGGCCCCTCAGGGGTCGGCAAGAGCACGGTCGTCGCCCATATGCGCAAGGAACACCCCGAGGTCTGGCTCTCGGTGTCGGCGACCACCCGCAGGCCCCGCCCCGGCGAGAGGCACGGAGTCCACTACTTCTTCGTCTCCGACGAGGAGATGGACAAACTGATCGCCAACGGCGAGCTCCTGGAGTGGGCCGAATTCGCCGGCAACCGCTACGGCACCCCGCGGCACGCGGTGCTGGAGCACCTGGAGTCCGGCGTCCCGGTCCTCCTGGAGATCGACCTCCAGGGCGCCCGGCAGGTCCGCGAGTCCATGCCGGAGGGCCGGCTGGTGTTCCTGGCCCCTCCCTCCTGGGAGGAGCTGGTGCGCAGGCTCACCGGGCGCGGCACCGAGGCGCCCGAGGTGATCGAGCGGCGCCTGGACGCAGCCAAGATCGAACTCGCGGCCGAGCCGGAGTTCGACGAGACCTTGGTCAACACCTCCGTCGAGGACGTGGCACGCGAGCTGCTAGCCTTGATGGACGTTGTGTGATCGTCGCTGATCATTCAGACTGAATCTTTCCCATCCATCGGAAGGCAGAGCGTGTCCTCTTCCATCACCGCGCCCGAGGGCATCATCAACCCTCCGATCGACGAGCTCCTCGAGGCCACCGACTCGAAGTACAGCCTCGTGATCTACGCGGCCAAGCGTGCCCGTCAGATCAACGCGTACTACTCGCAGCTCGGCGAGGGCCTCCTCGAGTACGTCGGTCCGCTCGTCGACACCCACGTCCACGAGAAGCCGCTCTCCATCGCCCTGCGCGAGATCAACGCGGGTCTGCTGACGTCCGAGGCCATCGAGGGCCCGGCGCAGTAGTACTTTCGTATTGAAGTTGACTTATCCACAGGCCCGGCAACCGACTGCCGGGCCTGTGGTGTGTGATGGAGACGTGCGCGGGAGCCGAGCGCACGCGAGCCGAGTGCGGGGAGAGACGGTGGACAAGCCGAAGGTCGTGCTGGGGGTCAGTGGTGGCATCGCCGCCTACAAGGCCTGTGAGCTGCTGAGAAGGTTCACGGAGTCGGGGCATGACGTCCGGGTCGTCCCCACCGCCTCCGCGCTGCACTTCGTCGGCGCCGCCACCTGGTCCGCCCTCTCCGGCAACCCCGTCTCCACCGAGGTCTGGGATCACGTCGAAGAGGTCCCGCACGTCCGCATCGGCCAGCACGCCGACCTGGTCGTCGTCGCCCCCGCCACCGCCGACATGCTCGCCAAGGCGGCCCACGGCCTCGCCGACGACCTGCTCACCAACACCCTCCTCACCGCCCGCTGCCCGGTCGTCTTCGCTCCCGCGATGCACACCGAGATGTGGGAACACCCGGCCACCCAGGAGAACGTGGCCACGCTGCGCCGCCGCGGCGCCGTCGTGATCGAACCGGCGGTCGGCCGGCTCACCGGCGTCGACACCGGCAAGGGCCGGCTGCCCGACCCCGGGGAGATCTTCGAGGTCTGCCGCCGGGTGCTGGCCCGGGGCGTCACCGAGCCCGACCTCAAGGGCCGCCATGTCGTGATCTCCGCCGGCGGCACCCGAGAGCCCCTCGACCCCGTGCGCTTCCTCGGCAACCGCTCCTCCGGCAAGCAGGGCTACGCCCTCGCGCGCACGGCCGCCGCGCGGGGCGCCCGGGTGACGCTGGTCGCGGCGAACGCCACCGGCCTGCCGGACCCGGCCGGCGTGGACGTCGTCCCGGTCGGCACGGCCGTACAGCTGCGCGAGGCCGTGCTGAAGGCGGCCGCCGACGCCGACGCCGTGGTGATGGCCGCGGCCGTCGCCGACTTCCGCCCCGCGGTCTATGCGGCCGGGAAGATCAAGAAGAAGGACGGCCAGGAACCGGAGCCGATCGTTCTCCTGCGGAATCCGGACATCCTCGCGGAGATCTCGGCCGAGCGGGCGCGGCCCGGACAGGTGATCGTCGGCTTCGCCGCCGAGACCGACGACGTCCTCGCCAACGGCCGGACCAAGCTGGAGCGCAAGGGCTGCGATCTGCTCGTGGTGAACGAGGTGGGAGAGCGAAAGACCTTCGGCTCCGAGGAGAACGAGGCGGTGGTGCTCGGTGCCGACGGCAGCGAGACGCCGGTGCCGCACGGGCCCAAGGAGGCCCTGGCCGACATCGTGTGGGATCTGGTCGCGGCCCGTTTGGGTTAACTTATTTCAGCCATATGTCAACTTTCCCGGACGCCACATTGCGGCGTGGTGACTCTGGCCAAGGGCGCCGACCATTGGGCAGAATGCGCGTGCCGCAGGTCACAGCACTCCCGAGTGTCGAGACAGGTGGGCCGGCGGCACAGTGCGACCGATAAACTGTTCTCGGACGACGCCCGGGTGCAGCCCCCGTGTCGTCCGCCAATGATCAGACAGCAGCCGCTGCAACCCCAGGGAGCGTTGTGTCCCGTCGCCTGTTCACCTCGGAGTCCGTGACCGAGGGTCACCCCGACAAGATCGCTGACCAGATCAGCGACACCATTCTCGACGCGCTTCTGCGCGAGGACCCGACCTCCCGGGTCGCCGTCGAGACGCTGATCACCACCGGCCTGGTGCATGTGGCCGGCGAGGTCACGACCAAGACGTACGCGGACATCGCGACGCTGGTCCGCAACAAGATCCTCGAGATCGGCTACGACTCCTCGAAGAAGGGCTTCGACGGAGCCTCCTGCGGCGTCTCGGTGTCGATCGGCGCGCAGTCCCCGGACATCGCGCAGGGCGTGGACACGGCGTACGAGAACCGGGTCGAGGGCGACGAGGACGAGCTCGACAAGCAGGGCGCGGGCGACCAGGGCCTGATGTTCGGCTACGCGACCGACGAGACGCCCACCCTGATGCCGCTGCCGATCTTCCTGGCGCACCGCCTGTCGAAGCGGCTCTCGGACGTCCGCAAGAACGGCACCATCCCCTACCTGCGCCCCGACGGCAAGACGCAGGTCACCATCGAGTACGACGGCGACAAGGCCGTCCGCCTCGACACGGTCGTCGTCTCCAGCCAGCACGCCTCGGACATCGACCTGGAGTCGCTGCTCGCCCCCGACATCCGCGAGTTCGTCGTGGAGCCGGAGCTCAAGGCCCTGCTGGACGAGGGCATCAAGCTCGACACCGAGGGCTACCGCCTCCTGGTCAACCCGACCGGCCGCTTCGAGATCGGCGGTCCGATGGGTGACGCGGGCCTGACCGGCCGCAAGATCATCATCGACACCTACGGTGGCATGGCCCGCCACGGTGGCGGTGCCTTCTCCGGCAAGGACCCGTCCAAGGTCGACCGCTCCGCCGCCTACGCCATGCGCTGGGTCGCGAAGAACGTGGTCGCCGCCGGTCTGGCGTCCCGCTGCGAGGTCCAGGTCGCGTACGCGATCGGCAAGGCCGAGCCGGTGGGCCTGTTCGTCGAGACCTTCGGCACCGCCAAGGTCGACGCCGAGAAGATCGAGAAGGCGATCGACGAGGTCTTCGACCTGCGTCCGGCCGCGATCATCCGCGACCTCGACCTGCTCCGCCCGATCTACTCCCAGACCGCCGCGTACGGCCACTTCGGCCGTGAGCTGCCCGACTTCACGTGGGAGCGCACGGACCGCGTGGAGGCCCTGCGCAAGGCCGTCGGCCTCTGAGCCACAGGCACCCGGTACGACTGACGGCGGCTTCCGTCACCACCGAGCGGTGGTGACGGAAGCCGCCGTCGTTGTGCGGGGAGTGCAGGGAGTGCGGGGAGGGGGCGAAAACGGTGACGGGGTGTCGGTCGATCCGGCCGGACGGCACCTCTTCGATGCCCGACCCCGGTGGAGCCCGGCTGGGCGTCCCGGCAGCCGCGGCGCCCGGCCCGTCCGGGCACCCCTGGCTGGCGTTCGGCCTGGCTGGGCACTCCTGGCTGGTCGAGGGATCTCCGGCGGGTGCGGATCGGGCCGGCCGCGAGAGACGGTGTCGTCGGCCCGCGACGCCGACGGGACCGACCGGACAGCCTCTAGGCCACGCGGGGCTGCTCCGTGTCGGTGTCCGCGGGGGTCGCCGGGAGGGGTGCGTCGGCCGTCAGGGTGCCGCGGATGTAGCGGGCCGCGAGGATCGCGAGCAGGGATGCGGCGGAGAGGGTGTAGAGGCCGCCGTTGGTGGAGCCGGTCGTGTCCTTGAGGTACCCGAACAGGAACGGGGAGACGAAGCCGCCGAGGTTGCCGATCGAGTTGACGAGCGCCAGCCCCGGTGCCGCGATCCTCAGATCCAGGCCGGACTGGGCCATCGGCCAGAACAGGGTGGCCGCGCACTTGGAGCCGACCCCGGCGAGGGTGATGGCGGCGAGTCCGAACCAGGGCGAGCCCAGCGTGGCCAGGTAGGTGCCGATGGCGGCCAGCAGCAGGGTCACCGCCAGGTAGGGGCGCCGGTCGGGGGCGCGGTCGGTGAAGTGGCTCATCGAGTACATCGCGATCATGGACGCGATCGCCGGTATCGCCGAGAGCAGGCCGACCTCGAAGGGCGACAGCCCCTTGATCTCCTCGATCAGGCTGGGCAGCCAGAAGGTGATCGCGTACCCGGTGAGCGTCATCGCGAAGAACGCCCCGGTCAGCAGCGCGACCTGTGGATGGACCATGAGACGCAGCCGCGAGACCTTGGGTGCGCGCTCCCGCTCGGCCTCGTCCTGGGTCACGGCCGCGCGCAGGGCGCCCTTCTCCTCGGCGGACAGCCAGCGCGCGTCCTCGATCCGTGAGACGAGGAAGAAGCCGGCGACGACGCCGACGACGATCGAGAAGGTGCCTTCGAGGCCGAACATCCAGCGCCAGCCGGCGATCCCGCCCGCGCCGTGCAGTTCGAGCAGCGCGCCGGTGACCGGTCCGGTGACGATACCTGCGGCGGCCGAACCGCCCAGGAAGATCGCGGTGGCCCGGCCCCGGCTGGAGTCGGGCAGCCACTGGGTGATGTAGAGCATCGCGCCCGGGAAGAAGCCCGCCTCGGCGACACCGAGCAGGAAACGCATCACATAGAACGTGGTGACGTTGTGGATGAAGCACATCGCCACGATCACCAGACCCCAGGTGATCATGATCCGGGTCAGCCAGACCCGGGCGCCGAAGCGCTCCAGGAGCATGTTGCTGGGCACCTCGAACAGCGCGTACCCGATGAAGAACAGTCCCGCCCCGAGTCCGTACGCGGTCGCGCTGACCCCCACGTCGGCCCGCAGCTCGTCCTGGATGAACCCGACGTTCGTCCGGTCCAGGTTGTTGACCAGCAACATCAGGACCAGGATCGGCATCATCCGACGGAGGAATTTTCCGACCGCCCGCTGTTCGGCCCCTACAACAGCCACGTCTGACATCGTTGTCTCCCGTTCGTGCATGTACGTGAATTGCAGTCACGTAGATGGGCAGATTAGGGAAGCGGATCTTCCGGGTCAATGAGTTGAACCTGTGGACATGTATGTGAACGAGGGGGGTGCTGATGGCGGAACGCCGGTCCGCGGCCCGGCCGTTGTCAGTGGCGTTTGGTAAGAATGCAAGCGTGAGCAGCGAGAACGAGCAGGGGGGCGACGGCGCCGGAGGGGCGCCGCCGGAGCAGCTCGCGCTCATCCGGGAGAGCGTGCGGGGTGCCAAGGTGCCCCGGGCCAAGCCCCGCACCTGGCGGGGGGCCGCGCTGGCCGAGCGGCTGCCGGTCGCGCGGGTGCTCGTGGACAAGGGCGTGCTGCATCTCGACCGGTACTTCGACTACGCCGTGCCGGCCGAGCTGGACGCCGACGCACAGCCGGGGGTGCGGGTGCGGGTGCGGTTCGGCGCCGGGCGGCACCGGGTGCGGGACGGACGCCGGGAGGGCGGCGGGCTCATCGACGGCTTCCTGGTCGAGCGGCTCGCCGACTCCGACTACTCGGGACCGCTGGCCGCGCTGGCCCAGGTCGTCTCGCCCGAACCGGTACTGGGCGAGGAACTGCTGCGGCTCGCGCGGGCGGTCGCCGACCGTTACGCGGGCAGCCTCGCCGATGTGCTGCAGCTGGCGGTGCCGCCGCGCAGCGCGAGGGCAGAGAAGCGGCCGTCGCCCGAGCCGCTGCCGCCCCCGCCCGCGCCCGACGCCGGTTCCTGGGCGCGGTACGAGCACGGGGCCGCCTTCGTCGAGTCGCTGGCCGCCGGCGGCGCGCCGCGCGCGGTGTGGAACGCCCTGCCGGGACCCGAGTGGAGCGCCGAGCTCGCCCGGGCCGTCGCCGCCGCCCTCGCCTCGGGACGCGGCGCGCTCGTCGTCGTACCGGACGGGCGGGCCGCCGCGCGGGTCGATGCCGCGCTGACCGAGGTCCTCGGCGCGGGGCGGCACGCGCTGCTCACCGCCGACGCCGGGCCCGAGAAGCGGTACGCGCAGTGGCTCGCCGTCAGCCGTGGGTCGGTGCGGGCGGTGGTGGGGACGCGGGCGGCCATGTTCGCACCCGTACGGGACCTCGGACTCGTCGCCATCTGGGACGACGGGGACGACAGCCACAGCGAGCCGCACGCCCCGCAGCCGCACGCCCGGGACGTCCTGCTGCTGCGCGCCGCGCTGGACAAGTGCGGCTTTCTGCTCGGGAGCTGGAGCTGCACGGTGGAGGCCGCGCAGCTCGTGGAGAACGGCTGGGCGCGCCCCCTGGTGGCGGGCAGGGAACAGGTGCGACGGTCCGCGCCCCTGGTGCGGACCGTGGGGGACGGGGACCTCGCGCGGGACGAGGCCGCGCGGGCCGCTCGGTTGCCGACGCTCGCCTGGCAGGCCGTACGGGAGGGGCTGCGGCACGGGCCGGTGCTGGTGCAGGTGCCACGGCGCGGCTATGTGCCCCGGATGGCCTGCGACCGGTGCCGGGAACCCGCGCGCTGCCGGCACTGCGCCGGGCCGCTGGAGGCACAGGACGCCGGGGCGCTGCGCTGCGGGTGGTGCGGGCGCGGGGAGACCGACTGGCACTGCCCCGAGTGCGGCGGCTTCCGGCTGCGCGCCCAGGTGGTCGGCGCCCGCCGGACCGCGGAGGAACTGGGGCGTGCCTTTCCGGCCGTACCCGTACGGACCTCCGGGCGCGAGCAGGTGCTGGACACCGTGCCGGGGACACCCGCACTGGTCGTGAGTACACCGGGCGCCGAACCGGTCGCCGAGGGCGGCTATGCGGCGGCCCTGCTGCTGGACGGCTGGGCCATGCTCGGGCGGCCGGATCTGCGGGCCGGCGAGGACGCGCTGCGCCGCTGGATCGCGGCCGGGGCGCTGGTACGGCCGCAGGGGGAGGGAGGGACCGTGGTCGTCGTGGCGGAGCCGACGCTGCGGCCGGTGCAGGCACTGGTCCGCTGGGACCCGGTCGGGCACGCGGTGCGGGAACTGGCCGAGCGGGCGGAGCTGGGGTTTCCGCCGGTGTCGCGGATGGCGGCGGTGTCGGGGACGGCGGAGGCCCTTGCGGAGTTCCTCGGTACGGCCGAACTGCCGTCGGACGCCGAGGTGTTGGGGCCGGTGCCGCTGCCCGTGGTGCGGGCCGGGGCGCCCCGGCGGGTGGGTGCGCCGCCGCCCGGGGAGCACTGGGAGCGGGCGCTGGTACGGGTACGGCCGGGGAGCGGCGCCGCGCTCGCGGGCGCGTTGAAGACGGCTCAGGCCGCGCGGATGGCGCGGGGGAGCGGGGAGCCGGTGCGGGTGCGGATCGATCCGCCCGACATCGGGTGAGGAGCAGACGGGCGTGCACGGCTGCCCTCCCGGATGCTTGCCGGGAGGGCAGAGGGCGGGCGGGGCAGCCGTGGTGTACGTCGGCCGCGGTGTGTGTCAGCCGTTGCGCGGGCCGGGGAAGGCCGTTGGCCTCGCCTCGTCGCGGAGGGTGGGGCTGCCCGCAGTCGGCTGGGTCGGCATGGAGCGGGCGGCCGGGACCGTCGGCACCGTGGGGAGGCCGCCGCCCACGTTGATCGTGCGGGTGCCGGACGGCTCCGTCGACCGCTCGGCCTCGGTGGGCGCCGCTGCCTGGGCGGCGGCGCGACGGGCGCCGTAACGGCGGTGCACCGCCTGCTTGGTGACCCCGAGTGCGGAGCCCACCGCGTCCCACGAGAAGCCGAGTGAGCGGTCGAAGTCCACGGCGGCCGTGACCAGGGTTTCGACACTGTCCCGGAGTTCCTGGGCGAGACGGACCGTCGGGGCGGGGGCGCGTCCGTAGACGACGAAGCCCGTGGACGGGCCGGAGCGGCGCGGGCGGTATACGTTGCCCAACTGGGCGGTGAGCGTGCGCAGTGCGTCCACCTGCCGGCGGACCCGCTCGATGTCCCGCACCAACAAGTGCAGGCTGGCCCGGGCCTGGGCGTCGTGGGTTGCGTGGTCGGCCATGAACAAGCCTCTCGAACCGGCGTTGAAAGGAATGGGCCGCGCGTATGCGGCCCGTTGTGGTCAACTCTCTCTTGACCAACGCGTGGGCGCTCCGCTGGTCACGGTGTGGGGGCGTATGGGCATATGCGTACGCCGGTTGACGGGCCGCGCACCACCGATTCCTCTCCCACCCGCGCACCGTCCGTCCAGGCCGGCCGAGAGGCCGAGCGACCGGTGGGCGGTGGTTTCGGGATGCGGCATAGACTTGTGCGTTGCCCGTGACCGACCCCGTCCGAGAGGCTCTCAGCCGCCCATGAAGCTTGTCTTCGCCGGTACTCCCGAAGTCGCCGTTCCCGCTCTGGACGCTCTCATCGCCTCCGGGCGGCACGAGGTGGCCGCCGTGGTCACGCGGCCCGACGCGCCGGCCGGGCGGGGGCGCAGGCTGGTCGCTTCTCCCGTGGCCGAGCGGGCGATGGAGGCCGGGATCGAGGTGCTCAGGCCCCTCAAGCCGCGGGACCCGGAGTTTCTGGAGCGGTTGGCGGCCATCGGTCCGGACTGCTGTCCGGTGGTGGCGTACGGGGCGCTCCTGCCGCGCGTCGCCCTCGACGTTCCGGCCCACGGGTGGGTCAACCTGCACTTCTCGCTGCTTCCCGCGTGGCGGGGGGCCGCGCCCGTCCAGCACTCCATCATGGCGGGGGACGAGATCACCGGGGCCTCCACCTTCCTCATCGAGGAGGGGCTCGACTCCGGGCCCGTCTACGGGACCGTCACCGAGGCGGTCCGGCCCACCGACACCAGCGGTGATCTGCTGACCCGGCTCGCCTTCGCCGGGGCCGGACTGCTCGCCGCGACCATGGACGGGATCGAGGACGGCACGCTCAAGGCCGTACCGCAGCCGGCCGAGGGCATCACCCTCGCGCCGAAGATCACCGTCGAGGACGCGAAGGTCGAATGGTCGGCGCCCGCGCTGCGCATCGACCGGGTCGTACGCGGCTGCACCCCCGCCCCCGGTGCCTGGACCACCTTCCGCGGTGAGCGGCTCAAGCTGATCCAGGCCACCCCGGTGCCCGAGCGGACCGATCTCGCGCCCGCCCAGATCGCCGTCGGGAAGAACAGCGTGCACGTGGGCACGGGGTCGTACGCCGTGGAACTGCTCTGGGTGCAGGCCCAGGGCAAGAAGCCGATGCGCGCGGCCGACTGGGCGCGCGGCGTGCGCATCGGCGCCGGGGAGACCCTCGGCGCCTGAGCCCCCCTTCTCAGCAGCGGCTTTCCAGCGTGCCCGGCGTACGCTGGGAGTCGCATCATTCCCATACCCGGAGCACCTTTTACGTGAGCGAGCAGTCCCGGCGGCCGCGCAGGCCCGCCAAGCCCTACCGCCGTCCCCAGAAGGACCCCGTCCGCATCCTCGCCTTCGAGGCGCTGCGCGCCGTGGACGAGCGGGACGCGTACGCCAACCTCGTGCTGCCACCGCTGCTGCGCAAGGCGCGCGAGAAAGGCGACTTCGACGGGCGGGACGCGGCGCTCGCGACCGAACTGGTCTACGGGACGCTGCGCCGCCAGGGGACGTACGACGCGATCGTCGCCGAGTGCGTGGACCGGCCGTTGCGCGAGGTGGACCCGCCGGTGCTGGACGTGCTGAGCCTCGGCGTGCACCAGCTGCTCGGCACGCGCATCCCGACCCACGCCGCCGTGTCCGCCTCCGTCGAGCTGGCCCGTGTGGTGCTGGGCGACGGACGGGCCAAGTTCGTCAACGCCGTGCTGCGCAAGGTCGCACAGGACGACCTCGACGGCTGGCTCGCGAAGGTCGCGCCGCCCTACGACGAGGACCCCGAGGACCATCTCGCCGTCGTGCACTCGCATCCGCGGTGGGTCGTCTCCGCGCTCTGGGATTCGCTGGGCGGCAACCGCGCGGGTATCGAGGAACTGCTGGCGGCCGACAACGAGCGGCCCGAGGTGACCCTGGTCGCCCGGCCGGGGCGGGCCACCGCCGAGGAACTGCTCGGCGAGGAGGCCGCCGTACCGGGGCGCTGGTCGCCGTACGCCGTGCGGCTCACCGAGGGCGGGGAGCCCGGCGCCATCGCGGCCGTGCAGGAGAGCCGGGCCGGTGTACAGGACGAGGGCAGCCAGCTGGTCGCCCTCGCGCTCGCGGCCGCGCCGATCGACGGCCCCGACGAGAAGTGGCTCGACGGCTGTGCCGGACCCGGCGGCAAGGCCGCGCTGCTGGCCGCCCTCGCCGCCGAGCGCGGGGCCGTACTCCTCGCCTCCGAGAAGCAGCCGCACCGGGCCGGGCTCGTCGAGAAGGCGCTGCACGGAAACCCGGGGCCGTACCAGGTCATCGCCGCCGACGGGACGCGACCGCCGTGGCGCCCCGGCACCTTCGACCGGGTCCTGATGGACGTCCCGTGCACGGGGCTCGGCGCACTGCGCCGCCGGCCCGAGGCACGGTGGCGCCGCCGCCCCGAGGACCTCGACAACTTCGCCCCGCTGCAGCGCGCCCTGCTGCGCACCGCCATCGACTCGGTGCGGGTGGGCGGAATCGTCGGCTACGCCACCTGCTCCCCGCACCTCGCGGAGACCCGCGCGGTGGTGCAGGACATCCTCAAGCAGCGCCCGGAGACGGAGCTCGTGGACGCGCGTCCGCTGCTGCCGGGCGTGCCGGCTCTGGGCGAGGGCCCGGACGTACAGCTGTGGCCGCACCTGCACGGGACCGACGCGATGTATCTGGCGCTGATCCGGCGGACCGGCTGAGGGGCCGGAAGGCCGGAGAAAAAAATCTGCAGATAAAAGTCCGGCGGCGATGTCGAGAACCGGTGGGCCGCTCCGTCCCCGGGGTGAACGCGACCACAATGGGTCGCATCCGCACCGAGGAGAACCACCATGGCCAAGTACCTGCTGCTGAAGCACTACCGTGGCGCCCCGTCCCCGGTCAACGACATCCCCATGGACAAGTGGACGCCGGAGGAGATCTCGGCCCACATCCAGTACATGAACGACTTCGCGGCCAGGCTGGAGAAGACCGGCGAGTTCGTCGACGGCCAGGCCCTCGCCCCCGAGGGACAGTGGGTCCGGTACGACGGCGAGGGGCGCCCGCCGGTCACCGACGGCCCGTTCGCCGAGACCAAGGACCTCATCGCCGGCTGGATGGTGATCGACGTCGACAGCCACGAGCGCGCCGTCGAGCTGGCCGGGGAACTGTCGGCCGCCCCCGGCGCGGGCGGGCGGCCGATCCACGAGTGGCTCGAACTGCGCCCGTTCCTGGCCGCCAAGCCCAGCACCACGGAGTGCACCTTCAAGTGACGCAGCCGAACGAGGCCCTGATCAGGAGCCTCACGCCGGGCGTGCTCGGTGTCCTCGTCCGCCGCGGAGCCGATTTCGCGGCGGCCGAGGACGCCGTGCAGGACGCGCTCGTCGAGGCGCTCCGCGTGTGGCCGGCCGACCCGCCACGGGATGCCAAGGGCTGGCTGGTCACCGTGGCCTGGCGCAAGTTCCTCGACGCGAGACGGGCGGACACCGCCCGCCGCCGGCGCGAGGACGTCGTCGACGAGGAGCCGGCGGCCGGGCCCGCAACCGGGGTGGACGACACGCTCCAGCTCTACTTCCTGTGCGCCCACCCGTCGCTGACCCCGTCGTCCGCGGTCGCGCTCACGCTGCGCGCCGTCGGCGGGCTGACCACCCGCCAGATCGCCCAAGCCTACCTGGTCCCCGAGGCGACCATGGCGCAGCGCATCAGCCGGGCCAAGCGCACGGTCTCCGACGTGCGGTTCGACCAGCCCGGCGACGTGGCCACCGTGCTGCGCGTCCTCTACCTGGTCTTCAACGAGGGCTACTCCGGCGACGTCGACCTCGTCGCCGAGGCGATCCGGCTCACCCGGCAGCTCGCCGCCGCGATCGACCACCCCGAGGTGGCCGGACTGCTCGCGCTGATGCTCCTCCACCACGCCCGGCGTGCTGCCCGCACCGCGCCCGACGGCAGCCTGGTGCCGCTCGCCGAGCAGGACCGCGCCCGCTGGGACACCGCGACGATCGCGGAGGGCATCGAGATCCTGCAGACGGCCCTCGCCCGCGACCGCCTCGGCGAGTTCCAGGCCCAGGCCGCCATCGCGGCCCTCCACGCGGACGCGCCCACCGCGGGGGAGACCGACTGGGTCCAGATCGTCGAGTGGTACGACGAACTGGTACGCCTGACCGACAGCCCGGTGGTCCGCCTGAACCGTGCGGTCGCCGTGGGCGAGGCCGACGGCCCGCAGGCCGGCCTCGCCGCACTCGCGGAACTGGACCCCGCACTGCCCCGCCACACCGCGGTGGCGGCCCACCTCCACGAACACGCCGGCGACGTGGCCACCGCGGCCCGCCTGTACGCGGAGGCCGCCGCAAAGGCCCCGAATCTCGCGGAACGCGACCACCTGACCCGCCAGGCGGCCCGTCTGCATCACGCCGGTGACTGCTAGCGCCCTTCAGGGGCGCGGGGAACTGCGCGACAAGCCCCCACCGACCCGCACCAACCCCACAACCTCAACCACCCCCGATCCCCATTCGGCTCCCCCCGGCAGGGCATGGCACGCTTGGGGCATGGCCGTGCAGATCAACCCCAGCATCCTGTCCGCCGACTTCGCCCGCCTCGCGGACGAGGCGAAGGCGGTCGAAGGCGCCGACTGGCTCCACGTCGACGTCATGGACAACCACTTCGTCCCGAACCTCACGCTCGGTGTGCCGGTCGTAGAGTCCCTGGCCCGTGCTACGGACACCCCGCTGGACTGCCATCTGATGATCGAGGCCCCCGACCGGTGGGCACCCCAGTACGTCGAAGCGGGTGCCTCCTCCGTCACCTTCCATGTCGAGGCGGCGGCCGCCCCGGTGCGGCTCGCCCGCGAGATCCGGGCGATGGGCGCCCGTGCCTCCATGGCGCTCAAGCCCGCGACGCCCATCGAGCCGTACGAGGACCTGCTCCCCGAGCTCGACATGCTGCTGATCATGACGGTGGAGCCCGGTTTCGGAGGTCAGGCCTTTCTCGACATCATGCTGCCGAAGATCCGCCGCACCCGGGAGCTGATCAGCAAGCACGGACTGGAACTGTGGCTCCAGGTCGACGGCGGAGTCTCGGCGTCGACGATCGAGCGGTGCGCGGAGGCGGGAGCCGACGTTTTCGTGGCAGGTTCGGCCGTGTACGGGGCAAACGACCCGGCAGAGGCGGTACGTGCACTACGCACCCAGGCGGAGTCGGCCACCGCCCGGGCGTCATGGGCGTGCGACCACTGAGGTACGGGAACGTGAACGGCTCCGATCAGGGCTGATCAAGTGCGCCGGATCTGCAAGGATGAACGGCGTATCCAGAGTGTGAACAGCAGTGAGGAGATGGCCGTGTCGGGTATGTCGGCGGGCCGGTCAGCCATGCGGATGGGACCCGCTGAGCTGGTGCAGGCGGCGGCCATGGCCCGCCGCTTCTACCTCGAGGGCAAGTCCAAGATCCAGATCGCTGAGGAGTTCGGCGTCAGCCGCTTCAAAGTGGCCCGGGTACTGGAGACTGCCCTCGAAAGGGATCTCGTACGCATCGAGATCCGTGTGCCGGCCGAACTGGACGCCGAGCGCTCCGACGCGCTCCGCGCCCGCTACGGCCTGCGGCACGCCGTGGTGGTCGAGTCCCCGGCCGAGGCCGAGGAGACACCGGACCCGGAGAACCTCGGCGAAGTCGCCGCGGACCTGCTCGGTGAGCTCGTCAACGAGGGGGATGTGCTCGGCCTCGCCTGGGGCCGGTCCACCATCCACATGGCGGCGGCGCTCGACCGGCTGCCACCGTGCACGGTCGTGCAGCTGACGGGTGTGTACGACGCCGGGACCTCCGAGCGCGGCTCGGTCGAGGCCGTGCGGCGCGCCGCCCAGGTGTCGGGCGGCGACGCCCACCCGATCTACGCGCCGATGCTGCTGCCGGACGCGGCCACCGCGGCCGCGCTGCGCAACCAGACGGGCATCGCCCGGGCCTTCGAGTACTTCGACAAGGTCACGGTCGCCTGTGTCTCCATCGGCTCCTGGGAGCCCGGCATCTCCACGGTGCACGACATGCTCAGCGACGAGGAGCGGGCGCACTACGCCACGCTCGGGGTCGCCGCCGAGATGGCCGCGCACCTCTTCGACGCCGACGGCCGCCGGGTCGGACGGGACCTGGGGGAGCGGTGCATCACGGTCAAGGCCGACCAGCTGCGCCGGATCCCCGAGGTCGTCGCGATCGCGGGCGGGCAGCGCAAGGCGGCCGCCATCGACGCGGTGCTGCGGTCGGGGCTGGTCACCAGCCTCGTCACCGACACCTCGGCCGCCGACTATCTGATGACGACGGGGCCGACGCCCAAGCCGACGCTGAACCGCTCCGACCCGGACGGCTCCTGACGGAGAACGTGGCACCGCCGCGGCAGCGCTGACAACGCTGCCGCGGCGCTCCTCAGGAACCGTCGGCCAGTGCCGCGTCGATCAGGACCGCGGCCGTCTGCCGGGCGACGACGCCCGCCGACGGGTCGCGGTCCATCCGCGCGGACAGTGCGCCCCCGTCGTACAGCAGGTGCAGCCGGCGGCCGAGGGCCTCGGGGTCCGGGGCGCCGGCGTCCCGGGCGAGGCCGGTGAACAGGGCCCGGACCCAGGCGCGGTAGGCGTCGGAGGCCTCTTCGATGGCGCTGCCGTGCTTGGCCTCCGCGCTGGCCGCCACGAAGGCGCACCCGTGGTAGCTGTCCTCGGCGAACAGCTCGGCCTGCGCGTCGAAGACGGCCAGCAGCCGGTCCCGCGGGGTGTCGGCGGCGTCGACACCGCGCAGCAGCCGCTCGCTCAGCTTGGCGTGCCGGGAGCCGAGGTAGGCGCGGATGAGCTCTTCCTTGCCGCCGAAGGTGTTGTACAGCGAGGCCTTGGCGACCCCGGCGTGCTCGATGATCCGGTCGATACCGACCGTCTGCACGCCCTCCGCGTAGAACAGCTCGTTCGCCGCCGAGAGCAGCCGCTCCCGGGCGGTGGGGGCCTTGGCACTCAACGCCTTCGTCATGCCACTCACCTTCTCGACACTCGCAGTCTACGGCTGACCAGACCGGTCTACTCAGTCACCCGGAGGTGCCCACCCGCTCGGCCTCGACGGCCGGCGAGCCTCCGGAGGCCACCAGCACCCCGGGCGCGCTCTGCGGCCTGCCGCGCAGCAGCAGGGCGGCGAGGGCCAGCAGCGCCAGGGCGATGACCACCGCGCCGTACTCCTCGGAGGTCGGCAGCAGCCCGCCGCCGTGCACCACCAGCACCCCGGCGAGGACGGAGGGGACACCCATGCCGAGGTAGGAGACGACGAAGAGCAGGGACAGCACGCCCGAACTCTCATGCGGCCTGGCCAGCGGCATCACCGTGCGGATGCCGCCCTGGAAGCCGCTGCCGAACCCGAGGCCGGCCACGGCGGTGCCGACGAAGAACAGGACCGGTGCGCTCCGGTCGACGGCCACCAGGGTGAGCGCCACCCCGGCGATGAGCGCCGCGATGCCGGTGTACATCACAGTGGTCGCCGCGGCCTTGCGCAGGGCGAGGGCCGAGCTTGCCGCCACGAACGCCAGAACGAAGAGGCCCAGGCCGCCGTAGACGGCGGAGGTGGAGCCGACCAGGGTGCGGACCAGAGCGGGGCCGAGGGAGCCGTAGAACCCGGCGAGCGCCCAGACGGCGAACATGACGGGGGCCGTGGCGAGGACGGCGCCGCGGACCGTGCGCGGGAGCCTGATCTCGGGCACCAGGCTGGCCAGGGCGCCCCGCTGCCGGGTGACCGTCTCGTCGATCAGCGTGACGGCGACGGCCTGGGCCACGAACACGCCGAGCAGGGCGAGATAGATCGTGTGCGTGGGGGCGGGCAGGTACTGCACGACGAAACCGCTGACCAGGGCTCCGGTCGCGGTGCCCAGTCCGGGCACGAAGGCGTTCGCCACCGTGCCGCGCGAGCGGTCGATGTCCATCATCGCGGCGCCGACCGCGCCGAGCGCGGCACCGGTGGACAGGCCCTGCACGATGCGGCCGACGAGCAGTTCGCCGACGCCCGAGGCGGTGGAGAAGACCAGCATCGCGGCGGCCTGGGCGGCGATCGCCGCGATCAGCACCGGGCGGCGGCCGACGTGGTCGGAGAGCTTTCCGAGGACCAGCAGGCCGGAGAGGACGGCGATCGCGTAGATGCCGAAGACGACGGTCGTGGTGATCGGGGTGAATCCCCAGGCGGCCTGGTAGGTCGCGTACAGCGGGGTGGGCGCGCTGGAGGCGGCGAGGAAGGAGACGACGACGGAGGCGAGCACGTAGAACGCCGCACGGGGCGGGATCGGCTTGCGCGCTGCCTTGGAGCGCTCGGAGCGCTCGGTGCGCTCGTGCGGTGCGGGGTGGTTCATCGGAGATCCTTCGCGGGGACGGGGCCGAAGAGCGTCGGTTCGGAGGTCTGGACTGGGTAGACCGGTCTGTCTGCTTGCCTTGCACGGTCAAGCACCTAGACAGGTCTGTCTATTCCGTCGTCGTGAAAAATCTTCCACGGACCCCGAGTATGTGTACGACAGACCGAGCGCCATCGGACCTGGAGGACGCGTTGACCACTGGACCCCAGCCCGTGCCCGGAGCGGAACCACAGCCGGTGCTCGGCCCGTTGACCACCGCCGCGATCTTCCTGGTGGTCACCGTCCGCCCCGGGGGCGAGGAGCAGGCACGGGACGTGCTGGGTGATCTGGGCGGGCTGCGGCGCAGCTTCGGCTTCGGTGCGCCGGAAGCCGCCCTGAGCTGTGTGGCGGGGATCGGCTCCGCCGCCTGGGACCGCCTGTTCGACCATCCCCGTCCGGCCGGTCTGCACCCCTTCCGGCCCCTGGACGGCCCCCGGCACAGCGCGGTCGCCACCCCCGGCGACCTGCTCTTCCACATCCGGGCCACCCGGTTCGACCTGTGCTTCGCGCTCGCCGCCGAGATCATGCGCCGGCTGCGCGACGCGGTGACCGTCGAGGACGAGGTACGGGGCTTCAGGTACCTCGACGCCCGCGACCTGCTGGGCTTCGTCGACGGCACCGAGAACCCGGTCGGCGCCGCCGCCCGCAAGGCCGTCCTGATCGGCCGGGAGGACCCCGCGCACGCCGGCGGCAGCTATGTGATCGTGCAGAAGTACGTCCACGACCTGGACGCCTGGAACGAGCTGCCGGTCGAGACGCAGGAGCGGATCATCGGCCGTACGAAGGCCACCAACATCGAACTGGACGAGCCGGCCTCCCACAAGGACCTGAACACGGTCACCGGACCGGACGGCGAGGAGCAGAAGATCCTGCGCGACAACATGCCCTTCGGCAGCCCCGGGCAGGGCGAGTTCGGCACCTACTTCATCGGGTACGCCCGTACGCCGGACGTCATCGAGCGCATGCTGCACAACATGTTCCTGGGCACCCCCGACGCCACCCACGACCGGATCCTCGACTTCTCCACGGCGGTCACCGGAACGCTCTTCCACGTGCCGTCGGCGGACTTCCTCGACGATCTGCCCGCGGCTCCCGGCGCCGGCGGGGAGGGGTGACGAGATGCCCGCGGGCGCCGCGTTGTCACCCGGCCCGGTGATGGGATCTACTGCACCGGTGATCCGTACAACTCCCCCCGGACGGTGCTGAGATGACGACGAGTCCGTATCTGGTCACCCTGGATCTGGACGGGGTCGCCGACAAGGCCGCCCTCATGGACCGGGCCGTCTCCGCCCTGGGTCTGCCCAACTGGTTCGGCCGCAACTGGGACGCCCTCGCCGACAGCCTCCGCGACCCCTCGGTCTGGCCGCCGGAGGCCGTGGACCGGGGCCTCCTCGTCGTCGTCACCGGCTGGCAGGGGTACGCGCGGAGCCGTCCGGACGAGTGGCAGGTCGCCCAGGACGTCTTCGCGCAGGCGGCCGGCGACGAACCCGCCCTGACCGTGGCCCTGGCTCTCGGCTGACGCCTTGGACGTTCCTCTGAACCGCCGCTGACCTGCCTGGATGTTCGTCCCGGGCATCACATACCGGTCGCCATGGGACAATGAAGTACGTGCTCTTCCCCTTGGCCGGCCGGTCCGGGGGTCACCTCTGATCGACTGGGATGTGCGGCACGTGCGTTTCCTCAATGACATCCAGCCCGCGTACGACCTGACGTACGACGACGTCTTCATGGTGCCGAGCCGCTCCGCGGTCGGCTCGCGGCAGGGCGTGGACCTCAACTCGCCGGACGGCACGGGCACCACGATCCCGCTGGTCGTCGCCAACATGACCGCGATCGCGGGCCGGCGGATGGCCGAGACGATGGCCCGGCGCGGCGGACTCGTCGTCATCCCGCAGGACATCCCGATCGACGTGGTCACCGATGTCATCACCTGGGTGAAGAGCCGCCACCTGGTCCTCGACACCCCGATCGTGCTCGCCCCGCACCAGACCGTCGCCGACGCGCTGGCCCTGCTGCCCAAGCGCGCGCACAACGCCGGTGTGGTCGTCGACGAGGACGGCCGCCCCGTCGGTGTCGTCACCGACCGCGACCTCACCGGCGTCGACCGCTTCACCCAGCTCATCGAGGTCATGTCCCGTGACCTGCTGCTGCTCGACGCGGACATCGACCCGCGCGAGGCGTTCAACAAGCTCGACGGGGCCAACCGCCGGTACGCCCCGGCGGTGGACCGGGACGGCAAGCTCGCCGGCATCCTGACCCGCAAGGGCGCCCTGCGCGCGACCCTGTACACCCCGGCGACCGACGCGAACGGCAGGCTGCGTGTCGCCGCGGCCGTCGGCATCAACGGCGACTTCGTGGAGAAGGCCAGGCAGCTGCTCGACGCGGGTGTGGACACGCTCGTCATCGACACCGCGCACGGCCACCAGGAGTCGATGATCAGCGCGATCAAGCTGGTCCGCGACCTCGACCCGCAGGTGCCGATCGTGGCCGGCAACATCGTCTCCGCCGAGGGCGTCAAGGACCTCGTCGACGCGGGCGCGGACATCATCAAGGTGGGTGTGGGCCCCGGTGCCATGTGCACGACCCGCATGATGACCGGCGTCGGCCGCCCGCAGTTCTCGGCGGTCCTGGAGTGCGCCGCCGAGGCGAGGAAGTACGGCAAGCACGTGTGGGCCGACGGTGGTGTCCGGCACCCGCGTGACGTCGCGATGGCGCTGGCCGCGGGCGCGTCCAACGTGATGGTCGGCTCCTGGTTCGCGGGCACGTACGAGTCGCCGGGCGACCTTCAGCAGGACGCCGACGGGCAGCTGTACAAGGAGTCCTTCGGCATGGCGTCGGCGCGGGCGGTGCGCAACCGCACGTCCGACGAGTCGGCCTACGACCGGGCCCGCAAGGCGCTGTTCGAGGAGGGCATCTCGACGTCCCGGATGTACCTCGATCCCGCGCGGCCGGGTGTGGAGGACCTGATCGACTCGATCATCGCCGGGGTGCGGTCGTCGTGCACGTACGCGGGCGCGGCGTCGCTGGAGGAGTTCGCCGAGCGGGCGATCGTGGGGATCCAGAGCGCGGCCGGCTACGCCGAGGGCAAGCCGCTGCACGCCAGCTGGAGCTAGGGCCTGTCCGGCGGATCATGCCGCAGACGCGGGGCATGGCACGCCCATCTGCGGCGTTGTCGTCGGTTGCCGACGCTCCGCGTCGACGCCCTCCTCCGCCTTGCAGCTGCACGCACCATGCCCCGCTCACCGGCACCGATGAGTCGCCGCCGATTTCCTGCGACTTGATCCGCCGGACAGGCCCTACCTGCTTCGCCGGTGGCGCCGTACTCGGGCGTGGGTCCGTCGTGGCCCGTCGCTCGTGTTCTACTTCGGGTACGGCTGCCGCCGGTCCCGTCCTGCACCATCTGAGAGCTGAACGACCCCTTGCTGAACGATCTCGACGAACGCATCGTGCACGCCCTCGCCGAGGACGCCCGCCGCTCCTACGCGGACATCGGGCAACTGGTCGGCCTGTCCGCGCCCGCGGTGAAACGGCGCGTGGACCGGCTGCGCGCGACCGGGGCGATCACCGGGTTCACCGTGCGGGTCGACCCGGCGGCCCTCGGCTGGGAGACGGAGGGGTTCGTCGAGATCTACTGCCGGCGCAACACGTCCCCGGAGACCATCCAGCGGGGGCTGGAGCGGTACCAGGAGGTGGTGGCCGCGTCGACGGTCACCGGCGAGGCCGACGCGATCGTGCAGGTCTTCGCGTCGGACATGCGGCACTTCGAGAGGGTGCTGGAGCGGATCGCCGGGGAGCCGTTCGTGGAGCGGACCAAGTCGGTGCTGGTGCTGTCGCCGCTGCTGAGGCGGTTCTCTTCCGGTGCGCCGGGGTGAGTGACAGCGCGGAGTAGAGCTCGGGCGGTGCGGTGGAGTGCCGGGTGCGGGTGGTGTGTGGCTGGTCGCGCAGTTCCCCGCGCCCCTAGGGATGCGGCGGCGCGGCCAACCCAGGGGCGCGGGGAACTGCGCGACCAGCCCCCACCGGAGCCGCACCCGGCATCGGACAGCGCACCCCGAGCTCTACTCCGCGGTCTTCCGCGCCAGCGCGTTGCTCCCGATGGAGTTGTGCACACTGAAACTCACCGCGTCCGAGCGGTACCGGTCGTCCGACCACTCCACCGGCCGGCCTTCCCGCGTCGTCGTCACCCGCCGCACCCGTAGCAGCGGACTCGACCGGCGCACCCCCAGCAATTCGGCGTCCCGCGCGCCGCAGGCGACCGCGTCGATGACATGCTCGCCGTACGCGAAGACCAACCCCGTGGTCTCGTACAGGCGTTGCGTCACCGACGGGCAGTCCGGCTCTATCGACTCCACCGCCGGGGCGATCCAGTCGGCGTACACCGTCCGCTCCAGCAGCACCGGCTCGCCGTCCAGTCCGCGTACCCGGAGCACATGCAACACGGGCGTGCCGAGCGCCAGTTGGAGGCGTACGGCGTCCTCCTGCGTGGCCGGCCGGTACTCCTGGGACACCACGTGGCCCGTCGCCTCGCGGCCCATCGCCTTCGCCCACTGGGCGAAGCTGCGCAACTCCGCGAAGCTCTGGCTGCGACGGCTGGCCAGCACCACCCGGCGGGCGCCCTGCCGGGAGCCGATCAGCCCCTCGGCGGTGAGTGCCGCGACGGCCTGGCGGACCGTGCCGCGCGAGACGCCGTACTGCGTGGCGAGCTCCGTCTCCGAGGGCAGCCGGCTGCCGACGGTGTACTCCTCGCGGTCGATGGCCCGCCGCAGTTCGTCGGCGATCTCCTCGTGTCGCGCCGTCATGCTTCCCCTCTGAGTAGACCGCTGTGCACAGCGTGACCAGCCTAATCGACGTGCTCAAGTGATTCGTGTCAGCCTCGATCCGGTCAAGACTGTGCAGGGAACCGGGGGTCAGGGTTATCGCCGTGTTCACGTTCGCGACACCCACGGCGGGCGTACTAGGGCCAACTTGTTCAGACAAGTTCCACCCTCGTGCGTACTCCTGGAGAGACCGTGACCGTGTCCCTGCCGAGAACCGCCGTCCTCGGCGGCTCCCTCGCCGTCGTTGCCGCGCTCGCCCTGAGCGCCTGCGGCGCCGCTCCCGACAACGCGTCGTCCACCACCTCCGGCGGCAAGAGCGCCGCCACCGCCACCTCCGCCGCGGACCTCGGCGGCATGGACAAGCTGATCGCCGCCGCCAAGAAGGAGGGCACGCTGCACATCATCGCCGTGCCCCGTGACTGGGCGAACTACGGCGCCATCATCGACGGCTTCAAGAAGAAGTACGGCATCAAGATCGAGGACGAGAGCCCCGACGGCTCCAGCCAGGACGAGATCAACGCCGTGACCTCGCGCAAGGGCCAGGACCGGGCGCCGGACGTCCTGGACCTCGGTTCGTCGTTCGCGCTCAGCGCGGCCCAGCAGGGGCTGCTCGCGCCGTACAAGGTGACCTCGTACGCCGACATCGCCACCGGCCAGAAGGACCCGCAGGCCCGCTGGTACAACGACTACGGCGGCTACATCTCCATCGGCTGCGACGCCAAGCGCGTCAAGACCTGCCCGACCACCTTCGCCGACCTGCTCAAGCCGCAGTACAAGGGCCAGGTCGCCCTCAACGGCAACCCGACCAAGTCCGGTTCGGCCTTCGGGGGCGTGTACGCGGCCGCGCTCGCCAACAAGGGCTCCTTCGACGACATCCAGCCCGGCCTGGACTTCTTCGCCAAGCTGAAGAAGAACGGCAACTACACGCCCGTCGAGTCCACCCCGGCCACCGTCGAGAAGGGCGAGACGCCCATCTCCATCGACTGGGACTACCTGAACGCCGGGTACGCCGACGAGTTCAAGTCCAAGGGCGTCGACTGGAAGGTGTCCATCCCGAGCGACGGCCAGTACGCCCAGTACTACTCCCAGGCCATCAACAAGGACGCCCCGCACCCGGCGGCCGCCCGCCTGTGGCAGGAGTACCTGTACAGCACCGAGGGCCAGAACCTGTGGCTCAAGGGCTACGCCCGCCCGGTCCTGATGTCCTCGATGGAGACGGCCGGCACGCTCGACAAGACCGCCGCCGCCAAGCTCCCCGCGGTCACCGGTACGCCGACCTTCCCGACCGAGGCCCAGCAGGAAAAGGCCAAGACGGTCCTCTCGTCCGGTTGGTCGAAGGCCGTCTCCGGATGACGACCACGCTCACGCGGGCCGACGTGGTGTCCGCCGCTTCCCAGAAGCGGCGGCGCCGCGCCCCCGGCTGGCTCGCCGTCGTCCCGCTGCTGGCCTTCACGGCCGTCGCCTTCGGGCTGCCGGCCGTGGCCATGCTGAACGGCGCCTTCACGGTCAAGGACCCGACCAGCGGGGTGAGTTCGTACACCGCGAGCAATCTCAGCGACTCGCTCCAGGGGCCGTACCTCACCGCCCTCGTCGGCAGCGTGAAGCTGTCCGCGCTCTCCGCCCTCATCGCCGCCGTCCTCGGTCTGCCGCTCGCGCAGGCCGTCGTCAGCTCGCGCTCCCGGGCGCTGCGCGAGGCCGTGCTCACCGCCTCCGGTGTGCTCGCCAACTTCGGCGGTGTGCCGCTGGCGTTCGCGTTCGTGGCGACCCTCGGCAACGCCGGTGTGCTCACCACGCACCTCGGGCTCGCGGACCACGGCTGGGACCTGTACAGCTTCTGGGGGCTCGTGCTCGTCTACCTGTACTTCCTGATCCCGCTGATGGTCCTCACCATCACCCCGGCCCTGGACGGACTGCGCTCCCAGTGGCGGGAGGCCGCGCTCAACAACGGCGCCACCGGCGTGCAGTACTGGCGGTTCGTGGCGCTGCCCGTGCTCGCGCCCTCGCTGCTCGGCGGACTCGTGCTGCTCTTCGGCAGCGCCTTCGCCGCCTACGCCACCGCCGCCGCGATGGTCGGCAGCGCGGTCCCGCTGGTCACCCTCCAGATCGCCGACGCCCTCTCCGGCAACGTCCTGGTCGGCCAGGAGAACGTGGCCCTCGCCCTGAGCCTGGACATGGTGCTGGTGGCGGGCCTGGTGATGGCCGTGTACCTGCCCCTGCAACGACGGAGCGCCCGATGGCTCGACGCCTGACCCCCTGGCGCTGGGCCGTCCTCGGCCTGGCCGCCCTCTACTTCCTCGTCCCGCTGGGCGCCTCCGTCCTCTTCACGGTGGACGTGCCCGGCCAGGGCGTCACCTTCGACGCCTACACCCAGATCGTCTCCGCCGACGGCTTCGTCTCCAGCCTGTTGCTCTCGCTGGAGCTGGCCCTCGCCACCATCGCCGTCGTGCTGCTGCTGATGGTGCCCGCCGTGGTGGCCCTGCGGCTCAGCGCGCCCAGGCTGCGGCCGGTCGTCGAGATCGTCTGCTCGCTGCCGCTGGTGGTGCCGCCGATCGCGTTCGTGGCCGGCATCGTCACCGTGCTGAAGTGGGGCCCCGACTATTTGTCCCGGACCCCGCTGTTCGAGACGTTCGTCGCCGTCCAGAACCCGACCTTCCCGGTCGTGCTCGTCCTCGCCTACGTCGTGATGGCACTGCCCTTCGTCTACCGCGCGCTGGACGCCGGACTGCGCGCGATCGACGTGCGCACCCTCGTCGAGGCCGCCCGCAGCTGCGGCGCCTCGTGGCCGCAGGCCCTGGTCCGGGCCGTCCTGCCCAATCTGCGCGGGGCGCTGCTCAACGCGTCCTTCCTCACCCTGGCGCTGGTGCTCGGTGAGTTCACCGTCGCCCGGCTGCTGGGCTACCAGCCCTTCGCCGTGTGGATCTACAACGTCGGCGGCTCGCAGGCCCAGATGTCCGTCGCCGTGTCCGTGCTCAGTCTCCTGGTGACCTGGGCCCTGCTCCTCGCGCTCGCCGGTGCCGGCGGCCGCGACCGAACCGCTTCCTCCCGGGGATGAACCATGAGTGTCAGCACGCCCGAGAAGGCCGTTGAAAAGGCCGCCACCGTCGAATTCCGCGCACTGCGACGGGAGTTCGGCACCACCGTCGCCCTCGACGGACTCGACCTGACCGTCCGGCCGGGGGAGTTCCTGGCGCTGCTCGGCCCGTCCGGCTGCGGCAAGACCACCGCGCTGCGCATGCTCGCCGGGTTCGAACACCCAGACTCCGGCGCGGTGCTGGTGGACGGCGAGGACGTCACCCACGTCCCGGCGCACCGCCGTGACGCCGGGATGGTCTTCCAGTCGTACAGCCTCTTCCCGCATCTGAACGCCGTCGACAACGTGGCGTTCGGGCTGCGGATGCGCAAGGTGCGGACCGGTGAACGCCGGGCGCGGGCCGCCGAGTTGCTGGAGCTGGTCGGGCTCGGCGACAAGGGGGAGCGGTTTCCGCACCAGCTCTCCGGCGGCCAGCAGCAGCGCATCGCGCTCGCCCGCGCCCTCGCCCTGCGGCCCCGCGTGCTGCTGCTCGACGAGCCGCTGTCCGCGCTGGACGCCAAGGTGCGGCTGTCGCTCCGCGAGGAGATCCGCCGGCTCCAGCAGGAACTCGGCATCACCACCCTGTTCGTGACGCACGATCAGGAGGAGGCGCTGTCCGTCGCCGACCGGGTCGCCGTGATGCGCGCCGGGCAGCTCGAACAGTGCGCGGAACCCGCCGAGTTGTACGGCCGTCCGGCCACCGCCTTCGTCGCCGAGTTCGTCGGCACGATGAGCCGGATCCCGGGGACGGTCAAGGACGGCTCGGTCGAGGTGCTCGGGCAGCGGCTGCCCATCGACGGGCAGGCGCCGGGCGCCGCCGAGGTCGACGTCCTGGTGCGGCCCGAGGCGGTCCAGGTGCGCGGGGACGGGACCGGTACGGCCACCGTCGTCGCCACCGCCTTCCTGGGCGCGGTCGTCCGGGTCACCGTACGGCTCGCCGACGGCACCGAGGCCAAGGCCGACCTGCCCGCCCACGACGCCGCCGAACTGGGCGCCGGATCCGCCGTGAGCGTGTCGCTGCCCGAGCGGCCCGTGCTGGTGGCCGACCGTACGCAGCAGTGAGGAAACCCCTTCCGAAGTGAGGAACGACAACAACGTGACCCCCCACCCACGACTCCCCCTCCAGGCCGTCCTGTTCGACATGGACGGAACGCTCGTCGACACCGAGCGACTGTGGTGGGAGGCGGTGGAACAGATCGCCGGACGCCCGCTCACCGAGGCGGACGAGCCGGAGGTGCTCGGCCGTCCGGTGGAGCACACCGCCGAGTGGCTGGCGGCCGCCACCGGCGGGTCGGCCGCCGGCCTCGCGGCCGTGCTGCACCGGGAGTTCGCGGACCGCGTCCGCACCGGCATCGTGCCCCGCCCCGGCGCCCTCGACCTGCTGGACGCGCTGGCCGCGGCCGATGTCCCCACCGCCCTGGTCACCGCGTCCCCACGCGCGGTCGCCGACCTCGTGCTCGACGCCCTCGGGGCCGGCCGGTTCGCCGTCTCCGTCACCGCCGACGACACCGGGCGCACCAAACCCGCCCCCGATCCCTACCTCGCCGCCTGCCGCGCCCTCGGTGTGGAACCCGGGGCCTGTGTCGCCGTCGAGGACACCGAGACCGGGGTCGCCTCCGCCGAGGCGGCCGGCTGCGCCGTGCTGGCCGTACCCTCGCTGGCACCGATCGGCAGCGCCCCCGGCCGGACCGTCCGGGACACCCTCGTCGGGGTCACTCCGAAGGAGCTGAGCGCGATGGCCGTACCGGAACTGCGGGTCATGTCCTGGAACCTGTGGCTCGGCGGCAGCCGGATCGACGACCACCGCGCCAAGCAGGTCAAGGCGATCCTCGACGCGGGCGCGGACGTCGTCGGCCTCCAGGAGACCGCCGGGACCAGCGCCCGGGAACTCGCCGAGGCCCTCGGCTGGCACCACCACGCGGCCGGCGAGAACCTCGGGATCATCAGCCGGTACCCGATCACCGCCCGCCTCGGCGACCCGGACGTCGGTTTCTACGGAGCCGGCGGGGTGCGGATCGCCGTACGCCCCGGACGCGAGGTCGACATCTGGACGGCGCATCTGCACTACACGCCGTACGGGCCCTACGAGTTCCACTTCGACGGGCTCGCGGCCGCCGGGCTGATCGCCCACGAGGAGGTCCGGCTCGGGCAGATGGGGGAGGCGCTGCGATGGATCGGGGACGGTGAAGTGCCGGTGGTGCTGACAGGGGACTTCAACTGCCCCTCGCACCTGGACTGGCCGGAGGTCGCATGGCCGGTGACGAGAGCGGCGGAGGAGGCGGGGTTCCGGGACTCCTACCGGGAGGCGCACCCGGACCCGGCCGCCGCGCCCGGGCACACCTGGTCGCCGATCCATCCCGTCCACGAGGACGGCAGCGGGCGGCCCGAGCCGCAGGACCGGATCGACTACGTGCTGCACAGGGGGCTGCGCGTGGTCGACTCCCGGACCCACGTCAGCGGAACTCCGGCGCCCTGGCCCGAGGTTGCGGACAACGACTGGCCCTCCGACCACGCGGCCGTCGTGACAACGTTCGCCATGGTGCCCCAGCCACCGATTACCTGAGGTAACCATTGTGGTCGGGGTGGGGATCCCGTAGGTTGTGCGGGCTCCTTACTGACTGGTAACACCGGCAGGTAATCCATGCGCTGGCCCCTCGGCCGTCCCACCACCGTCCGTGCGCGGATCGTGGCGCTCGCGCTCGCCCCGGTCGTCGCGCTGACGGTGCTGTGGAGCTTCGCCATGGTGTCCGTCACCGCCGAACTGCGCGCGCTGATCCGGCTCCAGGGGGTGTACGACGACTTCGGCACCCCCGTCGACACGGCCGTCGGGCAGATCCAGATCGAACGGCGGCTGTCGGCGGCCTATCTGGGCGCCCGGCTCGACACGGCGGCCGCCGCCGACCTGCTCGCGCAGCAGCGGCGCACCGACCGGGCGGTGGACGCCATGCGGGACGCGATCCAGCACGGTGACCGCGGCCGGCTCAGCGACCGGCAGCGCGAGACGCTGGACGCGATGGTGACCGCCACCGGCAAGCTGGAGAAACTGCGCGAACGGGTGCTGTCCCGGGAGACCTCCTGGGACAGCGCGGTCGCCGACTACAGCGCCCTCGTCGAGCCCGGCTTCGACGTCGAGTCCACCCTCACCGCCCTCCAGGCCGGGCAACTGGCCCGTGAGTCGCAGGTCGTCATCGAACTGGTGCGGGTACGGGAGTTCGTCTCACGTGAGGACGCCCTGGTCGCCGGGGCGCGGGCCGCCGGACGGCTCACCGACCGGCAGTACGACACCCTCACCGCGACGATCGAGGACCGACGCGTCTTCGAGCGGACCTATGTCCCCGACCTGCCGTCGGACTCACGGGCACTGTTCGAGGATTTCCAGCGCGGGCAGCTGTACCGGTCGCTGGTGAGCGGCGAGGACGCGCTGTTGCGGGCGGGTGCGGACCGGGCCGGTGCGGCCGTTGCCGCGGACACCTGGCGGTCGACCACCGACCGGGCCGTGAAGCAGTACATGCTGCTGTGCACCAGGTCGGCGGAGAACTCCGGCGCGCGCGGACGGGCCTTCGCCTACCGGGAGTTGACCAAGGCGGCCGTCGTCGGCGTGGCCGGGCTGGCCGCGGTCGGCCTCTCGCTGTGGTTCGCCTGGCGCGGGGCACGCCGTATCTCGCGCCGCCTGGAAACCCTGCGGGACGCGGCCGACCTGCTGACCGCACGCCAACTGCCCTCCCTGGTGGAGCGGTTGAGTGCCGGTGAGCACGTCGACGCGGTCACCGAGGCGCCACCGCTGGCCGCCGGGGAGGCCGGGGACGACGAGATCGGGGACGTCGGCCGGTCGTTCAACCGGGCGCGGCTCGCCGCCGTCGAGGCCGCGGTCACCCAGGCCACCCTCCGCAGAGGCCTGTTCGCGGTCCTCCTCAACATCGCGCGCCGCAACCAGGCCCTCGTCCACCGCCAGCTGAAACTGGTGGACACCCTGGAGCGGCGCACCGACGACCCGGTGATCCTGGGCGAGCTGTTCCGTATCGACCATCTGACCACCCGGATGCGGCGGCACGCCGAGAGCCTGATCATCCTCTCCGGTTCGACCCCCGGCCGGCGCTGGCGGCGGCCCGTGCCGCTCGCCGACGTGGTGTCCTCGGCCGTCGGCGAGATCGAGGACTACCCGCGGGTCGTGGTGCCGCCGATGCCCGAGGTCGGGGTCGCGGCGGACGCGGTCGCCGACGTCGTGCACCTGGTCGCGGAACTGCTGGAGAACGCCACGGTGTTCTCGCCGCCGCACACCCAGGTCACCCTGCGCACCGCCGCGGTGGGCCAGGGCTTCGCCCTGGAGATCGACGACCGGGGCCTCGGCCTCGACGCCGACCAGCTCACCGAGGCCCACCGCACCCTCACCGACCCCGACGCCTTCGACCCGACCCGCCACGACCGGCTCGGCCTGTACGTCGTGGGCCGGCTGGCCGCCCGGCACGGCATCGAGGTGACCCTGCGGCCGTCGCCGTACGGCGGGACGACGGCCGTGGTGCTGCTGCCGGGGTCGGTGCTGGCGGAGGTGGAGCCGGAGAGCGGCCGCCGGGGCGGCGAGCGGGGACGGCAGGCGTCCGCGGAGGAACCCGGGCGTCTGCCGACGCGTGTGGAGAGCCGCCCCGAATCGGCGGTCGGCGTCCTGCCGCCCCACGGCGGTAGGACGGTCACCGGGGAGGCCTCGGCACCCGGCGGACCGGGCGCGTCGGCACCGGCCGGCTCGGCCGGGGGCCATGCCACGGGCCCCCGGCCGGGCCTGACCGAGGCCCCCATTCCCGGCACGGCCCCGCCCCCGGCCCTGCCCACCCGCGTCCGCCAGACCTCCCTCGCCCCTGAGCTGCGCACGGAGCCGGTTCGCGGCGAGGCGCGTGACCTGGACGCCGACGAGATGCGGGCGGTCTTCGGTGCCTTCCAACGAGGCCTGGACCGGGGCCGCAGGGGAGTGCCGACCGGGCCGGAGAAGCCGGACCACACCGAGGAAGGGACGCGCGCCGACGATGCCCACTGACCACCAGCCCCAGCCACCAGACCCGACCCCGGCCTCGCCGTCGGCCCCCGGCTCGGCCTCGGCGTCCATCTCCGCCTCCGCTTCTGCCCCCGGTCCGCAGGCCCCCGTCGACCCAGGGCCCGGTGGCCGGCCCGGTAGTGATCTCGGGTGGCTCCTCGATGATCTCGTCGCCCGGACCGATCATGTCCGGCAGGCCGTGCTGCTCACCGCCGACGGGCTTGCGCTCAGCAACTCGGACGGCATGCGGCGGCGCGACATCGAGCATCTCGCGGCCGTCTGCTCCGGCTTCCACAGCCTGGCCCGCTCCGCGGGCGACCGGTTCGGCGCGGGGGAGGTGCGGCAGACCATGGTGATGCTCGACGACGCCTACCTCTTCGTCACCCCCGCCGGGCACGGCAGCCGGCTCGCCGTCCTCAGCGACGTCCGCACCGATGTCGGCCAGCTGGCCCACGAGATGGCCCTGCTCGTCCGCAGGCTCGGCAGCCACCTGGACGCGGCCACCCGCTCGGCCCCCTGACACCGCGGTGAGCGACGAGCACTGGTACGAGGACGAGACCGGCTCGCTGGTCCGCCCCTACACCGTGACCCGGGGCCGTACCGAGCCGTCCGGACGGCACACCATCGATCTGATGTCCCAGGTCACGGCCCTGGACACGGACCCGGCCCAGCCGGATGTCGACCATGCCCGCGCCGCCCTGCTCGCCCTCGTGCGGCGCGGCGCCCGCCCGGTCGTCGAGCTCGCCGCGGACGCCGACCTGCCGCTCACCGTCGTACGCGTCCTGCTCGGCGATCTCGCCGAGGCCGGCCTGGTCCGCATCGACCGGCCGCGCCGGCTGGAGCCGACCGGACCCGCCGCCGACCCCGAGCTGCTGAAGGAGATCGTGGAGCGGCTGCGGGAGCTCTGACCGCGTGCAACGAATCGCCGCCCGACCTCCGTATCACGCAACGAACCGCTCACCGGCACGCAACGGCTCCTTCTTGTCGGGCCCGGCCCGCCGACCGTACGGTCTAAATGGCCCCAGACCCCCTCCGTACCGGTGAGGACCCCGCATGCGCACCGCCCTGCTCCAGAACTCCGGCCGCCCCGGCTCCACCGTCGAGAACCTCAAGGTGCTCGACGAGGCCGCCGGCCGTGCCGCCGCCGCGGGCGCCGCACTGCTCCTCGCCCCGGAGATGTTCCTGACCGGCTACGCGATCGGCGACGACATCGCCCGCCTCGCCGAGCCCGCCGACGGCGACAGCGCGGACGCGATCGCGGAGCTGGCCCATCGCCACGGCCTGGCGATCACCTACGGCTACCCGGAGCGCGACGGCGACACCGTCCACAACTCCGCCCAGCTGATCTCCGCCGACGGCACCCGGCTCGCGAACTACCGCAAGTCCCACCTCTTCGGCGGCTTCGAGCAGGACCACTTCACCGCGGGCGACCAGCCGGTCGTCCAGGCCGAGCTGAACGGCCTCACCGTCGGGATCATGATCTGCTACGACGTCGAGTTCCCGGAGCCCGTCCGCGCCCACGCCCTGGCCGGCACCGACCTGCTCCTCGTCCCGACGGCGAACATGCACCCGTTCGAGCTCGTCGCCGAGTCCCTGGTCCCGGTACGGGCCTGGGAGAACCAGATGTACGTGGCCTACGCCAACCGGATCGGCCAGGAAGGCGAGTTCGAGTTCTTCGGCCTCTCCACACTGGCCGGCCCCGACGGGGTCGCCCGCGCCCGCGCCGGCCGCGGTGAGGAACTCGTCCTCGCCGACGTCGACCCCGCCCTCCTCGCCGCCTCCCGCGAGGCGAACCCGTATCTGAAGGACCGCCGCCCCGGTCTCTACGGGTCCCTGGCCTGATCCCTCCCCTCCCCGCTGTTCCTCACGCATGCCGCAAGGAGTCCGTACCCCATGACGTCCACCGTGCCCAACGCCGTCGAGCACGCAGACGAGCAGCAGCCGCCGATCACCATGTTCGGCCCGGACTTCCCGTACGCCTACGACGACTTCCTCGCCCACCCGGCGGGCCTCGGCCAGATCCCGGCCGGCGAGCACGGCACCGAGGTCGCGGTGATCGGCGGCGGCCTGTCCGGCATCGTGGCCGCCTACGAGCTGATGAAGATGGGCCTGAAGCCGGTCGTCTACGAGGCCGACGAGATCGGCGGACGGCTGCGCACCGTCGGCTTCGAGGGCTGCGACCCCTCGCTCACCGCCGAGATGGGCGCGATGCGCTTCCCGCCCTCCTCCACCGCGCTCCAGCACTACATCGACCTGGTGGGCCTCGAGACCCGCCCGTTCCCCAACCCCCTCGCGGAGGTGACCCCTTCGACCGTCGTCGACCTCAAGGGCGAGTCGCACTACGCCGAGACGGTCGACGACCTGCCGCAGGTCTACCGCGATGTCGCCGCCGCCTGGAACAAGTGCCTCGAAGACGGCGCCGACTTCTCCGACATGAACCGCGCCATGCGCGAGCGGGACGTGCCGCGCATCCGTGAGATCTGGGCGAAGCTCGTCGAGAAGCTCGACAACCAGACCTTCTACGGCTTCCTCTGCGACTCCGAGGCCTTCCGGTCCTTCCGGCACCGCGAGATCTTCGGCCAGGTCGGCTTCGGCACGGGCGGCTGGGACACCGACTTCCCCAACTCCATCCTGGAGATCCTGCGGGTCGTCTACACCGAGGCCGACGACCACCACCGCGGCATCGTCGGCGGCAGCCAGCAGCTCCCGGTCCGGCTCTGGGAACGCGAGCCGGAGAAGATCGTGCACTGGGCGTACGGCACCTCGCTGAAGTCCCTGCACACCGACGGGAGTCCGCGCCCCGCCGTGACCCGGCTGCACCGCACCACCGGCAACCGGATCACGGTGACGGACGCGGCCGGTGACATCCGGACGTACCGGGCGGCCGTCTTCACCGCCCAGTCCTGGATGCTCCTCTCGAAGATCGCCTGCGACGACTCGCTCTTCCCGATCGACCACTGGACCGCGATCGAGCGCACCCACTACATGGAGTCCTCGAAGCTGTTCGTGCCCGTCGACCGGCCCTTCTGGCTGGACAAGGACGAGCAGACGGGCCGGGACGTCATGTCGATGACGCTCACCGACCGTATGACGCGCGGGACTTACCTCCTCGACGACGGACCGGACAGGCCGGCCGTCATCTGCCTCTCCTACACCTGGTGCGACGACAGCCTGAAGTGGCTCCCGCTGTCCGCGAACGAGCGGATGGAGGTCATGCTGAAGTCGCTCCGCGAGATCTATCCCAAGGTCGACATCAGGAAGCACGTCATCGGCAACCCGGTGACCGTGTCCTGGGAGAACGAGCCCTACTTCATGGGCGCGTTCAAGGCCAACCTGCCCGGCCACTACCGCTACCAGCGGCGCCTGTTCACGCACTTCATGCAGGACCGGCTGCCCGCGGACAAGCGGGGCATCTTCCTCGCCGGCGACGACATCTCCTGGACGGCGGGCTGGGCCGAGGGCGCCGTCCAGACCGCGCTGAACGCGGTCTGGGGCGTCATGCACCACTTCGGAGGCGAGACCGACACGGCCAACCCCGGTCCGGGCGACGTCTACGAGGAGATCGCGCCGGTCGAACTGCCGGAGGACTAGACCCCGGCCGCCCGCGCCTTCTCGTACACCTCGGCGGCGACGTCCTTGAGTTCCCGGGCGTCCCGCGGGGTGCTCTGGAGGTCGATCAGGATCTCCTCCAGGCCGACCGCCGCATGGGCCACCAGGTCCTCGACGATCTGGTCGACGCTGCCCTGGAACGGCTGGCGGTCGGCGCCGTCGTGGGCCTTGGCCGTGTACAGGGCGTTGACCCGCAGGACTGTCTGGATCGGTTCCTCGCGGCCTCGGTCGGCCGCCAGGTCCCGCAGCTCCTGCCACTGTGCCGCGAGCTGCTCGACGCCCATGCCCACCGGCAGCCAGCCGTCCGCGTGGTCGACCAGCCGGCGCAGGGCCTTCCCGGTGTTCGCGGCCAGCAGGATCGGGATCGGCCGCGCCGGCTTGGGGCCGACCACCGCGGAGGCGATCTTCGTGAGCCGCCCGTCGTAGCGCACGGGGTCGGGGCCCCACACCGCACGGAACACGTCGATGGTCTCGTCGAGCACCTTGCCGCGCTCCTCGAACGGACGTACACCGGAGGCCGCGTACTCGTCGAGCGACCAGCCGGTGCCCAGGCCCGCGATCACCCGGCCGCCGCTCGCCGCGTCCAGCGAGGCCAGCGCCTTGGCCAGTTGGAAGGGGACGTGCAGCGGTGCCACCAGCACGCTGCTGCCGAGCCGGGCCCGCTCGGTGGCCGCGGCGGCGAGTGTGAGGGTGACCAGCGGGTCCGCCACGTTGCGGTACACGTCGGGGACGTCCGTGCCGAGGGACTACCGCCGCATCTGGGGAAGACTGAGACCGAGCCGAGTCGTCATACCGGTGCTCCTATGCAGTCGGGTGCGTCCGTCAACGTGAGGCGATCACACGGGGATTCCGATGCGGCGCGTGTGCCGATCGGATCAGGCCACCTCAGTCGCGCAGCGGAGTGAGCAGCATGCGGCCCGCGAAGCCGACCGCCGCGTCCAGCCGCTCGGTGAACTCCTCGACGAGGTCGTCGAACCGGCGCAGTGCCCACAGCGCCCGCGCCGCCGACCAGGTCGCGTCCCGGGCCCGCTCCAGGCTCCAGGAGCCCAGCAGATGGGTCAGCGGATCGGCGATCTGGAGCAGGTCGGGCCCCGGCATCAGGTCCTCGCGGATGCGCTCCTCCAGCGAGCCGAGGAGTTCGCCCACGCGGTCGAACTCGTCCTCCAGGTCGGCCGGTTCGCAGCCGAGCGTACGACAGGCGTCCACCACGGCCAGCGCCAGGTCGTGCCCGATGTGCGCGTTGATACCCGCGAGCGCGAACTGCAGCGGCCGTACGCCGGGATGGCGGCGGAACTGGAACAGCGGGCGCCAGCAGGCCGGCGGACGGTGGTCGTCCGCCTCCGCCTCGACGGCGGCCAGGTACCGCTCCGCGAACCGCACGTCCAGGGTCGCCGCGGCCCTCGGATCGGTGAACCGGCCCGCGTCCAGGCGCCGTTCGACCTCCTCCGTGACGGCGAGGTAGACACGGTTGAAGACCGCGATCCCGTCCCGCTCGGGCAGGGCCGCGTCGAGGGCGCGCATCCGGGAGACGACGGTGTCGACCGGAGCGGTGAGGTGTTGCGACTGCGCCATGGGGGAAGGGTCCCAGCCCTTGGCCGACGCGCGTGCCGACGGGCCCGGCGCTTCCCCGGAACGGGGGAACGTACCCGTCGTGCGCGAGGGGGGAGTACAGCGTGGCCGGTTTGCACGCCCGACGGCGGGGCGACGGGAAGCGGGCGGTCATGCTGGCCGTCGCCTCGGTCGTGGCCGCCGTCGGGACCGTGACCGGGATGCTCTCGGCCCTCGGCGAGGAGGGCGGCGGCGGGGCCGCGGGAAAGGCCCGGCCCGTGGTGACGTACGGGGCGACATCGACTCCGCGGGTCCTCGCACCGTCCGGCTCCGTGACGCCCGCCCGATCGCGGGCACCGTCCCCGGCGAGGACCGCGGTGAGCCCGGCTCCCACCCTGGACGGGCAGCGGTCGCCCCTTCTCTACCGCCACCCCGGCTCCCAGGCCGCCGACTGGGTCCGCGCCCACCCGGACGATCCGCGCGCCGCCGTCATCGGGAACCGCATCGCCGACCGGCCGGCCGCCGTGTGGTTCGCCGACTTCGCACCGGCGGCCATCACCTCGCGGGTCCGCGCGGTCACCTCGGCCGCCGCCGCGCAGGACCGGGTCCCGGTGCTGGTGCCGTACGTGATCCCGGACCGGGACTGCGGCGGGGCCTCGCACGGCGGGGCGCCGGATCTCACCGCGTACGACGGCTGGATCGACGCCTTCGCACGGGGGCTGGGCTCCGGCGAGGTGATCGTGGTCCTGGAGCCGGACTCGGTCGCCCAGTCCGGCTGTCTCTCCGCGGCCGGCCGCGCCCGGCGGTTCGCCTCGCTGGCCCGCGCGGGCCGGGTACTGAAGTCGGCGAACCCGAGGGCGCGCGTCTACTACGACGCCGGTCACTCCGGCTGGAACCCGCCGGCCCGGCAGGCGGCCCTGCTGAAGCAGGCCGGAGCCGCGTCCGCCTTCTCCGACGGCGTCTTCAGCAACGTCTCCAACTTCCAGACCACGCGGGACGAGATCGCCTACGACCGCCAGGTCCTCGGCGCCCTCGGCGGTCCGGCCTCCCTCGGCGCGGTCATCGACACCAGCCGCAACGGCAACGGCGCCCCGGCGAACGGCGCCTGGTGCGATCCGGCGGGGCGGCGCATCGGCCGGGCCCCGACCCTGGACACCGGCCGGGCGCGGATCGACGCCTATCTGTGGGTCAAGCTGCCGGGGGAGTCCGACGGCTGCAAGGGCAGGGCCGGGACGTTCACCCCGTCGTACGCCTACGACTTGGTGTCGTCGTAGGAGCTGGTGCCCTCGTCCAGCAGTGGTTCCTGCGACTTGAGGTGGGCCGGGGCCATGGCACGCAGGGCGTGGTAGCCGGTGATGACGACCAGCGTGCCGAGCGCGATGCCGCTGAGGGAGAAGGTGTCGGAGAACTTCATGCTGACGTTGCCGACGCCGATGATGATGCCCGCGGCCGCCGGGACCAGGTTCAGCGGGTTGCGCAGATCGACCTTGCCGTGCAGCCAGATCTGGGCGCCGAGCAGGCCGATCATGCCGTAGAGGATGACCGTGATGCCGCCGAGGACCCCGCCCGGGATCGCGGCCACGATCGCGCCGAACTTGGGGCAGACACCGAAGAGCAGCGCGAAGCCGGCGGCGGCCCAGTAGGCGGCGGTGGAGTAGACGCGGGTCGCGGCCATCACGCCGATGTTCTCGGAGTAGGTGGTGTTGGGCGGGCCGCCCACGGCGGTGGACAGCATGGAGGCGACGCCGTCGGCCGAGATGGCCGTACCGAGCTTGTCGTCGAGCGGGTCGCCGGTCATCTCGCCGACCGCCTTGACGTGTCCGGTGTTCTCGGCGACCAGGGCGATGACGACGGGGAGCGCGACGAGGATCGCCGACCACTGGAAGGACGGGCCGTGGAAGGACGGCAGGCCGATCCAGTCGGCCTTGCCGACACCGGAGAGGTCCAGGCGCCAGTGGTCGGTGACCTTGCCGCTCGGGCCCATGGAGTGGATCTTGCCGAAGATCCGGTCGAAGGCCCACGAGACGGCGTACCCGAAGACCAGCCCGAGGAAGATCGCGACACGTGACCAGAAACCACGCAGACAGACGACGGCCAGACCGGTGAACGCCATCACCAGCAGGGCCGTCCACTGGTCCTGCGGCCAGTAGGTGGCGGCGGTGACGGGCGCGAGGTTGAAGCCGATCAGCATCACGACCGCGCCGGTGACGATCGGCGGCATCGCGGCGTGGATGATCCGGGCGCCGAAGCGCTGGACGGCGAGGCCCACCAGGAAGAGCGCGACCCCGACCACGAAGATCGCGCCGGTGACGGTGGCACTGCTGCCGCCCTGCGCGCGGATGACGGCGGCCACGCCGACGAACGACAGCGAACAGCCCAGGTAGCTGGGCACCCGGCCCCGGGTCGCGAGCAGGAAGATCACGGTCGCGACACCCGACATCATGATCGCCAGGTTGGGGTTCAGACCCATCAGCACCGGGGCGACGAAGGACGCGCCGAACATGGCGACCACGTGCTGGGCGCCCAGGCCCACCGTGCGGGGCCAGGAGAGCCGCTCGTCGGGGCGTACCACCGCTCCGGGCGCGGGCGTGCGCCCGTCGCCGTGCAGTTTCCAGCGGACGCCGAGATCCATGGTGGGGCTTCGCTTTCCTCGTACGTGAAATCGGTCCGAACCATTGTCACGGCTACCTCGCGGTCCTACGCTCGCACGGTCCTACTCATGAACTGAGTTCACGTATCTGATTGATGACTCACGTCTGATCGGAGTGCTCGATGAGTGGAAGATCCCGCGCGGCCGTCGTCCTGACGGCCCTGGCGGCCATCGGGGCCGTCCTCGTCCCCTCCGCCCATGCGACGGCCGGGGTCCCCAAGGCGCCGGACACCGCCGTCCTCGACGGCACCCGCCTCCAGCGGACCAGGGCCGAACTCGACCACGGCGACCCCCGACTCCGCCGCGCTGTCCAGGACCTGACGACCCGCGCCGACGCCTGGCTGGACCAGGGCCCCTGGACGGTGGTCGACAAGCCGAAGCCCGCCCCCGGCGGTGACGTCCACGACTACCTGAGCCAGGCCCCCTACTGGTGGCCCACCACCACACCCACCGCGGACAACCCCTGGGGCTGCCCCTACGTCCAGCGCGACGGACAGCGCAATCCCGAGGTCGACAGCGGCACCGACCGCCAGGACGTGGAGAAGGTCTTCGACTCGACGTACGACCTCTCCCTGGCCTGGTACTACACGGGCAGGCGGGAGTACGCCGAGAAGGCCGGGCAGGTCCTGCGCACCTGGTTCCTGGACCCGGCGACCCGGATGAACCCCAACCTGAACCACGCCCAGTTCATCCCGTGCAAGTACGACGGCCGGTCCATCGGCATCATCGACTTCTCCCAGTCGTACACGAGCGTGGTCGACGCGCTGGCGATCCTCGGCACCGGGGCGCCCGGCTGGAGCGCCGGGGACCGTGCCGGGATGCGCGGCTGGAACAGCGACTTCCTCGACTGGCTGAAGGACAGCGCCTTCGGCAAGGAGGAGGGCGCCGCCGCCAACAACCACGGCACCTTCTACGACATGCAGCTCGCCGCCCTCGCCTACGCGACCGGCGACAAGGCGCTGGCGAAGAAGACCGTGCTGGACGCGCGGGCCAGGCGGATCGACCCGCAGATCGCCGCCGACGGGAGCCAGCCGCAGGAGCTGGCCCGGACCAGGAGCTGGCACTACTCCACCTTCGACCTGGTCGCCTACACCCGGCTCGCGGCCATCGGCCGGCATGTCGGGGTGGACCTCTGGGCCTACCGGGGGCCGGACGGACAGAGCCTGTCCAAGGCCGTCGACTACCTGCTGCCCGCGGCCACCGGGGCCGCCGCCTGGGCGTATCCGGAGCTGGAGTTCCACCGCTACGCGGCGGCCGACGTCGTCCACGCGGCGGCCGACTCGGGCGACCGGGCGGCCCGGCGGGCGGTACGACTGCTTCAGGCCCCGCCCGGCGGCGACCTCTGGACGCTGCGGCCGGCCGCCGAGCAGCTGGACTCGATCGCCGGCTGAGGGCACCCACGGAGGGGCTCCTGAGCGCTCGCTTAGGATGGTGGCGTACCCGATGCTCAGGAGCCCCACCCGTGACCGCCGAAGCCGTGCCCGCCCCCGCCCTCTCCTACGGCCGACTGCTGCCCGTGAGCGTCCACTTCGACGACCTTGACGCGCTCGGGATGCTGCACAACGCCCGCTACCCGCTGCTCGTCGAGCGGGCCTGGACCGAGCTGTGGCAGGAGCACGGCGTCCGCTTCGACGGCGACTGGGCCACCGCCGGGGACGCCTGCAACGTGGTCAGGGACCTGCGGATCGGCTACGAGGCCCCGGTCACCAGGTCGGGCACCTACGCGGTCCACCTCTGGCTGGAACGGCTCGGCACCACCGGCCTGACCTACGGCTTCCGGTTCTGCTCGCGGGACGGCGCGCTGACCTACGCGCAGGGCACCCGGGTCCTGGTCCGGCTGGACGCGGCCACCCTGCGCCCCGCGCCGTGGAGCGAGCGTTTCAGGGCCGTGGGTCGGGAACTGCTGCGGCCTGCGGGCTGACCTCCGCCCGGCGCCCCCGCTCCCCGGCGCGCAGTACGCCGGCGAACGCCACCAGACCCAGCGCCAACGCCGTGACCAGGCAGAACGACACCACCAGGCTGGTCGCCTGGGCCACCCCGCCGATCAGGCTGGGCGCGATCAGGCCCGAGGTGTAGGTGATCGTCGCCACGCCCGCGATCGCCTGACTGGGGTTCGGCCCGGCGTGCCCCGCCGCCGCGAAGCACAGCGGCACGACGACCGCGATACCGAGCCCCATCAGCCCGAACCCGGTCATCGCCACGGCCGGATTCCCGGCGAGCACGACCAGCAGACCGCCGAACGCGGCCAGCACGCCCCCGGCCCGCACGGTACGGACCGCGCCGAACCGGTTCACCACCGCGTCCCCGCTGATCCGGGCCACCGCCATGGCCAGCATGAACCCCGTGGTGGTGGCCGCCGCGAGCCCGGCCGAACTGTCCATCCGGTCCCGCAGGAACACCGCCGACCAGTCCAGGCTCGCGCCCTCCGCGAACACCGCGCAGAAGCCCACCGTGCCGATCAGCAGCGCCGACCGGGGCGGCAGCGTGAACCGCGGCGGCGGCTCCTCGTCCTCGCCTGGCTGTACGTCCAGGACCCAGCCGGCGGCCAGCACGCCGAGCACGGTGAGGACGGCCGCCGCCAGGGCGAAGTGCACGCGCGCGTCCGTGCCCAGATGCGCGGCGAGGGTGCCCGCCGCCGAGCCGACCAGGGTGCCCGCGCTCCACATGCCGTGCAGCCCCGACATGATCGACCTGTCCAGCAGCCGCTCGATCTCCACGCCGAGCGCGTTCATCACCACGTCCGCCATGCCCGCGCTCGCGCCGTACACGAACATCGCCAGGCACAGCGTGTAGAGGTTCGGCGCGAGGGACGGCAGGACCAGCGCCAGCGTCCACATCGCGATCAGCCCGCGCAGCGCCGTACGGCTGCCGAAGCGGTGGCTGATCCGGCCCGCGAGCGGCATCGAGCACGAGGCGCCGAACGCGGTGAACGCGAGCGCGAAGCCGAGCTGCCCCGCACCCAGGCCGGCGTGCTCCTGGATCCACGGCACGCGGGTCGCGAACGAGCCGGTGACGGCGCCGTGCACGGTGAACACGGCCGCGACGGCATACCGCGCGCGCCTCACGTCGTGCTGCCCGTGCCCCACGTCTTTCATGGTCCTGCCCCTCCCCGGTGGGTGCCGCCCCGCTGTCCGCCGTAAACTATCAGGGACCCTGCCTGATAGATAGATGGATATGTGGCCGTCCCGGCCCGCGCCGATCTGGGAGGATGCCCGCCATGCCCGCATCACCGAGCACCGCCCGGGCCATCAACGACCGGCTCGCCCTGGGCCTGCTCCAGGAGGAAGGCCCGCTGACGGCCGGGCAGTTGAAACAGCTGACCGGACTGTCCCGGCCGACCGTCGCCGACCTGGTCGAACGGCTCGCCGAAGCTGGTCTGATCGCGGTGGTCGGCGAGTCCGGGGAGCAGCGCCGGGGGCCGAACGCCCGGCTGTACGGCATCGTCGCCGACCGCGCGTATCTGGCCGCCCTCGACGTGCGCACCGAGAGCGTCTCGGTGCTGGTGTCCGACCTGGTGGGGAAGGCGCTGGCCGAAGGGTCGGTGCCGGTCGGGCCGGAGGCCGGGACGACGGGGGCCGTCGAGCAGGCGGTGGGGCTGGTGGAGCGGGCGCTGAAGGAGGCGGAGGCTCCCGGCGGGGGGCGGTTGCACACCGTCGGCATCGGGGCGCCCGGGCTCATCGACCCGGGCACCGGCGAACTCCGCGACTCGGCGGGCCTGCCCGCCTGGCACCGCCGGCTGGTCGCCGCCCTCCAGGAACGCTTCCCGCAGGCCCGGGTCAGCGTCGAGAACGAGACCAACCTGGCCGCCCTCGCCGAGCAGCGGGAGGGCGTCGCGCGGGACCGGGACACCTTCGTCCTGCTCTGGCTGGGCCACAGCTGCGGTGCCGCCGTCGTCCTCGACGGCCGCCTGCGCCGGGGCGCCTCCGGCGGCACGGGCGAGATCGGCTTCCTGCCGGTACCGGGGACGCGCGCGCTGCCGTCGGCGACGGACTGCTCGGGCGGCTACCACTCCCTGGTGGGTTCGGCGGCGATCACTGAACTGGCGGCGGGGTACGGGATGTTGGGGGAGGGGGCGTGGGTGGTGAAGGAGGCGGTACGACTAGCGCCCCAAAGGGGCGCGGGGAACTGCGCGACCAGCCACAACGCACCCGCCCCCGATCGACCACCCGCCACCCACCCTTTCCTCGACGCTCTCGCCGACCGCATCGCCCTGGGCGTAGCCGCCGTTGTATCGGTCCTGGACCCCGGCTGCGTGGTCCTCGGCGGCGAGATCGGCGCGGCCGGCGGCGCGGTACTCGCCGCCCGGGTCGAGGAACGGCTGCGCCGGATGTCACCGCTGGCCACGGAGGTGCGGGCGAGCGGCCTGGGCGGCGCGGCCGTCCTGCGGGGCGCCCTGCTGACCGCACGGGAACGGGCCCAGGAGGAGCTGTTCGCACCTCCGGACCACGTGTAACGACCCGGCGACGGGCAAGGGCCGTCGTCACCGTCACCGGGCCCATCCGCACCCTAAAAGGACTAGACCAGTAGGGTCAATAGATGTGGGTCAAAGTCAAGATCCCTGGTCCGGAGCCCAGTTGCGCACATGACGGGCTGTCAGGGAAGTCCAGTGACGCGACTTGTGAGGCACCCCACATCATTCCCTTGCATGGTCCACCACCGGGCGTGGCACACTGGCCCTGTACCAGAAGCAGCGCACTCCGGGGTCGGTGAAAGTCCGAACCGGCGGTTACAGTCCGCGACCCGTCCGCTTCCAGCGGCCGGTTGACCAGGTGAAATTCCTGGACCGACGGTTAAAGTCCGGATGGGAGGCAGTGCGCGGCGGGCGAGCATGTACCTGTGCGCGCCGCCGTATCTGGTCTCGTCCGTCACGGACGGGACCTTGTCGGCGTCGCCCCCGGTGTGCTCACCCGTACATTCTGTCGTCCGTCGACAGGCCCCGGAGTCCGTGCCCCGTTGAGGCAGGAGGACCCGGGAAGTGTTCACCGGAATCGTCGAAGAGCTGGGTGAGATCACCGCCGTCGAGAATCTCGGCGACGCCTCCCGTTTCCGGCTCCGTGGCCCCGTAGTGACCCAGGGCGCACAGCACGGCGACTCCATCGCCGTGAACGGCGTCTGTCTGACCGTCGTGGAGCACGAGGGCGACGAGTTCACCGCCGACGTCATGGCGGAGACCCTGAAGCGTTCCTCCCTCGGCGCCCTCGGCGTCGGCTCCCGCGTCAACCTGGAGCGCCCCACCGCGGTCGGCTCCCGCCTCGGCGGCCACATCGTGCAGGGCCACGTCGACGGCACCGGTCAGGTGCTGGCGCGCACGCCCTCCGAGCACTGGGAGATCGTCAAGGTCTCGCTCCCGGCCGACCTCGCCCGCTACGTCGTCGAGAAGGGCTCCATCACCGTCGACGGCATCAGCCTCACCGTCGTCGAGGCGGGCCCGGACTACTTCACCGTCAGCCTCATCCCCACCACCCTCGACCTGACCACGCTCGGCCTCAAGCAGCCCGGCGACCCGGTCAACCTCGAGGTCGACGTCGTCGCCAAGTACGTGGAGCGGCTGCTCGCGAGCACGCAGGGAGCGGGCCGGTGAACTGGCTCAACTCCGAGGCGTTCACCATGTTCGGCCAGCACATCCTCTGGTCGGACATGATCGGCAACATCCTCGGCCTGATCGCCCTCGCCCTGGGCTGGCGCCGCAACCTGTGGAGCTGGCCGGTCCAGTTCGCCTCCGGCCTGATCCTCTTCGGCGCCTTCTTCGGCCACCTCACCGGCAGCGCCGGCAAGCAGGCCGTCGTCATGGCCGTGGCCCTGTACGGCTGGTGGCAGTGGAACCGCGACAAGGGCCAGGGCACCGATGGCCACATCACCCCCCGCTTCGCCACCTGGCGCGAGCGCGGCGCGATGGTCGCCGCCGCGGCCGTCGGCACCGTCGCCGTAGCGATGCTCTTCAAGGCCTACCCGTCCCTGTCCTGGGACCCCTGGCCCGACGCCTACATCTTCGTCGGCACCATCGTCGCCATGTACGCCCAGGCCCGCGGCATGGTCGAGTTCTGGATCGCCTGGCTCCTGGTCGACCTGGTCGGCGTCCCGCTGAACTTCACCAACGGCTACGCCTTCTCCGGCTTCGTCTACGTCATCTACGGCGCGCTCGTCCTGTGGGGCATGCGCGACTGGTGGCTGCGCTCCCGCCAGGGCACGCGGCCCGCTCTGGAAGGAGCACCCGCATGACCGCGGCACCCATCCTCTACAGCACCGACGGCATGGACGACCTCACCCTCGACCCCGTCGAGCAGGCCATCGCCGACATCGCGGCCGGCCGCCCCGTCGTGGTCGTCGACGACGAGGACCGCGAGAACGAGGGCGACCTCGTCATCGCCGCAGAGAAGGCCACCCCCGAGATCATCGCCTTCATGATGAGCGAGTGCCGCGGTTTGATCTGCGCCCCCATGGAGGGCGAGGAGCTGGACCGGCTCCGGCTGCCGCAGATGGTCGACGACAACACCGAGTCGATGAAGACCGCCTTCACCGTCTCCGTGGACGCCTCCGCCGCGCACGGCGTCACCACCGGCATCTCCGCCGCCGACCGCGCCACCACGCTCCGGCTGCTGGCGAGCGGGGACGCCGAGCCGTCGGACTTCGTCCGCCCCGGCCATGTGTTCCCGCTGCGCGCCCGGCCCGGCGGCGTCCTGACCCGCAACGGCCACACCGAGGCCGCCGTCGACCTCGCCCGGCTCGCGGGCCTGCGCCCGGCCGGCACGATCGTCGAGATCGCCGGCGAGGACGGCCGGATGCTCCGCCTCCCCGAGCTGATCCCGTTCGCCCGCAAGCACGGCCTGACGATCATCTCCATCGCGGACCTGATCACCCACCGCCGGGCCGCCGAGCCCACCGTCCGCCGCGAGGCCGAGGTCAACCTGCCCACCGGGCACGGCACCTTCACGGCGTACGGCTACCGCTCCACCACCGACGGGGTCGAGCACGTCGCCCTCGTCCACGGCGAGATCGGCGACGGCGAGGACGTCCTGGTCCGCGTCCACTCCGAGTGCCTCACCGGGGACGTCTTCGGCTCCGCCCGCTGCGACTGCGGGCCCCAGCTCGACGCCGCCCTGGACCGCATCCAGGAGGAGGGCCGGGGGATCGTCGTCTACCTGCGCGGACACGAGGGCCGCGGTATCGGGCTGCTGTCCAAGCTGCGCGCGTACGAACTCCAGGAGCGTGGCCGGGACACCCTGGACGCCAACCTCGAACTCGGCCTGCCCGCCGACGCCCGCGACTACGGCGCCGGCGCCCAGATCCTGGCCGACCTCGGCGTGCACAGCGTGCGCCTCATGACCAACAACCCCGACAAGACGGACGCGCTGCTCAGCCATGGCCTCAAGGTCAGCGGCCGGGAGCCGATGCCCGTACAGGCGGGCGAGCACAACCTCCGCTACCTGCGTACCAAGCGGGACCGGATGGGCCACGACCTGCCCTGGCTGGACACGGCGGCCCCGCTGTCCAGTTGCGGCAACCAGTAACAGAACAGCACTGAGGAGAGACGTGAGCGGCAAGGGTGCACCGGAACTGTCCGTACGCAATGTCAGCGACCTGCGGGTCGCCGTCATCGCGGCCCAGTGGCACGAGAAGGTGATGGACGGACTGGTGGACGGCGCCCTGCGCGCCCTCGGCGACCTGGGGATCGACGAGCCGACCCTGCTCCGGGTCCCCGGCACCTGGGAGCTCTCGGTCGCCGCCAAGGTCCTCGCGGGCCGTGGCTACGACGCGGTGGTCGCCCTCGGTGTCGTCATCCGCGGCGGCACCCCGCACTTCGAGTACGTGTGCCAGGGCGTCACCCAGGGCCTCACCCAGGTCTCCGTCGAGACCGGCGTCCCCGTCGGCTTCGGCGTACTCACCTGCGACAACGAGGAGCAGGCCCTGGACCGGGCAGGCCTTGAGGGCTCCCACGAGGACAAGGGCCACGAGGCGGTGACGGCCGCGGTGTCGATGGCGGCCACCCTCCGCTCAGTATCTGAACCCTGGCACTGAGCGAGGCGGCATTTGGCGTAGTCTGGCGCTCACCATGTCCAACAAGACTTTCGAGGAGCTCTTCACCGAGCTCCAGCACAAGGCCGCCCACGGCGACCCCGCCACTTCCCGCACCGCAGAACTGGTCGGCAAGGGCGTCCATGCCATCGGCAAGAAGGTCGTCGAGGAGGCCGCCGAGGTCTGGATGGCCGCCGAGTACGAGGGCAAGGAAGCGGCCGCCGAGGAGATCTCGCAGCTGCTCTACCACGTCCAGGTGATGATGGTCGCCCGCGGAATCTCGCTGGACGACGTCTACACCCACCTGTAAACCATCTGCCGCACCACCCCCTTCAGAGCAAAGGAAGCCGACCTCATGCTGCGCATCGCCGTCCCCAACAAGGGTTCCCTCTCAGGCCCTGCGGCGGACATGCTGCATGAGGCCGGCTACCGGCAGCGGCGGGAGTCCAAGGAACTGCGCATCGTCGACCCGGTCAACGACGTCGAGTTCTTCTACCTCCGCCCCCGCGACATCGCGATCTACGTCTCCTCCGGCCGTCTCGACATCGGCATCACCGGCCGCGACCTGCTCGTGGACTCCGGCGCCAACGCCGAGGAGATCCTGCCGCTCGGCTTCGCCCGCTCCACCTTCCGCTTCGCCTCCAGGCCCGGCGAGGCGAACGGCCTGGCGGACCTCAAGGGCAAGACGGTCGCCACCTCCTACGAGGGCATCGTCGCCAAGCACCTCGCCGACAGCGGCGTCGACGCCTCCGTCGTCCACCTGGACGGCGCCGTCGAGACCGCCATCGAACTGGGCGTCGCCGAGGTCATCGCCGACGTCGTCGAGACCGGCACCAGCCTGCGTAATGCCGGCCTGGAGGTCTTCGGCGAGCCGATCATGAAGTCCGAGGCGATCGTCGTCCGCCGCACCGGCGCCGACGCCGAGGAGCCCAAGGTCCAGCAGTTCCTGCGCCGCCTCCAGGGCGTCCTGGTCGCCCGGACCTACGTGATGATGGACTACGACTGCCGGGTCGAGCAGCTGGAGAAGGCCGTAGCCCTCACCCCCGGCCTGGAGTCGCCGACCGTCTCCCCGCTGCACAACGAGGGCTGGGTCGCCGTCCGCGCCATGGTCCCCACCAAGGACGCCCAGCGCATCATGGACGACCTGTACGACCTCGGCGCCCGCGCCATCCTGACCACGGCCATCCACGCCTGCCGCCTCTGAGGGGCACGCGAGAGATGTCCGAGCTTCCCGCACTGCCCGTCACCTTCCGGCCGGGCCTCACCCGGGTGATCCTGCTCACCGCGGGCATCGCGATCTTCGCCACCATCTCCGGGGTCGCCCTGCTCCTCGAGCAGCTCGGCCCGGGGGAGAAGCTCAGCTTCGTCGTCACCGGCGCGCTGATCTTCTGGGTGCTGGCCCGGCTGGCCCGGGTGAAGGTCGTCGCCGACGAGTCCGGGGTCACCGTCGTGAACATCGCCGGCAGGCGGCACCTGGAGTGGGCGGAGATCCTCCAGGTGAACCTCCGCCCGGGTGACCCGTGGGTGTTCCTCAACCTCAGCGACGGCACCAGCCTGCCCGCGCTCGGCATCCAGCCGGGCATCGCCAAGCAGCACGCCATCGCCGACGCCAAGGCCCTGCGGGCCCTCGCCGAGGCCCGTGCGACCCACGACCCCGAGCGGCATCAGGGCTGAGATCACGCAACTTCGGGGCCACCTCCGGGTCGTCGACCCTGCCGCATCGGCCCATGTCTTGATTAATCTGTTGGCGGAGGCTTTTCACGTCCTGCCTCCACCCCTGTGGCGCGCCCCGCGCACAGGGGTTCCTGCTACCCGAGGAGTGACCCTCTCCGGCGATGGACGGATCGTCCTGTAGTACCTGCGCCGCCCCCTCCCGACATACCGCGGACCTCCCATTCGAGGTCCGCGACGGATCGGAGGCGGCGGCATCATGACCACCCCTCTGCTGCTCCTGGCAGCCGCGCTCCTGCTCATCCTGGCCAACGGCTTCTTCGTGGCCGCGGAATTCGGCCTGGTGACCGTCGAGCGACCGGAGGCCGAGAAGGCCGCCGCCGACGGCGACAAACGCGCCCGTACGGTCGTCGAGTCGCTCAAGGAGCTGTCCTTCCAGCTCTCCGGCACCCAGCTCGGCATCACCATCACCTCGCTGGTCGTCGGCATGCTCGCCGAACCGGCACTGGCCGAGCTGCTGCGCGGCCCGCTCACCGCGACCGGCCTGCCCGAGGGCGCGGTCTCCGGTATCGCGGTCGTCATCGGCATGCTGCTCGCCTCGGCGATCCAGATGGTGATCGGCGAACTCGTACCCAAGAACTGGGCCGTCTCCAAGCCCCTCCAGGTCGCGCGCTTCGTCGCCGGCCCGCAGGCCCGCTTCTCGCGCCTGTTCCGCCCGGTCATCGCCGCGCTGAACACGGTCGCCAACCGGCTCGTCCGCGCCCTGGGCGTCGAACCCACCGAGGAGCTGGCCTCCGCCCGCACCCCCGGCGAGCTCGTCTCCCTGGCCCGGCACTCCGCCCAGGCCGGCGCCCTGGAGCAGGACACGGCCGACCTGTTCGTCCGCACCCTGTCCCTGGGCGAGCTCACCGCACAGCACGTGATGACCCCCCGGGTGAAGGTCAGCGCGCTCCAGGACTCGGCGACCGCCGAGGACGTCGTCAACCTCACCCGGGCCACCGGCCTCTCCCGCTTCCCGGTCTACCGGGAGAAGATCGACGAGATCGTCGGCATGGCCCACCTCAAGGACGCGCTGGCGGTCTCCGTGCACGAACGCCTGCACACCCCCGTCGGCCGTATCGCCCGCCAGGCGCTGCTGGTGCCCGAGACGCTCCCGGTCCAGCCCCTGCTGGCCCGGCTGCGCAGCGAGCAGCCCATCGCCGTCGTCGTCGACGAGTACGGCGGCACGGCCGGCCTGGTCACCCTGGAGGACATCGTCGAGGAACTCGTCGGCGAGGTCCGCGACGAGCACGACAGCCTCGACGCGCCGGAGCTCGCGGCCGCTCCGCCGCAGGACGGCAAGCCCGCGTGGGACGTCGACGGCAGTGTCCGCGTCGACATCCTCCAGCGGATAGGCCTCGACGTGCCCGAGGGCCCCTACGAGACGGTCGCCGGCCTGGTCGCCGACCTGCTCGGCCGGATCCCGGCGCCGGGCGACCGCGCGGAGCTGCCCGGCTGGCGGCTCTCGGTCCGCCGGGTGGGCCACTACCGCGCCGAGCGTGTCCGCCTGGTGCGTACGGCCCCCGCCGTCGCGGAGGCCGCCCGATGAGCGTCCTCCAACTTGTCTTCGCCGGACTGCTGGTACTGGCCAACGGCTTCTTCGTGGGCGCGGAGTTCGCTCTCGTCTCCGTCCGCCGCAGCCAGATCGAACCGCTCGGCACGGCCCGGGCCCGCCAGGTCCTCTACGGCCTGGAACGGCTCCCGCAGATGATGGCCGCGGCCCAGTTCGGCATCACGGTCTGCTCCCTGACCCTCGGCGCGGTCGCCGAGCCGACGGTGGCGCACCTGCTGGAGCCGCTGTTCGAGGCGGTCCACCTCCCGGACGGCATGATCCACCCGCTGGGCTATGTCATCGCCCTGGCCGCCGTGGTCTTCTTCCACCTCGTCATCGGCGAGATGGTGCCGAAGAACCTGGCGATGGCGGCGCCGGAGAAGGCGGCGCTGTGGCTGAGCCCCGGCCTGGTGGCCTTCGAGCGGGTGTGCCGGCCGATCACGGTCGCCCTCGGCGCCTGCGCCCGGGGCATCCTGAAGCTCTTCCGAGTGGAGCCGAAGGACGAGGTCGAGGCCGTCGTCACCAGCGAGCAGCTCAACCGTCTCCTGGAGGACTCCGGCCAGGCCGGACTCCTCGACCCCGAGGAGCAGGAGCGCCTGGAGGACGCGCTGGAACTGGGCTCCCGCCCGGTGACGGACGTCCTGCTGCGCCGTGAGTCCCTGATCACGGTCCCGCCATCGGTCACGCCGGGCCAGATCGTCGAGCTCACGGCCCGCACGGGTTACTCCCGCTTCCCGGTCGCGACCGAGTCCGGGGCCTTCATGGGCTACGTGCATGTGAAGGACGTACTGGACCTGGAGGACTCCGACCGAGCGGTACCCCAGCAGGTGTGGCGCCCGATGACGACCCTCCGCGCGGAGCTCCCCCTGGACGACGCGCTGACGGTGATGCGCCGAGCGGCCACGCACCTGGCGCAGGTGGCCGACGGGAAGGGCAGGGTGCTGGGGCTGGTCGCCCTGGAGGACGTACTGGAACTGCTGGTGGGCGAGGTGACGGACCCGGCACACCGGGAGCGGCCGCCGGCGCGGACCCCGGAGCCGCGGTCCAGTGGTGAGCCGGAGGAGGTCATGGCCGGCTGAGGTGGTGGGGGAGCTGCGGGCCGGTGGGAGCCGGTCGCGCAGTTCCTCCCCCAGCCTTCGGCCGGGGGTACCCCCAGCGCCCCTCACGGGGCGCCGCACTCGCCCCGCCTACATACCGGCCGCCGGATCCTGCGGGCCCCGTCCTGACAGGACTTCCCCGTACGCCTGCATCAGGTCCGGCAGTCGGAGCGTCGCCAGGTCGTCCCGCGACAGCAGACCCGGATATGTCGACAACCGCAGATCCCGGTACGCGCAGCTCTTCTCGTACAGCGTCCGCAGGAACCGGCCGTTCCCCAGCTCGTCGATCCACCCTTGATCGACCACGTGCCCGGCGATCGACCGCAGCTCCTCCAGCGCCTCCTCGTCCCAGACGTCCCCGTTCTCCGCGGCCAGCACCTCGCCGATCGAGGTCAGTTCGAGGGGGCGGTAGGAAGGGAAGTCCACGCGGGTCGTGAAGCGCGAGGAGAGGCCGGGGTTGGCGGCCAGCAGCCGGTCCATGCCCTCCGGGTAGCCGGCCAGGATCACCACCAGGTGGTCGCGGTTGTCCTCGGCCCGCTTCAGCAGCACCTGCAGCGCCTCGTCACCGTAGGCGTCGCCCTTTCCGTAGCCGGAGTTGGAGAGGGAGTAGGCCTCGTCGACGAAGAGCACCCCGCCGATCGCGGAGTCGATCAGTTCGTTCGCCTTCACGGCGGTCTGGCCGAGGTACTCGCCGACGAGATCGGCCCGCTGCGCCTCCACCAGGTGGTCGCCGCCGAGCAGGCCCAGGGCGTAGAAGACCCGCCCGAGAATGCGGGCGACCGTGGTCTTCCCGGTACCCGACGGCCCGGAGAAGACGAAGTGGCGTTTCGGCGGCTGCACCGGCAGCCCCTGCCCGGCCCGCAACCGGGCCATGTTCAACTGTGCGGACAGCGCCTTGACCTGGCGCTTCACGGGCTCGAGCCCGACCATGCGCTCGAGTTCGGCGAGCGCCTCCTCGAGTAACGCGGGGTCGGTCGGCCCGGCGGGCAGCGGCGGCGACGGCACGACCTTCTCGCGCACCGCGGGGTCGATCACCGACGGCATCGCCCCGGCCGGCGGCTCCGGTTCCCCGAGCCGCAGATCGCGCCCCTCCGTGCCGAACAGCGGGTCGAGCATGTCCGGCCCGTCCATGACGTCCTGCCCGGCGCCGGTGAGCGTGATCGCCGCGAGGTCGGCGGCGTCGTCGTACCCGTCGCCCTCGGCTATCGCGGCCAGCCGCGCCGAGGTGTCCATGAACGCGGGGTCGACCCGGTGCACGGCCCGGTAGAGGGGGAGCGCGGCGGCGCTGCGCCCGGTGCCCTCGTGGGCCCGCGCCAGCCAGTAGCGCAGCTCCTTGCGCTGCGGCTGCTCGCTGCGGCAGCGCATCAGCGCGGCGGAGAGATGCGGTTCGGCCTGGCCGTACATCTCGAGGCGGACCCGGGCCATCCCGCCGAAGAGGCCCGCCTCGATGCCGAGCATGGGGTCGTCGATGAGCGGGTCGGTGTGCCGGACCAGCTGTTCCCAGTCCTTGACCAGATAGGCCCGGCAGGCGTGCAGGAAACGGACCTGCGGGTCGGCGTCCACCGGCGGCAGCCCCGCGAGGGCCCGGTCGAGCTCCGGGACATGCCGGCCGTCCAGCCAGTGCGATGCGTGCGCGAGCAGCAGATCGCGCGGGCTCTCCAGCACCGGCTGCACCCACCAGCCCAGCCAGTACCAGGAGTTGAGCGTGCGCCGGTGCCGGCCGCGCTGTTCTCCGAAGCGGTCCCGGTGCCGGAACATCCGCAGCAGCGCGGTCGTCGTGTCCACGCGCAGTGCGTGCAGCCCGAGCCAGCCGTCGGCCATCCCCGGATCCATCCGCACCGCGGCGCGGAACTCCTCCTCCGCCTGCGGATAGGCGCCCATCGTGTAGGCGTCCACGCCTCGCAGCCAGGCGAGGTCGGCCGGGGCCTCGGGGCCCTGCATGCCGAAATCCATCACGTCCCCCACAAACCGTGCCCCCGTGGTTGGCCCCCGGGCTCCCCCCGATGGCCGCCGTTGGTCGAACCGCTGTGCCGCGGACCGGAGTTGCAGGTGCGCGAAGCAGCCGTTCGAAGGTCGCACCGAGGGCATCGTACCTGCGCTTCCACCACCCTTCGAAGGGTGCCGCACAGGCCGTTTGGCGAGGTGGGGGCAGACGGGGCGCACACGGCACGGTGACCGAGGGTGAGCGGGGGAGTGCACGCGGCGCACACAAAAGGGGTAAAGGGCAGAACGAAGCCCCCGATCACGGGGGAACAACCGGGGGCTTCGCGTCTGCAGGGCGGCTCCCAAGGGCCGCACATTGAGAACGTAAGACCTGTACGGCCCCCGGGTCAAGCCGAGTTGAGGTACTCGGGCAACTTGTCCGGGGCGCGCCTTCACAAGTTCAGCACACTGCGGACGGTCCGTCACGGTGGGTGACCTTCTGGTCCGGTCCAATCGCCTTCATAGGGCCCGGGAGTACCTCGTACCCCTTTTGTGACTGTGTCACCAGGAGGTCGGCATACGGCCTGGAGGGGTCCTCGGCGAAGTGCGCGCGTTCCGCTCCGACCCATTCGACCCAGAAGTCCCGTTGTTCCGCGCCGTCCCGCAGTCTGCCCCGCGTCCAGGACTCGTCGTACGGCACCTCCATCCACAGCAGTCGCGCCAGGTGCGGGCGCAGCGCCCGGCGGCCGGCGCCGACGCCCTCGACGAGGATCACGGGGGCGGGCGGCAGCGGGCGGGGCGGGCCGAAGCGGCGGGCGCGCCAGTCGTAGGGGGAGTAGTGCGCGGTCTCGCCGCGGCCGAGCGGCTCGATCACCTGGGTCAGCAGCCGGCCGGTCCAGGCGAACAACTCCTCGTGGCTGGCGATGTCGTCGAGGTGGAGCACCGGCGCCCCGCCCAGCGCGACGGCCAACCGCCCGGCGAACGTGGTCTTTCCGGAGCCGGCGTGTCCGTCGACGCCGACGAGGCGGACCGGGCCGCAGGAGGGCGGCAGGGCCTGGAGCGCGGAGGCGAGTCGGTGAATGACGATTCCCGAGGTGTGCTGCGGTGTGGGGCGTTTTCCGGAAACAGTCTAGTAGCGCGGCGCATAGCGGGCGTTCGCGGCCCCGGAAAAGTAGTGGCTTGAACTATTTTTGAGTCGTTCTCAACCGTCCTCGCCAATATTTCCGACGGGTTGACCGATATGTCGACCAAGAACGTTCCCGGCGTGCCCGCCGCTGAGTAGGGTGCCTTCTGCGCGACTGCGAAGCGTCGTACGGGGACGGACAGGGGAAGATGGCCGCGGAGTTATTCGAGGGGCACTATGTATGGCACCCGGCGGCCGATGACCGCTTGCTCGCGAGCGTATGCGTGGACGTGCGCGCCGGGAGATATCTGAGCGCCCGCGAGGCCCTGGCCGAGACCCGTTCCGACTTCGCCCTGCGCGCCCACCGCTCCCTGGTCCTGGCCTCCGAGGCGGCCGGCACCGATCTGGTCGAACGCTGGCTGGCCGAGGAGCCGGGCCCCGAGTCCACGCTGATGTGGGCCCGGGTGGCCGTGCAGCGGGCGATCCGGGCGGCCGACGCCCGCGACGAACGCGCCGAGGCGCTGGAGCGGATCGCCCTCGCCGCCTGCGACCGGGCCGCCGCCACGGACCCCGCCGACCCCACGCCCTGGGCCGCCAAACTGGCCATGGCCCGGCTGCACCGCCCGCACGACCCCGCCCCCGCCGGCCTGCTGACCTCCCCGCCCGGCCCCTGGCGGCTGTTCGCGCGCGTCCTCGCCCTCGACCCCTGGCACCGCGAGGCCCACCACCGCTTCCTGTCCTTCTTCTTCACCCGGTACGGCGGCTCGGTCAACGCCGCCTGGGACGTCGCCGCCTACCTCGGTCAGCGGGCCCCCGCCGACTCCGCGTTGCGGCTGCTGCCGCTGGTGGCCCTGGTGGAGAGCCACAACCCGACCCGGCTGCTCGCCGAGCATGTCTGGGAACAACCCCAGTGGCGCGGCCTCGCGCTGTCGACCTACCGCAACTGGCTGCCCACGATGGCCGGATACCGCTTCACCCCGGTGCTCGACCTGGCCTACCTGGCCCACGCGCTGGTCATGGGCCGGTGCGAGTTCGAGGCCCGGGCGGTCTTCACGGCCGTCGGGCCGTACGCCTCACGCATGCCCTGGAGCGTCTTCGGCGAGCCCGCCGACCAGCTCTCCCGCGCCCGCCGCGCCTGCGGCCTGCCCGTCCCCTCATAGAGAGACCCTCAGAGAGAGAAAGGCCGGTAAGTGTCAGAACGCACAGCGGACTCCGCCACCCTCGACGACGACGCGACCCTGCACGCGATGGGATATCCGCGGAAACTCACCCGCCGATTCCAGGCATTCGACAATTTCGCGATCTCCTTCACCATCATCAACGTCCTCTCCGGAATTTTCTCGTCCTTCGGATTCGGTATGAACGCGGGCGGCCCCCGCATTCTCGTGTTCGGCTGGATCGGCGTCTGCGTGATGGTGCTCTGCATCGGAGCGGCGATGGCGGAAGTCGCCTCCGCCTATCCGACGAGCGGCGCGCTCTATTTCTCGGCCGGCAAACTCGCCAAGCGGCACAAGGGCGCCTGGTCCTGGTACACGGGCTGGCTGAACTTCGTGGGCCAGATCGGCGGCACGGCGGCCACCGGCTACGCGGCCGCCACCTTCATCCAGGCCTTCATCGCCCTGCAGTGGCCCTCGTACACGCCGACCGCCCACCAGACGGTCCTGATCACGGCCCTGATCATCGTGCTCCAGGGGCTCGCCAACACCTACACCGTCCACCTCGTCGCCGTACTGAACCGGATTTCCGTGTGGTGGCTGCTGATCGGACTCGTGGTGATCGTGAGCACACTGATCGTGATGCCGGACCACCACAGGTCGGCGTCCTTCGTGACGCATTTCGTGAACAACACCGGTTTCACCAACGGCCTTTACGGCGGCTTGCTCGGCCTGCTGGTCACCAGCTGGACCTTCACCGGCTTCGACGGCAGCTTCCACATGTCCGAGGAAACGGTCCAGGCGACCGTGAACGCCCCCAAGGGGATCACGCGTTCGATCGGTTATTCGGCGATCACGGGCCTCGTCCTGATGCTCGCGCTGGTGTACAGCATCGGCGACTACGACAAGGTGGCGAGCTCCTCCGCGCCGCCCGTGCAGATCCTCATCGACGGACTCGGCATGGGCTGGGCCAAGGCGATGCTGCTCGTCGTCATCGGCGCCATGCTCTTCTGCGGCCTCGCCAACCTCACCAGCAACACCCGGCAGATCTTCGCCTTCTCCCGAGACGGCGCCATGCCCGGCTCCCGCCTCTGGCACTCGGTCTCGCCCCGCACCCGTACGCCCGTCAAGGCCGTGTGGCTCGCGGTGGCCTGCTCCGTCGCCCTGGTGGTGCCCGGCTGGTGGTCGCACACGGCGTTCACCGCGATCGTCAGCGTCAACGTCGTCGGCCTGTTCCTCGCCTACGCCGTCCCGGTGTTCCTGCGGCTGCGGCTGGGCGACGAGTTCCAGCCGGGCCCGTGGAACCTGGGGCGCTGGAGCAGGCCGATCGGCTGGCTGGCGGTGACCTGGATCCTGCTCAGCAGCGTCCTGTTCATGCTCCCGCAGGCCTCGCCGATCACCGTCGACACCTTCAACTACGCGCCGATCGCCCTGGCCGTCGTCCTGGTCGTGGCCACGGTCTGGTGGTTCGCCACCGCCCGCCGCCGCTTCCAGGGCCCGGTCAGCTACGGCCGCCCCGACGAGGTCGCCGCGATGGACCTCATCTGACGCGTCCGACCCTCCGAAAAGCGGCCCCGGTGCACGGCGCCGGGGCCCTTTCGGTGGACCAGACCAATATTGGTGGGCGTGGCATGGGCGGAAGTGCTGGCAGGGGCATGGCGGCTGTTCCATAGTTGGCGCACTGACTTGGACCAGCTCCGACTCGTACCCCTGGGGGTCCCCCACCGATGAGCAGAGCCGAACAGCCGTCCCGCAGAACCGTTCTGGCAGCCGCGGCCTCCGTCGCGGCAGTGGCCGTGGCCGGGGGAGTCGTCCCCGCGGTGCCCGCGGCCGCGGCGCCGGAGACCGAGGCCGACGAGAGCCGCGGCCGGGCCGAGACCCGGCCGATCGACTACCGCTCCTGGACGACCTACAGCGACTGGCGGACCGGTACCGCCAAGGGTGCCGGGGCCGTCGCGGGGGACCGTCCCGGCCTGGTGATCGGCACCCCGGCCGGCACCACCGCCTACACCGACCCCCACACCGGCACCAAGGCCACCTGGGAGTACGCCACCTGGACCGGCCCGGTGCACCAGCTCGCCGTCCCCGCCACCGAGACGATCGCCTCCTGGAACGCGGACACCCCGGCCGGCACCTGGATCCAGGTCGAACTGCACGGCACCTACTCCGACGGCACCGACACCCCCTGGTACGTGATGGGCCGCTGGGCGGCCGGCGACCAGGACATCAAGCGGACCTCGGTGGACGGCCAGACGGACGGCAAGAGCACCATCTGGACGGACACCTTCGCCGTCGACGACGCCACGACCGGCCTGCGCCTCACCTCGTACCAGCTGCGCCTGACCCTCTACCGCAAGCCCGGCACCAAGCTCACCCCGACCGTCTGGCGGCTCGGCGCCATGGGCTCCGACATCCCGGACCGCTTCACCGTCCCCGCCTCCACCCCGGGACTGGCCCAGGAACTCAAGGTCCCGCGCTACTCGCAGGAGATCCACAAGGGCCAGTACCCCGAGTACGACAACGGCGGCGAGGCCTGGTGCAGCCCCACCTCCTCGCAGATGATCGTCGAGTACTGGGGCGCCCGCCCCACCGCCGCCCAACTGGCCTGGGTCGACCCCTCGTACGCCGACCCCCAGGTCTGCTACGCGGCCCGCTACACCTACGACTACCAGTACGGCGGCTGCGGCAACTGGCCGTTCAACGCCGCCTACGCCTCCACCTACAAGGACCTCCAGGGCGTGATAACGCGACTGGCCTCCCTCACCGACCTGGAGACCCTGATCGCGGCGGGCATCCCGGCCATAACGTCACAGTCGTTCCTGTCCTCGGAGCTGACGGGCGCCGGGTACGGCACCTCCGGGCATCTGATGACCGTGATCGGGTTCACCGCGGAGGGCGACGTGATCGCCAACGACCCGTTCTCGGCCGACGACAACGCGGTCCGGCGGGTCTATCCGCGGCGCGAGTTCGAGAACATCTGGCTGCGCACCAAGCGGTACAACGCCAGCGGCAAGGTCGCCTCCGGCACCGGAGGAGTCTGCTACCTGTACTTCCCGGCCTGCCCGAGCCCGAGCCAGCTGAAGGCGCTGGACGCGGTGGGCGTGCGCTGACCAGGCACGACAGCGGCCCCCGGGTGCTCCGGGGGCCGTTCTCCTGTGACCAAGCTCTCCGCCGCAAAAGCCGCAATCGGTGGCATGGTGGACGACATGACCACGAACTCCGCCACCGCCGCCCGTGCCCGCACCGGCGGCCCCGAGGACCACGGCCCGAAGGCACTGGAACACGTCATGGGCTGGACGCTTGTCGTGGTCATCGCCATGCTGGTGACTCAACTCGGGCTGCTGTGACCTGATCCACGACCCGAGCTGACATACTGCGGATGTCCCGCAGCCCGTTGAGACCAGGGTCGAAATTGAATATCAGTCAACAGCGTGCCGCCGCCCGTCCCCGGGCGCGCGGCACTGAGCGCTCAGTGGCTCGTCGTGCCGAACTCATCGCCATCGGGCGGAAGTTGTTCGCCGACACCTCCTACGACGCGCTCTCCATGGACGACATCGCCAGGCAGGCGCATGTCGCCAAAGGGCTGATCTACTACTACTTCCAGTCCAAGCGCGGCTACTACCTGGCGATCATCCAGGACTCCGTCGCCGACCTGGTCACCTTCGCCGCGAGCGGGCTGGAACTGCCCCAGGTGGACCGAGTCCACCGCACCATCGACAGCTACCTGCGCTACGCCGAGCACCACCAGGCCGCCTACCGCACCATCGTCAGCGGCGGAGTCGGTTTCGACACCGAGGTGCACGCCATCCGGGACGGAGTGCGCGAGGCGATCGTGGCCACCATCGCCGAGGGCGCCTACGGCCGCACCGACATCGCCCCGCTCGCCCGGATGGGCCTGCTCTCCTGGCTGTGCAGCGTGGAGGGCGCCACCCTCGAGTGGATCGACCGCCCCGGGCTCTCCCGCGACACCATGTGCGAACTGCTGGTCAAGACGCTCGGCGGCACCCTGCGGGCCATCGAGGAACTCGACCCGGCCTACCGGGCCCCGGCGCCGGCCCGCCGGGACGCCTGACACCACAAGGGGCGGAGGTCTCGTGGTACCCCCGCCCCGAGTCCCCCGTGACCGGGGTCGGTTGAAGGCCCTGATCGGCTCACCGTGCGTAGTGTCGCCGAGTCCCCGGAGCGCGCGCCGATTGGCATGAACGCGGTAAAGCATTGGTCATGGACATTACGAGGACTGGACCAGTCAGGTCAATGGTTCGGACCAATTTCGGGACTGGCGAATGTTGTCCTGGAATTAGCGAAGTAAGCGGTCGTTAACTGGTGACGGGAGGTCCCCGATCGGGCATACTCACTGCGCAGCCGCAGGTCAGCCGCTTCCGAGACCCGGAAAAGCTCACCTCGGCCGCACTCGAACGACAGGCGGAGCCGCCCCTACCCGAAGGGCGGCGGCCGCCGGCGCCCGACAGGGAGGAGACCGACGCCATGTCCGACCGCGACCCGCAGCCGGTGGAGCGTCAACTGCCCACGGAAGAGGCGAGGGACCTGCTCGCGCTCGTCCGGGAGATCGCCCGGCGCGAGATCGCGCCCAAGGCGGCCGAGGAGGAGGACGCCGGACGCTTCCCGCGCGAGGTCTTCACCCTGCTCTCCGAGTCGGGCCTGCTCGGTCTGCCCTACGACGCCGAGTACGGCGGTGGCGACCAGCCCTATGAGGTCTACCTCCAGGTACTGGAGGAACTGGCCGCGGCCCGCCTCACCGTCGGCCTCGGCGTCAGCGTGCACACCCTCGCCGGTTACGCGCTCGCCGCCTACGGCACCAAGGAGCAGCAGGTCGAGCATCTGCCCGCGATACTCGGCGGCGGCCTGCTCGGCGCCTACTGCCTCTCCGAGCCCGCCTCCGGCTCCGACGCCGCCTCCCTGCGCACCAGGGCCGTCCGGGACGGCGACTCCTGGGTGATCAACGGCACCAAGGCCTGGATCACGCACGGCGGCATCGCCGACTTCTACACGGTCATGGCCCGCACCGGCGGCGAGGGCTCACACGGGATCACCGCCTTCCTGGTCCCCGGCGACGCCGAGGGCCTGAGCGGCGCGGTGCCGGAGAAGAAGATGGGCATGAAGGGCTCGCCCACCGCCCAGGTCCACTTCGACGACGTCCGGGTCTCCGACGGCCGCCGCCTCGGCGAGGAGGGCCAGGGGTTCGCCATCGCCCTCTCCGCGCTGGACTCCGGCCGGCTCGGCATCGCGGCCTGCGCGATCGGCCTGGCCCAGGCCGCCCTGGACGAGGCGGTCGCCTACGCCACCGGGCGACGGCAGTTCGGACACCCCATCGCCGACTTCCAGGGCCTGCGCTTCATGATCGCCGACATGGCCACCCAGATCGAGGCCGGCCGCGCCCTCTACCTCGCGGCGGCCCGGCTGCGGGACGCGGGGCGGCCGTTCGCCAAGCAGGCCGCGATGGCCAAGCTGCACTGCACCGACACCGCGATGAAGGTGACCACCGACGCCGTCCAGATCCTCGGCGGCTACGGCTACACCGCGGACTTCCCGGCCGAGCGCTATATGCGCGAGGCCAAGGTCCTGCAGATCGTCGAGGGCACCAACCAGATCCAGCGGATGGTCATCGCCCGTCATGTGGCGGGACCTGAAAGCCGCTGAACTGCCCGCGTGAGACCGTCGGGGCCGCCAGCCTGATCCACTCCGGGTCGTGGCGGCCCGGCAGGGTGCGGCCCCGGTCCGCCCAGGTGCGCATGAGGTCGCGGTAGATGGGCGGATCCGGTGGCGTCGGGGGCGGAAGCGATGGTGCGGGCGGGGACACGAAGATGCGGCGCTGACGGCCGAGGGTCGAGTAGGTGGTCGTCATGCCCGGCCAACGCGGGGGCGGCCGCCCCGGTCACCGATCACCGGAATCGCGCGTGAGTTCACGGGCGTCCGGTCCCCGCGTCTGGCCAGTCCCCATTTTCTGACGTACCGTCAGCCGGACCGTCTCCAGCCTCCGGGGAGGCCCGCCGTGGCCGACGACCGTCCCGTACCGCTCGACGAGTACCCCGTGCACCAGGTCCCGCTCTCCATGAAACATGTCGCCACCGGCGACCGGAACGCCTACGACCGCTGCATCTTCCACGTCCTCGACCACAGCGGCCGGGCCCTGCTCATCCTCGGCCTCGGCGTCTACCCCAACGTCGGCGTGATCGACGCCTACGCCACCCTGCGCACCGGGGACACCCTGCACGCCGTACGCGCCTCCGACGCCCTAGGCGACGACCGGATGCGGCTCGCGGTCGGCCCGCTGCGCATCGAGGTCGAGGAACCGCTCCGGCGCTTCCGCCTGACCTGCGACGACGACGCGCTCTCCTACGACCTCGTCTGGACCGCCGCCTTCCCGGCCCTGTGGGAGCCGCACCACCTCCAACGCCGGGGCGACCGGCTGACGTTGGAGGGCCGCCGGTTCGTTCAGGCCGGGGGAGTGTCCGGGGTGATCCGGGCCGGCGGCGAGGAGTTCCGAGTCGATCCCGCCGACTGGACCGGCACCCGGGACCGCAGCTGGGGCGTCCGGCCCGTCCCGGGGGAGGAGGGCGGGCGGCTCGCCGAGGCGCACCCGACCGAGGGCTTCCACTGGATCTGGTGCCCGGTCCGCTTCGAGGACCGCTTCCTGATGGTCATCACCCAGGAGGACGCCGACGGCTACCGCACCCTGAACGACGCCACCCTGGTCCGCCCCGGCCACCGCGACCGCCAACTCGGCTGGCCGGGGACAGAGATCACCTACCGCTCCGGCACCCGGCACCCCGAGCGCGCCGTCGTCCACCTGGGCGACCCGCGCAAACCCCGGGAACTGGAGGTGGAGATCCTCACCTCCTCACCGCTCGCGGTCGGCGCCGGCTACCCGCCGGCGGACGACTGGCAGCACGGCACCTGGCAGGGCCCGGGGTGGGTGGACCGCCGTACCTACGACCTGACCGCTCCGCACCCCCGCGCGGCCTACGGCGTCACCGACCACTCCGCCCGGTTCCGCCTGGACGGCCGGGTCGGCCACGGCATCTTCGAGCACGGCTCGTTCGGCAGACACGATCCGAGCGGCTTCACCGGCTTCGACTCGGTGGCGCCCTGAGGGAGGCCGCGATGACCACGAAACCGCGCCCGCGCACCACCACCCGCGACCCCGAGGACCTCACACGCCGGCTGACGGCCTGGCTGGACACCCGGCTCCCCGGCGCCAAGGCCGTCGGCGTCACCGTCCCCGCCTCCAACGGCCTGTCCAGCGAGACCCTGCTGTTCGAGATCGAACACCCCGAACCTCCCTTGCGGGCCTGCGCGTTGAGGCTCGCGGCGGACCCGTCGGCCTACACGGTCTTTCCGTCGTACGACATGACCCGCCAGTACCGCACCATGCGCCTGGTCGCCGAGCACACCGACCTGCCCGTGCCCCGCGTGCTGTGGCTGGAGGAGGATCCCGGACCGCTCGGGGCGCCCTTCTTCGTCATGGCGCGGGTCGAGGGGCGCGTCCCGCCCGACGTCATGCCCTATACATACGAGGGGAACTGGCTGCAGACGGCGAGCGACGCCGAACGCGAGCACCTCGAAGCCGCGTCCGTCGGCCTGTTGGCCCGACTGCACGACCAAGTCCCTCTGGAGGAGGCGGGGTTCCTCGCCCTTCCCGGGGACGGGGACGTCCTGCGCCGCCATGTCGAATCCCAACGCGCTTACTACGACTGGGTGGTGGACGGACTCGCCCGCTCGCCCCTGATCGAGGACGCCTTCGACCGGCTGGCGGAGTCGTGGCCGCGGGAGACCGGCACACCCGTCCTCAACTGGGGCGACGCACGCATCGGAAACGTCGTCTACGACGGCTTCGACCCCGTCGCCGTCCTCGACTGGGAGATGGCGGCACCGGCCCCGCGCGAGGTGGACCTCGGCTGGACCGTCTATCTGCACCGCTTCTTCCAGGACCTCACGGCCTCCTCCGGACAGCGGGGGCTGCCCGGATTCCTGCGCCGCGACCACGTCGAGGCCCGCTACGCCCGGCTGACCGGTCACACCCCGCGCGACATGGACTTCTACACCCTGTACGCCGCCCTGCGGCACGCGATCGTCATGCTGCGCATCGCCTATCGGCAGGTGTACTTCGGAGAGGTCGCCGTCCCGGCGGATCCGGACACACTGATCCTGCACCACGGCAGTCTGCGCGCCATGGTGCAGGGCAGTTACTGGGATGCGATGCGGTGACTCAGGCAGCCTGGCGGGCGACGGCGTAACCGCCGTGGCGCACCGTCGGTACGCGCATCGGGCGCGAGCTCGGGCCGCCGACGTGCGAGAAGGGCTGCGTCCGCCAGTTCAGGCTCTGCGGGAGCGTGAGCAGGAGGGCGGTCTCCTGCTCCTGCGGCTCGGCCGACTCGTCCGTGGAGCGGGCCTCGGCCGCCGAGCGACCCGTACCGGCACAGACCGTGAGACCGAACGGGTTCCACGGCGAGGCGCACAGCGCGTGCTCCGGCAGGAACTCCTCGTCCGCCAGCAGCGCGATGGACTGCGCGCAGTCCGGGCAGATCACCCGGTACATCTCGAAGGTGTCGTAGGCATCCAGTTCCTCGGCCTCGTAGAGGTCGGGTTCGACGCCCTCCGGCTCGGGCTCGACGACCAGCTGCGGGCGCTTGGACGTGGTACGACCAGGGCGCTTAAGACTCTGCATGGGTAACTCCCCCTCGGGCTGGGCCGTAAGGCGCTGCGGCCTCGACCACAGCAAGCACTTCCCGTCCGGTCTCGGCGGTAATCACGAGAACATCACGGAGCCCGTTCGAGGGCTGTGGCGTTCGTCACATGCCGAACGCAGGTGCCCGGTGCGGTGGATTTGTCCCTCAGGCGGCTCACAGTCTGCCCTCCGTCACATCACGAACCGGCCATGACCTGCGCCGCTGAGGTATCCCAGGAGATCGGGCGCACTGTAGTTTTTGCGCCATGGAGGAGCTGGACCGTCAAATTGTGCAGCTGCTCGTCAAGGACGGGCGGATGAGCTACACCGACCTGGGCAAGGCCACGGGTCTTTCTACATCGGCCGTGCACCAGCGGGTGCGCCGGCTGGAACAGCGCGGCGTGATCCGCGGCTATGCCGCGGTCGTCGACCCGGAGGCCGTCGGGCTGCCCATGACGGCGTTCATCTCGGTGAAACCGTTCGATCCCAGCGCCCCCGACGACATCGCGGACCGCCTGGCGGGCGTGCCCGAGATCGAGGCGTGCCACAGCGTGGCGGGCGACGAGAACTACATCCTCAAGGTGCGGGTGGCGACCCCGCACGAACTGGAGGAGCTGCTGGCCCGGCTGCGCAGCCTGGCGGGGGTGTCGACCCGGACGACGGTGGTGCTGTCGACGCCTTATGAGGCGCGTCCGCCGCGCATCTGAGCTGCTACCGCTGTGGGCAGTCGTTCCGCAGGGCGGAACGGGTGGGCACAGCCGACAGCGCCGGACACCTTCCCAAGCCCGCCCCAGGTGCAGCTCCCGTACCGCAACGCGAGAAACTGTCGGCTATGAGTGATCGCACCGACCAGCCGAAGACCGTTCTCCTCCGTAGAGGAGAGGTGCACAGTCCCGCCGATCCGTTCGCGACCGCGATGGTCGTGGAGCGGGGACAGGTCGCCTGGGTCGGTTCCGAGGGGGCCGCCGACGCCTTCGCGGACGGTGTCGACGAGGTCGTCGACCTGGACGGTGCCCTGGTCACCCCCGCCTTCACGGACGCCCATGTGCACACCACGTCCACCGGGCTGGCGCTGACCGGCCTCGACCTGTCCGGGGCCGGCTCGTCGGCCGCGGCCCTCGCGCTGGTGCGGGACTTCGCCGCCGCCCGCCCGGACGACCGGGTGCTGCTCGGGCACGGCTGGGACGCCTCCCGCTGGTCCGACGGCCGGCCGCCGACCCGCGCCGAGCTGGACGCGGCCACCGGTGGACGCCCGCTCTATCTCTCCCGTATCGACGTCCACTCGGCCGTCGTCACCACGGCCCTGCTGGACCTGGTCCCGGGCGCGGCCCCTCGGGAGGACGCCCCGCTGACCGGCGATGCCCACCACGCCGTACGCGCCGCGGCGTTCGCGGCTGTGACGCCCGCGCAGCGCGCCGGGGCCCAGCGCGCCGCCCTCGCGCACGCGGCCTCCCTCGGCATCGGCACCGTGCACGAGTGCGGCGGGCCGAAGATCTCCTCCGAGGACGACTTCGCCGCTCTCCTGGCCCTGGCGGCCGAGATCCCCGGCCCACGGGTGGTCGGCTACTGGGCGGAGGCAGCCGACGAAGGCATCGCCAGGGCGCGCGAACTGGGCGCGCTCGGCGCCGCGGGCGACCTGTTCGTCGACGGTGCCCTCGGCTCCCACACCGCCTGTCTGCACGAGCCGTACGCCGACGCCGGCCACACCGGCGCCGCCTACCTGGACGCGGGCGCCGTGACCGCCCATGTCACCGCCTGCACCGAGACCGGCCTCCAGGCGGGCTTCCACGCCATCGGCGACGCCGCCGTGACCGCCGTCGTGGAAGGCGTGCGCGCCGCCGCCGAGAAGGTCGGCCCGGCCCGCGTCCGCGCCGCCCGGCACCGGGTCGAGCACGCCGAGATGCTCACGCCCGAGCACATCGCAGCCTTCGCCGAACTCGGACTGATCGCCTCCGTGCAGCCCGCCTTCGACGCGCTGTGGGGCGGCGACGACGGTATGTACGCCCAGCGGCTCGGTGCCGAGCGGGCGCGCACCCTGAACCCCTTCGCCGCCCTCCTCAGGGCCGGGGTCCCGCTCGCCTTCGGCTCCGACAGCCCGGTCACCCCCCTCGACCCCTGGGGGACCGTCCGCGCCGCCGCCTTCCACCGCACACCGGAGCACCGCGTCTCCGTACGCGCCGCCTTCACGGCGCACACGCGCGGCGGCTGGCGGGCGATCGGCCGGGACGACGCGGGCGTCCTGGTGCCCGGCGCGCCCGCCGACTACGCGGTCTGGCGTACCGGCGAACTGGTGGTCCAGGCCCCCGACGACCGGGTCGCCCGCTGGTCCACCGACCCGCGCTCCGGCACTCCGGGGCTGCCCGACCTGACCCCCGGCCGTGACCTGCCGGTCTGTCTGCGCACGGTGGTGGGCGGCCGGACGGTGTTCGTACGACCGGGCGAGTGACCCGGCGCATTCGTACGGCCGGGCGAGTGATCTCCCGGGGTGGCGCGGCCGTGATCGTCGGCCGCCGCCCCGTCGCGCGACCTGCGCATCCTCCGCGCTGACCAGGGGTTTGAGGTCGTTTGCGCAGGTCAAACGGCTGTTGACAGCCAGCGGCAGCGGGCCGGTAGGTTCGGCCGAGTCCACCACCGGACGCCCGACCGGGGAGCAGTTCGCGCACTCGTCGCAGCGCCGCTGGGTCAGGGACGGTGTGCCGCACCGGGGCACCGTCACTGGGAGCCAGGCTCAGCGCCCGCGCCGACGAGGGAACGTTCCGGCCGGTCGGGAGGTGTGACCCGGGTGGGGCCCGGACGCTCAGTAGACAACGGCTTTCGGTCGACCCGCAGCCAGCGGGTCCCAGGTCGGCCCGAAGGGCGCCGGGCCCCCATCCGTAGGGGAACAGGATTGCTCCCGAGGGGAACACGGTGGCGAAAGCGCGGATGACGGCCACCCGAAACGGGCATCCTTACCCCGTTCTTGCGGAATCGACACCACCATACGAATGAGCTGTCACGTCAGCGCAGGCTACGGCCACTATGGTGGTCCCCTGCGTACGACATGAAGGGGCAGCAGTGAACGACGGCGACGGGACCCTCGCGGCACAGGCCCAGGGAAGGCGGTTCGGCCCGCTCGGCACGGCCTTGGTGATCATTCCGACGTACAACGAGGCGGAGAACATCAAGTCCATCGTCGGCCGGGTGCGACAGGCCGTCCCCGAGGCGCACGTGCTGGTGGCGGACGACAACAGCCCCGACGGCACCGGCAAGCTCGCCGACGAACTGGCCGCCGAGGACGACCACGTCCAGGTGCTGCACCGCAAGGGCAAGGAAGGCCTCGGCGCCGCCTACCTCGCGGGCTTCCGCTGGGGCATGGACAACGGCTACGGCGTGCTCGTCGAGATGGACGCCGACGGCTCCCACCAGCCCGAGGAGCTGCCCCGCCTGCTGACCGCGCTGAAGAGCGCCGACCTGGTGCTCGGCTCCCGCTGGGTGCCCGGCGGCCGGGTGGTCAACTGGCCGAAGTCCCGTGAGTTCATCTCCCGGGGCGGTTCTCTCTACTCCCGCCTCGCGCTCGACCTCCCGCTGCGGGACATCACCGGCGGCTACCGTGCCTTCCGCCGCGAGACCCTGGAGGGTCTGGGTCTCGACGAGGTCTCCTCGCAGGGCTACTGCTTCCAGGTCGACCTGGCCCGCCGCGCGGTCAAGGCCGGCTTCCAGGTCGTCGAGGTGCCCATCACCTTCGTCGAGCGTGAGCTGGGCGACTCCAAGATGAGCCGCGACATCCTGGTGGAGGCCCTGTGGCGGGTCACCTCCTGGGGCGTCACCGAGCGAGTGGGCAAGATCACCGGCAAGGGCAAGTCCTCCTAGCGGGGGCAGCGGGGTCGGCGGTCACAGCAGGGGCCCGGAAAACTCACAGATCCGGTTGATCATCCCCTTATTCCGCACTGAGCCGGGCCCAGGCACACTGGGAACATGACGACTGGCGCGCAGACCCCTCCGTACACCACCCGACCCCGGCGCTCCCGGCTCGCCAGATATCTGCCGCTGGGCGTCGCGGCGTGGCTGGTGCTGGAGATCTGGCTGCTGACGGTGGTCGCGGGCGCGGCCGGCGGCATGACCGTCTTCCTGCTGCTGGTGGCGGGTTTCGTCGCCGGCTCCGTGGTCATCAAGCGGGCCGGCCGGCGCGCCTTCCGGAGTCTCAACGAGGCGATCCAGCGCGGCGGCTCCCCGGAGAGCGGCGGCGGCAACGGCCTGATGATGCTGGGCGGACTGCTCCTCATGATCCCCGGCCTGGTCTCCGACGCGCTCGGCCTGCTGCTTCTGCTGCCGCCGGTCCAGAAGGCGGTCTCCCGCCTCACCGAACGCACCCTCGACCGCAAACTCCGCGCCGCCGCCCCCGGCACCCTGGGCAACGCCTTCCAGCAGGCCCGTATCCACCGCCCGGACGGCAAGGTGGTCCAGGGCCAGGTGATCCGGAACGACGGCCCGGAACCGGGCGACGAGCCGATGGGGGAGCGGCCGCCGCTGACCCGGTGACCGGCCCCGGCCCCGGCCGCAGGCCCCTCAGGGCCTGCGCAGGCCTCTTGGCGCGGCTTCTTCGGGCATGCCAAACCGAGGGCGCCGTACGTTCACTGAACGTACGGCGCCCTCGGTTTGTTGTGTCGGCTTCCCGTTAAACGGAACTATGCGGACTTACGGCTGTCCCTGGGATGAATCGCGATGTTCATCGCCCCGGAGCGCAGAACCGCCAGACGCTCCTCGAGGACCTCTTCGAGTTCCTCACGGGTACGCCGCTCCATCAGCATGTCCCAGTGGGTACGCGCAGGCTTGGCCTTCTTTTCCTCAGGGCCGTCGCCGTCCACGAGGAGTGCCTGGGCCCCGCAGACCTTGCACTCCCACTCCGGCGGGATCTCCGCCTCGACCGAGAAGGGCATCTCGAACCGATGCCCCTTCTCGCATGCGTACTCCACGGCCTGGCGCGGGGCCAGGTCGATACCGCGGTCCGTCTCGTAGCTGGTCACCACGAGGCGCGTACCGCGAAGAGCTCGCTCACTCATGAATCGTGCCTCCCGGGCTTGTCGCCCACAGGACAGGTGTCGCTGTCGTCGTCATCCGGTCAACGTCCGGTCGGCGGTAAAGATTCCCGTTCCGGGTCATGCGTCGCCGTCGTAGCCGCCCCTTGTTGTACCCACCAGCGCCCGGTTTGTCACATCTGCTAGCAGATGTCACCCAGCGTTTCGGCATCTTTGACGCGCAGTAACGGTACGCCTGGCAGGCCAAACGCGTACACTACCGCTCTTCCGCGTTGAACGCTAAACCTTCCTGCTAGATCTTCTGTGGCACCGGGTTGCCGGCCTCGCCGATCGCCCGCCGCACCGGCACCCGCGCGAGCAGCGCGAACCCGATGACGAAGAAGGCCACCAGCGAGATGATCGCCGACCGGTAGCTGCCGGACAGCTGGTAGGTGATCCCGAACAACAACGGTCCCAGCCAGCTCATCCCCCGATCGCTCATCTCGTACGCCGCGAAGTACTCGGCTTCTTTGCCGGGCGGCACGAGATGCGAGAACAGGGAGCGGGACAGGGCCTGGCTGCCGCCCAGGACGAGACCGATGCCGGACGCGAGGACGAAGAACCACACCGGTGCCTTGGCCGGGAGGAAGTACCCCGCCGCCAGCGTCACCGTCCACGCCACCAGCGAGCCCAGGATCGTGCGCTTCGCCCCGTACGTCCGCGCCAGCCGCCCCATCGTCAGGGCGCCCGCCACGGCCAGCACCTGGACGAGCAGGACCGCCCCGATGAGCGTCGACTGACCGAGCCCGAGTTCCTCGGAGCCGTAGACGGACGCCTGGGAGATCACGGTCTGGATGCCGTCGTTGTAGACGAGGTACGCCAGCAGGAAGGAGAGCGTCAGCGGATGGCGGCGCATGTCCCGGACGGTCGCCGTGAGTTGGCGCAGCCCCGGTGCCGTCGCCTCGGCCGCCCGGCCGCCCCGGTCGCGCAGCCGTCGTAGCGGTACGAGGGTGAAGGCGCCCCACCACAGGCCCGCCGCGGCCAGACAGATCCGGACCGCCTCCGTCTCGGACAGTCCGAAGGAGTCGTGCGCGGAGTAGAGGACCAGGTCGGCGATCAGCACCAGAGAGCCGGCCAGGTAGCCGAAGGCCCAGCCCCGGGAGGAGATCGTGTCGCGTTCCTCGGGCGGTGCGATCTGGGGGAGATAGGAGTTGTAGAGCATCAGGGCGACGGACTGGGCGGCGTTCGCGACGATCAGCAGCATCCCGCCGAGCAGATAGCGGTCGCCGTCCAGGAAGAACATGCCCGTCGTCGCCACGGCCCCGGTGTACGCGGCCGCGCCGAGGAGTTGCTTCTTGCGGCCGGTGCGGTCGGCGGCGCTGCCCACCAGGGGCATGACCACGACCGCCAGGATCACCGAGAGGGAGACCGAGTAGGCGAAGAAGGAGCCCGCCCGGACCGGGATCCCCAGCGGGTGCACATAGCCGTCGGCGTCGGCCGCGTGGTCGGCGACCGACGTCAGATAGGGGCCGAGGAACACAGTGAGGACGCTCGTCGAATAGACCGAGCACGCCCAGTCGTAGAAGTACCAGCCGCGCTGTTCGCGCCGCAGCTCGGTGGCCTCGTCCAAGACCCCCGTCCGCACGGTTTCCGTGCCCACCCGTGCCCTCGCCTCTCCGCGGCAGTGCCGTGCGCGGGTCTCAGACCCAGACGCCCCGGTCCTGCATGACCTGACGCAACGTGTCGATGTGATCGGTCATGATGCCATCGACACCCAGGTCCAGGAGCCGGTGCATCCGCTCCGGTTCGTTGATGGTCCACACGTGGACGTGCAGCCCGCGCGCGTGGGCGGCGCGCACGAAGCGCCGGTCGACGACCGGGACCCCCGACTGCGACTCGGGCACCTGCGCGGCGACCGCCGACCGACGCACCGCCGCGGGCAGCCCCCAGGAGCGCAGCCGCAGCCCGACCACACCGCGCGTGCCGAACGAGGTGGCGAGCCGCGGCCCCGCGATGCGCTGCGCCCGCAGCACCCGGGCCTCCGAGAACGACCCGACGCACACGCGGCCGTACGAGTCCGTCCTCTCGATGAGCTCGAGGAGCGGCCGCAGCGCCGGCTCCGCCTTGGCGTCCACGTTCCAGCGGACGTCCGGGAATTCCTCGAGCAGTTCCTCGAAGAGGGGGAGCGGCTCACGCCCGGCCACGCGCGCGTGGCGTACGTCCTCCCACGGCAGGTCGGCGATCCGGCCCGCCCCGTCGGTGACCCGGTCCAGGGTGTCGTCGTGGAAGGCGACGAGCCTGCCGTCCGCCGTCGCGTGCACATCGGTCTCGATGTACCGGTAGCCGAGTTCGACCGCGCGCCGGAACTGCGCCACGGTGTTCTCCAGGCCGTCCGCGGCTCCGCCCCGATGGGCGAAGGCGATGGGGCCGGGGTGGTCCAGGTACGGGTGGCGTGTCAACGTGCTCACGTGCGCAGTATGGACCGCGCCGATGACCCCTTGGCAACCACCGCGCTGCCACCGGATGCCGGCCGGACGGCGAACACCTTCAGGAACAGCTGGGCGAGCGGCCCGATGGACACGGCGTAGAGCAGGGTGCCGACGCCGATGGTCCCGCCGAGCGCGAAGCCGGTGACGACCACGGCGACCTCGATCGCCGTCCGGATCAGCCGGATCGAACGGCCGGTACGGCGGTGCAGCCCCGTCATCAGGCCGTCCCGCGGGCCCGGTCCGAAGCTCGCCGCGATGTACAGCCCGGTCGCCGCCCCGTTGAGCACGATGCCCGCCGCCATCAGCGGAATCCGCACGGCGAACGCGTGCGCCGTGGGGACCACGGCGAGTGTGGCGTTCATGGCGAGGCCGATGACGAAGACGTTGGAGACCGTGCCCAGGCCCGGCCGCTGGCGCAGCGGGATCCACAGGAGCAGCACGGCCGCGCCCACGATGATGGCCACCGTGCCGATGCTCAGCCCGGTGTGCTCGGCGAGCCCCTGGTGCAGTACGCCCCAGGGCTCCAGACCGAGACCGGCGACGACGAGAAGCGCGGAACTCACGCCGTACAGCGTGAGCCCCACGTACAGCTGGACCAACCGTCGCCCGAGACGGCCTTGCGTGGACAAGGGATACCCCCCTGGTGGTAAAGGTGGACTGACCCGTGTCACTCTGTGGCTTGGGATGGAAAGTCATCCATGGCCAATTCGGGGAAGGTGGACTGATTCTCTTGGGGCGGTGGACCTCCGCTGTGGGTGCCGCACAGCTTGCCCGGCTGCTCAGCTCGCAGCAGGACCGCCCGGCCGGCCCCGGCACCCGGCGCCCGCCCGCCTACCGTGCCCTCGCCGACGGCATCCGGCTGCTGGTCCTGGAAGGACGTGTCCCGGTGGCCGCCCGGCTGCCCGCCGAACGCGAGCTGGCGCTCTCCCTGTCCGTCAGCCGTACGACCGTGGCGGCGGCGTACGAGGCGTTGCGCGCGGAGGGATTCCTGGAGTCCCGGCGGGGCGCCGGCAGCTGGACCGCCGTCCCGGCGGGCAACCCGCTGCCCGCCCGCGGTCTCGAACCCCTGCCCCCCGAGGCCCTCGGCTCGCTGATCGACCTCGGCACCGCCGCGCTCCCCGCGCCCGAGCCCTGGCTGACCCGTGCGGTCCAGGGCGCCCTGGAGGAACTCCCGCCGTACGCGCACACCCACGGCGACTATCCGGCCGGGCTCCCCGTCCTCCGCTCGATGATCGCGGAGCGCTACACCGCGCGCGGCATTCCCACCATGCCCGAGCAGATCATGGTCACCACGGGTGCGATGGGCGCGATCGACGCGATCTGCCATCTCTTCGGCGGGCGTGGCGAGCGCATCGCCGTCGAGTCGCCTTCGTACGCCAACATCCTCCAGCTGATGCGGGAGGCGGGCGCCCGGCTGGTCCCCGTCGCGATGGCCGAGGGGCTGTCGGGCTGGGACATGGACCGCTGGCGCCAGGTCCTGCGGGAGGCGGCGCCCCGGATCGCGTACGTCGTCGCCGACTTCCACAACCCCACCGGGGCGCTCGCGGACGAGGACCAGCGCCGGCGGCTGGTGGACGCGGCCCGCTCGGCGGGCACGGTGCTGGTCGCCGACGAGACGATGAGCGAGCTGTGGCTCGACGACGTGGAGATGCCCCGCCCCGTCTGCGGCTTCGACCCGGCGGGCGCGACCGTCATCACGGTCGGCTCCGCCAGCAAGGCGTTCTGGGCGGGCATGCGCATCGGCTGGGTGCGGGCGGCTCCCGACGTGATCCGCAGCCTGGTCGCCGCGCGGGCCTACGCCGACCTGGGGACGCCGGTGGTGGAGCAGCTGGCGGTCACCTGGCTGTTCAGTACGGGAGGCTGGGAACAGGCCGTCGAACTGCGCCGGGCGCAGGCGCGCGAGAACCGGGACGACCTGCTGACGGCGATACGACGGGAGCTGCCGGGCTGGGAGTTCGAGGTGCCGCGGGGCGGGCTCACGCTGTGGGTCCGTGCGGGGGGTCTGTCGGGCTCCCGGCTGGCGGAGGCGGGGGAGCGGGTGGGGGTCCGCGTCCCGTCCGGTCCGCGGTTCGGGGTCGACGGGGCGTTCGAGGGTTATATGCGCCTTCCGTTCACCGTGGGGGGACCGGTGGCGGACGAGGCGGCGGCGCGGCTGGCCGCGGCGGCGCGGCTGGTGGAGTCGGGGGTGTCGGGAGGGAACGAGTCACCGCGGAGCTTTGTGGCGTAGCGGTCCGTCTGCGGGCGGGCGCGACGGCACCCCGCAAGCGCCGGTAAGCGTTCCCACCCCCACCTCAACCCTCAACGACCGCAGCCTCCACAGGCACCGCTTCCATCTCCGCACTCCGCGGCGGCAGCAACGCCAGCACCGCTTCGCGGTACACGTCACTCGTCGCGTCGTCGTACGGATCCGGCGTGGCCGGCACCTGGAGCCGCAGTACCGGTCCGTGTCCCAGCCGGGCGTAACCCCGGCCCGGCGGCACCTGCGCGAGCGGTGTCGTATGCGGCGGAGCCCCCAGTACCGCCGCCAGCTCCTCCGGCAGCGCCGGACCGAGCACGACACGCGCGCGCGTGTGCTGTCGTACCGCCTCGCTCAGCGCATCCGCGCTGTCGAGCTGTTCGGCCACGACCACGGTGACGTTCGCCGCGCGGCCGTGCCGGAGGGGGACCTGGAGGAGGGCCTGCGGGTCCTTGTGGCCGTCCGCCGCGGCCAGGTGGACGAAGGCGCTGGGACGGTCCAGCAGGACCCACAGGGGGCGCCTGCAGTCGTCCGGCGGTGGGTGGCCCGCCTGGCGCGCGCGGTTGAGGGCGATGAGCCGCCGTTCCGTCTCGTGCGCCGCCCACTCCAGGCTGGCCAGCGCCCCGGCGAGACCGCACTCCACGGCGAGGACCCCGTCCCGGCCGGAGAGGCAGGCGTACTCGCCGGTGCCGCCGCCCTCGACGACGAGCACGTCGCCGTACTGGAGGGCCTGCAGGGCGACGGAGCGCAGCAGGGTCGAGGTGCCGCTGCCGGGGCGGCCCATGACCAGCAGGTGCGGTTCGGTGGAGCGGACGCCGGTGCGCCAGACGACCGGCGGGACGTCACGCTGCTCCTCGCCGTACGCGAGCGGGAGCGTGCGCTGGACCTCGGTGGGGTCGGTGAAGCCGAGGACCGTCTCGCCGGGCGCGGTGACGAAGCGCTGGGCGGCGATGTCGGTGGGCAGCGGGGCGAGGACGGTCACCGTGAGCCGGTTGCCCTCCTCGTCCCACGCGAAGTGGTACTCGCGGCCCCGCCCGGACTTCGCGGTGAGCAGGTACTCGATCCGCGCGCGGGCCTCGGGCTCGCCGTCCGGGAAGTACGCGGGGTAGCGGATCACGAGCTGGCCGATCTGGCCCACGTCGTCGAACTCGGGGGCGAGGAACGCCTTCTCCCACTCCCCGCCGTGTGCGTACAGCGGCGCCGGGTCCTCGGCGGCCGAGAAGTACGGCACCAGGGCCTCGTACAGGGACTGGAGCCGCTGGGTCTGCGACTCGTCGGGGCCCTCCGGCGGGGGCGGGGCGTGGTCGCGGCCCTGCCAGGCGCTCGCCGCCATCACCGTGATGACGGCGAGCAGTGGTCCGTACGGCACCAGTGCCACGACCAGCACGACCGAGGCCACCAGGAACAGCAGTGGCCCGCGCTTGTCCTTGGGGGTCTCCGCCCACCTGCGCCGCCCGGCCGAGGCCAGCCGGCGCAGCCCGCGCGTGACGGTGATGAGCGGATGGAGGACATCGGTGGCGCCGTCCGCGGCCGTCCGGGCCAGCTCCCGGCTCCGGGCGAGCTGTGCGCTGCCGTTGCTCAGAATGCGAGGGAGAGGGCGCAGGGCCACTGCTGTCTCCTGACGGTGCGTACGGGCGGGAGGGGCGTCAGAACTTGATGCCGCCGAGCAGGCTGGCCAGGCTCTCGCCGCCGGCCTTGATGCTCGGTGCGATCGCCGTGCTGGCGAGGTAGAAGCCGAACAGCGATGAGACGCAGGCGTGCGACGCCTTCAGTCCGTCCTTGCGGAAGAAGAGGAAGACGATGATGCCGAGCAGGACGACGCCTGACATGGAGAGGATCATTTGAGATCTCCTGGTGTCGGAGGGGGACAGTCACCATGAGTTCTTCCAGGATCACAGCAGGTATCCATACGATAAAAGGTGCGAAAGGGTGAATTTCGGCGAATTTCACTCGGTTGGTGGATCATTCCTGACCCGTTCTGACCGGGGCGGCCGGTGCGGTGATCTTTACCTCGGGCAGATCCGGTCATGTGCCCCCCGAGCCAGTACGCTGACGATTCACTCGTACGGCCGCGGGGCCCGTCCGTTGCCGTACGCTCCCCCAGTCCACGAAAGTCCCCACAGCACACAGGAGAGGCGGTCCGGCCGATGAGCGAAGCCCCCGACCCCGAGGTCGTGGAGCTGGCGACCAAGATCTTCGATCTGGCCCGGCAGGGGCGGACCGAGGCGCTCGTCGCGTACCTCGACGCGGGCGTTCCGGCCAACCTCACCAACGACCGCGGCGACTCCCTCGTGATGCTCGCCGCCTACCACGGACACGCCGAGGCGGTGCGCGAGCTGCTCGCCCGGGGCGCCGCGGCCGACGAGGTCAACGACCGAGGTCAGACCCCACTCGCCGGAGCGGTCTTCAAGAACGAGACGGAAGTGATCAAGGCGCTTCTGGAGGCCGGCGCGGACCCCGCGGCGGGCACTCCGTCGGCCGTCGACACCGCGCGGATGTTCGGCAAGACGGAGCTTCTGGAACTGTTCGGTACACACTGACCCAACTGACCCATCTGTTCTGACCAGCTAAAACACACAAAACGGGGGAGGCGGTACAGGGCCGCCGAAATTTCGGTCGCGGCAGGTCGAAGTGCCGAGTCATCATGACGTCGTGATTCACGGACGCGATGGCTGGGCAGGTGTTGCCGCACCGCGCGGGCCGTGATGCGGCCCGCATGGGCCACTGACGAGAGGCAGAGAGAAATGGTCTACAGCAAGCAAGAGACGGCGGGCGCTCCGACGTTGTGTCACGCGGCCAGGTAGTGCGTGTTCTCCGGTTGCGTCGACGCTTGATGTGAGGCTGTTTCCCATGTTCGATCCGGTCATAGCGCCCAGCGGTACGCTGCTCGGCCTGCTTCAGCGGGGCCGCGGCGACGGCACGCTGCACGCGCTCACCGCCCCGCGCGCCGAGGCGCTCGCGGCTCTGAACCACTGTGTGCTGCGCGATCCCCGCCACGACTGGCAGGTGGAGAACCGCTCCCTGTACTACGCCCGGCTCTACCTCGACCTGAACGGCGAGCTGGACGCCATCGAGGCGCACCTCTTCGACCCCGAGGACGTCCTGGACGACGAGGAGTCCCGCACCGGCCTCGCGCTGGCCGTGCTCGGGCACCTCGCCTCCTACGGCAGGCGGGACGCGCTCGAACTGCTGCGCAGGTACGCCGCCACCGGCTCCAACTGGGCCTGGGCCCTGGACGAGCTGGCGCTGCGCGACGACGACGCCGGCCTGCGCACCCTCGCGGTCCCGGTGCTCGCGCGGTTCGCCGCGGACGCCGAGGGCGAGGCCGAGCTGGCCGCCGCCGTACGGGACGCCTTCGAGCCGCGGCCCTGGCGGCTGTGGGCCGAGGATCCCCGTGAATCGATCGCCACGCGCGTGCGTGCGGCCCAGGAAACCGGCTGCTTCGACCGCTGGCAACGCCAGATGCGACCTACCGGGCCCCGTCCGGGGTGGAGCGTGCAGGCGGTCTTCGAGTGGGCCCAGCAGGGCGTCGAACGGGGCGCGGCCCTCCATGTGCCGGCCGCCCGCTGCCTGGTCGCCGTGGCCGGGCCCGAGGACCGGCCGGAGATCCTGCGGGCCGCCAAGGACGGCACCGACGGAGCCCGCTGTACCGCGTTGCGCTACCTCGCCGACAGCAACGACTCCGACGCGCTGAACCTGATCGAGGTGGCGGTGGCCGACGGCACGTCCGCTGTCGTGGAGGCCGCCGTCGACGCCTTCGAACGCATGCGCAGTATCGCCGCCGTGGATCGCGCCCGCGGCTGGGCCCGCCGGCCCGACGCCCTGGGCGCCGCCGCCGGACGGATGCTCGCCTGCCGGGGCGGAGCCCAGGACAGCGAACTGGTGCTCGCGGCGCTCCGGGAGGCCGTACGCGGGGAAGGCCCCGACGCACCGACCCTGTGGACCCTCGTCGACGGCACCGGACGGCTCGGCATCGCCTGCGCCGCACCCGTCCTGCGGCACGTCTACCGCGAGACCGCCTCGTCCCATCTCCGCGGCCGCGCCGCCCGCGCCCTGGCCGCCACCGACCCCTCCTTCGCCGCCGGCTTCGCCGTCGAATGCCTGTGGGACTGCGAGGAGACCACCCGTGAGGTCGCCGCCCGGCACGCCGAGACCGGTGACGCCCGGGTCGTCGAACAACTCCGCAGGCTCGCCGCCGACCCCGCCGAGGAGGCCGAGGTCCAGACGGCCGTACGCAGCCGCATCGGACCGGACACACCCGCCGTGTGACACATCACCACGGGGGAGCACGGCTTCACCACGGGAACCACGGGGGATCCCGCGCACGTTCCATACGCGGAAGACTGCCCGTCAGGTGAACGAGCGGTGACCGGCAGGTCAGCCGGGCATGGCCACCGGTTGGCCCGCTCGGGTGCGCAGGGCAACGCTCATGGGACGTTTAACAACCGGAAAGATCCACTTTGACGCGGCCACGTCCAGCGCGGCGACAACACCGGTATGCGTGTCGTCATCGTGACCGAATCCTTTCCCCCCGATGTGAACGGCGTGGCCCACTGCGCGCTCCAGACCGCCCGACACCTCGTCGATCGCGGTCACGCTCCCCTCGTCGTCGCTCCGGCCCCCGCTCCCGGAAACAGGCTCGACGCGTCCGCCGCGCCCTGCCCTGTCGTCCACGTCCCCTCCCTTCCGCTCCCGGGCTATCCCCAGGTCCGCGTCGCTCTCCCCAGCCGCAAGCTCGCCGCCGCACTGATCGAGCACCGCGCCGACGTCGTCCACCTGGCCAGCCCCTTCATCCTCGGCGTCCGCGGCATGGCCGCCGCCGCCCGCCTCGGCATCCCCGCCGTCGCCGTCTACCAGACCGACCTGGCCGGATACGCCCGGACCTACGTGGGCGCCGGCGAGGCGGCCGCCTGGCGGCGGATACGGTCCGTCCACGGCGCCGCCGACCGCACCCTCGCCCCGTCCACCGCCTCGATCAGCGACCTGGAGGCGCACGGAGTTCCCCGGGTCCAGCTGTGGCAGCGCGGCGTGGACACCGTCCGGTTCCGCCCCGAGTTCCGCGACGAGGCCCTGCGCCGCGAACTCGCCCCGAACGGCGAGGTCCTCGTCGGCTACGTCGGCCGCCTGGCGCCCGAGAAGCAGGTCGAACTCCTCGCCGGGGTCTGCGGCCTGAAGGGCGTGAAGGTCGTGATCGTGGGTGACGGGCCCGCCCAGGCCCACCTCACCGAGGCGCTGCCCGGCGCGGTCTTCCTCGGCCGCCGCACCGGCCACGACCTCGCCCGGATCTTCGCCTCGCTCGACGTCTTCGCCCACACCGGCCCCTTCGAGACGTTCTGCCAGACCGTCCAGGAGGCCATGGCCAGCGGTGTCCCGGTCGTCGCGCCCGCCGTCGGCGGCCCGATCGACCTGGTCGACCACGGCCGCACCGGGTTCCTGGTCCCGCCGCGCGACGCGAGCGCCGTCCGCGAGGCGGTGGCGTCCCTGGTGGCCGACCCCGCGCTGCGGGCCGGCTTCGGCGCCGCCGCGCGCGAGACCGTCGAGGGCCGCACCTGGGCCGCGGTCGGCGACCAGCTGATCCAGCACTACGAGGACGTGCTCGCGGCACGCCGGCCGGTGGTGGCGGCATGAGCGGTGAATCCCTGCGCATCGTCCGGCTCGCCAACTTCGTCGCCCCCTCCTCGGGCGGCCTGCGCACCGCCCTGCGCGAGCTCGGCAAGGGATTCGTGGCCGCCGGTCACGAATCGGTCCTGATCGTGCCCGGCGAGCGCTTCTCGGACCGGATCGAGGAGCAGGGCCGGGTCATCACCCTGCCCGGCCCGCTGCTCCCCGGCACCGGCGGCTACCGCGTCCTCGTCGACAAGAAGCGCGTACAGACCCTCCTGGAGCACCTCGCCCCGGACCGCCTGGAGGTGTCCGACCGCACCACCCTGCGCTGGACCGGCCGCTGGGCCCGGCGCGCCCGGATCCCCGCCGTGATGGTCTCCCACGAGACCGCCGACGGCGTCCTGCGCACCTGGGGCATGTCCGAGAACATGTCCCGGCGCACCGCCGACGCCCTCAACATCCGTACGGCGCACACATACGCGCGCGTGGTGTGCACCACCGAGTTCGCCGAACGCGAGTTCATCCGCATCGGCGCGCGCAACGTCGTACGCGCCCCCCTGGGCGTCGACCTGATGGGCCGCCACCCCTCGCTGCGCGACCTCGACCTGCGGGCGCGGTACGCACGTGAGGACGAGGCGCTGCTGGTCATGTGCTCGCGGCTGTCCGTCGAGAAGCGGCCCGGCACCGCCCTCGACGCCCTGGAGGCGCTGGTACGGCGCGGGCGCCGGGTCATCCTGGTCGTCGCCGGCGACGGGCCGCTGCGGGAGCGTCTCGAGCAGCGGGCGCGCGAGCGCAGGCTGCCGGTGACCTTCCTGGGGCATGTCTCCGACCGGGACAGCCTGGGCGCGCTGCAGGCGTCCGCCGATGTCGCCCTGGCGCCGGGACCCGCCGAGACCTTCGGGCTCGCCGCCCTGGAGGCCATGGCCTGCGGCACACCCGTGGTCGCCAGCGCCTCCTCCGCGCTGCCCGAGGTGATCGGATCCGCGGGGGCCACCGCGGCCGACCGCGGGGAGGCGTTCGCCGACGCCGTGGAGATGCTCCTGGAGCGTCCCGCGGCCACGCGCAGGGAAACGGCACGCGCGCGTGCGGAGTGTTTCGGCTGGGGAACGGCCGTGGAGGCCTTCCTCGCCGCGCACGACGCGCCGGTGCTGTGCCGTCGTGACGAGAGCGGAGCGACGGAACCGGTCCGTCGTGTCGTGCCGGAGGGCGTGGCATGAGAGCAGTTCGGTTCGTGGCGCTCGGGGACTCGCTGACCGAGGGCGTGGGCGACCCCGCCGGCGACGGGTGGCGCGGCTGGGCCGCGCTGCTGGCCGGCGGACTCGCCGCGAAGGACGTGGAGTTCACCAACCTCGCGGTCAGCGGGGCGCAGACCCGGGACGTGCTGGAACGCCAGACCCCGGCCGCGCTGGACCTGCGCCCCGACATCGTCGCCATCGTCATCGGCGTCAACGACACCCTGCGCTGCACGTTCGACATCCACGCGGTGGCCGAACGGCTCGACAAGGTCTACTCGGCCTTCACCCAGCAGGGCGCGACCCTGCTCACGGCCTGTCTGCCCGACCCCGGCTCGATGCTGAGGCTCCCGGGCGCCCTGGCCCGCCCGCTGGCCCGCCGACAGCGTGCGGTCAACATGGTCGTGCACGCCCTGTCCGAGCGGTACGGGGCCGTCCATCTGCACGCGGCGGAGGGCGAGTGGCTCACCGACCGCGCACTGTGGAGCGCGGACCGGCTGCACCCGTGCGAGCGCGGGCACCGGCAGCTCGCCGTCCGCTTCCACGGCATGCTCGCCCCGCTGGGCATGGCCACGGGGACGGCGCCGTCCCCCGAGCCCGAGTTCGCGGCGCCGACCAAGTCGGCGAGCCTGGTCTGGCTGGCCACCGCCGGTACCGCGTGGGTCATCCGGCGCTGCCGCGACCTGCTGCCCCAACTGCTGCGGCTGGCCCTCGACGAGATGCGGCACCGCCGGAAGGGCACCAGCGCCCGCCTGGACCTGAGCGCGTCCGCCGCCGTGTCCGCCGCGCTGGCCGCCCTCCAGCCGCCGGAGCGGCCGGCCGACGCCGCGTGAGGCCGATGCGCCGGAGGAGGCCGCTGCGGCGGTTCAGCGACGGCTCATGGCCCAGCGACGGCTTGCGGCTCAGCGACGGTTTACCGCCACGAAGCGGACCGGGGTGCCCGGGACCGCCTGGGCCGCCGCCGGGAGGTCGGCGGCGCGGACCACCGCGATCACCGGATAGCCCCCGGTGGTCGGATGGTCGGCCAGGAACACCACCGGGCAGCCGTCCGGCGGAACCTGGACGGCGCCGAGGACCATGCCCTCGCTGGGGAGTTCACCGGGACGGGCCCGCTCCAGGGCGGGCCCTTCCGTGCGCAGGCCGATGCGGTTGCTCGCCGACGACACGCGGTACGCGCGCGACGTGAACACCCGAACGGCTCCGGCCGTGAACCAGCCGGCGCGCGGACCGAGCGTCACCCGCAGCACGAGCTCCGCCGGCGGGGACGGCTGCGGTACGACGTCCACGCGCGCGTGGACGCCGGTCGGCGTACCCAGCGGCACCACCGTGCCGTCCGCCAGCGGCGCCGGCCCGAGCCCGGAGAGCAGGTCGGTGGACCGGCTGCCCAGCACCGGCTCGACGGCGATACCGCCGGAGACGGCCACATAACTCCGTACCCCGGACAGGGCCGCCCCCACTTCGAGGAGTTCGCCGGCCGGAACCACGACGGGCGCGCCCCACGCGGCCGGGCGCCCGCCCACCGCGACCGGACACGGCGCACCCCCGACCGCGACCACCACCGTCGAACGCGGCCGCACGGCACAGCCGTTGAGCGTCGTCTCCAGGACGGCGGCCTCCGGCGGATTGCCGGCCAGCCGGTTCACGAGCGCCGCGGCGGGCGCGTCCAGCGCCCCGGAACGGGGCACCCCGAGATGCGCGTACCCGGGCCGCCCCCGGTCCTGCACGGTCGTCAGCGCACCGGCCCGTACGACGACGAGCGCGCGGTCGGTCATACGCCCCCCACCGGCCCCACCGGCACGAACCGCACCCGCGTCCCCGGCGCCAGCAGCGCGGCCGGCACACGCGCGTGGTCCCACAGCACCGCCTCCGTCGTCCCGATCAGCTGCCAGCCGCCCGGCGAGGAGCGCGGGTACACGCCGGTGTAAGGCCCGGCCAGCGCCACCGCACCCGCGGGCACGGCCGTGCGCGGGGTGGTCCGGCGCGGCACGTCGTAGCGGGCCGGAAGCCCGGTCAGGTAGCCGAAGCCGGGCGCGAAGCCGCAGAACGCGACCGTGAACTCGGTTCCCGCGTGGATACGGGCCACCTCCTGTTCGGGCACCCGCCAGTGCGCGGCGACCTCGGCGAGGTCCGGGCCGTCGTAGCGCACGGGAAGCTCGATCGCCCCACGCGCGCGTGGGGGAGTGGGAGGGATCTCGGCGGCGGTGAGTTCGGCGGCCAGGCGGGCCGGGTCGTCGAGGCCGTCGAGCAGGACCGTGCGGGCGGCCGGCACGATCTCGCGGACCGCCAGCGAGCCCTCCGCGCGGCGGCGCAGCAACTCGGCGTGCAGGGCCTGGGCCTCGGCGCCGGAGCCGACCTCGACGAGAAGGGCGTCGTCCCCGACGGGATGGGTGGTCATGGGCATGATGGTCCCGGTCGGCATGGTGCTTGTCGGCATGGTCCCGTTCGGCATGCTCCCGCTCACGCGAAGGCCGCCACGGTCACGCCCGCCTCGGTGAGCCGCGCCCGCACCCTGTGCGCCAGCTCCACGGCGCCCGGGGTGTCGCCATGCAGACAGAGCGAGCGGGCGCGTACGGCGATGCGCGTGCCGGAGTGCGCGGTGACCGCGCCGGAGCGCGCCAGCTCCACCGAGCGCTCCACGACCGCGTCCGGGTCGCTCACCACCGCGCCCTCGCGCCCGCGCGGGACGAGTGTCCCCTCGTCGGTGTACGCGCGGTCCGCGAACGCCTCCGTGACGGCCGGCAGCCCCGCCTTGCCCGCCAGCTCCAGGAACCGCGAACCGGGCAGCCCGAGGACGGGCAGCGAGGCGTCCGCGAGGAGCACGCCGTCGACCACCGCGGCGGCCTGCTCCGCGTCGTGCACGACCCGGTTGTAGAGCGCGCCGTGCGGCTTCACGTACGCCACGCGCGCGCCGGCCGCGCGGGCGAAGACCTCGAGGGCGCCGATCTGGTAGGCCACCTCGGCCGCCAGCTCGGCGGGCGGCACGTCCATCGCGCGCCGCCCGAACCCCGCCAGGTCCCGGTAGGACACCTGGGCGCCGATCGTCACCCCGCGCTCGGCCGCCGACTCGCACACCCGCCGCATGGTCGCCGCGTCCCCGGCGTGGAAGCCGCAGGCCACATTGGCGCTGGTGACGACGGACAGCAGTTGTTCGTCGTCGGTGAGCCGCCAGCGGCCGAAGCCCTCGCCGAGGTCGGCGTTCAGGTCGATCGAGGTCATGGATCCGTTGTCTCTCCTGTCAGGCCACGCGGTACTGCTCGTCGCGGGCGTCGCTGATGAACATCTGGCCGGGCGCGTGGGTGATGGCGAACGGCGGCCGCGAGGCCGTCACCACCGCCTGCGGGGTCACCCCGCACGCCCAGAACACGGGAATGTCGTCCGGGCCGGCGTCCACCGGGTCGCCGAAGTCGGGGCGGCCGAGATCCTCGATGCCGAGTGCCGAGGGATCGCCGCAGTGCACGGGGCCGCCGTGCACCGCCGGGAGCAGACTGCTCTCCCGGATCGCGGCGGACAGATGCGTCGGAGGCACCGGGCGCATCGACACCACCATCGGCCCGCTCAGCCGCCCCGCCGGCCGGCAGGGGCGGCTGGTGACGTACATCGGCACGTTCCGGCCCTGCTCGACGTGCCGGATCGGCACGCCGGCCGCGGCCAGCGCCCACTCGAACGTGAAGCTGCACCCGAGCAGGAACGACACCAGATCGTCCCGCCAGTACGCGCGCACGTCCGTCGGCTCGTCCACCAGCTCCCCGTCCCGCCACACCCGGTAGCGCGGCAGGTCGGTGCGCAGGTCCGCGCCGTCCGCGAGCACGGTGTCCGTGGCACCGGCGTCGGTGACGTCGAGCACCGGGCAGGGCTTGGGATTGCGCTGGCAGAACAGCAGCATGTCGTAGGCCCAGTCGGCGGGCACCGAGATCAGATTGGCCTGTGTGTGCCCGGCCGCGACCCCGGCCGTGGGGCCCGCGAGGCCCTCCCGGAAGCGGGCCCGCGCGGTTTGCGGGCTCCACGCGTGCGCGTGCTCGTCGACGAGGGCGACGGGGCGGTCCTGCGTGGCGAGGGCGCAGGGCTGGTCACCGGGGGTGACGGCGACGAGGCGGTCCTCCGTACGGTTCACGCCAGTTCCTTTCCGCGCGTCTCCGGCAGCCCGAACAGGGCCAGGGCGGCGAGTGCGTATCCGGCCGCGCCGAAGACCAGGGCGCCGCCCACGCCCCAGCTGTCGGCCAGGAAGCCCACCAGGGTGGGGAAGACCGCGCCGACCGCGCGGCCCGCGTTGTACGTGAAGCCCTGCCCGGTGCCGCGCACCGCCGTCGGGTACAGCTCGCTCAGATACGAACCGAAGCCGCTGAAGATCGCCGACATGCAGAAGCCGAGCGGGAAACCGAGCACCAGGAGCACCGTGTTGGCGCTGTCCGGGATGTTCGCGTACGCCAGCACGCAGACCGCCGAGAGCAGCGCGAACAGCCAGATGTTGCGGCGTCGGCCCAGCCGGTCGGTGAGGTATCCGCCGGTGAGATAGCCGAGGAAGGCGCCCGAGATCAGGAAGGTCAGATATCCGCCGGTCCCGACGACCGACAGACCGCGCTCGGTCTTCAGATACGTCGGGATCCAGGTCGCCAGCGTGTAGTAGCCGCCCTGGACACCCGTGGACAGCAGGCCCGCGAAGACCGTGGTGCGCAGCAGACCGGGTGCGTCGGCCGTACCCGGCCGGAAGATCGCCGCGAACGAGCCGCGCTGCGGGCTCTGTTCGCGTACCGCGACCGCCTGCGGGGCGTCGTGCACCCGGCGCCGCAGCCACACCACGAGGAGCGCGGGGAGCGCGCCGGTCCAGAACATCACCCGCCAGGCCAGGTCGTCGCCGACGAACGAGAAGACCAGCGTGTAGACGATCGCGGCGAGCGCCCAGCCGACGGCCCAGGAGCTCTGGATCGCACCCAGCGTGCGGCCGCGGTGCCGGGCGCTCGCGTACTCGGCGACCAGGATCGCGCCGACCGCCCACTCGCCGCCGAAGCCGAGGCCCTGCAGGGCGCGGAACACCAGCAGCGTCTCGTAGTTGGGCGCGAAACCGCAGGCCACCGTGAAGACCGCGTACGTGATCACCGTGACCATCAGGGCGCGGACCCGGCCGACCCGGTCCGCGACGACACCCGCCACCGCGCCGCCGACCGCGGAGACCACCAGGGTGACGGTGGTGAACAGGCCGGTCTGGCCTTTGTCCAGGCCGAAGTACGCCGCGAGCGCGACCATGCTCAGCGGCAGCATGAAGTAGTCGTAGGAATCCAGGGCATATCCGCCGAAAGCACCGGCGAACGCGCGCCGGCCGTGCGGACCGAGGGCGCGCAGCCAGCCGAACGCACCGTCCTCGGCGGTGCGTTCGCCCTTGCCGGAGCGTGTGTCGGAGGTCAGGGCCTGCTGTGGAGGGGGCGTGCTCATGGGCACCTCGCAGATGAGGGACGGAGGGTGCTGGGACTGAGCAGTGCGGGGCCGCTCCTTGGGGAGCGTGATGAGCACCGTAGAGGATCGTTCAACGATCCTTCAATACCCGTGTTGTTTCGTTCTTGTGTCTGCGGTTGAATTCCGGGCATGGCAGAGCAGCTGACGGGACTGGCCGACGACCGCGCCCTCCTCGGGCGCACCAGCACCGCCGAACGGGTCTCCGACATCCTCAGAGGCCGTATCGCCGACGGCTTCTTCCCGCCAGGCACCCGCCTGTCGGAGGACGGCATCGGCGGCGCGCTCGGTGTCTCCCGCAACACCCTGCGCGAGGCGTTCCGGCTGCTCACCCATGAACGCCTGCTCGTCCACGAGCTCAACCGCGGCGTCTTCGTCAGGGTCCTGACCGTCGAGGACGTCGAGGACATCTACCGCACCCGGTCCCTCGTGGAGTGCGCCGTCGTACGCGGCCTCGGAAAGCCGCCCTTCGCCCTCGACGGGCTGTCGGTGGCAGTCGCGGAAGGGCAGCGGGCGGCGGCCGGAAATGACTGGAAAGCGGTGGGTACGGCCAATATCCATTTCCACCGGGAACTCGTCGCCCTGGCCGGCAGCGAACGCACCGACGAACTGATGCGCAGTGTCTTCGCCGAACTCCGCCTCGCGTTCCACGTGGTCGACGACCCCCACGCCCTGCACGAGCCGTACCTGGCCCGCAACCGGGAGATCCTCCAGTCCCTGGAGGCAGGCGACAGGCGCGGCGCGGAGGCTCTGCTTGAGACGTACCTCACGGACTCCCTGGAACGAGTGGTGGAGGTCTACCGCCGCCGAGTGGACAGCGCCCCGTAAGGGGCGCGGGGAGCTGCGCGACCAGCCACAGCCGGCCCGCACTTTGGCGAACCCCTGCAGTCACCCGGCACCCCGGCGGAGCCACCCGCGTCGTTTGGGTCGTTGTCAGACCAAGGACCTAGTCTGTGCACCGTGACTTCGCCTGCATCGACGGACAGCGTTCCGCCCCAGCTCAGCGCGGGGCCGCGCCCGGCACCGGGCCCGGCCGCCGACGAGGGGCTGGCGCGGCGGCTGCGCGCGCTCGCGTGCACCGCGCCGCTGCACGACCTCGATGCCCGCAAGGCGAACCTGGCCGGCGAGTACTCGGTGTACGGCATGGCCGAGGTGGCCCTCTCCGCCATCGACCTGGTCACACTGAACATGGACTTCGACACCGGCGCCGACCACGAGCAGATCGTCGCCCGGCTGATCCCGCGCATCTCCGCGCAGACCCCGCACCGTCCCGTCGCCGAGCACGAGCGCGTGGCCCGCTGGGTTCTGGAGAACCTGATCAACGTCGGCAGCGTCGACCGCGGCTTCCGCGCGGTGTACGGCACCTTCGAGCCCGACGGGTCGTACGTCCGCCGTGACTACGACTTCAAGCTCATCGAGGAGGTGCCGGGCCCCGGCGGCACGGTGTACCTCCGGACGACCGACGAGGCCGTCAACGTCCTGGTCGGAGCCCTCGACACGGACGTCACCAGCGCCCAGATCGCCGCCGAGGTCAAGCTGGAGGTGCTGGTCAACCGCGGTCGGCTCGCCGACGCCCAGCTCGCCGCGGAGCAGGCCCGCTACCGGACCGTGCAGTACTCGGAGAGCCTGCGCCGCGCCCTGGACGCCACCCGGCGCAACGTGCGCGCGGTGGACTGGCTCAACGCCGTACCCGACATGATCGCCGAGGCCCTGGACCACGTCGCCGACCGCTACCGGCACGAGAACGCGATCCTCACCAACATCCGCAAGGCCCGTGACGAGACCGAGGACCCCGAGAACAAGCGGCGCGCCGCCGAGCTCGTCGACATCGTCAAGGACTGCATCCGGCGCCATACGCAGTTGCAGTCGCGACTCCTGGAGGCCGGGCCGCTGTTCCGCGCGGAGCAGGACCGGCAGGCGTTCGCGACACCCATGACGACGTCCGGGATAGACCTGTACGGGCACCTCGTCGCCCCCGTGCTGCCGTTGCCGCTGGAGCAGGCGAGCCGGGTCACGGGGGCGTTCTTCGCCCGCGGGACCGGGCTGCGGACACCGGTGTCGGTGCGGGTGGGCGACCTCGTCGACATACTGCTGACGCCGCCCGTGGAGCGGGAGCACCTGGGGGCGGAGATGCCGGAGCCGGACCTCATCGCCACGCCGGACGACAGCCGGTTCAGCGAGGAGCAGCTGGCTGCCGCCATGGAACTGCTGGACCTGCCGGCCGACGCGCCGCGACGGTTGTCGGGGTTGCTGGCGCAGGCGCGGCGCTCCGATCCCGAGCTGCCTTACCTGGTGGCCCTGTTGGCTGTTCACGCGGCCAGCCCGGCGGTCGGTACGGCGTATCGGCAGGGCGAGGAGAAGTTGCTGTTCGCCGTGGACGACGGGACCGAGTTGGACGATCCCGAGTTCGGTGGGGCGGATCTGATCGTGGGGACCGCTTTGCTGGATGCGGTGGGGATGGCTGCGGATCGGACCGAGGCGGCGTGATGTCGTGTGCCGGGTGCGGGCCGGTGGGGGCTGATCGCGCAGTTCCCCGCGCCCCTGACGGGGCGCTTGCGCCGACCCCTGTTTTCAAGTTGAGGGAGTTGTCGTTGTGAGCGAGTACGTCGAGGCTGAAGCGGTTGCCGGGTCGGCGCATGCTGCCGTCACCCCGGCCGACGCCGCCGATGCCGCGCGGCTCGTCGCCTTCGGGCTGCAGCCCAAGCTGCAGCCCGCGCGTGACCAGGAGTACACGGAGCTGCTCCGGCGGTATCGCGAGGACCCCGCGTTCGCGCGACTCGCGGACGCCGTGGCCGCCGGGCTCGGGCTGGTGGTCCTGGAGGTGTCGCCCCGCGCGGGGATGGCCGTGACCGCCGCCGAGGACTCGGTGTTCGCCGTCCGCATGGGCGACTACGCCCGTCGTACGTCCGCGGACGGCAGCGACCGGTTCCTGCACGGGCTCGCCCATCTCGCCGTCGCCGCGCTGGCCTTCCCGCGCCCTGAGGACCTGGCCGACGACGCCTACATCGGGCGGATCACGGTCAACGGCGTCGACGCCTTCGTCCGGCAGGCCTGCCGCCGCCTGGAGGAGCGGGCGGAGGGGCTGGGGGAGAACACCGACCCGGCCACCGACGCGCCCGGCCTGGAGGCCGCCTGGCGGATCTGGGCCAGACGCAGCGCGACCGGCGCCACCAAGGACGCCCGCCGGCTGGCCGGTTCCACCACCGGCATCATCGGCAAGGCGGTCGCCTTCCTCACCGACTCCGGGTTCCTGCAGCGCACCGGAGACGACCAGGGCGGCACGTACCGTACGACGGCCCGCTACCAGCTCCAGGTACGGGACATGGCCGGCAGCGCCGCCATGGCCGAGCTGCTGGAACTCGGCGTCGTCCCGGTCACGGACGGCACGGCCAGCCTGATGCCCGCCGACGACACCGAGGATCTGGACCTGGTCGCCGACGCCGGGCTGCCGTTCCACTCCTGACCGTCCCGAACCACCGCTTCTTTCCCCAGACTTACGAGAGTCCGCCATGTACGAGTTGTCCCGGGTCCGCCTCTACTCCATCGGGCCGGCCGGTGCGCGCTACGCCGACACCGTGCTGGACCTGCGGGGTGTCGGCGCGCCCGTGCCCGACCCGGCCCCCACCCAGGCGGAGTTCTTCGAGGAGGAGCCGGTCGGCCCGCCGCGCCGGCCCGCGCCCGCCGGGGTGCTCTTCCTGGAGAACGGCGGCGGCAAGTCGGTGCTGCTCAAGCTGATCTTCTCGGTGATGCTGCCGGGGCACAGGAACACCCTCGGCGGGGCGAGCTCGGGCGTGCTGCGCAAGTTCCTGCTCGCCGACGACTGCGGGCATGTCGCCCTGGAATGGCAGCACACCCTCACCGGCGAGTGCGTGGTCGTCGGCAAGGTGAGCGAGTGGCGGGGGCGGCAGGTCTCCAACGACCCGCGGAAGTTCGCGGAGGCCTGGTACTCGTTCCGGCCCGGGCCGGGGCTCTCGCTGGACAGCCTGCCGGTCGCCGAGTCCACCGCCGTACGGCCGCCCGTCGAGGGCGCCTCCGGGGCACAGGGGCGGCGGCGGACCATGAAGGGCTTCCGGGACGCCGTCACCGAGGCGAGCAAGTTCTATCCGCACCTGGAGGTGCACTGGGAGGAGATCCACGACCGCTGGATCGAACATCTCGGCGAACTGGGCCTGGACCCCGAACTCTTCCGCTACCAGCGGGAGATGAACGCCGACGAGGGCGAGGCCGCCGGCCTCTTCGCGGTCAAGAAGGACTCCGACTTCACCGACCTGCTGCTGCGCGCCGTCACCGACACCCGGGACACCGACGGGCTCGCCGACCTGGTCGGCGGCTTCGGCAACAAGCTGGGGCGGCGCGCCGAGCTGATCGCCGAACGGGACTTCACCGCCGGTTCGGTGGATCTGCTCGGCCGGATCGTGGAGGCGGCGGAAGCACGCTCACGCGCGCGTGACATCCACGCGGGCGCCGAGCGCCGTACGCGCACGCTCGCGCGCCGGTTGTCCGCGCGGGGCGTGCAGGAGCGGGTGCGCGCCGCCGATCTCGCCCAGCGGGTCACGGCCGCCGCCTACGCCGTCACGCACTCCGAGGGCGCCCGCGAGCGCAGCGCCCTGATCGCCGCCGAACTCGCCTACCGGCACGCCTCGCTGGCGCTGGCCGCCGGTGAGAAGTCAGCCACCGCGCAGAAGCGCGAGCTGGCCGACGCGCGGACCCTGCACTCCGCCTGGCAGGCCGCCGAGGCCGTACTGCGGCACCGCGCCGCCGCCGACCGCGTCGCGCGCGTGGCCGCCGCCATCCAGGAGGCCGAACGGGACGCGGCCCCGGCACTCGCCGCCCGTGCCAAGGCCGCCGTGGATCTCGTACGGGCCCTGCACACGGCCGCCGAGGGCGCCGAGAGCCTCGCCAACGAGGGGGAGGAGCGCTCCGCGGCGCTCCAGGAGGTCAGCGACTCCGCCCACCGGGACTCGACCACCGCGGCCACCGAGGCGCAGCGCGCCCGCAGCGAGGTCGGGCATCTGCGCCAGCGCCTCGGCGAGGTCGAGCAGGAGACCGCCGAGGCCGTCCGCGCGGGCTGGCTCGACGACAGCGCCCCGGACGCCGACCCGGCCCGGGCCGCGCTCGCGGCCAGCGACGCCGAGAAGACGGCCGTGGCCGCCTGGGACACCGCCCGCGAGGCCGCCCGCAAGACGGCCGAGCACGCGCGCGAGGCGGCCTCCGCCGAGTCCCGCGCCGAGCTCACGGCCGCCCGCGCGGCGGACGCGGCGACCGCGGCCGAGCGGACGTACGACGGCGAGAACCGGCTCGCCGAGGCACTGGCCGCCGAGGAGCGCCTCGCCGAGCTGCTGGGCCTGACCGGCTCGCGTACGCCGATCCCGCAGCCCCGGCAGGAGGACGGCGAGGGAGCCCTGAGCGCCGCGGAACTCGACCGGTTCGCCGACGAGTTGCGCGAACTGCTCGACGACGCCGTCGGCTCCGCCGAACGGCACCTGTTCGAACTGCGCACCGCGGCCGCCGACGACTCCCGGATCCTCGGCGCCCTCGGTGACGGCGGGCTGCTGCCGCCCGGCCCCGATGTGCTGGCCACCGTCGAGTTCCTCGGCGAGCACGGCATCCCCGCGCTCCCCGGCTGGCGCTATCTCGCGCAGGCCGTCGACCCGACGGACCACGCGCGCGTGCTGGCCGCCCGTCCCGAACTCGTCGACGGTGTCATCATCACCGACCCGGACACGCACGCGCGTGCCCGGGAGACGCTCAGCGAGGCGGCCCTGCTGCCGCGTTCCGCCGTCGCCGTCGGCACGGCCGCCGCCCTGCTCGCCCCGACCCCGGCCGCCGACGCCGCCCCCGGCGACGTGTTCCTCGTACCGCCGAACCCGGCCATGCACGACGAACACGCCGCCGACGAGGAGCGGCAGACGCTGCGCGCCCGGGCCACCGAACGCGACGAGGAGATCCGTACGCTCGCCGCGCGGCTCGGCAAGGACCGCGAGCTGGCCGCGCGGCTCGCCTCCTGGCGCACCGGCTGCCCGGCCGGACGGCTGGTGGAGCTGGCGCAGGCCGCGGGGGACGCACGCGTGTTCGCCGAGGAGTCCGAGGCCGAGCTGGCCGAGGCGCGGACCGTACGGGCCGAGGCCGAGGAGGCCGCCGCCGAGGCCGCGCAGGCGCGCGACGAGCGGCAGGAGGCCGCGCAGAAGGCCCGGCGCGCCGCCGACGCCCTTGCCGGCCTCGCGTTCCGGCTCCGCGAACGCGCCGGCTGGCAGGTCAAGCTGCGCGAACTCGCCGACGAGGCCACCGAGTCGGAGGCCCGCGCCCAGTCCTGCCTGGAGCGCGCCCGCATGGCCGACGAGGACCGGCGCACCGCCCAGCGTGCCGCCGACGATGCCCGCCGCACCGCCCGCGCACTGCGCGCCGAGCGCTCCGAGATCGCCGGCGCCCCCGACGACGTACCCGAGGCCGACGCGGACGCCCCCAAGTCCTCACTGCCCGCCCTGCGTGAGGCCTACCGGGCCGCCTCGCAGGTGTACGAGAAGGTCGGCGTCGGCGCCGACCTGCGTGCGGAACAGGCGCGTTCGGAGAGCGACGAGAGTGCCGCCCTCGCGGAGCTGGACCGGCTCAGCAACAAGGTCCGCACCCGCGCGGAGCAGCTGCTCCAGTCGCCCGACGGCTCCGACGGGCCCTCCCGGCAGGCCGCCGCCGCCCGCGCGGAGGAGCTGGTCCAGCTCCTGGAGACCCGGATGTCCACCGCGAGCGAGCAGCTCGGACGGCTGCGCGGCGAGGCCGAGCGGCACGCCCCCGAGGACGGCGAGGCACACACCGAACTGCCGGAGGAACTGCGGCCGCGTGACGCCGAGCACGCGCAGGCGCTGCTGCGCACCGCGACCGCCGAACTCTCCACCCGCACCGAGGCGCTGACTCAGGCCCGCGAGGTCCACGCGGAACTGCTGGACGCGCACCGCGCGGCCGAGGACGCGGCGAGCGGCTTCGACGAGATCGCCGCCATGCTCCGCGACCTGCTGCGTGAACACGCCCCCGAGGAGGAGCAGGAGGAGCCCGAGCCGTACCCCGGCAGCCCGGAGGAGGCCCGGCAGTCCGCCGCCGAGGCCCGCCGGTCGCTGCGCGGCTGCGCCGGTGACCTCTCCGCCGCGGAGTCCGCCGTACGCGAGGCGAGCGATGTGCTGGTCCGGCACGCCAACTCCACGCGCTATGAGGCGGTTCGGACGCCCGCGCGGCAGCAGATCCGTGAACTGCCCGCGTCCGCGCTGCCCGAGCACGCCCAGAAGTGGGCCGACGCCTTCGCGCCCCGACTGCGGGTGCTCACCGACGAACTGGCGCAGCTGGAGCGGAACCGGGACTCGATCGTGGACCGGCTGCGGGGGCTCGTCGAGTCCGCGCTCGCGACCCTGCGGTCCGCCCAGCGGCTGTCCCGGCTGCCCGAGGGGCTCGGCGAGTGGTCCGGGCAGGAGTTCCTGCGCATCCGCTTCGAGGATCCGGACCAGGCCACGCTCACCGAGCGGCTCGGTGAGGTCGTCGACGACGCGACCCGGGCGGCCGTGAAGAAGAACTCCGACCTGCGGCGGGACGGAATGTCCCTGCTGCTGAGGGGAGTCGGGGCCGCGCTGCAGCCGAAGGGGATCGCCGTCGAGATCCTCAAACCGGACGCGGTGCTGCGCGCGGAGCGGGTGCCGGTGGGGCAGATGGGGGACGTGTTCTCCGGTGGGCAGCTGCTCACGGCCGCCATCGCCCTGTACTGCACGATGGCCGCGCTGCGGTCCAACGACCGGGGGCGGGACAAGCACCGGCACGCCGGGACCCTGTTCCTCGACAACCCCATCGGGCGTGCCAACGCGACGTATCTGCTGGAGCTTCAGCGGGCCGTGTCGGACGCGCTGGGTGTGCAGCTGCTGTACACGACCGGGCTGTTCGACACGACCGCGCTGGCGGAGTTTCCGCTGGTCATCCGATTGCGGAACGATGCGGACCTGCGCGCCGGACTGAAGTACATCAGCGTGGAGGAGCACCTTCGGCCCGGGCTGCCGCAGCAGCCGCAGGCCGGGGAGGCCGTACACAGCGAGATCACGGCGACCCGGATGTTCAAGAAGCCGTCGGCCTAGAAGCCGTCCGCTCAGAAGCCCGGGTCCTCCACCGCCGGTGGCGTCCTCAGGGGTGGGACAGCTGCCCGGCGCCGCCGCCCCGCCGCCGTATCCGCTCCTGTTCACGCTCGGCGGCCCGCATCTGCCGTCGGGCCGCACGCCGCTCGCGGCGGAGTGCGCGTGCCGTGCTGCTCGGTTCCGAGACCACGCCGTAGCGCTGGTTCCACACCTGACGGGTCACCAGGACGTCCACCGCGCTCCAGGTGGCCACCACCGTGCTCGCCACGCTGCTGATCACCATCGGGAACGCCAGCCAGGACTCCGCCACCGTGCAGAGGAAGGCCACCATGGCCTGGATCAGCGTGACCGCGATGATGATCACCGCCCGCACGGCCGACGTACGCACCGGATCCGGCATCCGGTACCGCTTGGCGGGCTCCTCGACCCACAACGGCCGGTACTGCGCCTGCTGGCGCGTGCGTGCCCGCGCACCCGAGAACTCCGCGTCGCCGCCTCTCGGCGCACCGTCGCGGTCCGGTGCGCCGGACCCCGGACGCACCGTCGAGCGCGCCGCCGCACCGTCCTCGGGCGCCACGCGCCGCTGAGCCGTCCCCATCAACGTGTCCCTCCCCACCGCCGGCAGCCCCTCGCACCGGTGTCCGACGACACCGGCTCCCCAGTGGCTGCCCGGCTTGCGCTGTTTTACGCCGCCCGAACACCAGATGCGGTTCCTGTGGCCGATTCCGCACCCATTGCCCAACAACAAGGACGAACGAACCCCCCAGATGATTCCCGATCAGCGAAAAAATCCGGCCAACTGATCCTTCGTGCCGTTCCCGCCCCACTCGCGCGAAGTCGGCGTCATCGCGGGTGCAATCTCCCGCAATGCCCGGACAACTCTCCCTGTCCGTTCGCCATGTCCCGACGCCGAGGCGGAAGTTCGCCGTCCGGACGCGTCTTCGAGTTATCCATGTGACGGTAGTAGGCTCGCGCCGTTTGTTGACGCACATATGTACCCCCGGTCGTCGGGGGTCAAGCTGGGGGAGGCCATGCGCTTTCGCGGGAAGTCGATCCGCCGGAAGATCGTGGCGCTGCTTCTCGTGCCGCTGGTGTCCCTGACGGCTGTCTGGGGCTTCGCGGCCGTCCTCACGGGACGCGAAGTCGCCCAGCTCTTCCAGGTGTCGTCCGTCATCAAGGACATCAGCTACCCCGCCGAGGACTTCACCCAGGCCGTCCAGCAGGAACGCCGGCAGACCCTCGTCTACCTCGCCGATCCGCGGGCCTCCGACGCCATCACCGCCCTGCACCGCACACGCGCGGCCACCGACGGCACGGTCGCCGAACTCCGGAAGAACGCGAAGCAGCAGAACGTCCAGGACGGGATCGACGCCGACGCGCGCGAGCGCCTCACCGCCGTACTCGACGCGTTCGACGGCATCGCACCCCTGCGCCGCAGCGTCGAACAGGGCACCGTCAGCCGTGCCCAGGCCTTCGACCTCTACAACCGTCTCGTCGACCCCAGTTACGTACTGCTCACCACCCTCGACGGCATGGACGACGCCGCGATGGAGAGGCGGGCCCACGCCCTCGACAGCCTCACCCTCGCCCGTGAACTCCTCTCCCGCGAGGACGCCCTCCTCGGCTCCGCCCTGGTCGTCGGGAAAGTCACCCGCGAGGAGAGCCGTGAGATATCGGACCTCGCCGCCCAGCGCACCCTCCTGTACGACAGCAATCTGCCGCTGCTGCCCGCGGACGAGCGCGACCGCTTCGACCGCTTCTGGAAGGACGCCACGACCGCGCCGCTCAGGACAGCGGAGCAGTCCGTCATCGCTCTAGGGTCCGGAACGCCCAACGACGTCACCGCCAAGAGCTGGGACGCCGCCGCGGGCAACGTCCTCAAGGAACTCGGCACCCTCAACGACCAGGTCGGCGACGGCTATCAGGCCCGCATCCGGCCCGTTGCCGCCCGTGTGATCATCCAGGCGGCCGTCGTCGGAGTCCTCGGCCTGGTCGCCGTGCTGTTCACGATCGTGATGTCGATCCGGGTCGGCCGCAGCCTCATCCGCGACCTGCGGAAGCTGCGCCAGGAGGCGCACGAGGCGTCCGGGGTCCGGCTGCCGAGCGTCATGCGCCGGCTGTCCGCCGGCGAACAGGTCGACGTGGAGACCGAGGCCCCGCGCTTCGAGTACGACAAGAACGAGATCGGCGAGGTAGGCCAGGCCCTCAACACCCTGCAGCGTGCCGCGGTCGAGGCCGCCGTCAAGCAGGCCGAACTGCGGTCCGGGGTCTCCGAGGTCTTCGTCAACCTCGCCCGCCGCAGCCAGGTCCTGCTGCACAAGCAGCTCACCCTGCTCGACACCATGGAGCGCAGGACCGAGGACACCGACGAACTCGCCGACCTCTTCCGCCTCGACCACCTCACCACCCGTATGCGCCGCCACGCCGAAGGCCTGGTGATCCTCTCCGGCGCCGCTCCCTCCCGGCAGTGGCGCAGGCCCGTCCAGCTGATGGACGTGGTGCGCGCCGCCGTCGCCGAGGTCGAGGACTACGAGCGCATCGAGGTCCGCCGCCTGCCCCGCGTCGCCGTCACCGGCCCCGCCGTCGCCGACCTCACCCACCTCGTGGCCGAACTCCTCGAGAACGCCACGGTGTTCTCGCCCCCGCACACCGCCGTCCAGGTCCTCGGCGAGCGCGTCGCCAACGGCTTCACCCTGGAGATCCACGACCGGGGCCTCGGCATGGCGGCCGAGGCACTGATGGAGGCCAACCTGCGGCTCGCCGAGACCCCCGAGTTCGAGCTCACCGACACCGACCGGCTCGGCCTGTTCGTGATCAGCCGCCTCGCCCAGCGCCAGAACGTCCGTGTCTCGCTCCAGCCGTCCCCCTACGGCGGCACCACCGCCGTCGTCTTCATCCCCGACGTACTGCTGACCGACGACGTTCCCGACACCAACGGCATCGGCTTCCGCCTCGACCGGGACCACCCCGCGCAGCAGGCCGAGCCCGAGGAGAGCCGCGCCACCGCCCTGACCCAGGTGCCGAGGCGGCCCGGGGCGCACGGTGCGCTGCTGGACGGTCCCGTCGAGCTGGAGGCATCCGTCGACCTGGACGCGCTGGACGGCTTCCCGGGCGCCCTCACCGACGACGACAGCGAGCGCGGCGGCCTGTTCCGCCCCCGCCGCTCCATCGCCCGCGCCGCCGACGACACCACGCCCGCCGTGGGCGATTTTCAGCAGCCGGCCCACGAAACCGCGGACGGCTTCCGCGACGAGGGCCCCGACGGCCCCGACGGCCCCGTGCCGCTGCCCAGACGCCGTACGCCCAAGCTGGTCAGCTCGCACGGCAAGTCCGTCATCGAGCAGCGCTCCCGCCGCGCCGAGCCGGACGAGCGGGACCCGGCGGACGCAGGCCGCCCCGAACCGGGCGGACTCGCCCCGCTGCCCTCCCGCCGCCGCACCGAGCCGTCCGCGCAGCGCGCCGTCGGCCCGGTCGGCCGCGTCGAGGAACCCACCGCGCCCCCGGCCGGCGGCCCGGACGAACCCCCCGCCCTGCCTCTGCGCACCCGCCGCTCCGAGATCACCTCCGGCAGCGGCACCGACGACTCCGTCCCGCCCCTCGGCAGCACACCCCCGGAGGCCGCATCCGGCATCCGGCCGCTGCCCAAGCGGGTACGGCAGGCCAACCTGGCCCCACAGCTGCGACAGGACCCCGCACGACCTGCCGGAAGGGAGGCGGAACCCGTCGAGCGCGACGCCGACGAGGTCCGCAGCCGCATGGCCTCGCTCCAGCGCGGCTGGCAGCGCGGCCGTGAGGAGAACGCCGCGGGCGACGGGTCCCGGAACGGCACAGCACAAGGAACGACTAAGGGGGACGGTCGATGACCGATCCGAAGGCGACCGGCCACACGGCGACGAACAAGGGCGAGCTGAACTGGCTCCTGGACGACCTCGTCGACCGGGTCTCCAGCATCCGCAAGGCCGTCGTGCTCTCCGGCGACGGCCTGGCCACCGGTGTCTCCAAGGACCTCACCAGAGAGGACGGCGAGCACCTGGCGGCCGTGGCCTCCGGTTTCCACAGCCTCGCCAAGGGCGTGGGCCGCCACTTCGAGGCGGGCAGCGTCCGGCAGACCGTCGTCGAGCTCGACGAGGCCTTCCTGTTCGTCACGGCCGCCGGTGACGGCAGCTGCCTCGCCGTCCTCTCCGACGCCGACTCCGACGTCGGCCAGGTCGCGTACGAGATGACACTCCTGGTCAAGCGGGTCGGCGTACATCTGGGGTCCGCTCCGCGCACCGATCTGCCCTCGGGCGGGTAGTGGAGTGACATGAGCGGAGACGGTCAGGGAAGAAGTCACTGGTTCGACGACGAGGCCGGACCGGTCGTCCGTCCGTACGCCATGACGCGCGGCCGCACCACCAGTGCGGCCCAGCACCGCCTCGATCTGATCGCGGTGGTCGTCACGGAGCCCCACGCGGACGACCCGGAGGACGACCGGACGCTCTCCCCGGAGCACGTGGACATCGTCGAGCTCTGCCGGGACACCCCGCAGTCCGTCGCCGAACTGGCTTCCGAACTCGATCTGCCCATCGGAGTGGTCCGGGTCCTCATCGGGGACCTCGTCGACGGTGAACTCGTCCACGTCAACCGCCCGGTACCCCCGGCCGAGCTCGTGGACGAGAGTATTCTGCGCGACGTGATCAACGGCCTCCGGGCACTGTGACCGGCGCGGAAGCGGAGAAATGACGTGACAGGCTGGCAGTTCTGGGTCGACCGCGGCGGTACGTTCACCGACGTCGTCGCGCGGCGCCCGGACGGCCGGCTGCTCACCCACAAGCTGCTCTCCGACAACCCCGCGCGGTACGCGGACGCGGCCGTGGCGGGCGTACGCGAGCTCCTCGACGGCTCCGACGACCCCGTCGACGCCGTCCGCATGGGCACCACGGTGGCCACCAACGCGCTTCTGGAACGCAAGGGCGAGCGCACCCTGCTCGTCATCACGCGCGGCTTCCGTGACGCCCTGCGCATCGCCTACCAGAACCGCCCCCGCATCTTCGCCCGCCGCATCGAACTGCCCGAACTGCTCTACGAACGGGTCGTCGAGGCCGACGAACGGATCGCCGCCGACGGCACCGTGCTGCGCGCCCCCGACCTGGACGCCCTGGCGGGCCCGCTCCGGGAGGCCTACGACGACGGGATCCGAGCGGTCGCCGTCGTCTGTATGCACAGCCACCTGCACCCCGGACACGAGCAGGCGATCGGCGAGCTGGCCGCCCGCACCGGCTTCCCGCAGATCTCGCTGTCCAGCGAGGTCAGCCCGCTGATGAAGCTCGTCCCGCGCGGGGACACCGCCGTCGTCGACGCCTACCTGTCGCCCGTACTGCGCCGCTACGTCCGCCATGTCGCCGACGAACTCGAAGGCGTGCGGCTGATGTTCATGCAGTCCAACGGCGGGCTCGCCGAGGCCGGGCAGTTCCGTGGCAAGGACGCCATCCTCTCCGGGCCGGCCGGTGGCATCGTCGGCATGGCCCGGATGTCGCGGCTCGCCGGCTTCGACCGGGTCATCGGCTTCGACATGGGCGGCACCTCCACCGACGTCTCCCACTTCGCCGGCGAGTACGAACGGGTCTTCACCACCCAGATCGCGGGCGTCCGGCTGCGCGCCCCCATGCTGGACATCCACACCGTCGCCGCCGGCGGCGGCTCGGTGCTGCACTTCGACGGCTCCCGCTACCGCGTCGGCCCGGACTCGGCCGGCGCCGACCCCGGCCCGGCCTGCTACCGGGGCGACGGCCCGCTCGCCGTCACCGACGCCAACGTCATGCTCGGCCGCATCCAGCCCGCCCACTTTCCCCCGGTGTTCGGACCCGACGGGAACCAGCCCCTGGACGCCGGCCTGGTCCGCGACCGCTTCACCGGCCTGGCGCGGGAGATCCGCGAGCGGACCGGCGACGACCGCACCCCCGAGCAGGTCGCCGAGGGCTACCTGAGCATCGCCGTCGCCAACATCGCCAACGCGGTGAAGCGGATCTCCGTCCAGAAGGGCCACGACGTCACCCGCTACGCCCTCACCACCTTCGGCGGGGCAGGCGGGCAGCACGCGTGCATGGTCGCCGACTCGCTCGGCATCCGCACCGTCCTGGTGCCGCCCATGGCGGGCGTCCTGTCCGCGCTCGGCATCGGCCTCGCCGACACCACCGCCATGCGCGAACAGTCCGTCGAGGCCCCGCTGGAGCCCGCCGCCATGCCCGGCGTCCGCAAGACCGCCGACGACCTGGAGGCCGCGGCCCGCGCGGAACTCCTCGCCGAGGACGTCCCCGGGGACCGCATCGAGGTCACCCGCCGTGCCCAGCTCCGCTACGACGGCACCGACACCACCCTCACCGTCGAGCTCACCGAGCCCGACGCGATGAAACACACCTTCGAAGAACGTCATCGCGCCACGTACTCCTTCACGCTCGACCGCCCGGTCGTCGTCGAAGCCCTCTCCGTGGAAGCCACCGGCATCACACAACCCCCCGATCTCTCCGCCCTCGCCCCTTACGAGGGCCGTCCCGCCGCCCCGGACACCGTCCGCCTCCACACCGGCGGCGCCTGGCGCGACGTACCCCTCCACCGCCGCGAGAGCCTGCCCCCCGGCGCGTCCGTCCTCGGCCCCGCGATCATCACCGAGGCCGGCGCCACGACCGTCGTCGAGGACGGCTGGCGGGCCGCGACGACCGACGACGGGCATCTGGTCATGGAACGCGCGGCGATTACGCAGAGTTCCGATCTCGGCACAAAAGCCGATCCGGTCCTGCTCGAGGTCTTCAACAACCTCTTCATGTCGATCGCCGAGCAGATGGGCGCCCGGCTGGAGTCGACGGCCCAGTCCGTCAACATCAAGGAACGCCTGGACTTCTCCTGCGCCCTGTTCGACCCGGACGGGAACCTGGTGGCCAACGCCCCGCACATCCCCGTCCACCTGGGCTCCATGGGCACCAGCGTCAAGGAGGTCATCCGCCGCCGCGGCACCTCGATGCGCCCCGGCGACACCTACGCCGTCAACGACCCGTACCACGGCGGCACCCACCTGCCCGACGTCACCGTGATCACACCGGTCTTCGACACGCAGGGTGACCGGATCCTCTTCTACGTCGCCTCCCGCGGCCACCACGCCGAGATCGGCGGCATCGCCCCCGGCTCGATGCCCGCGAACAGCCGCACCATCGACGAGGAGGGCGTCCTCTTCGACAACTGGCTGCTCGCCGAGAACGGCCGGTTCCGCGAGGCCGAGACCCACCGGCTGCTCGCCGGGGCCCGCCACCCCTCCCGCAACATCCGCACCAACCTCGCCGACCTGCGCGCCCAGATCGCCGCCAACCGCAAGGGCGTGGACGAAGTCGGCCGCATGATCGAGGAGTTCGGCCTCGACGTCGTCCAGGCCTATATGCGGCACGTCCAGGACAATGCCGAGGAAGCGGTCCGCCGGGTGGTCGACGCCCTGGACGACGGTGAGTACGCCTACGAGACCGACTCCGGCGCGATCATCCGGGTACGCGTGCGCGTGGACCGCGAGAACCGCCGCGCGACCATCGACTTCACGGGCACCTCCGCCCAGCTCGCCACCAACTTCAACGCGCCGTTCTCGGTCGTCAACGCGGCTGTGCTGTACGTCTTCCGCACCCTGGTCGCCGACGACATCCCGCTCAACGACGGCTGCCTGCGGCCCCTGGACATCGTCGTACCGCCCGGGTCCATGCTCGCCCCCGAGCCGCCGGCCGCCGTCGTCGCGGGCAACGTCGAGACCTCGCAGGCCATCACCGGTGCGCTCTACGCGGCGCTCGGCGTCCAGGCCGAGGGCTCCGGGACCATGAACAACGTCACCTTCGGCAACGAGCGCCACCAGTACTACGAAACCGTCGCCTCCGGATCCGGAGCGGGCGACGGCTTCCCCGGCGCGAGCGTCGTACAGACCCATATGACCAACTCCCGGCTCACCGACCCGGAAGTCCTGGAGTGGCGGCTGCCCGTCCGCCTCGACGAGTTCGCCGTACGGCGGGGCAGCGGCGGCGCGGGCCGCTGGCACGGCGGGGACGGCGCGGTCCGCCGTATCCGCTTCCTCGAACCCATGACCGTCTCCACCCTCTCCCAGCACCGTCGCGTCCCGCCGTACGGCATGGCGGGCGGTGCACCCGGCGCGCTCGGCGCCAACCGGGTGGAACGGGCCGACGGCACGGCCGTCGAACTCGGCGGCAGCGACGCGGCCGACGTCGGCCCCGACGACGTACTCGTCGTCGAAACCCCAGGTGGCGGCGGATACGGACGTCCGTCACCCGATCCCCATCCAGCCCGCCCCCGTCAAGCAGGAGAAGAAAACGATGATCTTCGGGCGATCTGAGCGCGGCAAGCCCCCGGTCGAGCCCGTCACGCTCAAGATCCTCGTGGCCGGCGGCTTCGGAGTGGGCAAGACGACTCTCGTCGGCGCGGTCAGCGAGATCAGGCCGCTGCGCACCGAGGAGCTGCTCACCGAGGCCGGGCGACCGGTCGACGACACCAACGGCGTCGAGGGCAAGCACACCACCACCGTCGCCATGGACTTCGGCCGCATCACCCTGCGCGAGGACCTGGTGCTGTACTTGTTCGGCACTCCCGGGCAGGAGCGGTTCTGGTTCATGTGGGACGAGCTGTCCGAGGGTGCGCTGGGTGCCGTCGTGCTCGCCGACACGCGCCGCCTGGAGGACTGCTTCGCCGCCGTCGACTACTTCGAGCGGCGCTCCATACCGTTCCTCGTCGGCGTCAACTGCTTCGAGGGCTCTGCCCGTTACCCGGTGGAGGACGTCCGCCGGGCCCTGGACCTCGACGCGGACGTACCGGTCGTGCTCTGCGACGCACGGGACCGCGAGTCGGTCAAGGAGGTACTCATCGGCGTCGTCCAGCACGCGATGGCGTACGCGGCGGCCCACCGGCAGGCCGTCACCACCTGAACGGCGGCGGCACGGCCCGTACCCCCGCCGACAGGGGTACGGGCCGTGGTCCCAGGGGGTTACTCGTCGCCCTCCTCGATCCAGCCGAGGCTCTTCTCCACCGCCTTGCGCCAGTTGGCGTACTCCCGCTCGCGCGCCGACGCCTGCATGGCGGGCGTCCACTCCACGTCCTTCTGCCAGTGCGACTTCAGCTCGTCCAGGTCGTTCCAGACGCCGGTCGCCAGGCCGGCCGCGTAGGCGGCGCCCAGGCAGGTCGTCTCGGAGACCCGGGGCCGGATCACGGGCACCCCGAGGACATCGGCCTGGTGCTGCATCAGGAGGTTGTTCCTGGTCATGCCGCCGTCCACCTTCAGGGTCGTGATCTGCACCCCGGAGTCCTGGTACATGGCGTCCACGACCTCCCGTGTCTGCCAGCTCGTCGCCTCCAGGACCGCGCGGGCGAGGTGCGCCTTCGTGACGTACCGGGTGAGCCCGGTGACGACCCCGCGCGCGTCCGAGCGCCAGTAGGGCGCGAACAGTCCGGAGAAGGCGGGCACGATGTAGGCGCCGCCGTTGTCGTCGACGCTCGCCGCCAGGGTCTCGATCTCGTCGGCGCTGCGGATGATGCCGAGCTGGTCGCGGAACCACTGGACGAGCGCGCCCGTTATCGCGATCGAACCCTCCAGGCAGTACACCGGCGCCTCACCGCCGATCTTGTAGCCCATCGTCGTCAGCAGCCCGTTCTTGGACGGCACCGGCCGGTCGCCGGTGTTGAGCAGCAGGAAACTGCCCGTCCCGTAGGTGTTCTTCGCCGTGCCGACGTCGTAGCAGGCCTGCCCGAAGACCGCCGCCTGCTGGTCGCCGAGCGCCGACGCCACCGGCACCCCGGCCAGTTGGCCCACGGCGGTGCCGTACACCTCGGCGGAGGACCTGATCTCGGGCAGCACCGCCGCGGGGACGTTCATCGCGGACAGGATGGAGGTGTCCCACTGCAGGGTCTCCAGGTTCATCAGCATGGTGCGCCCGGCGTTGGTGACGTCGGTGACGTGCCGGCCGCCGTCGGTGCCGCCGGTGAGGTTCCAGATCAGCCAGGAGTCGATGGTCCCGAAGGCGATCTCACCGCGCTCGGCCCGGTCCCGGAGCCCGGGCACGTTGTCCAGCAGCCAGGCCGCCTTGGGCCCGGAGAAGTAGCTGGCCAGGGGCAGCCCGGTCTGCTCGCGGAAGCGGTCCTGGCCGTCGCTGCCGCCGAGTTCGTGGCACAGCGCCGCGGTGCGGGTGTCCTGCCAGACGATCGCGTTGTGCACGGGCTTGCCGGTGGCCCGGTCCCACAGGACCGTCGTCTCGCGCTGGTTGGTGATGCCGAGCGCGCTCAGCTGGTCGGCGCGCAGCCCGGCGTTGGCGAGCGCCCCGGCGACCACGGCCTGCACCTTGGACCAGATCTCGGTGGCGTCGTGCTCCACCCAGCCCGGCTTGGGGAAGATCTGGCGGTGCTCGCGCTGGTCGACGGCGACGATGGCGCCGCCGTGGTCGAAGATGATGCAGCGGCTCGACGTCGTGCCCTGGTCGATTGCGGCGACGTACTTCTCGGCGGTGTCCGTCATGGCTACCCCTTGGTCGCTGGATCAGAAGGCTGCGTTGTAGATGAGGCCCGCGAGCGCCCCGCCGACCAGCGGGCCGACGACCGGGATCCAGGCGTAACCCCAGTCGGAGGTGCCCTTGTTGGGGATCGGCAGGAAGGTGTGCACGATCCGGGGGCCGAGGTCGCGCGTCGGGTTGATGGCGTAGCCGGTGGGGCCGCCGAGGGACAGCCCGATGCCGACGACGAGCAGCGAGACGATCAGCACGGTGGTGCCGGACTCGCCGAGCCCCTTGGTCAGCCCGAACGCGAGGATCGGCAGGACCAGCGAGATCGTCGCGATGATCTCGGTGATGAGGTTGGCGACCGGGTTCCGGATCTCCGGGATGGTGGAGAAGATGCCGAGTGTCGGCGTGGGTTCCTCCGCGGTCTCCTCGTCGCGCACGTTGGCCTGGAACTGGGCGAGGTAGACCAGGTACGTCAGGACGGCGCCCAGCATCGCGCCGACGAGCTGGCCGAGCAGATAGACCCAGACCTTGTCCCACTTGCCGGTGTCGACGGCGATGCCGATGGTGACGGCGGGGTTGAGCTGCCCTCCCGACAGCGGAGCGGCGGTGTAGGCGCCGGCGAGGACGCCGAATCCCCAGCCGAAGGCGATCACCACCCACCCCGCGGCCCGCGCCTTGGAGTGTCTGAGGGTGACGGCGGCGCAGACACCGGCACCGAACAGGATGAGGATGGCCGTGCCGATGACTTCGCCGACGAATATGTCTCCGTTGCTCATGGCGGCTCCTAGGGCGCTGGCCGGGGGATCACCCCGGCGCTCCGAGCAGGAACGGTTCCCTTGGCGACGTCAGCCGAAGGCAGGGAAGGTCCCGCGCCCCGCCCGGCGTCCGTGACGAGCGTGCCGTAACAGCCGAATCGCCCATGGGGGGACAGCCTCGAGACAGGAGCGGCCCATGGCACAGTGCCTGATTACGCCGAGAATGTACGGCGATGTCGACCGACACCGGAAGTTTTCACCGGCGCCCAGGGAGCGTCAAGGTCGCCGACGGCAACGATGACAGGCAACCCGTGAGAAAACCTGTTTCACGGCTCCACCGTGGCGTACCCGGCCTGCGCCGGGTACGCGCCCGAGCCGCGCCGGATCTCGTGCCCGGGCAGTCCCGCCCGCCCCAGCACCCAACTCGCCCCGTGCAGCGCCTTGGCGGCCTTCTTGAGCGGTGCCAGCCATGCGGCAGCCTGCCGGTGGTCGGTCACACTGCCGGGACCGCACACGACGGTGGCCAGGGACAGCGTGACGGGCCGTCCGCCCGCCGCCCAGGGCGCGTCGAGCACCCCGGTGACGAGCGAAGCCATCCCCTCCTCGTCGGCGAGCACCAGGAAGTCGTCCCCGCCGATGTGCCCCACGCGCGCGTGGCCGGCCACGGCCTGCTGCAGCGCCCGCCCCACCGAGCGGATCAGCTCGTCGCCCGCGGCGAACCCGGCGCCGTCGTTCACCTGTTTGAAGTGGTCGATATCAAGCCAACTCAGCGCGAAGACACGGCCGTCCGCGATCCACCGGTCCACCTCGCCCGTGATCGTGTCCGAACCGGGCAGCCGCGTCAGCGGGTTGAGCCCGGCCGCCTCCTCGACGCGGGTCTCGGCGAGGGCCCGTACGAGGTCGGCGAGGCGTACGACGCCCACGCAGCGCCCGAGCTGGTCGACGACCGCCACATCGTCCGAGGTGCGGTCCCGGCCGCCGACCGCCACCACGTCCAGCACCTCCCAGGCGGTCGCGTCGACGCCGACCGTGCGCGGCGCGTCGCCCAGCTTGAAGGCCGGGCGGTCCGCGTACAGGGCGTGTCCGTAGCGGCCCGACATCGACAGCAGGAAGCGGGAGCGGTGCACCGACCGCACCGGGGCGCCCGTCTGGTCCACCAGGAGGACGCCGGAGACGTCCGGGGAACCGGTCAGCAGGGCGCGCACCTGCAACGCGGACGCGGTGACCGGCAGCAGCGCGGCGGGCCGGATGAACTCCCGCACGGACGGCCCGGACCGTGGTGGCGGCACGCCGGCGGGGGAGTGCGGCGGAACGTATACCTCCGCCACCGGGATCCGGGCCGGCGGCGCGAACAGCTCGCCCTGGGCCAGCTGTGCCCCGGCCGCCAACGCCGCCGCGTGCTGCAGTTCCGTCTCCACGCCCTCGACGGCCACCAGGGCGCCCAGCTCCTCGGACAGGGTCCGCATCGCCCGCACCGCGGCCGGGCGGCCGAGCAGCGAGGCGTCGAGCTTGATCAGGTCGGGGGAGAGGTCGGTGAGCAGCCGCAGCGGCACGTCCCCGTCGCCGATGCCGTCGGCGCTGATCCGGAAGCCCTGGCCGCGCAGCGTCGCCACGGCCTCCAGCAGGGCCCGCTGCGGTACGTGCGTGTACGGCGGGACGATGTCCAGGGTCACCTCCCAGGGCATCCGTCCGGCTTCGCGGACGGCCTCGGGCAGCGGGCCGATGCCGCCGAGGTCGGCGAGCGTGGCCGCGAAGACGTTGATGTGCAGCGGCAGGAGCGTCTCCTTGCGAGCCGCCGCGCGCAGGGCCAGCACGGCCAGTCTGCCGTCGAGTTCGGGGTCTCGGCGGGCTTCGGCGAGGATGTCGCCGGTCTCGGGCCGGGCGAGGATCTCCAGTGCGGCGATCCCGCCGGTCGTCAGATTGACCACCGGCTGGAAGGCGAAACGGAGAGCATCCGTCCATGAGCGCACGGGAGCATGATGACTCCACCGGCGTACGCCCAAGGGCAGTTCATAAGACGTTCACGCACCATTCCGGGGTGGTGGCACGGGGTGTGGAAACCCTCCTGTCACACCCGTCCCGCTAGCGCACCGCTATCACGGACGAGCCGTGTCCGAACAGCCCCTGGTTGGCGGTGATCCCCACGCGCGCGTGCGCCACCTGCCGGTCACCCGCCGTGTCTCTCAACTGCCAGGTCAGCTCGCATATCTGAGCGATCGCCTGGGCCGGCACCGCCTCTCCGAAGGAGGCGAGCCCACCGCTGGCGTTGACCGGTGTGCGGCCGCCCGGCGCCGTCGCGCCCTCGCGCAGCAGCTTCGCCGCCTCACCCTCGCCGCACAGCCCGAGATCCTCGTACCACTGCAACTCCAGGGCGGTGGAGAGGTCGTAGACCTCCGCGAGGGAGAGCTCCTCGGGGCCGATGCCCGCCTCCTCGTAGGCGGCCCGGGCGATGGACGCACGGAACGACTCGCCCGGGGGCGCCACGGCCGCCGCCGAGTCCGTGGCGATGTCCGGCAGGTCGAGGACGGTGCTCGGATAGCGCGGCGTGACCGTGGACACCGCGCGGATGCGCACCGGCCGTGCCACTCCGTGCCGGTGCGCGAAGTCCAGGCTCGACAGCACCAGCGCGGCGCCGCCGTCGGAGGTCGCGCAGATGTCCAGCAGCCGCAGCGGATCGGCGACCACCTGGGAGGCGGCCACCTCCTCGGCGGTGACCCGCTTGCGGTAGCGGGCGTACGGATTCAGTGCCCCGAGGGCCGCGTTCTTCACCTTGACCAGCGCGAAGTCCTCCGGGGTGTCCCCGAACACCGCCATCCGCCGACGCGCGTACAGCCCGAAGTACGTCGGATTCGTCGCCCCCAGCAGCCGGAAGCGCAGCCAGTCGGGATCGTCGGGGCGGTCTCCTCCGGCGGGCCGGAAGAAGCCCTTGGGGGCCGCGTCCGCGCCCACCACGAGCACCACGTCCGCGAGCCCCGCCAGGATCTGCGCCCGCGCCGCGGCGACCGCCTGGGCCCCGGACGCGCACGCGGCGTACACGCTCGCGACCCGCGCGCCCTGCCAGCCCAGCGCCTTGGCGAAGGTCGCGCCCGCGACATAGCCGGGATATCCGCCACGCACCGTGTCCGCGCCCACGATCGAGCCGACGTCCCGCCACTCCAGTCCGGCGTCCGCGAGCGCCGCGCGGGCCGCCGCCGTCCCGTACTCGACGAAGCTCCGCCCCCACTTGCCCCAGGGGTGCATGCCCACGCCGAGCACCGCCACGTCCGCCGTCATGCCGCCCCTCCTGTCGGCCGAAAGTGCCAGGTCGTCCAGGTCGTCTCCGCGTCCTCGCCCAGCACCCCGGGGACGACCTCGACCTCCATGCCCACCGTCAGATCGGCGACGGTGATCCCGGGAACCGCCTGTCCCAGCACCACGATCCGCTCGGACTCCAGCTCCACAGCGACCAACGCGTACGGCTCCCACGGAAGTTCCGGATCGCTCACATAGGGTGACGGCGGCCGGTATCTGCTGTCGGTGTACGACCAGATCCGCCCGCGGCGGGAGAGCGGGACCTCCTCCAGGTCGCCGCCCGCGCATCCGGGGTTGCGGCAGTGGGCGTCCTCGCGGGGGAAGAAGACCGAGGTGCAGGCCGCACAGCGGGTGCCCAGGAGCCGGAACTCGTCCCCTTCGCCCGTGAACCAGCCGTCGACCGCAGGCATGCGTGTACGCGACAAAGCTCCTCCAGGACAGGATCTGACGGAACGTCAGAAGTGTGCCACGGGCTGCCGGAATTGGGCAGGCCGCGCCCGTGGGTGACGTCTCCCTGTCCGCTTCCTGGCCGTTGGTGTCGATTTCCTGGGCGTCGGCGTCGATTCACTTCCGGAAGGAGGCGTTCCCCTGACCGTGAGACGTCGTTCCCGTGATCGGATAAAGTCCGCGCGTGTCCGAAAATCAGCACCCAATTGCCAACTCCGCTCCGGGCTTGCACTGTTCGAGCTGCGGCGCGTCGTACGGAGCAGGAGTCTCCGGCTGGCCGCGCACCTGCCCGGCCTGCGGCCACATCGCCTACCGCAACCCGCTGCCGGTGGCGATCGCCCTCCAGCCCGTGTACGACACGAAGGGCACCGCCCTGGTCGTCATCACCCGAACCGTCGCCCCCGCACGCGGAGGCACCGCGCTGCCCGGCGGCTACGTCGACGACCGCGAGGACTGGCGGCACGCCGTCGTCCGTGAACTCAAGGAGGAGACGGGCATCGACGCGGCCGCCCGCGACGTACGCCTCGTCGACGCCATGAGCTCACCCGACGGGCACCTGCTGCTGTTCGGGCTTCTCCCGGAACGCCCGGCCGAAGGCCTCCCGCCGTCGGCCGCGACGGACGAGACGGAGGGCTGGCACCTGCTGCGCAGGCCCGAGGAACTCGCCTTCCCGCTGCACAGCGTGGCCGTACGCGCGTGGTTCGAGGGCCGCTACTGAGCCCGCCGGCTCAGCCCAGCCCCCTGATCTGCACGGGGCGGGACGGCTCGCTCACGCCGTTGTCCCCCTCGCGCCGGACCACCACCCGTCGGCCCTCCCAGCGGGCGACGTAACGCTCGATCTCCGGCTCGTCCCAGCCGTCGCCCGCGTCCGGCACGAGCAGCCCGCCGCCGGTGCGTCCCCGGACGGGCGCCCAGACCTCCAGCCGCGTCCCGCCGTCCTCGCCCCGCACGGGAAGGACGGCACCCGCGCGCGCGAGCACCGGAATCCGTGACAGCGGGGCATCGACTAGCACCTGCCCGGGCCCCTCGTACGCCTGCTCCGTCACCGTGTCGTACCAGCGCCCCCGCGGCAGCTGCACGGCTCGCCGGTCGGCGCCCGGATCCAGCACCGGTGCCACCAGCAGACCGTCGCCCAGCAGGAACGCGTCCTCGCAGTCGCGCAACGCCCGGTCCTCCGGCGTGCCCCACCACAGGGGCCGCACATAGGGCGCGCCGGTCCGCCGGGCCAGGTGGGCCAGCGTCATGAAGTACGGCAGCAGGCGCTGCCGTTCGAGGAGCGCCACGCGCGCGTGCTCCAGCACCTCGGGCCCGAACTCCCATGGTTCCCGGCGCCCCGCGCGCATGCTCGCGTGCGTGCGGAACAAGGGCAGATAGGCGCCCAGCTGGAACCAGCGCAGAAACAGCTCGGGCGACGGACTCCCGTCGAAACCGCCCACGTCCGGCCCGGAGTACGGCACCCCGCACAGCCCGAGCCCCAGCACCAGCGACAGGGACGCGCGGAGCCCCGGCCAGCCGGTGGCGACGTCACCGGACCAGGTGCCCCCGTAGCGCTGCATGCCGGCCCAGCCGGAGCGCGAGAACAGGAACGGCCGCTCCTGGGGCGCCAGTTCGCGCAGCCCTTCGTAGGCCGCCTGCGCCATGCAGAGCGCGTAGACGTTGTGCGCCTCCCGGTGGTCGCCGCCGCGCCCCTCCAGAGCGTGCCGTGCCGAGCGCGGCAGTGTCGACTCACCGAAGGCGTTGAAGGACGTCGGCTCGTTCATGTCGTGCCAGAAGCCGGTGAAACCCTCGTTGAGCCGCTCCTCGTACAGCCCGCCCCACCACTCACGCACGCGCGCGTGCGTGAAGTCGGGATAGACGGACTCGCCGGGCCAGACCACACCCTCCACCGTCCGCCCCGACGGGTCGCGCACGAACGCGTCGATGGCCGTCCCGGCGTCATGGACCGCGTTGCCCGGCTCGGCCTTCACCGCCGGGTCGACGATCGACACCAGCCTGATCCCGTCCCGCCGCAACTCCTCGGCCAGCGAAGGCAGCTTCGGGAAGTGCTCGTGGTCGACGGTGAACACCTGATGCGCGTCGTAGTGGTCGATGTCCAGATGGACGGCGTCCAGCGGCAGACCGCGCTCCTGGTAACCGGCGACGATCCGCCGCACCTCCCGCTCGCTGCCGAAGCCCCAGCGCGCGTGGTGATGGCCCAGCGCCCAGGCCGGCGGCAGCGCCGGCGCGCCCGTGATCGAGGCCCAGGTGTGCAGCACGCGCGCGGGGGTGCCCACCATCACCCAGCAACGCAGCGGACCGCCGTCCATCCGCAGCTCGCACCGCCCGGTCCGGTCATGGCCGGAACCCGCCCCCTCCGCACCCTCCCGGAGCGTCACCGTCCCGTCCCACGTGGAGTCGTGGAACACCAGGTGCGCGGCCGCGTCCGCCACCACCAGCTGCACGGGCATGGTGATGTACAGCGGATCGTCATCGGCCCCGAACGCATGTCCGGGATCGGTGTTCCACAACCGGTACGTTCCGTCGCGCAGCCGCGGACCCGAGGCGCGCCCCCCGAGCCCGAAGAACCGCGCGTCCGCGGCCACCTCCGAGCGCTGCACCCAGCGCGCCGTACCCCCGCCCACCGGTTCCCACCACCGGGGCGGCAGATCCCGCCGGAGCATCACGCCACCCGGAGTGCACACCTCCACCGCGCCGTGCCGCGAGATGTTGATCGTCACCCGCTCCGCCACGACCCGCCAGCCGCCGTCCGTGTCCGGCTCCAGGACCGCCCGCGGATCCGGCTCCGGGCAGCGCCCCGCGAGCGCGTACGACGGCTCGGGACCGGCCCCGTCCCACCCCCAGAACACCGCCCCGTTCACGGCGACCGTGATCCGCAGCTCGGACCGGCTGAAGCGGAGCACCCCGCCCCCGGGCCCCGGCTCCGCTTCCCGCACCGGCCCCGGCACCCGGGCGCGCTCGGCCCCCCGCGCGGGCAGTCCGGCGGCATCGATCCGCTTCCTGCGCCACGCGGCCCGTACGGTACGCAACCCCTGAGCCGCCTTGCTCGAACCGACCACTCTCACCGAACGCACCAGGTCACGACCGTCCATACTGCTCACCCTGCCACTCAGCGCTCCACACGCGCGTGCCGTTCAACTGCCGTTCACCCGTGCTGGGACCACATCTTCACGACGCGGACTATGTGGAGCGCACCCTGGTGTAGAAGTCGATCACATGGCATCGTCCCTGTCAGCCGCGTCACGCGCACACCCCAGCCCGTGCGCGCCCGACGCACACCAGCGCAGAAGCCCGGGAGCCGCCCCATGTCGACCGCGAACCCCCAGCCGCTCTGGCAACCCGATCCCGAACGGATCGCCCAGGCACACATCACCACGTTCCAGGCCTGGGCGGCAGAACACCACGGAGCCCCCGCCGAGGGCGGGTACCCGGCCCTGCACCGCTGGTCCGTCGACCACCTGGACACCTTCTGGAAAGCCGTCACGGAATTCTTCGACGTACGGTTCTCGACCCCCTACGCGCGCGTGCTGGGCGACCGCTCCATGCCCGGCGCCGAGTGGTTCCCCGGGGCGAGGCTGAACTACGCCGAACACGCCCTGCGCGCCGCCGCCACCCGCGCGGACGAACCGGCCCTCCTGTACGTCGACGAGACCCATGAACCGCGCCCGGTGACCTGGGCCGAACTCCGCCGCCAGGTCGGCTCCCTGGCCACCGAGCTCCGCGCCCTCGGCGTCCGCCCGGGAGACCGCGTCAGCGGCTACCTCCCGAACATCCCGCAGGCCGTCGTCGCCCTCCTCGCCGCCGCCGCCGTGGGCGCCGTCTGGACCTCCTGCGCCCCCGACTTCGGCGCCCGCAGCGTCCTGGACCGCTTCCAGCAGGTCGAACCCGTCGTCCTGTTCACCGTCGACGGCTACCGCTACGGCGGCAAGGAGCACGACCGCCGCGAGATCGTCGCCGAACTCCGCCGCGAACTGCCCACCCTGCGCGCCGTCGTCCACATCCCGCTGCTCGGCACCCCGGCCCCCGAAGGCGCCCTGGAATGGTCGGCCCTGACCGCCGCCGACACCGAGCCCGCATTCGAACCGGTCCCGTTCGACCACCCCCTCTGGGTGCTCTACTCCTCCGGCACCACCGGCCTGCCCAAGGCCATCGTCCAGTCCCAGGGCGGCATCCTGGTCGAACACCTCAAACAGCTCGGCCTGCACTGCGACCTCGGCCCCGAGGACCGCTTCTTCTGGTACACCTCGACCGGCTGGATGATGTGGAACTTCCTCGTCTCCGGCCTCCTCACGGGCACCACGATCGTCCTGTACGACGGCAGCCCCGGCTACCCGGACATCAGCGCCCAGTGGCGCGTCGCCGAACGCACCGGAGCCACCCTCTACGGCACCTCCGCCGCGTACGTGATGGCCTGCCGGAAGGCCGGCGTGCACCCCGCCCGCGACTTCGACCTCGCGCGCGTCCAGTGCGTCGCCACCACCGGCTCGCCCCTGCCGCCCGACGGCTTCCGCTGGCTGCACGACGAGTTCGCGGACAGCGGCGCCGACCTCTGGATCGCCTCCGTCAGCGGCGGCACCGACGTGTGCTCCTGCTTCGCGGGCGCCGTGCCCACCCTCCCGGTGTACACCGGCGAACTGCAGGCGCCCGGCCTCGGCACCGACCTCCAGTCCTGGGACCCCAGCGGCAGACCCGTCGTCGACGAGGTCGGCGAACTGGTCGTCACCAACCCCATGCCCTCGATGCCGATCCGCTTCTGGAACGACCCCGACGGCAGCCGCTACCACGACAGCTACTTCGACATGTATCCCGGCGTCTGGCGGCACGGCGACTGGATCACCCTCACCTCGCGCGGCTCCGTGATCATCCACGGCCGCTCCGACTCCACGCTCAACCGCCAGGGCGTACGGATGGGCTCCGCCGACATCTACGAGGTCGTCGAGCGCCTTCCCGAGATCAAGGAGTCCCTCGTCATCGGCATCGAGCAGCCCGACGGCGGCTACTGGATGCCCCTCTTCGTACAACTCGCCCCGGGCGCGGCCCTCGACGACGCCCTGCTGGACCGCATCAAGCGGGCCATCCGCGAACAGCTCTCGCCACGTCACGTCCCCGACGAGATCATCGAGGTCCCCGGCGTCCCGCACACCCTCACCGGCAAGCGCATCGAGGTCCCCGTCAAGCGCCTGCTCCAGGGCACACCGCTGGAGAAGGCCGTCAACCCCGGATCCATCGACAACCTCGACCTGCTGAGCTTCTACGAGGAACTGGCCCGCAAACGCGGCTGACCCCCTCGGAAGGCGGGCGCGTTCACCCTCCACAGGTGGCCTCGGACTCACCCAGCACGGCGGCCAAGTCCGAGGCCGGCCGCACCGCGTCGACGGGCTCCAGCCCGACGGTAGAGATCCGCACACCCGGCCCCGCCGACAGCCGGAACCGCGCCCCCGCCGCCACCCACCAGCCGTACGACCGCAGGCCGTTGGCGGCCCTCGCCCTGGACACCACCACCGCCTACCGCCGGCTCCTGGCGGGCGACGCGTGCTCGTTCGCCGCGACCGCGATTCTCACCCTGCGCTGCGGCGAACCCCCGTCACCGTCCCGGACCGTGGCCGACTCCCATCGCCCTGACCTGCGCAATTCGGCATCGCCTGATCCGCGACCGGCTGCCGCACCCCTGATTGTCAGTGGTGCCGGTTACTGTGAGTGAGCATTGATCGACCGCTCACAGGGGGAACCATGGCGCACACCGACCACCGGACCATGCGACGCGTCCTGCGCCGCGAAATCGCCGGCACCATCGGCCTGCTGACCGACGAACACGACTTCCGCGCCATGCGGCGCTACCGCACCTTCACCTTCGACGACCATCCCACCTACCTGAGGCAGATCGAAGCCCTCCTCAGGACCCGCGCGGCAGAGGGCACCCACACCACACTCGCCCTCTTCGACCCCGAGGAATACGCCGAGTTCTGCACGGACACCGGACTGGACCCGGACGCCCCCGCGAGCCGCACCCGCTTCACCGCCGACCTCGCGGCCACCGGCGCCACCGTCCCCTACGACGGCCGACCCCTCACCGACCTCGTCCCCGTCCTCGTCGACGAGGCGGTACGCCAGGCCACCTGGGAGTACGCCAGCACCCTGCTCGCCCGCCTCGGCCCCTGCCCCACCTGCGGCGAGGACGTCGGACGCGCCGCCTTCACCCGCGCCTCCCACCTCCTCACCCGCATCCTCGACACCGCCCCGCCAGGCGACCGGCACCTCGTGTGCAGCGTCTCCGGACCACCCGAAACCCTCGTCACCGTCCTCCACGCCGACCAGGACAGCGAAGGCACCACACACCTCGACGAAGCCGAAGCCCTCGAATTCACGAGCGTCCTCGCCCTCGGCCTCGCCACCCGCAGCCCCGGCGGCCTCGTGATGCGCACCAGCGCCCCCGGCACCGCCGACCGCGTCTACGGCTGGCGACTGCGCGGCGACGGCCTCGCGCCCCTCACCGCCGGCGAGGTCTTCGACGCCTACTGCACCGACATCGAATCCGGCGAGCTGATCTCCCCGGAGTCCGACGTCGACTACTGCACGCCTCCCGACCTCGGCGATCAGGACACCCCATCGGGCCACCACCACTGAACACACCAGGGGCGCCCCACCCACAGGTGGAGCGCCCCTGGAAAGACAGCCGATCACGGCCGCACCCGGCTACTCGCCGGACAGCACCGCCTGAGCCGCCGCACGCGCCTCGTCCGCACTGTCGGTGGCACGCGCGGCCGACGCGGCCCGCTCGCACTGGGCCAGCGTGTACTTGGCCAGCGTCGCCCGCACATAGGGAATCGACGCCGAACCCATGGAGAGAGAGGTGACACCCAGACCCGTCAGCACACAGGCCAGCAGCGGATCGGACGCGGCCTCACCACACACACCACAGCTCTTGCCCTCGGCCTTCGCCGCCTCCGCGGACAGGGCGACCAGGTCGAGCAGCGCCGGCTGCCACGGGTCCTGCAACCGGGCCACCGCACCCACCTGACGGTCCGCGGCGAAGGTGTACTGCGCCAGGTCGTTCGTGCCCAGCGACAGGAACTCGACCTCCTGGAGGATGGAGCGCGCCCGCAGCGCGGCCGACGGAATCTCCACCATCGCGCCGAACTTGGCCCGCAGCCCCGCCTCACGGCAGGCGTCGGCGAACGCCTTGGCATCGGCACGGTCGGCCACCATGGGCGCCATGACCTCGAGGTAGACAGGCAGCCCCTCGGCCGCCTTGGCCAGCGCCGTCAGCTGGGTGCGCAGCACATCCGGGTGGTCGAGCAGCGTCCGCAGACCACGCACGCCCAGTGCCGGGTTCGGCTCGTCCGCCGGAGTCAGGAAGTCCAGCGGTTTGTCGGCACCCGCATCCAGCACACGCACGACGACCCGGCCCTCCGGGAACGCCTCGAGCACCTGACGGTAGGCCTCGACCTGCTTCTCCTCGGAAGGAGCGTTCTTGCTGTCGTCCAGGAACAGGAACTCGGTACGGAACAGACCGACGCCCTCGGCACCGGCCTCGACCGCCGCCGGCACATCGGCCGGCCCGCCCACGTTGGCCAGCAGCGGCACCTTGTGTCCGTCCGCGGTGACGCCCGGGCCGGTCGAAGCGGCCAGCGCGGCCTTGCGCTCGGCGGCCGCGGCCGCCAGCTCGGCCTTCTTCTCCGCACTCGGGTTCACGAAGATGTCGCCGGTGCTGCCGTCGACGGCGATCACCGTGCCCTCGGCGAGCTCACCGGCACCCGGCAGCGCCACCACGGCCGGCACTCCGAGCGCCCGCGCCAGGATCGCGCTGTGACTGGTCGGCCCGCCCTCCTCGGTCACGAAGCCGAGCACCAGCGTCGGGTCCAGCAGCGCCGTGTCGGCCGGCGCCAGGTCCCGGGCGACCAGCACGTACGGCTCGTCGCTGTCCGGGACACCCGGCATCGGAACCCCGAGCAGGCGGGCGACGATACGATTCCGCACATCGTCCAGGTCGGCCACCCGGCCGGCGAGGTACTCACCGGCTCCGGCCAGCAGCTCGCGGTACGCGGCGAACGCGTCGTACACGGCACGCTCGGCGGTGCTGCCGACGGCGATCCGTCGCTCCACATCGGCCATCAGCTCGGGGTCCTGGGCCATCATGGCCTGCGCCTCGAGCACGGCCTGGGCCTCACCGCCGGCCAGGTTGCCGCGCGCCATCAGGTCGGCCGCCACCGCATCGACAGCCTGACGGGCCCGCCCCTGCTCGCGCTCCGCCTCTTCCGTCGGGATCTGCTTGGCAGGCGGCTCCAGCACCGCCGTTCCCATGTGCCGAACCTCGCCGATCGCCACACCGTGGCTCACGCCGACGCCTCGCAGCGTTGTCTCCATCTCACCCGTCTCCGATAGTGCGGCGGGTCCCGCCGCCGCGATGGTTGTCGTGGTCGCCGCGTTCTCCGTCAGCCGACGGCACGGCGCAGTGGTCGTCCTATACAGACGAGTCAGTTCCAGGCGAAGAGGCTGTCGCCGGCCTTCACGTCACCGCTCTCGCGGACCTCGGAGAGGGAGTCGGCCGTGGCCTCCAGGGCCACGACGGGGCACACCGGGGACTTGCCGGCGGCCTCGACCTCGGCCGGGTTCCAGCGCACGACGCCCTGGCCGCGGGTCACGGTGTCGCCCTTGTTGACGAGGAGTTCGAAACCCTGGCCGTTGAGCTGCACGGTGTCGATACCGAGGTGGATGAGCACTCCGTGCCCACTCTCGTCCACGACGACGAACGCGTGCGGGTGCAGGGAGACGATGACTCCGTCCACGGGGGCCACGACCTCGGAAGGCTCACGCGTGGGGTCGATGGCTGTACCCGGGCCGACCATGGCCCCGGAGAAGACCGGATCAGGCACGGCGGCCAGTCCGATGGCACGTCCTGCGAGCGGGGACGTCACGGTGGTCATGGGAAGCCTCCCAGGAGTGGAGCTGCTTTCGGGCCGTCACTGCCTGTCCCGGACGGCGCACTGAGCAGCAGCGTATGTCATATGAAGTGGCGGTTCCGCATGGAAGCTACCAGCTAGTGGTCTAGACCACCAGCCCAATGGATTTGCACGGCCTTCGAGGGTCCGTGTACAGTCGTACTCCTGCTTGAGACCGAGCGGCGCGATAAAGCGTCCTCACTCGGCAGCACCCAAACTCGTCAGATCCTAACTCGGGATCACCTTCCGCATGTCTGCGGGACGGTGGTCAGGGGGCCGGAAAAACACTGATAGAGTTTGGAACACCGAAGGGAAGCCCGGAGGAAAGCCCGAGAGGGTGAGTACAAAGGAAGCGACCGTTCCTTGAGAACTCAACAGCGTGCCAAAAGTCAACGCCAGAT